>CAMDAC010000007.1 GCA_945888325.1 Candidatus Sulfopaludibacter sp. SbA3
CAACGCTAGCCCCCTTCGTATTACCGCGGCTGCTGGCACGAAGTTAGCCGGGGCTTCTTCTTCAGGTACGGTCATTATCATCCCTGACGAAAGAATTTTACAACCCTAAGGCCTTCATCATTCACGCGGCATGGCTGCATCAGGCTTTCGCCCATTGTGCAAGATTCCCCACTGCTGCCTCCCGTAGGAGTTTGGGCCGTGTCTCAGTCCCAATGTGGCTGATCATCCTCTCAGACCAGCTATGGATCGTCGCCTTTGTGAGCCATTACCTCACCAACTAGCTAATCCAACGCGGGCCGATCTTTCACCGATAAATCTTTCCCCCTGAGGGCGTATACGGTATTACCACCAGTTTCCCGGAGCTATTCCGTAGTGAAAGGTACGTTCCCACGCGTTACTCACCCGTCTGCCACTGTATCGTTCGACTTGCATGTGTTAGGCCTGCCGCCAGCGTTCGTTCTGAGCCAGAATCAAACTCTCAAGTTGAGTGTTGATCTGACGATCCGTCCAATGGAATATGGACGGCTACTATTTGCTCTAAAGCATAAGTATTGCGTTCTTTGACGAGAAACCCTTTTAGCAAAGACCGGGTCGAAACCCGGCCGATGGATAAAAGAATTCTCTAAAGAAACACATCCGTCGTGATCGTTTTGGACATCTCGCGATGTCCGCAAGCCGTCACGCCGCCTGCGTTTCTCTTCCTATCTCTTACGATGTCAAACAGCTGGAAACCGGGGCTTCCGAAGATTGTTGCCGGAGCCCTCAGGTTCCGGCGAAGTGGCGGCTTATACAGCCGGTCTTTTTCCCGTCAACACCCTTTTTGCGCTCTTCTGCAGTTCAGTGGATTAACCACAAAGCCTGCCGTTTTTAGAGCGAACAGAACTCTTAAACCGATTGTCTCGGCCCAAAAATTCAGGCGTTCAGAGGAACCGCACATATAGCCGCTGTTCGGGGGAAAGGGCAAGCCCTTTTCTTCCAAGAGGCGACCATTTGAGGGTCTTCCGCGTTGCCCGCCCAAGGGGCCGGCTCAGCGAAGTGCGCGGGATACTCGGGTGCTTCGAAGGCCGCAAGCCCTAAAACACCGAATTGCACAGGTTCAGTGATATTTCTGTGTCGGGTCAGAACTGCGCGGAGAGATAAGACTTCATCGCATTGGCCTCGGACTCGGCCTCGGCGATCTTCCACTTCACCAGGTCGCCGATCGAGATAACGCCGGTCAGGCGGTCATTGTGGACGACCGGGAGGTGGCGGATCCGGCGGTCCGTCATGGTCTGCAGGGCCTCGTCTATGGGCGTGGCCGCATGCACCGTGACAACCGAGCGCGTCATCGCCCCGCTCACCGGCATGTCCAGCGCTTCGGCGCCATGCCGGGCCACCTGGCGTACGATATCGCGTTCCGAAAGCACGCCGATGATCTTGTCATCCGGCCCGAGCGCCACGACGGCGCCGATCTTCTTGTCGTCCAGCAGCTGGGCCGCCTCTTTCAAGGTGTGGTCGGCCCGCAGGGTCACCACGACGTGGCCTTTGTCATTCAGGATCTGCTCGACAATCATCAACCGGGTCTCCCGTCCCATCGGCACGATTGCTCTTTGAGTCTTAGTGCCTGCGGCAGGATAACACACCCCTGCCCCCGAATCGACCGGGTTCTGAATTCGCTTCAGACCGTTAGAGCGATGTCCGCTCAAGTGGGCACCGGTTGAGCGGAAGACACCGCGACAAAACAAGCAACTAGAGCCGGCGATCTGATTCCATCAGATCGCACCCGGCTCTAGGCGCGCCGCATCTGCATGCGCCACAGCACCATCCGCATGAACAGCGCGCCCCCGACATAGCCACCGACATGCGCCTGCCAGGCGATATTGGCGCCCAGGAGGCTTGGTCCGATGAAGGCAAACACGGCGTTGGCGACCACAAACAGGGAACTGGCGACTAGGAATCGCTGGCTCAGGAGCCACCTTCCCGGCCCTTCCCTTATCAGCAGGACCGAAGCCAGAAGCCCGCTGATTCCACCGGACGCGCCGACCGCCGGCCCGCCATCGGGAAAGCTCCCCACCAGGAAAGTAAGGCTGCTCGCGACCTGCGCGAAGAGGAAAAGGGCCAGCAAAAGCATCGAGGCAGCCGGCTCACGCGCGGGCCAGCCGCCGCGCATCAGCTCCAGCAAGGGCTTGGCGAGCGCGACCAGAAACGCCGCATTGAGGATCACATGCATCCAGTCCGCGTGGATGAAGGCGCTTGCGACCATCGGCAGGAAGGCCTCGAATCCGTTTGCATAAGGCGGCAAACCGGCCAGGGAGGGCGCCTCAGACGAAGACCAGAAACGCTCTGGAAACAAGGCTCCAAAGTAGAAGACCGCATTCTGAAGCCGCGTCGGCAGCAGGCTGATCACAAGGTGCGCCGCCACCAGAACAAGGGCGAATCCCGCTACGGGCCAGGGGGCGTTGATGATGGGCGGCTGGCGGGTCGGCGATGTCATGTCGGCTCCGGGTAGGGCGCTGCCGCGCCATCTGCCCTCCATATATAGGTGATACGCGCGGGCGCACACCTTTCAGCCGCCATTGCCTCCTCTCCGGACGGTGCTAGCTCTTGGGGCATGTTGATCCGCATCTTCCTCGCGCTGATGGCGCTGATGTTCGTCGCCTTCGGGCTCTATTCCTTTCTCAACCCCCTCGGCATGGCGGCCGGCCTGGGTGTCGAGGTAGGCGGCCCCAATGGCGCCTACGAGCTCCGGGGCATCTATGGCGGCGTCAGCCTCGCGGCTGGCCTGCTGTGCGGCGCCGGCGCCCTGCGCGCGGCCCTCAGGCAGCCCGCCCTGTGGTTCCTGGTGGTCTACATGGCCGGCTATGTCTTCGCCCGCGCCGCGGCCCTGCTCCTCGGGCCGCCGCCAACACCGTCCTTCGCCGTTTTCATCGCGTTCGAGGCGATAAGCCTGCTGCTGGCAGCGGCGGCCCTGCGCGCCACCTACAAGCCCTGAAACGAAAGAGGCCCCGCCGTTGCCAGCGGGGCCTCCCTCAATTGAAGTTCAAGCCGCTTAGAACGACTTGCGGACCGTCACGCCGTAGGCCGGCGGCGCGCTGGGATAGCCCGACAGGGTACCGGCTTGGGCGACGCCCGGGAACGCCGTCGTGATGTACTGGTCGTCAAAGATGTTACGACCCCAGAAGGTCACACCTAGTCCGCCTTCGGTCGTGAAACCTGCCGAAGCATTGATCGTGCTGATTTCCTTCTCGTAGCCGAGCAGGGCATTGTTGTCGGTGCCGGTGAAGCCGGTGCCAACCGCATCGAAGTAAGCCACGGGGCTTTCGTACTGCCAGTCGGCCCTAACGAAGGCGGCGAGGTTCTTCACGTCGAAGCTGTAGGTCGCCGAGGTCGATGTGGCCGTCTCCGGGATCCCCGAAGGGGTCGTGCCCGAAATGTCGCCGGTCGTGGAGCCGGTGAAGCTGTCATATACCGGATCCTGGAACGTACCGGCGAAGGTCAGCATCAGGTTCTCGGTCGCGTTCCACGTCGCATCGACTTCGAGGCCCTGGGTCGACTGCTTGCCGGCATTGGCCAGCGAGAAACCGACGCCGGTAAAGACGTTGGACTGGAAGCCTTCGATCGATTGATCAAAGAGTGCCACGTTGAAGGCGAAGGTATCGAATGCCGCTTTGAGGCCGATTTCGAACACTTCAGCCGTTTCCGGACCGGCGTAGCGAGTGCCCGAGGTCAAGTTCGTTACCCCAAGACCGGCGTTCGTGATCGGGGACGCAGGCGCCGCGAAAACTTGTCCGGTGACCGGGTCAACGACTCGCTGGCTTCCGGCCACGAAATCGGTACCGAAGGGCCGCGAGTCGCGCGACAGGTTCCAGGACGTTGCCTTGAAGCCGGTCGCATACGAGCCGTAGACGTTGAAGTTGTCGCTCACGTCATAGGCAAGACGCAGCGTGTAGGTCGTGTCGCTGTCGCTCGTCTGGCCATCTTCCACAGCGTTCGGGAACGCGAGGAAGGGCGGCAGGAACTGAAGGTCTGTCAGCGCAGCAAGCGGGTTGCGGGTCTGCGCAGGGGTGTTCGGGTTGAAGTTACGGGCCACACCGAGAGCGCCCTGCTGTATGGCCGCGTAGGCCGCTGGATTGCCCTGGATGAAAGCACCGACTTGGGCCGGGTTTGTGATGCTGACTCCGTTCTGGGCGAGCAGGGTTTGCAACACCAGGTTATAGCCAACCTGCGTCAGGTTCAGTGCCGAGAACGAGTCGGTGTTCGTGGCCGAACCGAATGCGGACTTCTCATCGTTCGTGTAGTTCACGCCGAGGGTCGCGGTCAGGCGATCCGTGGCATGCCAGTCCACCGTGCCGAAGAACGAGTAGGCTTGGTTGTCCTGGCCGAACGACTCGCGTGGGCCCTGGCCAGCCTGGCCGAAGGTCGTGCCGATCGGCAGTCCGAGCGCACCTTCGATCTGCGAGATCGCGCCGCCGGAAAGGGCGTTCACATAACCGCGGAAATCCGTTCCGAACTGGAAGTCATTCTCGATCGCCACTTTTTCATCGAAGTAGAAACCGCCGATCATCCAGTCGATCGCGCCATCGCCCGAAGACGTAAGACGGAGTTCCTGGGTGAAGGTTTCGATGTTGGTCGTGTTGGCGTTACGGCCGATCAGGTCAGCGCTCGAGAAGTCCGAGTCAGCATTCTGTGACAGGTCCGAAGTGCGGAAGGCCGTGATCGAGGTCAGCGTCGCAAAGTCGGCATCATAGTCGCCCTGCAGCGAGATGCCCGAGTTGTCGATTTCGTTCTCGGAACCGAAGTTATAGGCAACACGGTTCGAGAAAGGAGCGCCGGTGACAATCTGGCCGCCGAGTCCGCTAATGACGGCGCCCGGGATAGCACCGTTCACGAGGTTCACGGCAGCGCAGCAGGTTTCGTCAATCGTGTCATAATCACCGATCAGGCGGAAGCTCAGGTCTTCGCTCGGTTCGAACAGCAGTTCGCCGCGGATGCCGTAGCGGTTTCGCTCGTTGGTGTCCGGGCCATCGCCGATGTCTTCGACATAGCCGTCTCGGACGTTGTAGTTGCCGCTCAGACTAAACGCGACGGTTTCGCTGATCGGAGCGGTGTAATAGCCGCCGACACGGTAGCCGTTGAAGTTGCTGATCGTGCCTTCGACATTGCCTTCAGATTCAAATGTCGGCTTCTTGGTGACCACCGAGATGACACCTGCCGAGGCGTTCTTGCCGAACAGGGTCGATTGCGGACCGCGCAGAACTTCGACGCGCTCGATGTTCGGAAGGTCAGAAATCTGCGAGGCCGAACGCGACCGGTAGACGCCGTCGATGAACACGCCGACCGACGGTTCGATACCGGCATTGTTCGCGCCGTTGCCGAAGCCGCGGATGACGAAGTTTGTATTGGCCGAAGACTGAAGCTGGCCGACGCGCAGCGACGGAACGATCGATTGGAGGTCACCCAGATCGACGATCTCGGCCTTCTCGATCACGTCCGCGCCGACGACAGACACCGCAATCGGTACGTCCTGAAGCGTCTGCTCACGCTTGGTGGCCGTCACGGTCACCGCCTGGAGCGTGCGGGTTTCTTCCGCTGCTTCTTCCTGGGCGTAGGCCGGGGCAGCAAATGCGGCGAGGGCGGCAACGCCCGTGCCGAGGCAAAGAATCGCCTTAAGCCCGCCGGAGCGGGCCTTGTTCGAATCGTATGAGAACACTCTGATTTCCTTCCTGGGAGTTTGATCTGAAACGGTGTCGAAGACCGGTTCTTCGCTTGGCGAATCCAATCTTTCTTTATTTTTGGACAGGGTAAATCAGCCCCCGCGAACCAGTGCAAGCCCGCCGGGTTGCTCTTTCGCAGTCCGCTGCCGCGGCGCGCGTCCATTCACGCCAGGTTTATCGGCACTGTTGCCGCCACTACACACTCGGGGCTGGTGTTCCGAGTTGGAACGCGTCCGGGACGGCGCCCGTTGAACTCGCCTGAGAGGAGGCCAACACCTGCCGGTAGATCGGCTGCAGGGTGAATACACGTGTCTTTTGAGGCGAGACTTTCCCATCCCGGGTGAACCCGGTGCTGGAATGGATATTGCGATCGGAAGCTCCGGACAGGCCGATCCCGGCCGCATCAAATTACCCGGAGTACCCTACCCCCATGATCGACCGGTCGATCCATCCCAACACGCGCATCCTGCTGGATGCGTGGCGCCGCATGCAGGCGGACCCGCAGTCGCATGGCCTAACCGGCCCGGACGCCAGCGATCATGAAAACCTGATCGACCGCATCTTCGTTGTCGAGCAGCGCGAAGACCAGTCCTGGCTCGTACGCACTTCGGGCACAACGCTCAACGCCCTCATCGGGCGCAACCTGGTCAACAACAACTACCTGGATCTCTGGACCGGTCCGGACCGCGCCATGATGGCCGCCTTCCTCGAAGCGATCCGCTTCGATGGCGCGCCAGGCGTCGTGCGCGGCCGCGGCGAAACGCTGACAGGCGAGCGCGTCGAACTCGAGATCACGCTGATGCCGCTCAGCATCGAGGCCGGCCGCTCACCGCGCCTGCGCATGCTCGGCCTGTACCAGACACTCGGCGGCGAACCGATGCTCCTCGGCCAACCGGTCTTCCGTCACCGCATCTCGATGCTGGTGCCACCGGACACCCGCAAGCTCGGACCGCAGCTGCGCCTCGTCGGCAACCAGCGGCAAGGCCTGCACTGATCAGGCTGGTGCCAGCGCCCGCTTCGGTTCTTCCGGCGGAAGCAGCTTGGCGCCCAGGATAAGATCGGCAGCCTTCTCGGCCACCATGATCGTCGGCGCATTGGTATTGCCGCCAATCAGCGTCGGCATGACCGACGCATCGACGACCCTCAGACCCTCAATGCCGCGCACCTTCAGGTCGCCGTCCACGGGGCTGGAAGCATTCGCCCCCATCGCGACCGTTCCGACCGGGTGATAGATCGTCTCGCCCTTTTCGCGGATGAAGGCGTCGATTTCGGCATCCGACACGACGCCCGCGCCCGGCAGGATCTCGCCCGCCGCATACGGCTTGAGCGACGCCTGCCGGATCACGTCGCGCACCATCTTGACCGACTCGCGCATCGCGCGGCGGTCTTCCTCGGTGGCGAGGTAGTTCGGATCGATCGCCGGGTGATCGAACGGATCGGCTGACTTCAGCATTACCGTGCCCCGGCTCTCCGGACGCAGCTGGCAGGCGTGGATGGTGAAGCCATCCTCGGTCGGCGTGAAATTCGCGTGATCCATCATGATCGCGTTGACCGCGTGCAGCTGGATGTCCGGCATCTCGAGACCAGGCCGCGATTTCAGGAACGCCCCCGCCTGCAGGAAATTGTCCGCGCCCGCGCCTTTTTGCGTCGCGAGATACTGGATACCCACGAACAGCTTCTTGATCCCCTTCTGCAACGAATAGGCAGAAAGCGGCTGCGTCATGCGGTTGATCACCGTGACATCCAGATGGTCCTGCAGGTTCTTGCCGACGTTCGGAGACGCAACCTTGACCGCAATGCCGAGCGCCTTGAGCGCCTCCGGATCGCCGATGCCGGACAGCTGAAGGATCTGCGGCGATTGCACCGCGCCGGCACACACGATCACTTCCCGCGCCGCCCGCACGCTGGACGCGGCCTGCCCGCGTGCTTCGGTGAACTCCGCGCCGACGGCCCGTCCGCCCTCGATCAGCACCCGCGTCACGAGACCGGTGGAGATCACTTTCAGGTTCGCCCGCTTGCCCTCGATCGGGCGAAGGTACGCAAACGAGGCGCTCCAGCGCTCGCCCTTGTGGATGGTGCGCTGGTATGGGCCGAAGCCTTCCTGCTGCGCACCGTTGAAATCGTTCGTGACCGGATAACCGGCCTCGCGTCCCGCTTCGACGAACGCCTTGTAAATCGGGCTCGTCATCGGGCTTTCGGACACGTTCAGCGGGCCATCTCCGCCATGGAAGTCATTGGCGCCGCGCTCATAGGTCTCGGCGCGCTTGAAGTACGGCAGCACGTCGCCATAGCTCCAGCCCTTCAGGCCCATCTGGCCCCATTGGTCATAATCGCCGGCGTGGCCGCGGATATAGACCATCCCGTTGATGGACGAGGAGCCGCCCCAGCCTTTGCCGCGCGGCCAGTACAGCTTGCGGCCGTTCATGTGCGCCTGCGGCTCGCTCCAGAAACCCCAGTTATGGTCGTTCGCGTCCTTGATGAGGCTGCCGACGCCGGCCGGCATGCGCACCATCAGGGACGTATCCTTCTTCCCCGCCTCGATCAGGCAGACCCGGATCGACGGGTCCGCCGACAGCCGGTTCGCCAGCACACAGCCCGCGCTACCGGCGCCAATGATCACATAGTCGAAGGTTTCAGTGCTCACGTTCGGTCAACTCCCGGGGATGGTTTAAGCGCCGTTATGCCTAACGCCACTGCAGTAAGCGAGGCAACCAATTGTCAATGTTCCCCTCCTATCTGAAAGAGAAGGACGCTGCGGCAGGTGGCGTTCGCGCAGCCAAGACAGGTCAATATGACGCTGCCATACCTCCTTCGTTCAGCGCCTGCACCGGGCGCCAGCCCCCGGCGGGACCGGCGGAGCTACAAACGCGTCGACCTGCGCCTGACCGGCCGCTTCCTTACCAGTGAGAGCGACGACCGCGAACTCCTGACCTCCAACGTCTCCTGCGACGGCGCCTTCATCCTGTCCTCCACGCCGCCCGATTCCGGCCAGCAGATCGTTTGCTATTTCGACGAACTGGGCCGGGTTGTCGCCGAAGTCATCCGCATGACGCCGGGCGGCTTTGCTGTGCGCTTCCAGACATCGCACCTGAAGCGCGACAAGCTGGCCGACCGCCTGACCTGGTTGGTCAACAAGGATATTCTCGGCCTCGATGAAGAACGCGCCACCCCCCGTTTCTCTGCGAGCGGGCAGGCCTGCGTCATCCTCTCGGACGGCACACAGCTCCAGTGCCGGCTGACCGACATCTCTCTCACTGGCGCCGCGTTCGAGGCGCTCGGTACGCCCCCCTTTGTCGGCGACCGCGTCCATACCGGTAACCTGCCGGCGGAAGTCGTCCGCGTCGCTGGCAAGTCCTTCGCTGTCCGCTACCTGCGCGGCGCTGAGGCCGCTGCGAGCTGACCATGCGCACGCGCCCCCGCATCGACCGTGTCCTGCCCAGGAAGCCGGCGCGCACCGAAGCCGGCAGCGCCTTGAACCTTGCAGAGCTCGACCCGCCAGTCTGGCACATCATGAGCCAGACCAAGGCGCACGGCCCCTTCACGCTCGGCCAGCTCCAGTCCTTTGTCGACGCCGGCAAGATCGGCCCGCTGACACGGATTTCATCCGGAAACGGCGAACCCTTCCTGCCAGCGCTCGATCACGCGCCCTTGCGGGCCCGTATCGAAGCCGCGCTGGACAACCGGATCGCCCGCCGCGCCGAGGCTTCGAACTTCGTCATCGTTTCAGGGCCGGATTCCGGCGCCGGCACCCTTCGCAGGCACGCCCTCGGCGCCGCCCTCAACACGCTCGGCCGTTTCGCCGAGCCGATCCCCGGCACCTTCGTGCTGCGCTCAGACCGTCCGCTCACGGACGTCCGCCGCACGCTCGCTTCGGCGGCGCCGGACGGCACACAGCTGATGATCTTCGAATCCCGCGACGCCAAACTCGGCTGGACAGGCCTGTCCTCCCAAGGCGCTGAAGCTGTCCGCGCCGTATGGGATGCGCCAATCAATCCGTCTGCGGATTAACCGATCTTCTTCACCTGCGCCTGATGCTTCTTCCAGTTTTCCACATAGTGGAAAGCCGACATCTTGATCAGCTGCACCTGCTGCGGCGAGATCTCTTTCACGACTTTCCCCGGCGCGCCCATCACGAGGGAATTGTCAGGGATTTCCTTGCCCTCCGAGATCAGCGCGTTTGCACCGATAATGCAGTTGCGCCCGATCTTTACGCGGTTGAGGATCGTCGAGCCCATGCCGATTAGCGTATCATCCCCGATCTCGCAGCCATGCAGAATCACCCGGTGGCCGACTGTCACGTTGGCCCCGATGGTCACCGGCGCCCCGATATCCGTATGGATTACCGTCAGGTCCTGGATGTTCGAGTTCTCGCCGATGGTGATCGGGTCATTATCGCCGCGCAGCACGCAGCCATACCAGACCGAGGCATTTTCGCGGAGAATCACATTGCCCATCACCTCCGCGCTGCCGGCAATCCAGCAATTTCCGCTCGCCGGCAGGGTCGGGATAACTCCATCCAGTTCATACATGGCCATTTTTTGGGCGTCCTCGTTCGTTACTTATTTCGTAAGCGGAATGTCGCTTAACCTTCAGACAATGGTGTTAATCTATAGGGGTTGTAGATTCGGAGAGGCAATGGCCGTTTACGTGCCAATTCATCCCTCACCCCCGGAAGCCCCGCTTCCGGTTGCTGGCCGCCCGCCTCATGCGAGCGCCCCCGAGTGTTCCACCGTTTCGCCGAGCCGCTGCGCATTTCCGCCAGCGGCTTTTTTCATGCCCGCAGCCAAGGAGGCCTCCCATGGGTAAACGTAACGCCGTCAAGCGCCTGAAGTCCGCACAGGATGTGCGCGCCTCAAGCTGGAACAACGAGCCGGTACGGGGCAAGGGAGCCCACCTCCAGATGATTGAAGGCGGCCGCGGCTGGCACCCCGATGACGGTGACGAGATCCGCAACGAGATCCCCCACGAGCGCACCCAGCGATACCAGAAAACCATCAAGCCGCGCTCCGAAAACCAGGCCCAGCTGATGAACGCGATGGACAGCCACCCCCTCGTCTGCGCCCTCGGCCCGGCCGGCACCGGCAAGACCTACCTCGCCATCGTCAAGGCGGTCGAAGCCCTGCAGAAGGGCAAGGTCTCGAAGATCATCCTGTCGCGCCCCGCCGTCGAAGCGGGCGAACAGCTCGGCTTCCTCCCCGGCGGCATGGAAGACAAGCTCGCGCCTTACCTGCGCCCGCTCTACGACGCCCTGGCTGACCGCCTATCCCCCGCCCAGCTCAAGCACATGCTCGCAGAAGGCATCATCGAGATTGCCCCCATCGGCTTCATGCGCGGACGTACACTGAACAATGCCTTCGTGGTTATCGACGAGGCCCAGAACTGCACCTACACGCAGCTCAAGATGCTGCTCACCCGCCTCGGCTGGCACTCCACCATGGTCATCACCGGCGACCCCGGCCAGACCGACCTCCTGCCGGAATTCTCCGGCCTCGCTAAAGCCGCCGAACGCCTCGAAAAGCTCTCTGGCGCCGCGGTGATCAAACTCGAAGCGGCAGACGTCGTGCGCCACCCGCTGGTGGCAGAGATGCTGGACGTTCTGTAGGCGAACCACTTGCTTCAACGTCAAAACGAACGGCCCGCCCTCAAAGCGGGCCGTTTTCGTTCCTGCCCGCTTGACGCCCCCACCCTCCCCGCCTCAGGTGCCTCCAATCAGAACCGCCGGGAGACAAACGCCATGATCCGCCACGCCGCGCTCGCGCTCCTCCTCGCCGTCTTCGCCCTTTTCACCGCCCGCGCCGAGGAAGCCGCCCCCATGAAAACCTACGCCTCCTTCGACGGCACCGTGATCAGCTATCACGAGCTGGGCACCGGCCCGGTAGTGATCCTCCTCCACGGCTTCTCCGGCAATGCAGACCTCAACTGGTTCCAACCCGGCATCGCCCAGAAGATCGCCGCCGCCGGCTACCGTGTCGTCGCGCCGGACCTGCGCGGCCACGGCGCCTCTCCTTATGACGCCACGCCCGAGCGCTGGCCCGCGGACGCAATCGCCCGCGACCAGATCGCCTTCACCGCCCATCTCGGCGAAGCCCCCTACGCCACCGTGGGTTACTCTATGGGCGCCATCTCCGCGCTGCGCTTCCATCTCCTCACCCGCAATACCGGCCGCCTCATTCTCGGCGGCATCGGCGACTCCGTCGCCGACGAGACCAACACCGACCGCAACAGCGCCTTCCGCGCCGCCATTGAAGATGCCCTCGCGGGCAAGGACACGCCCGCCGCCAAGGCGATCCTCGCGCGCGCCAAGGCCACCGGCGGCACCCTCAAGGGCTATCTCGGCGCCCTCTCGGCGCGCACCTACACGCCTGCCGACCTGCTCGCGACCTTCATCGTGCCCACCCTCGTCCTCACCGGCGACCAGGACCTCGACAATGGCTCCGGCCCCGCCCTCGCCGCCAGGATACCCGGCGCGCGCTACACCCAACTCACCGGCACACACCTCACCGCCGTGATCGACCCCGCCCTCCCCGCCGCCATCCTCGCAGACCTGAACGCCGGCCGCTGACCGCCTTCCCCAACGTCCCCCCTCGCCCCGCCTTTCCGTGCGCGTTAAACCGCCACGCAATGCACAATGGCAACGCAGCAAAGGGAGACGTGGCATGGCAAAAGGTGACCTTCCGGTCCTGATCGGTGTCGGCCAGTCGCTCAGCCAGTGGGACGGCAAAGCCGATCCCGCCGGCGCGCCCTCACCCCTCTCGCTGATGACCGAAGCCTCCAAGGCCGCACTCGCTGATACCGGCACGCCTGGCATCGCCGCCGCGATCGACACAATCGCCGTCGTGCGCATCTTCGAGGACTCCGTCGGCCGCGCCGCCCACCCGCACGGCCACAACACGAACCTCCCCGGCACGCTCGCCCGCGACACGGGCACGAAGCCCGCCCGCCTGATCTACGAAACGGTCGGCGGCCAGAGCCCGCAGGCCCTCGTCAACGAATTCGCCCGCCGCATCCACGCGGGCGAGATCGACGCGGTGCTCATCTCCGGCTCCGAAGCCAACCGCGCCTCGAAGGGCGCGCGCAAGCACGGCGTCGAGATCAACTGGGCGGACGGCGCGGATGCTCCGTATGAGGATCGTGGCATGGGTCCGATGATGCTCTCGCGTGAGGAGATCAAGCACGGCCTGATCGCGCCCGCCTATTTCTACGGCCTGTTCGAGAACGCCATCGCCGCCCGCGAAGGCCGCTCGCGCTCCGCCCACCGCCGCGCCATGGCGGAACTCTTCCAGCCCTTCACCGCCGTCGCGGCGAAGAACAAATACTCGCAGTTCCCCGTCGAGCATTACGTGGCATTCCTCTCGACACCCTCGCGCGAAAACTACGAATACGCAGACCCCTACTTGAAATGGTTCATCGCGCAGGACGCCGTGAACCAGGGCGCCGCAGCGATCCTCGTCTCCTCGTCCAAGGCCGACGAACTCGGCGTGCCGGAAGACAAGCGCGTCTACATCCACGGCGGCGGCGATGCAGGCGACGACCTGATCTCCCTGCGCCCCGTCCTCGACCGGTCCTGGGCCATGGACACCGCCATCTCCCGCGCCCTGACGCAGGCTGGCAAGTCGCAATCCGACATCGCCCATCTCGACCTCTATTCCTGCTTCCCCAGCGCCGTCTTCTCCGGCGCCGCCGCGCTCGGCCTCGACTGGAAAACAGACAAACGCGCGCTCACGCTCACCGGCGGACTGCCCTTCTTCGGTGGCCCGGGCAACAACTACTCCTTGCACGGAATAGCCGAGATGGCTGCCACCCTGCGCAAGAACAAGGGCGCCTTCGGCCTCGTCCTCGCCAATGGCGGCTGGATGACGAAGGAAGCCGCCGGCATCTATTCCACCACCGCGCCGAAAACCTTCACGCCGGCTGAGCCCGCCGCCAAGGCCAAGACACAAGTCGAAGTCGCCATCGTCTCAGGCGACGCCGTTCTCGAAACCTTCACCGTCACCCACGGCAAGGACGGCCCCGACCGCGGCATCATCTTCGCCCGCTTTGCCGACGGCCGCCGCGTCATCGCCAACAATGCGGGCCCTGCCGAACTCGCCACCCTGCGCGAGGACGCAAGCCCCGTCGGCCGCAAAGTGACCGTCACCGCGCAGGACGAAACAGCGACGTTCGTTTTTGCCTGAGACGAGACGGTCGTGACTGAGCCGCGCTACTATGAGATCTCGATCGTCCGCTGGTGCGGCGAGTTTGTGTGCGGCCGGGTCACACGGGCTTTCTTCGATTACTGGAAAGGCCGTCCCGAGGAAGACCTCGCCGCCTTCATGACCAACTGGGATCAGGATGGGCGCGAAACCGGTGTGCCGCCGGCCCGCAGCGACGGCTCCACGCCGGACAACTGGGATGAGTTCGATGACGTCGAACACATCAGCAACGCGGTCGCCAACAACAACATCATCCGTGTCATGGAAGTAGAGCCGGACGGCTCCGACGGCGGCTTCCGGCAGAAACCCGGGGGCTTCGAGGAAGACTTCGAGATCACCGCCATTGCGAGCGACATGCCGGAGACTTTCCTCAAGTGCGTGCGTAGTATCGAAGTCGATCAGGATACGGATAATCCCGCAAATCCGGTTATCGTATCAAAAGCTCTCGCCAAAGGTGTGGACACGGTCGCCCGTTGCGAGACAACCGGTCCCTTCGACATCCGCAAGCTGAGCATTTCCTATATCGACTTTGATGGCGATGATGTCGTCGATTCTCTGGCTTATGACGGCGTGATGTTGGAAACCGAAGGTGACTACTGGCATGGCAAGGGCATGGCCGTCTATCTGGGAGACCTCCACACCTGGTCGCCCGAAGACAGCGACGCCGCGCCCGCCGCCAGCAACGTAAAAGCCCCGGGCAAGCTGCGCCTTTTCGCCGGCACGCTATGGCCATCGCTGCGCACAGCGCTCGGTGCCATCTTCTCGCTGTTCGGCTTTCCGGTCTTCGTGCTCGCCATGATCGGCGCCGCCAAATACCTTCAGCTCTTCAACCTGATTGAACTCAAGGGCTGGGCTCTGGCCATCATTGAAACCCAGGCCGACGTACTCGACGAGATCGCCGAAGCTGCGGCGGCCTATGGGGTGAAGTTCCCGGCGCTCCTGGCCGACCTCGCGGTCATGTACCTTTCGGTCGGCAACACGATGGCGAAAGCCGAGAAAGATGATCTTTTGAGCGTCGACAACGACGACTCGGACCATTGGGGATTGTTCAAGGAGTGGATCAAGCGCGGACGCGTCGATTCGCTTTTGCTCAGCCTGCCGAAGATCACCCGCGACGGCTTCGTCCGACTAGTCTGGCCGCTCATGGTGCTCTACCGCCTCAAGACGCCGTTTGTCGTCAGCGGTCCGGGGCCGTCAGGCGACACCATCAGTTCGTCCGTCCCGCGCCGTGAACTCGCAGACTTCGCGCGAATGGTCACCGAGGCGCACGGGACATGGAAAGGACAATCGATCCAGGATTTCCGGCAGATTTTTGTCTGGCACGTGGTCCTTGTGCTCGGCGCCACAGCCCTTTCGGCCTACGCTTTCAAGCTTCTTGGCTGAAGCACCGCTTGCCCCCCATCCCGGCCTGCGCCACAACGCCCCCATGACAACGCATTTCAAGAAAATCGGCGTTATCGGCGCCGGCGCCTGGGGCACCGCCATCGCGCAGATGCTGACCCGCGAGGGCCAGTCTGTCCTCCTCTGGGCGCTTGAGCCGGAAGTCGCGGACGCCATCAACACGCGCCACGAGAACACGGTCTTCCTGCCCGGCGTCCCCCTGAACCCTGCCCTGCGCGCAACGACCCATCTTGGCGACCTCGCCGGTTTCGACGCCCTCTTCTGCGTCACGCCCGCCCAGCACACCCGCGCGACGCTGACCCGCCTCGAAGGCTGGTTCAAGCCGCACGCGCCGGTTGTCCTCTGCTCCAAAGGCATCGAGCTCGCCACCGGCAAGTTCATGACCGAAGTGCTCGCGGAAGAACTGCCCGACGCTATGCCCGCCGTGATGTCCGGCCCGAGCTTCGCCATTGATGTCGCCAAAGGCCTGCCCACAGCGGTCACCCTCGCCATCGAAGACGCCGCCCTCGGCGCCGAACTGATCCAGGCCATCTCCACGCCCACCTTCCGGCCTTATCTGGGTACGGATCTTCTGGGAGCGGAGATTGGCGGCGCCGTGAAGAACGTGCTCGCCATCGCTTGCGGTATCGCGCTCGGAAAAGGTCTCGGCCGTTCTGCCCACGCCGCCCTCATCGCGCGCGGCTATGCCGAGATGACGCGCCTCGCGCTTGCCATGGGCGCCGAAGCCGAAACCCTCACCGGCCTCTCCGGCCTGGGTGACCTCGTCCTCACCTGCTCGTCCGAAACCAGCCGCAACATGTCGCTCGGCCTTGCCCTTGGCGAAGGCAAATCACTCGCCGAAGTCCTCGGCGCGCGCCACTCCGTCACCGAAGGCGTTGCGACCGCCCCGGTCCTGCGCCAGCTCGCCCGCGCGCGCGGCATCGAGATGCCGATCTCCGAAGCGGTCGCAGCCGTCGTCGAAGGCGAGATCAGTGTGGACGATGCGATCCTCGCCCTGCTCATGCGCCCGGTCCGCGCCGAGTCGGTCAAGGCCTGACCGGCCACCCTTTCGCCGGGGCGTTCACGTCCGCGTGATCGCTCCGGCCAATCCCTGCCAGGCTTCGTAAGACGCGCATCGGAACAACCCCCTGTCCGATCCAGACACGAGCCCCGATGGAGCCTTTGAAGAAATTCCGTACCCTGTTGCTCGCCGCCGCCGCTGCAACCCTCGCCGCCGCGTGCACCTCGACCGCCAAGACCGAAACGGCATTGGCCCCGGCTGCAACCGAAGCGCCTGCCGCCGAAGCCGCGCCGCCGGTCGCAGAACCCATTGAAGCCTCGGTCACCGTCGGCGGCGCCCAGATGTATCCGAGCAAGAACATCGTCGAGAACGCCGTGAACTCCGCTGACCACACGACGCTGGTCACTGCAGTCGTCGCGGCCGGCCTCGCCCAAACCCTCGCCAGCCCCGGCCCCTTCACGGTCTTCGCGCCGGTCAACGACGCCTTCTCCGCCCTTCCCGCTGGCACGGTCGACACGCTCCTCCTGCCAGAAAACAAGGCGACGCTGACGAAAGTCCTCACCTCCCATGTCGTAGCCGGTGACCTGAAAGCCGCCGACCTGATCGCCCCGGCCGCGGCCAACGGCGGCACGGCGACCCTCACCACCGTCTCCGGCGACACGCTGACCTTCGCTGTCCAAGGCGGCGCCGCCGTCGTCACTGATGAAAGCGGCGGCAAGGCCACCGTCACCATCGCCGATGTCGACCAGTCGAACGGCGTCATCCACGTCGTCGACAAGGTGCTCCTGCCGAACTGAACCTGGCTGTCCAACGGCTGGCGCGCTCCTCCCCTGGGCAACCGGCCGGACGACGCGGGGGAGCGGGCAACCGCTCCCCCGTTTCCGTTTGCAGACAGGGCCCCTTCCCCCGCGGTCACCCCTCCCCGCGCGCCGCCAGCCTGCTACACTTCTCCTCAAACGGAGGACCACGCCATGCTCAAGAAATCCTATGAAGCGTTCAAGGTTACCATCGAAGACAAGGTCGCCCACATCCAGATGTCGCGCCCCGAAGCGATGAACACGATGAACAAGGCCTTCTGGAACGAGCTTCCGGAGATCGTGCGGACCATCGACCAGAACGCCCTGGCCCGCGTTATCGTAATCTCCTCCACCGGCAAGCACTTCTCCGCCGGCATGGACACCACCGTCTTCACCGGCCCGCGCCCCACCGGCCCGCAGGACCGCTACGTCGCCGCCGAAGCCTTCCGCACCAACGTGAAAGCCATCCAGGCCTCGTTCAACTGCATGGAAGAGGCCCGCATCCCCGTGCTCTTCGCCTGCCATGGCGGCGTCATCGGCGGCGCCATCGACATGATCACCGCCGGCGACATCCGCTGGTGCACGAAGGACACCTTCTTCTGCATCATGGAAATCAACATCGCGATGACCGCCGATGTCGGCACCTTCCCGCGCCTGCAGCGCTACATCCCGGAAGGTTGGGTCAAGGAGATGGCCTATACCGGCCGCCGCATCGACGCTGCGAAAGCGAAAGAGATCGGCCTCGTCAACGACATCTACGACACGCACGAAGACCTGATCGCCGGCGTCGTGGCCACCGCCCGCGAGATCGCGTCGAAAAACCCCGTCGCCGTTACCGGCTCGAAAGTGCTGATCAATTACGGCCGGGACCACACCACCGCCGACACGCTGGACTATATCGGCATCTGGAACGCCGCGATGTTCCCGCCCACCCACATGGCCGAAGCCTTCGCCGCCCGCGCCGAAAAGCGTGAGCCGGTCTTCCCGGACCTCGCGCCCTACCGTTCCGAACCGATGTAGGCCAGGTCAGCTCGCGCGCCGCACCAGGTCCTTGACGGACAGGCGGGACCGTTCGACCACGGACGAGACCAGTTCATGCGAGAACGTCGCCCCGCTGAACCAGGTCCGCTTGCCGCCCTGTGCCTCGCGCATCGCGGTGAACAAACCGTCCGCCACCGCGTCGGCGCGGTATTGCGGGAAGTATTTCCAGGTGCGTGAATAGATCAGCGTATCGGCCTGGACGCCGATCCGCTGCAGGTCGGCGATCAGGATTTCGCGCAGTTCCGGCGGCGTCAGGCCGTTCGAGAACTGCCCCGTCACATAGAGATGCGCGCCGTCCTCCATCACCGTGCCTTCGCGCCGCGCGCCCAGCATGGCGCCGCGCAGGGAAGGATCCTTGCAGGCGCGCGAATAGCCATGCACCTGCGCGCCCTTGAACCAGTTCTTCGAGGCCACCAGCGTCGTCGTGTAGTTCTGCCACTCCACGCCTTCCAGGATGGCTTTTTCCGCCGGCAGCAGCTCCGTCAGCTTCGCAAACTCGTCCATAGGGATAGTCGAGATCAACGCATCAAACCGCTCGCGCCCGCCACCGGACACGACAACAACGCTGTTGTCGCGCCGCTCGATCTGCTCGATGCGCGCTTCCAACCGGATGTCGAACCGCGTCGAAAACCGGTCCCAGAACTCGCTCCAGCCTTCCACCGGCATGTGCATGTCGTTCAGCACACCCGAAATCAGGATATCGAAATCGAGCCACTGCACCGTCTGGCCGATCGTCACTTCCTTGGCATAGCCATACCCCTGCGCCGGCAGGATCCGGTGCATCGCGAGGTCGAGTTTCGGCAAGTCCAGACGCGCCAGCCAGTCATCGACGGTCATCGACGCCTCGGCCAGTACCGCCGGGTCCGAGGGCTTCGCCGCGATCAGTTTCCGCAGCCGCCTCGCCTCGCTCATGAACTTGAACGCCTGCACCGCCAGTGGCGGCCCGGCACCATTCTTTACGTAATCGACCACCGGCGCATCATCATAGCGCGCCTCGCCAAGCCGCTTCAGCCGGATGTCATGCGCCTTCATCCAGTGCTTCACGATCACATGCTTGCGGGTCGTGTAGCAGGTCCCCATCTCGTTGAAAGCGTCGCCCGAGGCTAACGAGAATGATTTGCCGCCGATCCGGTTTTCTTTTTCAAAAACAACCGCTTGATGGCCGCAAGCCTGGATGAACCGAGCCGCGCCCAATCCTGCCGGACCGCCACCGATGACAGCAATCTTCAACTTGGGCATGCCCTCACGTCCTTGCACCGCATTTTCTGGTGCCAGCGAGGCTGCGGGAAGTCTACCAGCGGTTCGACAACTCGTGGCGACCTGCCACATCCCGCGGCAATCCGGATCACAGATGCAAGCAGAGCAGTCAGCAGGTTAACAAGCCGGAAACACGGGCCATAAAATGCGACAGGTGCTTCAAGCCTGAAAACAAGGTTTCCCTGCCATAAACGCGGTCATGAGTGATACGCACAATTTCCTGAGGTATGTCCTGACGGGCAAACCGCTCGAGGACGCGGCCATTGGGCCGCGTGTGCGCTTGCAGCAGCATACCGACATCTCGCGCGCCATGCGGCACATGTCGATGATCACCGCATTCAACGCACTGACAGCAGGCTATGTCGCGTATTCGATGACGAGCGAACCGCTGGTCGGTGTCTGGTCGGTTGTGAATTTCATCGCCGCCGCGTTCATGATGTTCGACTATCTGCGCAAGGCAAGTCGGCCCATGCCGAAATCGGTCAGCGGCCGGTATGTGGTCCGTTCCGAATTTCTTGCGATCTTCATGGGCTTCATGTTTGCGAGCCTGCCTCTGTTCCTGCGGTCAGATCCGTTCAACGCGCTGATCCTGTCCTGCCTCTTCATGGTGTCGATGTGCGCCGGCCTGATGTGCGTTCTTCCGCGCAACCCGCGCCTCGTCGTTCGCTATCTGGCCGGGTCCATGGTGCCGGTGGTGATTCATGTCAGTGCGCACCTCACAGACCAGCTGGTTGCCATTGCCATTGCACTGTCACTCCTGATCTATACGATCGCACTCGGCGCCCGCAGTTCGTTCAAGCTTTACCAGCGGCAGATGGACTCTGTCGACGAGGCCACCCAGCTGCGCGAGATCCTCGAAGTCGCACTCGACGGCTCGGGCCAGGCCTTTGCCGTTCTGTCCACGGACGGAAAGGTCGTCTTCGAAAACGAACTCTATACGCAGGTTAAGCCCGCCCTGCGCAATGTCGAAGCCCTTGGCGGCGTCGTCCATGCCCACGACCGCTACTGGCAGACCGCCAACTACGAAGTCGCGAGCATCGGCTCGGTGGAAATCTTCACCGACGTTACCCGCATCGAAGACGCCCGCCAGGAAGCCGAATCGCTCCGCCAGGAAGCCGACGAGGCCAGCCACGCAAAGACCCGATTCCTGCGCTCGGTCACCTCCGAACTGCTGGTGCCGCTGCGCACCATCCGCCTGCAAGCCTCGATGATGGATGCCGGCTCGCGCATCCCTGTTACCAAGGCCGACATGAACCGCGCCGCCGACCAGATCCGCCTGCTGACGGAATCACTCGAAGGCCGCGTCGAACAGGTCATCGGCTATGCCAGCGGCGACGCGACCCAGGCCGATCTTGCCGCCACCGTGGACCTGCGCGAAGCCGACACCAATCCTGTGCTGAAGCTGGAAACCTTCCTCCGCCGCAGCCTGCGCAGCGGCCCGTCCATCTAGCACCGCGGACGCTAACGCCGCGCGACGATGCGTGCGTCTTCGGCGCCGGTCAGCACCAGCGCGCCGCTCTCGTCGATCGTGTAGGCATTGATCAGCGCAAGCGCATCGTAGAACCGCCGCTCCTGCATCATCAGCGATTCCTTGCACGCGATTTCGGTCGACATCACCGGCCCAAATCCGATGCCCTCTCCGCCTACGGAATAATCCGCGCCGAATGCATTGCAGCCGGAACGCCCGCCGATGCGCCCTTCGGCTGCATCAAACGCCAGGCTGACGCGGGAACCTTCGACCACGCCGCCGGAATTGATATCTTCGACCACCCAGTCCGCGCCGACCAGCAGCGCCAGCGGATCGCCGCCGCAGCCCTGATAGACCTCGTCACTGAACGCCACCGTCACCGTGTCCGGGTGCGGAACACCGGTCGCAGAGTCGGCGCACACCTTGGCGACCGACGTGATCGCCAATCCGCCCGGTCCCTCGAAATACTCGATCCCGCCCTCGATGGCGCGCGGCGCCGGCAGCAGCGCCGAGTAGCCTTGCGCGCCGTAATCATAGACGAAATCGGCTTTGCCCCCGGCTAGGGTCAGCATCCAGCCGGGCTCCTGCCCCCGCGCCGTCCAGTTCGCCGGCGCCTCGACGGGCGCCGCGCTTTCACCGCCGGTCTGCGTGCACTCCGGATACACCGCGCCGCTGAGGGTCAGCAGGCCCTTGTCGCCCTTGCTCCAGAACGACGTTTCAGGCTCGGCCCCGTCCACCACATACTTCGCGCCGGATGCGGACGGGGCTAGGCTCAGAACATGATCTGCGCCGTCGACACGCAGCACCGTCGCCTCCCCTGCTATGCCGATCTGCACCTGCTTGTCGCCGCAGGCATACGCCGTGACGTACGCCAGGGGCGCTTGCGGCGCCGGCGCAGGCTGGTTCCCGCAAGCAACCAGGCTCGCAGCTGCAGCTGCAGCTAAGGCGATGCGGGTTCTCTTCATCGGGGCAGCTCCGGAGCGGTTTGACGCGTCCTTATACCAAGCTGTGTGCCATGCAGAAGACAAATGCTGGGCAATCATCTGCACGCAAGCAGAGGGCGGCAGCCTTTGAAAGCCACCGCCCTCGTGAGATCCGCGACCTGAAAGGCCGGAAGTTAGGCCGCCTGCGCGCAAACCTGGGGGCGTTCGCGCGAGGCAGACGCTTCAGTTCACCTGCACGTAGGGGCCGCGCAGGGTGTAGATGTCCGTGCCGACTGCGACATCCAGGTTCAGATACCCTGCCATGGGAAGGGCATCTGCCTGGATCCGGCGTCCGCCGCCGCGGACCAGGAGGTCTCCGCGCTCATCGCTCAGCGACCAGCCGACCGGCGTCATGTTGGCGCTGGCCAGCGAAGGACGGATGACCGTCGATCCGGTCAGCTGCAGGGGCAGCGGCTGGTCAAGTTCGCCGTCGATCCGGGCAAAGAGCTGAACCACATATAGACGGCCACCCGCGACATGCGAGCCGATACCGGCATGGCTGAAGCCCCGGCGCAGGTTTTCGGCATTCGCGGCATCGGACTGGATCGCGGCATGGATCTCCTCCGGTGATGCGCCCTCGTCCAGAACCGCAACGCTGCTGGCGAAAGACCCGATCAGCGCGGTCCGGTCGGCGAGCCGTACCTGGTCGAGCAGCGAGAGGCCCGACTGATCGGCGTATCCGACATAGCCCTTGATTGCCATGTCGCGGGCATGCGCGCTGGCAACCGACGCCAGCCCCTCATGCGCGCCCAGGGCTGACAGCCCCAGTTCGGCGCGCGCGGCATTCGCAATTACCAGAAGGTCCGCATCCGGACGATAGGCACTCGCGGCCGTCTCGGCCGTCGCTCGAACTTCTGTGTAGGAAACTGGCTCAAGCAGTGTCTGGGCGGTCGCCATTCCGGGTCCCGCAAACGCCAGGACCACAAATGACAGGGATATGGATGTGTGCTGTAACATAATTGTCACAATACGCTTGTGACTATTTTGTGTCAAGTAATTACAGTATATTGTATTCCTTCAGTACCTTCCGGTGGTGGGTCTGGACCTTGCCGGTAGTGTACGGAAAAGTGTCATTCCGGCGTCATGTCTTCGTCGTAACCGTTGCCTTCCAGAGGAGGCACGACCATGAACGCGGTGACCGGCGAAGACCTGATGACCTACACTTGGGTCCGCCTCCGCGCCGGGATCGAGCCGCATGAAGTGCGCCGCCAGCTGAAGCTCAAGGGTCTTGGCGACGCGCAGATCCGCGACCTGATGCAGGAGGCCTATGACGGCCGCCGCCCGGTCGAAGATGTCTCCTATCCCGGCCTGACCAATGCCGCGATCACCCGGCGCGCGCTGCACCATCCCGACATCCAGAAAATCCCTACCCCGAAGGTGCAGCTTTATACTTGGAAGAATTTCCTCGTGCCCGAGATCTGCGATTCGGTGGTGGCGCTGATTGACCAGCGGCTGCGTGACTCCACAACGGCGGATGCCTTCGCTGACCCGAAGGTGCGCACCTCCCGGACCTCCGATATCGGTATGCTGGGGCACGACCTGATCATGCAGCTGGATGAACTGATGGCCGAGGCGATCGGCATCCACTGGTCCTACACCGACGTCACCCAGGGCCAACGCTACGACCTCGATCAGGAATACAAGGCGCACTACGACTATTTCGTCCCCGGCACGCGCGAACATCAGGTCTTCTGCCAGCTCGGCGGGCAGCGTACCTGGACCTTCATGATCTATCTGAACGATGTCGAAGAAGGCGGCGGCACGCGGTTCCGGCGCCTCGAAAAGACGATCATGCCGGAGAAGGGCAAGGCTGTGATCTGGAACAATCTCAATCCGGACGGAACGGTTAATCCGTACACGATCCATCACGGGATGAAGGTTCGCAAGGGCTCGAAATACGTCATCACGAAGTGGTTCCGCGAGCGCGGGTGGGGTGACATGTTTCCACCAGAATACTACACGAACTTGTAATTGTTGCAGAGCCGACACGATCTCGGCGCCAAATGGTTGTGTCACGCAACCGTCATCTAAACTTCCGGCAATTGTTGCAAACCCCTCTTAAGGGTCACGCCTGCGGGTAGGCGGCTGACATCGTCTAGTAAGCGCGGTGGATGCTCCGCCGGTGCACCCGCAACAGGGATCACGACGGAGACAATTATGCTGACAAAGAATACTTTTCGCTCGGCGCTGCTCGGATGCGCTGCGGTAGCGATCCTCGGCGCCTGTAGCGGCGCAGACGGCGTCGCTTCGCCCGGCGTTGGCGCGTTCGTGCCCGCCCCCGCCCCGGTCACTCCACCGCCCACCACGCCTCCTCCGCCGACCGGCCCGGCCCCGGGTACGCCTGCCGCTGATTGCCCGGCCGGCTTCTCGAACGTCGGCACCGTCGCCAACAGCCGCATCTGCCAACTGCCTTCGACGATCACCGGCAACCTCGTAGTCCCCCAGCGTGCTGGTACTATCTATTCCGTGAGCGGCCGCACCCAGGTCGGTACCGACCTTGGGCCCGACCCGCTCGCACCTCTTGCTGGCGGCCAGCAAGGCATCCTGACCATCGAGCCCGGTGTCACCATCTTCGGCAACTCCGGCTTGGATTTCCTTCTCGTGAACCGCGGCTCGCAGATTTTTGCTGAAGGCACCGAGACCGCTCCGATCAAGATGACCTCGCGTCAGGGCGTCGAAGGCACCGCAACGATCAACTCGATCGGCCAGTGGGGCGGACTCGTGATTAACGGCCGTGCGCCTACGACCGACGGATGCCCTGTCGGCGTAACGCCCCCTAACATAGCTTGCGAAGCTCAGGTTGAAGGCTCAAACGCGTTCTACGGCGGCAACTCTCCGGCAGAAAATAGCGGCCGTCTGCGTTATCTCCAGCTCTCCTATTCCGGCTTCGAGATTGCACCGAACAATGAGCTCAATGGTATCACCTTTGCCGGCGTTGGCGCTGGCACTACGGTCGAATACGTGCAGGTGCACAACAGCTCTGATGACGGCATCGAAATCTTCGGTGGCAACGTAAACCTCAGCAACATAGTGCTTACTGGCAACGACGATGAGTCTTTTGATACCGACTCTGGCTGGCGCGGTGCTGCTCAGTTCGGCATCGTGGTGCAGCGTGACGGCGGCGGTGACTTCGGCTGGGAAACCAGCTCCCGTGGTACCAATTCCCCGACATTTTTCACCCGGCCGACATACGCCAACTGGACGATCGTGATGCGGCCCACGACCGGCCGTGACACGGTTACTCACAACTCCGGCCATATTGCTCGTGTCTACAATTCGGTTTTCACAAACCCGACCAACCAGTGCGTAAACGTTGCTGGCAATCCTACCCTGAACAATCCAAACGGGGTTGAAGGAAACGGACCTCTTTATCGTTCGGTATTCTTCTCCTGCGTCGGCGGAAACGGAGATGGCGGCGCAACCTCGACAGGCAATCCGGACATCCCGGATGCTACAATTGAGGCCCTGCTGAACCATCCCTCGAACGTTCTCAACGGCACCTCGACTCTAACGAACCGGTTTGTAAACGGCGCTAATGAAGCTGCATTGGCTGTATCGGCATATCCTTCGGCTTTAAATGACGGCTCTGGGCTTTCTTCTAACGATCCCAACCGCACGACCGCCTTCCTTGTAGCCGCGCCATATGTTGGCGCCGTTCGCGATGCGAGCGACACTTGGTATCGTGGTTGGTCATGCGGCCTGCCGGGCGAGACGCCCTGCTGATTGCTCAAACATGGCGGAGGCCTCTCATCGGGGCCTCCGCTTTTCTGCTTTTCCCGAAGACTCCACTCAGGATCTCTGACCCATGAAATTCCACTCGCTGTCTCTCCGGGCCCTGTTGATCGCTTCCACAGCGATCCTCGCCCCGGCCCTCGCCTTCGCTCAGACTGAAACTGAAGCGGAAACAGAAACAGAAACCGAGGCAGCCGAGGCTCCGACCGAAGCTGAGCCCGCCGTCGATGAAGACTTCCGGCTGAACGAAGTCGTCGTGCTCGGACGATATATCCCCGAAGTGCTTCGCAGCACGTCCGAAGTGGCGGCCTATCTTGCGCCGGAAGACCTTGCGCGCCAGGGCGATTCCGATGCCGCAAACGCACTCGCCCGCGTTACTGGCCTCAGCATCGCTGAGGGCCGCTTTGTCTATGTCCGCGGCCTTGGCGAGCGCTATTCGGCAGCGCGCCTCAACGGCTCGCCGCTCCCCAGCCCCGAGCCGCTCCAACGGGTTGTTCCGCTCGATCTTTTCCCGACCAAGATTCTCGAGAACGTGCTGGTTCAGAAGACTTACTCGGTCGAGTATCCAGGCGAGTTCGGCGGCGGCATCATTGACCTTCGTACGTTGAACGTGCCGTCCGAAGCCTTCTTCGAAGTCAGTGTCAGCGGCAGCTACAATTCCGAGACAACCGGAAAAGACGGCCTCACCTATTTCGGATCGGATTCGGATGTCATCGGCTTTGACGATGGCACGCGGAAAATCCCGGTCGCGGTCCGCCGCGCCATGGCGACGGGCGAGCGCATTCAGAGCGGAAACTTCTCGCCGACCGAACTCCAGACCATTGGACAGTCCTTCACTAACGCTGAAGTGAACCTGCTGCAGAACAATGACAGCATTCCGCTCAACGGCAGCTACGAAGTTTCCAGCGGAACCTCGTTCGACCTCGGCGGCGTTGAACTCGGCGTCATCGGTGTACTCGGTTACAGCAACGGCTGGCGTACCAAGAACGGCCGTCTTGAGGTTGGCGAGATTTTGGGCGGCGACCTAGAATCTACTTCAAACTTCGACTATACCTCAACCGATCAGAACATCGGCTGGGACGTTCTGTTCGGTCTAGGCCTCGATGCCGGCGACGACAAGATCGACTGGACCAACCTTTACATTCGCAAGACGACGAAACAGACTTTCGTCCGCGAGGGTTTCGATGACCTCGCCCTGCGCGACGTTCGCGACGACCGCACGGCCTGGTATGAGCGCGAATTGTATAGCTCGCAGTTGAACGGCCGCCACTTCCGCGGAAACTGGACGTTTGACTGGCGTACCGCTCTGTCCCAAACGAAACGCGATGCTCCCTATGAGCGGGCGATCCGCTATGTGTTCGACCCGCTTGTGAACAACTACGTTTACAACCCGGCAGGTTCGGGCTCGAACAACAGCATTTCGTTTTCGTACATTGACGACAAGATTGTCAGTGGCGGCCTCGATGTGAAGTACACCCAGCCGCTTTCGTCAGCCCGCGACATCGAATACTCTGCAGGGATCGAAGGTTACGAGAACAATCGCACCGCCCAGACCCGCATCTTCGGTTTTATTGCAGCCAACCCACCGCTGGACTTCCTGGTTACGCAGGAGCGGGTGGATTTCCTTTTCGCCAACTTCAACATCAATCCTGATGTTTTCGAAATCCGCGAAACTACCGGTTCCGCAGGCGCCGGCGCATTCGACGCCGATCTGAATGTGTTTGGTGCCTATGCCAAGGTCGATGCGGAAGTCATTCCGCTGGTCCGCGCCGCCGTCGGCGTGCGCTACGAGAACGCTGCCCAGTCGGTCACGCCGCTTTCGCTGATTTCCTCGGAAGCCGATCCGGGTCCGGTTCCGGGCGTGAAGAACAACTACATTCTGCCGGCCGCGACGATCACCTGGAACTTCGCCGAAGACCAGCAGCTTCGCCTCGGCGCCTCGCAGAGCATCGGCCGTCCGCAGTTCCGCGAACTGGCACCGCAGCAGTACTTTGACCCGGATAGCAGCCGCACGTTCATCGGCAACCCCTTCCTGGCCGATACCGAAATTCTCAACCTCGATGCGCGCTACGAACTCTATTTCGATCGCGGCCAAAGCCTGTCGGCGGGCGTCTTCTACAAAGACCTCGAAAAGCCGGTCGAGTCGGTCGTCGTCGCGCAGAGCGCGTCGGTCTTCCAGACCTACCTGAATGCCCCGAGCGCCATCCTTTATGGTGCGGAACTTGAATTCAAGCGCGTCTTCGACAGCCCCTTCTCCGGGGCCATGATGGAGAACAAGGAATTCCTCGTTCAGGCCAACTACACCTACTCGAAATCGGAAGTTCAGGCGAGCGCAGGCGACGTTGTGTTTCCGCTTCAGGCCAACGGCCAGGGCCGTCCTGCCACGGATTTCGTGGTCGACGGTTCGCGTCTCCAGGGACAGTCCGAACACCTGGCCAACATCCAGCTGGGCTGGCAGGACGACGCGGCAAGATCGCAGGCCACCGTGCTCGCGACCTATGCCAGTGAGCGCACGTCTGCCCGCGCCCCGGCCGGCCAGCCCGACTTCATCCAGGAACCGGGCATCAACCTCGATATCGTCTACAAGAAGGGCTTCGATGTCCGCGGGCGCGAATTCACCTTCGACGTGAAGGCCCAGAACCTTCTCGGTGAAGACTTTGACGAGTTCCAGTCAGGCAATAACGGCTTCGTCCAGGTCAACCAGTACGACCTCGGCACCACCGTTTCGCTCGGCCTGAGCACGGAATTCTGATCTGGCAGGCGGGAGGCCGTTGCGTAACTGCAACGGTCTCCGGACTGAAGTGAAATTGGAGCCGGATCGTCGCGGAACTGTCGCACAAGTGTGATTAGCGTGAAGGTACGGATCGAAGGGGTTTCCGATGGCGGCGCTTTTCAGAATGGAAAGAGGCATACCTTACGTGCGCATGGAAAACGCCGGCCGGATGGCCGTGGAATCCCTCTTGATGGTTACCGTCGGGGTCCTGGTCGGTCGGCTCGCCTGGGTCGCCCTCGCACCGCCGGACGCCGGAGCCCCGCTTCAGGATTCCGCGACGCTGTCGTCTGAAAGCCTCCAAGCTTCGGGCAGCGCGTCGACCACGGTCCTCCTGACCCAGATGAACCCTTTCGGGGGCGCTCCCCAGATGTATGCGGCCGACGCTCAGACGGCAGCCGAAACCACGCTCGACCTGAAACTCGCCGGTGTCCGTTCGGTCTCCGGCAACGCGTCCGCCAGCAGCGCCGTGATTTCCTTCCCCGACGGTGCGCAGAAGCGCTTCGTCCCCGGCGAAGAAGTGATGCCCGGCATCCTGCTCGTGAACGTCACGTCTGACGCCATTCACCTGAGCCGAAACGGCTCCATTGAATCGCTCAGCCTCTATCCTTACCGCACGGCGCCCTTCGTTCAGGACCCCGCGCAGTCCGCGCCCGCCGAAGCGCGTGTCTACGCGTCGGACACTGTGGCACCGGTGGTCGATGTCACGCCGGCCGCCCTCGCCGCCGATACCGCATTGACCCCGGAATTCCGCAGCGGGGAAGTGTCGGGCTACCGGCTTGAGCCGCGCGGCGCTGGCGCCTTCGAGGCCGCCGGCCTGCAATCGGGCGATCTCATTCTCCGCATCAACGGCCAGGCCATCGAGGGCCTGCGTCCCGACCAGATCAACCAGTCCGTCTCCAGCAGTTCAGACGTCGCGCTGGATATTGTCCGTCAGGGCGCCATCGTGCGCCTGCGTGTTGCTCCCGGCGCCAACCTTTCCCAATGACCAGACACATACTTCTGGCTGCCGCCGCAGCGCTCTCGGCCGCGCAGCTCGCAACCGCGCAGGCGCCCGCCCCCAGCGAAGACAAGCATGTCCTGAAGCTCGACGATGTCGAGCTCAACACGCTCATCGCCGATGTCTCGATGCTTACCGGCTACACGTTCATCACCCACCCCGATGTGCGCAAGGTCCGCGTCTCCGTCGTCTCGCAGACGCCGATGAGCACGGAAGACCTCTTCCAGGTCTTCCTCACCACGCTTCGCGTCCAGGGCTTCGCCGCCATTCCCGCCGGCCGCGACACCTACCGGATCGTGCCGGAATCCATCGCCGCCACCGAAGCGCCGATCTCCGGCCAGGGCGCCAACGCCTTCGTGACCGAGATCATCAAGCTCGACTACGTGAACGCGATGGATGTCGCGCAGCAGATCAAGCCGGTGCTCGACAGCCAGGGACAGATCGCTGCGAACGCCAACACGAACACGCTCGTGGTCGTCGACTATGCCTCGAACCTGCAGCGCGTGCGCCGAATGATCGAAGCGATCGACAAGGATCCCTCGGTCACCGAAACGGTCGCGCTCCGCAATGTCCCCGCCCTCGAGATGGAAGCGGTCCTGAACCGCCTGCAGGGCGACGCCGCGTCCGGCGCACAAGGCCAGGCCGGCGGCGCCCGGCGCTTCACCGCCGTCGCATCGGAGACCAGCAACGCCGTCCTTTTGCGCGGTGACCCTGCATCGGTCGCCCGGGCGCGCCAGGTGGCCGTGCAGCTTGACACGACCGAGCCGCAGCGGGACAATATCCGCATCATTCCGCTCAACTATGCCGATGCTGGCGAGATCGTCCCGATCCTCGAGCGCGTCGGCCTCAGCGTCGCGGCCCAGCGCGCACCGTCCGATACGTCCGTCCCCGCACAAACCATTTCGCACCATCCGGCAACCAACTCGCTGATCATCAGCGGCAATGCCGAAACGCTGGTCGCGATGGAAAAGGTCATCTCCGCCCTTGATGTGCGCCGCCCCCAGGTGATGGTCGAAGCCATCATCGTGGAAATGTCGGACGACATGACGAAGGAGCTGGGGCTGCAATTCCTGCTCTCCGGCACCGGTAGCAGCAACGTTCCTTTTGCGTCGACCAACTTCTCGAGCTCGGCGCCCAATCTTCTCGCCCTCACAGGCGCTCTGCTCACGGATGGTTTCGAGGACCTCACGAAGGCCAATCCGCTGCGCGACTCGGCCATCAGCTCCCTCACCGGCACCGCCGGCCTGACGCTGGGCTTCGGCGGACAATCCGGCGACAACCTCTTTGGCGTCATCCTCAACGCGGTGGAGAAGGACAGCAATTCCCGCATCCTGTCGACACCCTTCGGCATGACCCTGAACAACGCGACCTCGGCCCTCATCGTCGGCCAGGAAGTCCCGATCACCACCGGCCAGGTCCTTGACCAAGCCAACTCGAATCCCTTCCGCACCGTCGAGCGCCAGGATGTCGGCATCCAGCTCGAAGTCACGCCCCGCATCGGCGAGAACGACACGGTCCGCCTCGACATCCGCCAGGAAGTTTCAAGCATCTCCGGCAGCATCGGCACGCTGACGCCTGACTTCATCCTCGACAAGCGCGAGATAACCGCCAGCGTGCTTGCCGATGACGGCGAGATCATCGTGCTCGGCGGCCTCGTCGAACAGACGGACACGGTCCGCCAGTCGAAGGTTCCGCTGCTCGGCGACATCCCGATTGCCGGCCGCCTGTTCCGGTCCGATGGCAAGGCGACGACGCGGACCAATCTCATGGTCTTCATCCGCCCCACCATCGTGCGCAACAAGGAAGACGCAAAGTCGGCGACCGAGCAGAAATACCTTTACGTGCGCGGCGAAGAGCTGATGCGCGGAATTCCGCCGGAAAACTCCATCGACCGCTATGTGACGGAAGTCCTGGGCGGCAGCGGGCCGATGGGGTCGGCAGCCAATCCGGCGAGGTGATCGCGCATGCGGCCGCAGGTTCACTACGCTTTCGCCAAGGACAAGGGCTTTGCCGTCATTCCCGGCCGGGTGCCGGTGACGGTCGCCGTCCGCGAAGGCGCAGATGTGCTTGCCCTGCCCGAAGTGCGCCGTGTCCTGGGCACCTCCTTCCAGCTGGAAGCGCATTCCGCCATCGCGTTTGAAAAGCTTCTGTCCGAAGGCTTCGGCGGCGGCGCGCTCGACGGCACCGCCGCGGCAGCCGCCGAGAAGCAGGAAAACCTCGAAACCCTGTTCGACGGTATTCCGCAGACGGAGGACCTGCTCGCCGGCGACGGCGATGCGCCGATCGTGCGCCTCATCAACGGCCTGCTGCAGGACGCCATCAAGCGCCGCGCTTCCGACATCCACATCGATCCGTTCGAGGAAAAACTTTCCATCCGGTACCGGATCGACGGCGAACTCCAGGAAGTGCTCGTCGCCTCGCGCCGCATCGCCGCGCCGCTGGTCTCCCGCATCAAGGTGATGAGCCGGCTGGACATCTCCGAGAAGCGCATGCCGCAGGATGGCCGCGTCTCGCTGTCGCTCGGCGGCCGCGCCCTCGACGTGCGCGTCGCGACCCTGCCCACACGCTACGGCGAACGCGTCGCGCTGCGCATCCTCGACACCCGCCAGGCGCTTGTCGGCCTCGACGGCCTCGGCATGGACCCCGCTACGCTGGACCGCTTCCGCGCCGTCATCGCCGAGCCCAACGGCGTGATCCTCGTCACCGGCCCCACAGGCTCCGGCAAGACCACGACGCTCTACTCGGCGCTCGCCATGCTGAACACCGGCCGCGTCAACATCATGACGCTGGAAGACCCCGTCGAATATGGTCTCGACGGCATCAGCCAGACGCCGATGGACCACAAGGTCGGCCTGACCTTCGCCGCCACGCTCCGCTCCATCCTCCGCAACGACCCGAACATCGTCATGGTCGGTGAGATCCGCGACGCCGAAACCGCCGAAGTCGCGCTCGAATTCGCGCTGACCGGCCGCCTCGCCCTATCCACGGTCCACACCAACAGTTCCGCCGGCGCGATCACGCGTCTGCGCGACATGGGCATCGAGAGCTTCCTGCTCGCCTCCACCCTGCGCGCCGTACTCGCCCAGCGCCTGCTGCGCCGGCTCTGCCCGCACTGCAAGACGCCGTTCCATCCGGACGCAGCCTATGCCACCCGGATTGGTCTGCCTGCGGACTTTTCCGGAACGCTCTACCAGTCCGGCAGCTGCGATGCCTGCGGCCGCACGGGATACTCCGGCCGTCTCGGGGCCTACGAACTGCTCGTCATCAATCCGGCCATCAAGCGGCTGATCCATGACAAGGCCAGCGAAGACGAGATCGAACGCGTCGCCTTTGCGAGCGCCGACATGTTGTTCAGCAACGGCATGCGCCACGTCCTGAGCGGCGAGACAAGCCCCGACGAACTCCTGCATGTCTGCCGCAGGGAGGTCTGGTCCCATGGCGGCGTATGATTACAAGGCCCTGACCGCCGATGGCCGGCGCACCAGCGGTGTGATTTCTGCGGACAATCCGCGCTCCGCCCGGCGCGAGCTGCGCGCCCGCCAGCTGACGCCCGTCGAGGTCGAGGAATCCGGCCAGTCGAAGTCACGCGGCGCCCGCCTGCGGGGCCGCCTCTCGCACAAGCAGCGCACGCTCTTTACCCGCCAGATGGCCGTCCTGCTGCAATCCGGCATGACGGTGGAGCAGGCCCTGACCGCTGCCGCCGCCGATGGCAGCGCGGCGTCCGTGAAAGCCCTGATCCTCGGCGTCCGCGCGCAGGTCATGGAAGGCGTCACTCTCGCCGACTCCCTTCGCTCGGCGCCTTCCGCCTTCCCCGCGCTTTACCGCTCCGTGGTGTCGGCCGGCGAGTCTTCCGGCAAGCTGCCCGCCGTGCTCGACCAGCTCGCGACCAATCTGGAGCGCACCTACAAGATGGCCTCCACCGCGCGGGCCGCGCTGGTCTATCCCGCCGTGCTCGGCGTGATGGCCCTGCTGATGGTCACCGCCCTGATGGTCTTCGTCGTGCCCAAACTCGTCGAGCAGTTCGCGATGCTCGGCACCACCGAACTGCCGCTTCTCACGCAGATCGTGATCGGCGCCTCGGACTTCGCCCGCAACTGGGGCTGGCTCCTCGCCCTGTGTATCTTCGCCGGCATCACGGTCTTCTCGCAGGCGATGAAAAGCCCCGCGTTCCGCAAATCCCTCGACGCCTTCCTGCTCGGGCTCCCGCTGATCGGCCCCCTGATCCAGACGCTCTCCGCCGCGCAGTTCGCACGGGTCCACGCCACCCTCGCCGGCTCCGGCGCCACCGTCATCGAAGCCCTCTCCGCCGCGCGCGGCGCGATGAGCAATGCCGTATTCCGCGACGCCGCGACCGCAATCATCGAACAGGTGCAGCAGGGCGGCACGCTCTCGTCTGCCATGCGCGCGACAGAGGTTTTCCCGCCACTCCTCACGCACATGGTGCAGAGCGGCGAAGCGGCGCGCGATGTGCCCGCGATGATGAACCGCGCCGCCGATTTCCTCGAAAGCGAATTCGAGGCCACCACCCGCACACTGCTGAGCCTGCTTGAGCCGGCCATCATCGTGATCCTGGGCGGCATTGTCGGCACGATCGTGCTATCGATCATGCTGCCCATCATGCAGCTCAACACCCTTGCCCTCGGTTGACGGAGGAACACATGCCCCACCCCCAACACATCACCCAGAAACGCCGCGCCCGCGAGGCCGGCTTCTCGCTCGTCGAACTGATGGTGGTCGTCTTCATCATGGGTCTCCTGGCGACCCTGATCATCGTCAACGTCGCACCGGTCGGCGACCGCTCGCGCATCTCGAAGGCCCGCTCGGACATCGCGAGCCTCGAAAGCGCGCTCGAGCAGTACAGCCTTGACCTCTACACCTACCCCAACGCCGCCGAAGGCCTCGCTGCCCTATCGGCCCCGCCTCCGGGCGTCGACGCCGCGCTTTACCGTCAGGGCGGCTATGTGCGCCGTATACAGATGGATCCCTGGGGCAACCCCTACCAGTACCAGATGCCCGGCACCCGCTCCGGCGGCCGCTACGATCTGTTCTCCTTCGGCGCCGATGGCCAGCCGGGCGGCGAAGGTCCGGACGCAGACATCGGCAACTGGGACTAGGCCGCGCCATGCCCGCGCCCCGCCCGCACTCAAGCCAAGCCTCCCTCCCGGCGCCCCGCCGCCCGGGCGAGGCGGGCCTGTCGCTGGTGGAAGTGCTGGTCACGCTGTCGATTTCCGCCTTCGCGGCGGTCCTGATCGTCGCCACGGCCCGCCCCGCCGATCCCCTGCGCAGTGACGGCGAGAAACTGTCACGCACGCTGGCGCAGCTCGAAGGCCGCGCCCACATCTCCGGCAAGCCGACCGGCCTGCTGCTCGACGAGACCGGCTATACCGGCATGGTCTGGGCCGGCGGAGACTGGTCCGCCCTGCCCCGCAGCCGCCACGCGCTCAGCCGCGGCGTCGAAATCCAGTTAACCCTCTCCCCCAAGGAGATTGGCGAAAGCCAGACACCCCAGCTCGTCTTCGACCCGCTCGGCCACTCGGCGATCGATCCGGTCATCCTGCGCGCCCAGAACCGCGAATGGCCCGTCACCCTGCCGGCCAGAACGGTGGCCGCCCCGTGAACACACGCGGCTTCTCCCTTCTCGAAACCATGGTTGCCCTGTCGGTATTCTCCATCGCCGCGATGGGGCTCCTCTCGCTCAACACCCAGTCGGTGCGCATCAGCAGCGAACTTGACCTGCGTCTCCTCGCCCGCACCGTCGCCGAGAACGTCGCGGTCGACACCGTCACCGGCGCGCTCGCCGCACCCGGCCTCGTGGCCGAAGGCGAGGATGTCCAGCGTGGCCGCGAATTCAAGTGGACGCGCACGATCGAGCCGACGCCGCGCCCGGGACTCTACAGTGTCCGGATCGAAGTGACGGAAGCCTCCAGCCCCGCGGTCCTAGCGCGCCTCTCGCTGCTGACCGCGCAAGGCGATCGCTCATGAGCGCCCCCCGCAATTCCCAGGCCGGCGTCACGCTCATCGAAACGCTGGTCGCGCTGTTCGTCATCGCCCTGATGGCGACCGCCGGAGCGGTGATGACCAACCAGTCACTCCGCGGCGCCCGCGCCGTCGAGACGCGCGGTGATGCCGCCTCCGAAATGTCCATCGCCCTCGGCATCCTCTCGGCAGACCTCGCCGCCTATACCGGCCGCTCCAGCGCGGACGCCGCCGCCTCCGAAGGCCCCCTCGCCTTCTCCGGCCACCCGCCCCGCCATGACGGGCGCCTGATGGTCTTTGTACGGAACGGCTGGGACAATCCCCTCGGCGAGACCCGCAGCGACCTGCAGCGGGTGGAATACCTGTTCGCGAACGGCGCGCTGATCCGCCGGTCCTGGGCCGCGCCGGATCCCGTTCCGGCCACCCCCATGGTGGAGGAAGTCCTCCTCACGGGCCTCCAGTCCGTCGAAGCCCGCTTTGGCCGCGCCGAGATCTGGCAGGATGACTGGCGCGTCGCGGGCACTGGCGACGACCCCGCCCCTCAGAAGGTCGAGCTGACCTTCACCTTCGCCCCGGACGATACGCTGACCGCCCGCTACCTGATCGGAGCCGGCGCATGATCCCGCAAACCAAGCAGGCCGGCGCCGCCCTCCTCTCGATCCTCCTGATCGTCGCCACGCTGTCGGTCGCCGCCCTGATGGCCACCGAAGCCATCGCCCGGCAGACCGATCTGCAGAAACTCAGCGCCCGCCGCACCTCCGCCCTCTGGGCCGCGCGCTCCGCCGAGGCCGCCGCGCTCGCCGGCGCCGCTGATCTCGTCGCCGCCAGCCGCCTGCCCGCCAGCAGCGGCGGCAATGGCCGGGAGCAGACCCTCGTCCTGCCGGTCGAGAGCGGCCAGATCATCCTAACACTGAGGGAACTGCCGCCCTGTCTCAACCTGAACGCCCTGGCAAACACCGACGAGACTCTCCGGGCGCCCCAAGCCGCCGCCTTCGCGGTCCTCCTCGAAGACATCGGCGTGCCGCTCAGCGACGCGGCCTCCCTCGCCGCAACGCTCGGAGACTGGATTGACGCGGACCAGACCCCGCAACCCGGCGGCGGCGAAGATGCCGCCTATCTGGCAAGTTCCAGCGGCACGTGCACGGCTGGTCAGCCCCTCCGCAGCCCGGCAGAGCTCGTCCCGGTGCCCGGCTACACGCCCGAGCTGATTCAGGCGATCTCTCCCTTCACCTGCACTGTTCCGCTGACGGATGGTCTGCGCGTCAATGTGAACGCACTGACGGCCGAAAACGCGAGCGTCCTGCGCGCTGCTACGCGCGGCGCCCTGTCCGCCGCCGACGCGCGCCGCTTCATAGAGGCGCGCCCCACCAGCGGTTGGAACAGCGTCCAGGACGTGGCCGATTTCGCCCAGGGCCGGCAGGCCTACGCGCAGGTTTTCGCCGAAGTGCCCCTCGCGGTGCGCGGCGAATACTTCACGGGCGAGGGCAGCGTCGAACTCGACGCTGGCAGCTGGCCCTTCCGCTTCATCCTGCACGCCGGCGCAGACGGCGCGCCGCGGATCGTCTGGCGCTCGTTCGGAGACGCCGGATGAAAGCGGACCTCTACATCGAACTGCCCTCGGTCCCGGACGGCCCGCTCCGGCTCGCGCGCTGGCGCGGCGGCGAGATCGAACACGTGCCGCTGGGCCGCGCCGCCACCAATGCCCGCACCAAGGCGATTGCCTTTGCCCCCGCCCTCTGCGTTGCAAAGTTTCGTGTCCCGGTCGCGGCGAAATCGGAATCCGAAGCCCGCAAGACGGCGCTCTATGCGGTGGAGGACGATCTCGCCCAGCCCGTCGAAGACGTCCATCTGACCCTCGGCCCTAAGGGCAAGACGGATGCGGCGCGCGATGCCTACATCGTCGACCGCCGCATGATGCGCGCCTGGACCGACGCGCTCGCCGCGCTGAACCTCGACCACGCCCAGATCATTGCGGAAAACAGCCTCAGGCTGCCGCAAGGCGCGCTGCTGGACTTCGGCGACCGGCTGCTGCTCAGCCATGATGGCAGCGCCGTCGCCGCCGACCCCGCCTGGCCGGACGAAGCCCTCCGTGAACTGATCAGCGCCTGCGGCCTCGGCAACGCGCGCCGCACGTCGGCCAATGCCCTGGAAACCCTGATCCCCTTGCAAACCCAGTCTCTCGGCATCGCGCTCGAGGGTGCAGACGGCGACGCCGCCCGCCGCCGCGCCGGCAAGGGCCTCGGCCGCTGGCTCTTCGCGGGCGCCCTCGCCCTCGCCGCCGCGGGGCTCTGGCTCGCCAGCGTCTGGTTCGAGACAAACGGACTGCAGCAAGCCGCGGCCCGCAACGAGGCCGCCGCCCGCGCCGCCTACCGCGCGCAATTCCCCGGCGCGCCGGAACCCGCCGACATCGGCGCCGATGTTCGCCGCCTGTCCGCCCAGCTCGTCGGCGGCGCGCCCGCCGGGTTCCGCGCCCTCGCCGCCGCCCTCTATGGCGCCTTGCCGGACAGCCCCTCCGTCCGCGTCGTCAGCCTCACCTATACTGGCGGCGAAGCAGCCCTCCGTACGCGGATACAATTCTCAACCCGCGCCGAGGAGGCCGCCGTCCGGTCGCGTCTTGAGGCGTCCGGTTTCCAGGTCGAAACGGAATCGGTCACCGACCTTCCAACCGGCATCGAAGCCAGTCTCATCGTGAGGGCCGCGCCATGAAAACCTGGTGGGACCAACGCGCGCCTCGGGAGCAGCTCCTGCTGCTCGCCGCCGCCTTCGTCCTCGTCCTCGCAGTCATCGTGCAGGGCGTGCTCATCCCGTCGCTGGCGCGGCGCACTGCCGCCGAAGAGGCCCTCGCCGAATCCGGGCGCACCTTGGTCCGCCTCGAAAGGCTGCGCGACGCCGGCATCGCGCTGGCCGCCCCGCCGGCCAGCCCGCAAGACGCGCCCGCCCTCGCCGCAGACTGGGCCGCCCGGTCCGGCCTCATCGCCGATCCGCAACTGACGTCCGCCTCCGAACTCCGCTTCGCCTTCAAGGCCGCAGACCCCGGCGCCGTGTTCCAGTGGATTGAAGAGTCCGAAACCGGGCTCGGGATCACCGTCCAGTCCGCACAGATCATCGCCGCGCAGCCCGGCCAGGTGGACGCGGTCGTCGTCTTCTCCGCGCCCCCCGCGCCATGAACCGGCTCATTCTCCTCGCGCTGCTGCTCGTCGGCGTGCTGATCGGCCTCGCCGTGTTTGCCCCGCTGAGCGCCGCGTTGAAGTTTGCCGGCGTCGAGGCACGCGGCCTCGGCTGGTCGCGCGCCGAAGGCACGGTCCTCGACGGACGCCTGACCGGTCTCGAGGCCGGCGGTGAGCGCTACGGCGACGCGGACCTGAAACTTGCGCCCGCCGCCCTTCTGGCGGGTCGCCTTCAGTACACGGTCGATTGGCAGGGCGAGCACGGAAGCGGCACAGGCGACCTCTCCCTCGGCGCCGGTGGCGGCGTTGCCGCGCGCGACTTCGCCCTCGACCTTGATCTCGTCCGCCTCGAACAGGCCGCCCTCTGGATCCGCCAGTCCGGAGGCCGCGTCCAGCTCGTGGGAGAGGCCATCCGCTTCGACCGCGACGGCTGCCTCTCCGCCAGCGGCACCGCCCGCAGCGACGTGCTGGAGCGCAACCGGGAAATCCTCGGCGCCGGCTGGTCGCCCATGCAGGGCGAGCTGAGATGCGAGGGTACCGCTCTGGTGATCGCGCTGGAGTCCGAAAACACCTCGGGCACCCGTTTCCGCGCCGAGCTGCGCCTTGCGCCGCAGCAGCCCGGCCGGTTTGATGCCCGCGTCTCAGGCCTCATCCCGCGTGACCTCGCTTTCGCGCTCCCCATCGCCGGGTTTGCGCCGGACGGGCGCGACTGGGTATACTCGTTCTCGACCTCAGACCGGAGTGGTCCCAAATGATGAAGCCCCTGTTCCTCGCCGCGGCCCTTTGCGCACTCGCCGCCTGCGCCAGCTCGCCGGAGCAGGAGGCGGCGAAAGCCGCCGCGGCCGCCCCTGCGATCAGCACGGTCCCCGCCGAAGGCCTGCCGCCCCAGCGCCTCGCGCCCGGCGAGTGCGGCCTGTTCCTGTGGAGCATGTCGGCGCCGCGCCGGTTCGTCTTCTTCACCAAAGGCTCGTCCGGCGACGCGCTGGTGCTGATCGGCGACAAGACCACCTCGATCCCGATGACCTCCGCCGGCGGCGATGTCTTCGGCCAGTTCCTGACGAAGATGACGTTCGAAGACCTCGCTTCAAAGGCGAAGGTCACCGTCTCCATCGAACCCGGCAAACCCCTCGAAGGCGGCCAGCGCGTCGGCAGCGGCAACATCCAGTTCCGCGACGCCGAAGGCTGGGAAACCGTCCTGCCTGTCACCGGCGTGCGCGCCTGCATGCCCGGCTGACCCTGGAGTGATGATGGTGGGCGATGACGGGCTCGAACCGCCGACATCCTGCGTGTAAAGCAGGCGCTCTACCAACTGAGCTAATCGCCCCCAATTGGCGTGCCGCCTCTTTGCCGGGGGCGCGCCCGATTGGCAAGTGCGTTGCACCTCGGCTGCCCCGCCCCAAACAAAAAGGCCCGCCGAAGCGGGCCTTTCCATAATCGTTCAATGCCCGCTCAGTGCGCGCGGATCGTGTCCGTGTCGTCGGCCGGTTTTGCCGGGCCGCCGGAGAGGCTCTGCTGCAGCGCCGCCTCATCGGCGTCCGACCATTCGATCGGCACAACCGGACGCGTCAGCGCCAGCTTCAGCACTTCCTGGATGTCCGAGACAGGGATGATCTTCATCTGCGTCTTCACGTTCTCCGGGATCTCCTCGAGATCCTTCTCGTTCTCCTTCGGGATCAGCACCGTCTTGATGCCGCCGCGCAGGGCCGCGAGCAGTTTCTCCTTGAGGCCGCCAATCGGCAGCACCCGGCCACGCAAGCTGATCTCGCCGGTCATCGCCACTTCGCGGTTCACCGGAATGCCGGTGAGCAGCGACACGATGGCCGTCGTCATCGCCGCGCCGGCACTCGGGCCATCCTTGGGCGTCGCGCCATCCGGCACGTGCACGTGGATGTCCGTCGTGTTGAACGCCGTCGGCTTGATGCCCAGCGAGACCGACCGTGCACGGACGAGCGAGCTCGCCGCCTGGATCGACTCCTTCATGACGTCGCGGAGGTTACCCGTGACCTTCATGTTGCCGCGGCCCGGCATCTTCACCGCTTCGATCGTCAACAGATCGCCGCCGACTTCCGTCCAGGCCAGGCCGGTGACGGCGCCCACCTGATCGGTCTCGTCGGCGAGGCCGTAGCGATGCTTGCGCACGCCCGCAAAGGTCGCGAGGTTGCCCTCGTCGATCGTCAGGCTGCCGCCCTCGTTGAGCGCGAGGTGGCGCACCGCCTTGCGGGCAAGGCGCGCAATCTCCCGCTTCAGCGACCGCACGCCCGCTTCCCGCGAATAGTAGCGGATCAGGTCGCGCACGGCGCCGTCGGTGACGATCCACTCTTCAACCTTGAGGCCGTGATCCTCGCGCACCTGAGGGATCAGGTGACGCTTGGTGATCTCGAGTTTCTCATCCTCCGTGTACCCCGCAATCCGGATGATCTCCATCCGGTCCAGCAAGGGCTGCGGCATGTTCAGCGAGTTCGCCGTCGTCACGAACATCACGTCCGAGAGGTCATAGTCGACTTCCAGGTAGTGGTCGTTGAACGTCGAGTTCTGCTCGGGGTCGAGCACTTCGAGCAGGGCCGAGGCCGGGTCGCCCCGGTGGTCCATGCCCATCTTGTCGATCTCGTCGAGCAGGAACAGCGGGTTGCCGCTCTTCACCTTCTTGAGGCTCTGGATCACCCGGCCCGGCATCGAGCCGATATAGGTGCGCCGGTGCCCGCGGATCTCGCTCTCGTCACGCACGCCGCCGAGCGACACGCGCACGAAATCACGCCCCGTCGCTTCCGCGATGGACTTGCCCAGCGAGGTCTTGCCGACACCCGGAGGGCCGACGAGGCAGAGGATCGGCCCCTTCAGCTTGCCGGTGCGTTTCTGCACGGCAAGGTATTCAAGGATACGTTCTTTCACCTTCTCGAGGCCGTAATGGTCATCGTCGAGCTGTTTCTCGGCCTTGCGCAGGTCGGTGACGATCTCCTTGCGCTTGCCCCAGGGCAGCGCCAGCAGCCAGTCGAGATAGTTGCGCACCACCGTCGATTCCGCCGACATCGGCGACATCTGGCGCAGCTTCTTCATCTCCGCCTCGGCCTTGGTACGGGCTTCCTGCGACAGCGGGGCATCGGCAATCTTCTGCTCGAGCTCGGCCATCTCGTCGCGCTCGCCGCCTTCGCCGCCCTGATCGCCCAGCTCGCGCTGGATCGCCTTCATCTGCTCGTTCAGGTAATACTCGCGCTGGGTCTTCTCCATCTGCCGCTTGACGCGGTTTTTGATCTTCCGCTCCATCTGGAGCATGCCCATCTCGCCTTCCATCAGCGCGAAGACCTTCTCCAGCCGGTCCTTGGCATCCGGCATCTCGAGCAGTTCCTGCTTGTCGGACAGCTTCACCGACAGGTTCGACGCCACCTGGTCGGCCAGCCGGCCCGGCTCCGTCATCTGCCCGATCGAAGACACCGCTTCCGGCGGAATCTTGCGGTTCAGCTTCACATAGCTTTCGAACTGTTCCTGCACGGCGCGCATCAGCGCGGTGACATCGCCGCCCACGGTATCGCCCTCGGCAATCGTCTCGACCGCCGCCTCAAAATACTCGCCGCGGTCATGCAGCTCGACCAGTTTCGCCCGCGACTTGCCTTCGACCAGCACCTTCACGGTGCCGTCCGGCAGTTTCAGCAGTTGCAAAATGGTCGCGAGTGTCCCGACGGTATGCAGGTCGCCGGAATTCGGATTGTCGATGGACGCATCGCGCTGGGCGACCAGCATGATCTCGTTCTCGGACTCCTCGATCATTTCAAGGGCCCGCACGGACTTGTCCCGGCCGACGAACAGCGGCGCGACCATGTCCGGGAAAACAACGATGTCCCTGAGCGGCAACACCGGCACTGTCTTCGATCTTGGCATTTGAATGCCTCCTTTACGTGGGCCCCGCATGGCAGCAGCCCGGAAACCCTAGACCACCATATGGGGCGATTATCGGGCGATGCGAAGGATGTGGAAACCGTTAAGCCCCCCTTCAACGCCAGCACTGCTCAACAAAGGTGTGAATATAACTCCTGACCGGTTCTCAAGGCCCTCTCTGCCTCGGGAGACGGGTTCAAGACGCACAGCGCCCGCCCCCTTGCCCCAACCCCCGAGTCCGGCTTGATACCGCCTCCCGGCAGAAAGCCTGAGGGTTAAGGCGTCTTTAACGCTTTCGGAACCGTTTCAGCCTCATCTGCGCGGGTACTTCGCCGGCCTGTCCGGCAGCCCAGAGACGGAGACGCAGCCCCATGTCCTCAGCCCGGCAACTCAAGCCCGTCGATGACCTGCTGGCCGGCACTTCCGGCTATTCCGCCAAGGACATCGAGGTCCTCGAAGGCCTGGAGCCCGTCCGCAAGCGCCCCGGCATGTATATCGGCGGCACTGACGAGCGCGCCTACCACCACCTCTTCGCCGAAGTCCTCGACAACGCCATGGACGAAGCCGTCGCCGGCTATGCCAACCGCATCGAGATCAAGCTGACCAATGACGGCTACCTGACCGTCACCGACAATGGCCGCGGCATCCCGGTCGACCCCCACCCGAAATTCCCCAAGAAATCCGCCCTCGAAGTCATCATGACGACGCTCCACTCGGGCGGCAAATTCTCGGACAAGGCCTACTCCACCGCCGGCGGCCTGCACGGCGTCGGCATTTCGGTCGTCAACGCCCTCTCCGAACACGTCGAAGTCGAAGTCGCGCGCGACCGCACCGTCTACCGCCAGGAATTCTCGCGCGGCGCCCCGATGGGCAAGCTCGCCAAGGTCGGCACCACGCCCAACCGGCGCGGCACCTCGGTGCGCTTCAAGCCGGACCCGCAGATCTTCGGCGACAAGCTGCGCTGGCGCCCCGCGCGCCTGTTCGGCATGGCCCGCTCCAAGGCCTACCTCTTCCGCGGCGTCGAAGTGCGCTGGTCCTGCGACGCAGACCTCCTGCCCGAAGACTCGAAAATCCCCGCCGACGCGGTCCTCTCCTATCCCAACGGCCTCGCCGACCAGCTCGGCGAAGTCTTCGCCGACAAGGCCACGATCACCGAGCAGCCCTTCACCGGCCTCGTCGACATGGGCCATGACGGCAAGTGCGAATGGGCCATCGCCTGGACGCAGGCCGGCTTCGGCGAGCAGGACGGCTTTGCCCGCTCCTACTGCAACACCATCCCGACCCCCGAAGGCGGCACCCACGAGGCCGGCTTCCGCTCGGCCATCACCAAGGGCCTGCGCAATTTCGGCGAGCTGACCGGCAACAAGAAAGCCGCCGAGATCACCGCCGAAGACGTGATGGGCCATTCCGGCTTCCTGCTCTCGGTCTTCATCCGCGGCCCGGAATTCGTCGGCCAGACGAAAGACAAGCTCTCCTCCACGCACGCCTTCCGTCTCGTCGAAGCCGCCGTGCGCGACCACTTCGACCACTGGCTCGCCCAGTCGCCGAAGGAAGCCAACAAACTCCTCTCCTGGGCGATTGACCGCGCCGACGAGCGCGCCAAGCGCCGCAAGGCGAAAGAGATCAGCCGCAAGTCGGCCACCAAGAAGCTCCGCCTCCCCGGCAAGCTCGCCGACTGCTCGGCCAAGGGCCCGGAAGGCACTGAACTCTTCCTCGTCGAAGGCGACTCGGCCGGCGGCTCCGCCAAGCAGGCCCGCAACCGCGAGACGCAGGCGATCCTGCCCCTGCGCGGCAAGATCCTGAACGTCGAGTCCGCCTCAGACGACAAGCTGATGGGCAACCAGGAACTCTCGGACCTCTCGCTCGCTCTGGGCACCGAGCTTGGCCGCAAGTTCAATCTCGATGACCTGCGCTATGAGCGCATCATCATCATGACCGACGCCGACGTCGACGGCGCCCACATCGCGGCGCTGCTGATCACCTTCTTCTACCGCCTCACCCCCGGCCTGATCGAAGGCGGCCGCCTCTACCTCGCCCAGCCGCCGCTCTACAAGCTCGCGAACAAGGGCAATATCCATTACGCGATGGATGATGAAGACCGTGCACGGATCATGAAGGAACACTTCAAGGGCAACCAGAAGATCGACCTGACCCGCTTCAAGGGTCTCGGCGAGATGAACCCCGCCCAGCTGAAAGAGACCACGATGAACCCGGCCAGCCGCGTCCTCGCGCGCGTCACCCTGCCGGACTCGATGGACGAACTGACCGAAATGAAACCGGCCGACCTGATCAACACCCTGATGGGCAAGAAAGCCGAACTCCGCTTCAAGTTCATCCAGGACAACGCCGCGTTTGTCGAAACGCTGGATATCTGACCTTACTTCCCCTCTTTCCCGCCTGCGGGAGAGGGGCCGGGGGTGAGGGCCGCTGCCACCCGCCAAGGCATGCAACTCATCCTGAGCGAAGTCGACGGATGGGCCAGGCAACGCAGCTTGCGCCCACATCCCCGCGCACTCCACCCCAACAAAATCAATCCTCTACAGAATACCCCGGCCAACTTGCCCTACACCCCCCGCCCCGGATGTATCCTGCGCGCATGCCGCCACCCCTCCGCCCCCGAAAATCGCCGATCCGGCCCATTTCGCCCCTTCGCGAATGGTTTCCCCAACCAAATCAAAACCTTACACGTCCCGCAGCCGCCAAACCGCGAGAACAAGTGATAAAAAGTGATAAAAACTAAGAAACAAACGACAAGGAGCGAGAACGAAACGAAGGAAAACGCAGACGGAGCGAGAGCGAACGAGAGGGAAATTGAGCGCCCTAAAGCCTCACCATATCCTCAAACTTCACCCGCACCTGCCGCAGCCCCGCCACCTCGACGATCCGCCCCCGGATCATCACCGGATCGGCGACGAGCGGAATGATCTCCGACCCGAAAGCCTTGCCCCGCGCGTTCAGGAACAACAGCGCCGCCTTGCCCTCCGCGCAGCGCCCCGTCTCGGCAAATGCGAGCGGCAGACCGCCCCGCGCGCACAGCGCCGCACACGCCTCGTGCGTCTTTCCATGCCCGGGCCGCATCGCCCCGAACCAGCATTTTGCATCGAGGATTTCGCCCGTCAGCACCGCCTCGCCAAGGTCTACCTCCGGCCCCGCCCGCACACGTCCCGGCGCGGGATCGGGATAGATGCCGTCCACCGCCATCATCGCATGCTCGCCCCGCTCGATCAGCGTGCCGGTCACTGCCGCGCCGGTAAACGTCAAAGCTGGGCGCACATTGATCCGGTCCTTCCCCGCACCGACGAGGAACACCGGCCGGAGGCCGTATCCCAGATCCTCCGTAAGCAGATGAATATAAGGTTCCGGATAGATTGTGCCCGTCACCGCCACCTTCTTGCCCTGGTCCCACGCGCCCGGCCCCGGCAAAGGAGAGGCCGCGCCCAATCCGAGTCCCAGCGCCCCAGCGCCTGCCACCAGCCCGGCGCCTGCGACCAGCATCTGCCGCCGAGTCGGTTTCGGCATCTCGGCGTTCCAGCCAACGAAGAAGGGATCCTCCGCCATCAGCTCCCCGCCCCGATCACCGACGGCAGCAGCGAAGTACCCGGCGGCTGCGGCAGCCGGTGCACGAACACGCGGCCCCCGATGATCCGTGTCCGGTATGTCGGCAGCTTCTCGGTATACGGCGGCGGCGAGCAGCCATCCTCCGGCTTGTACTGGTAGCCATGCCAGGGACACACGATGCACCCATCCAGAATGCGCCCCTCCCCAAGCGGCCCGCCTTGGTGCCGGCAGGCATTCGCCACCGCATAGATCTTCGCGCCTTCCCGGAACACCGCAATCCGCTCGCCCTCCGGCGGCACAAGGATTACCGCCCGCCCATCCGGAATCTCGGCGGCCAGCCCTGCATCCAGCCAGCCTTCAGCCTCAGCCGCCAAAGCCGAATCCCGCGCGGATTCCTTCCGCCCGGCGAAAATGTGCAAGCCCGCCACCAGCAGCGCCGATCCGCCCGCCAGCGCCGCCTGCGCAAGGCCCTTCTCGCCCTGCACGGCGCCGAGCATCACATGCGCGATGATCAGTCCGTAGGCGGCATAGACGCTCATGTGGACCCACTTCCACAAGCGGGGGCCGAGCACCGCGTTCCAGAAATCATGGCTCGTCGCCGCCATCACGAAGAGGATCAGCAGCGCGGCCAGCCCGAGGCTCTCGAACGGAAAGCCGCCGAGAGAATTGTAGCGCGGGTTCGATACCAGCAGCGAGACAAACGCATTGACCTCGGAAAACCCGTGATACCAGAGCACCACCAGCGCGCCATGCACCAGCGCGAGTCCGAAGCATGCCACACCCATATGCCGCCGGTTATAGACGAGCGGCAGCGCGCGCGGGGTCAGCCGCGCCAGCGGGCCGAGACAGAGGATGATCGTCAGCAGGCTGAAGGCCGCCGCCCCGCTCGCCCGGATCAGCAGCTGGATTTCGCTCGGATGCTGCCCCGCCGGCGCCAACAGGAATCCAGCCCCCAGATGCGCCGCAAGAAACAGGACAATGCCGGTGAGCAGCAGGGCGTCATAGCCCCGCTTGAACCGGTTCCAGCCGACCAGGGAAAAGCCCGCCGCCATCAGCCGGCCTCCACGGCGGCCGCCGCCTCGGCCACCCGCGCGCGCTCCCACAGGCCCGCGGCGATTACCCCTGCGAGTACCAGCGCCAGCACCGGCCACACCAGCGCATGCACCCGCCGCTGCCCACGCGTCACGCCCGGTCCTCCGGCGCCCGCACACCCGCGAGGCGCAGCAGCACCACCGGCCACAGCGCCGCGAGGCCGGGCAGGATCAGCAGCCGCACCCGCACCGGCACCTCCGCCGCGGTCAACCGCTTCAGCCCGAACAGGACGGTGCCCAGCCCTATGACCAGCCCGAAGCCCATCCAGCCCGTCAGCCCCTGCCAGATCGCCACGGCTATCGCCTCGGTCATGTCAGTGCCACCTTCCTGCAACGGCGACAGCGTTAGCCCGGGCGGCCCGCCGCGCAAGTCACATTTTTTCGTCCCGCGAGGGAAGCGAACACGGCCGAGTCCTCTACTACCCCGGAACCGGTCAGGGCTGGCGCACCGGGCCTGGCCAGTTGCCGTCCGCCAGTTCAATCTGCCGGGCCGCATCTGCCTGCCACTGTCCGTGAACGGACTTGTTGACGTTGAAATAGAGCCGGTCATTGATCACGGCATAGATGCGCGGATCGGCCTTCACCTGCTTGTTGCGGGCCATGGCAAAGGCGCAGAAGCCGCCATATTGCGGCAGGTAGCGCCCCGGATGGGCAAGGAACAGCGCCTGGTTCTCCTCGCTCGCAAACCGGTAACGCCGCCCCTCATGCACGGCCTCAAGTTCAGCCCGGCCCTCGACTGGCCCGGCCTCCGAGAAATAGCTCACCGGATCAAACGCAAAGGCCAGCGGCACATCCATGCCCATGCCCGGCGAATGGTCATGGCTGATCGCCATCGGCCCGGAGGGTTCGCTGAGGCCGCCGGCCGCAATCCAGTCCGCCGTCAGCCGCCGCGCCCGCAGGATCAGCTCGTCCGCCTTCGAGAACTCGAACGGCGAGACGTCCAGCGGGCAGAGATGCGGCGTGATGTGCACGCTCGCCTTGGACCCGATCAGCTGTAGGTCGCGCTCCATCTGGTTGGAGATCAGCAGCGTCAGCGCATGCAGCCCCCGCGCGATCGCGGCGCGCGGCGGGGTCTGCATCGAGCAGGCATAGCCGGTCTGCAGCACGATGATCCGGTCTGCCCCCATCGCGGCGGCGGTGAGGATCGGCGTGTTGCCGGCAATCGCGCCGTCCATCAGTTCGCGCCCCATCACCTCGACCGGCGGGAACGCCACCGGGATCGCCGCACTCGCCAGCACCGCCAGAGCCGCCGGCCCGGACGAGAGGCTGACCGCCGCGCCGGAAAGATCCGTCGCCACCACGCTGACCGGCAGGGTGGCGTCCTCCAGCCGCGTGAACGGCAAGTGCATCTCCACGATCCGGCGCAGGCCCGAGGCGCCGAACAGGCTGCCCCGCCCGCGCAGGAATTCCAGCACGCTGCCGGGCGTCACCGGGAACACGTCGGGCCGCTTCAGGCCCCGCCAGATCGCCTCCAGCGCGGCAACGCCCGCCGCATCCGGCCGGCCGGCGAAATAGCAGGCATTCAGCGCGCCGACCGAAGCGCCGACGACAAAGTCCGGCCGCTCGCCCGCAGCGATCAGCTCCGCCAGCGCCCCGGCCTGGATCGCGCCCAGGCTCCCGCCCCCGGCAAACACAAACGCTGTCGGCATGGCCTCCCCGGCACAATTACTCCGGGAGGACCGTTAGCGAGCGGAGCGGAGGGCGCAAATCAATTTTCTGGGACACAGCCTTTGTCGACCTTTCATGCCCCCATGACATCCCGCCCAAATCTCCCTAAATGCTCACCATGAGCAAAAATCTCAAAATCCTCGCGGCGCAGCTTAATCCGGTGGTCGGTGATATTGCCGGGAACCTGGCCCTTGCACGGGCTGCGCATGCGGACGCGACGGCCAAGGGCGCGGACCTTGTGGTGCTGAGCGAGCATTTCATTCTCGGCTATCCGGCGGAGGACCTGGTGCTGAAGCCGGCGGCGGTGGAGCGGTCGATGTCGGCGATCCACCAGCTGGCGCGCGACACCGCCAGCGGCCCCGCGATCCTGATCGGCGCGCCCTGGCGCGACGGCGGCAAGCTGCACAATTCCGCGCTGTTCCTCGAAGGCGGCGAGATCCGCGCGCGCCATGACAAGCGGGAGCTGCCGAACTACGGCGTGTTCGACGAGAAGCGCCACTACACCCCCGGCGAAGGCCCGGTCGTGGTGGTCGATTTCAAGGGCGTGCGCCTCAGCCTCGCCATCTGCGAGGACATCTGGTTTGAGCGTGTGCCTCGGGCGGCGAAGGCGGCAGGGGCGGACCTGCTGCTGGTGCCGAACGCCTCGCCCTGGCGCCGCGAAATCCAGGCCGAACGCGCCGCCGCGTTTGACCGCTGGGCGGACCTTGGCCTGCCCTACCTGTTCGTCAACCAGATGGGCGGACAGGACGAGCTGGTCTTCGACGGCGCCTCGTATGCGACCAACTCCACGCACGGCGAACGTTGCGGCCTCGTTGGCCAGTTCGAGACGGGGCATGCGCTGGTCGAGTTTGATCCGTCCACGAAGCAGTTCGTGGGCCTCGGAAAAAGCTGCGCGGCGGACCTGGATGGCTGGGCGGTGGAATACCGCGCGGCGATGCAGGGCCTCGGCGACTATGTGCGCAAGAACAAGTTTCCCGGCGTCGTGCTCGGCATGTCGGGCGGCATCGACTCGGCGATCACCGCCGCCATCGCCGCCGACGCGCTCGGGCCGGACAAGGTCTGGTGCGTGATGATGCCGTCGAAATATACGAGCACGGACAGTCTGGAAGACGCGAAAGCCTGCGCCGAAGCGCTGGGCTGCAGGTATGACACGATCAATATCCATCCGGGCGTTGAGGCGCTGGGCGGCATGCTCGCGCCGGCCTTCGAGGGGGAAAAGGCGGATATCACGGAAGAGAACATCCAGTCCCGCTTGCGCGCGGTGACGCTGATGGCGCTGTCGAACAAGTTCGGCCACATGGTGGTGACCACCGGCAACAAGAGCGAGATGGCGGTCGGCTACGCGACACTCTACGGCGACATGTGCGGCGGCTACAATGCGCTGAAGGATTTCTACAAGACGGAAGTCTTTGAACTGACGAAATGGCGCAATGCCCATGTGCCGCCCGGCGCGCTGGTGGGCCATGGCGATGTGATCCCCGAGCGGATCATCACCAAGCCGCCCTCGGCCGAGCTGCGCCCGGACCAGAAGGACGAGGACAGCCTGCCGCCCTATCCGGTGCTGGACGATATCCTGCGCGGCCTCGTGGACCTTGAAGAAGACGTCGACGACATCCTCGCGCGCGGCCATGACGCGGCGACGGTGCGCCGCATCGAACACCTCGTCTACATCGCCGAATACAAGCGCCGCCAGGCGCCTCCGGGGGTGAAGGTCGGCGGCAAGAATTTCGGGCGCGACCGGCGCTATCCGATCACCAACCGCTTCCGGGACGATTAGGGTTCGGCCCTACTCCTCCGAAGGCGGAATGATTTCTTCTTCCTGCGCGTTGACGCCGTACGCGTCCGTGGCAATCGCCTCGCGGACCGACTCGACCTCTTCCGGTGCAATGTCGGCCGCGTCGCCGTAGCCGGTGATCGGCGAGGGGTAGATGCCCGTCTCCTCGATCACTTCATCGAACATCAGCCAGGCCTGTTTCCCACCGAGGCAGGTCACCCGAACCCAGAGGTTTTCCTCCAGCGCGGTGTCGGCAATGTCGGTGACGTTCGACAGCTCGCCTTCGTTGATCTCGTACTCCTGGCCGTTGAAGGCGATGACCGTGACGCCTTCGCCGATATAGCGCAGGTAGGTCATCTGCTCGCCCTTCTTCAGGCTGAGCGTCTGGATGCCTCCCTCGCCGACGAACTCGACATCGGTATCCTCGAGCACCGTGACCGGCACCTTCTTGGTAGCCACGAAATACTCGATCTGGTCCTCGTCCGTGCGGGCGTTGTTCCAGATCTGGTAGTTGGCGTATTGCGGCAGCAGGCAGGTGATGTCCTGCGGGTCGGTCGGGTTCGGCCGCGCCCGGGCCGGCACCTTCACGTCCGCATCGAGCACGGCAAAGCCCGGCGGATATTCGCCCGGCCAGCCGGCGCTCAGGAACCAGGTATCGTCGTAGCCGGAGATCGCCGCGTAATCGAGCTGCGGGCGCGCCGCCAGCTCCGCCGCAGCCGCCGCGGCATCGGGGCCAGCGCCGCCAGCGACCGCGTCCGGCGATGTGCCGTCTTTTTGCCCACAGGCCGCAAGAAGCAGCGCCCCCGCCAGCACCCAGCCGAATCTCATGACCGTCTCCCGGAATTGCCTCTAGGTAGATGCTCGTTAAACAAAACAATAGCAAGAATGTGGCCGAGGCGCTTGGCTTTTGTTCCGATTTGATGTCGAAAGCGCCTTCCCAGCCCCGGAAGGCCCTGCCGCCATGACCGCCCCGATTGTCCGATTCGCCCCCTCGCCCACTGGCCGTCTGCATGTCGGCAACGTGCGCACGGCCCTGGTGAACTGGCTGTTTTCGCAAGGCCAGGGCGGCAAGTTCATCCTGCGAATCGACGATACCGACCTTGAGCGCTCGACCAAGGAAAACGAGGCCGTCCTCAAGGAAGACCTGACCTGGCTCGGCCTCGTCTGGGCGGATACGTTCAACCAGTCCGAACGCTTCGGCATCTATGACGAGGCAGCGGCGAAGCTCCGCGCCATGGGCCTGCTCTATCCGGCCTACGAGACGGCCGAGGAGCTGGACGTCAAACGCAAGATCGCCCAGTCGCGCGGCCGCCCGCCGGTGTATGACCGCGCGGCGCTGAACCTGACGGACGCCGACCGCGCGAAGCTCGAAGCCTCCGGCCTGAAGCCGCACTGGCGCTTCAAGCTGTCGGGCGAACGCGTCGAGTGGAACGACCTGGTGCGCGGACCGCAGAGCATTGACACATCTTCGGTGTCCGACCCCGTGCTGATCCGCGAGGATGGCAGCTATCTCTACACGCTCCCCTCGGTAGTCGATGATATCGAGGCGAACATCACGCATGTGGTGCGCGGCGAAGACCATGTGACGAATTCCGGCGCGCAGATCGAGATCTTCATGGCGCTCGGCGGCAAGGCGCCCGAGATGGCGCACATGCCGCTGCTGGTCGGCGCCGATGGCTCGGCCCTGTCGAAGCGGATCGGCTCGCTCTCGGTAGGCCAGCTGCGCGAACGGGGCATCGAGGCGATGTCGATCTGCAGCCACCTCGCCAAGCTTGGCACCTCCGACAATATAGAGCCGCGCAGCACGCTGGCTGAGCTCGCCGCCGAATTCTCCTTCTCGAAGATCGGCCGCGCCCCGGCGCGGTTTGACGAGACAGACCTTGAGAACCTCAACGCCGCGCTCGTCCACGCGATGCCGTTTGCTGAAGCGCAAGCGCGCCTTGCCGCGACTGATCCGCGCGCGGACAATGAGGCCTTCTGGCTGGCGGTGCGCGAGAACTGCGCGCGCGTCAGCGATGCCGGGAATTGGGTCGAGATGATCTTCGGAAAGGCCGAGGCGATGATTGCCGATGAGGACCGGGAGTTCATCGCCGGCGCCGGGGCGCATCTGCCGGCTGGCGAGCTGACCGCCAACAGCTGGAGCGAATGGACCAACGCGCTGAAGGCCGCCACCGGCCGCAAGGGCAAAACCCTGTTCAAGCCGCTGCGCTTGGCCCTGACTGGCATGGAGCACGGCCCCGAGATGGCGGCCGTGCTGCCGCTGATCGGCCGCGCGAAGGTGCTGGAGCGGCTGGGTTAGTCACACCCCTCCGCCGCGCAACTCACACTCGCCACTTCGCGTCCTTCGGCGAGACCGCGCACCCAGTCCGCCGCCCGCACGCCGCCCGTTTCCGTCGTGTACAGACGGTCATAGCGCAGAAGCGTATGGTCTTTCCCGGAGGCCGAGTAGGACCGGAAGTTCGGAATGTCCGCTGCCAGCTCGTCCAGGTTTGCCTGCATCAGGCCGCGCACCGGATCGCTGACGCCCATCAGCGCCAGGAACATCTGCTGCACCTCGTCATCGACATTGTTGAACTGGTGCATCCTCAGGTCCGGATGGCGCGCGGCGGTGACGCGGAAGAAGTCCTCGGTGGTGAAGGTCGCGCGGTCGAACGCGGCGAGCTCCGGCCAGTCCGGCATGTCCGTGAACGTGCCCCAGGTCTCCAGCAGGCCGGAGACGGCCCCGGCGCGGTAGCCGCCTGCCCCACCGCCATACTGGAGAATCTCCGCCTGCGGATAATGGTCTGCCACAACGCCCGCATAGAACGGCGAAGCAATCGCCCCGGCGCTGCCGCCGCCGACGAATACGCGGGACGGCGCCGGATAGTTCGCATACACCCAGTCGAGCGCCGACTGGACGTTGGCCTTGCCCCGGTGGTGGATGGTCAGGTCCTTGCCCGCGCTGGTCGTATAGGCCGCGTCGGTCGCGCCGAGATGCGCGTCGCCGGTGCAATAGGACACGAACACCTGCGTCCAGCCGGTGAACGGGTTTTCCGGATTGGCCGCATCGAATACGCCGCCCATTTTTGCCGGATTGTTCGAGTCCATTTCCGCGAAGGGCGTATAGGCATTGGCGCCGAGCGAGGCATCGCACAGGTCCCCGCTCCAGCAAGCGCCGCCGCCATTCAGGAAGATCATCACGCGCGACGCATCGCCCCCGCGCACATGGAAACTGTAGGGCGTGCCGGTCGCGCAGAGCGTATCGCCGCCGGGCGCGATGGTCGTCCAGGCAGGCGCCGCTTCGGCAGCCTCAGCGATGACGGGCGCGGGCTTTTCTTCAGCGGCCTTGCAGCCGGCAAGCAGGGTCAACGCGGCAGCGGCCGCGAACATCAGGCGCATGGTGATCCTCCATCGGCCTCTGACGGGCCGTCACGGTGCCAAGCCTAGGCGGGCCCGCCCGGACTGGCAATCAGGCTGGCGTCGCCGGCGGGGCCGCAGGCTCGGGCGTCTCCGCCTCACCGACCTTCAGCAAGCGCCCGACGAGACCCACCGTCGTGCTCTGCAACACCAGGCTGACGAGCACCACGAGGAAGGCGATGTTGAAGAAGTTGCCAGGCACCCCGAGCAGTACCGGGATGATCGCGAGGTAGATCGGGATCGCGCCGCGCAGGCCGACCCAGGACATGAACAGCTTCTCGCGCCAGGAAAATTCCTCGAAGGCGAGGCTGATGAACTCCGCCGCCGGGCGCGCCACGAAGATCAGGATCGCCGAGATCAGCAGCGCCTCGGGAATGTCCCCGATCAGCTGCGACGGCGTCACCAGCAGGCCGAGGATCAGCAGCATCGCCAGCTGCGCCAGCCAGGCCATGCCGTCCATGAACTGTTTCACCACCTACTTGGCACGGTAGGCATGGTTGCCGAGGATCAAACCCGCCAGATACACCGCCAGGAAACCCGAACCGCCGAGAATGTTCGCCGCGCCGAAGATCAGGAGGCCCGCCGCCAGCGCGAAGATCGGGTTGAGGCCGAGTTCCAGCGCCACGCGGTCATAGAAGAAGGTCAGCGTCCGCCCGCCAGCGATGCCGAGCGCCGCGCCGATGCCGAACTGCTGCACGAAACCCGCAGGCACCGACCAGACGCCCCCGTCCATCCCGGCAAATCCGCCCGCGAGGGTCAGGCCAGTAAATGTCAGTGCAAGGAAGATCGCCATCGGGTCGTTGACGCCGGACTCCAGTTCCAGCGTGTTTGACACCATCGGCTTCAGCTTGATGCCCTGCTGGCGCAGCAGCAGGAACACCGCCGCCGCATCGGTAGACGCCACCAGCGAGCCCAGCAGCAGCGCATACAAAGGATCGGTCCCCAAGAACCACCACATGCCGAGCGCCACGATCGACGTCGTCACCATCACGCCGACACTGGCCAGGATCACCGCCGGGCGCAGTGCCTGGCGGAAATTCTTCATCGGCGTGTGGATGCCGCCGTCATAGAGGATCACCGCGAGAGCGAACGAACAGGCGAGATAGCTGAGCGGCACATCGTTGAACACGATCCCGCCGGGGCCATCCTCACCGAACAGGATGCCCACACCCAGGAATGTCACCAGCAAGGGCGCGCCAATGCGGCGCGACAGGAAACTCGCGAAGATCGCCGCACACAGCAGCAGCCCGCAAAAGAAGATCAGCTGGTTGGTCGAATCCATTCGGCCCCGGTCAATGCGGTTGAATTTTCAGTATATCCTGCATTTGGAGTGGCCGGGCGGCAAGCACAACCGCGAAGCTCCAAGAAGCTCCAATCCGGGCAAAAAAACCGGATTGACCCGGCTGCCAGGCATCGAGCGGGGCCAGGCACCGCGCCGCCTTCATCCTTACGCTGACGGCTGGCCCGCGCGGTGGGCATGCCGGTCCGGCCAAGGCTGTTTCATCTCGAAACCGCAACCGCGGAACGTGATGCTGGAATTTCTGAGAGCGGATGTGGGTCAGCGCGAGAGCGCCTGATAAATTCTGATAATTTCTGATAAAGAAACGAGAAGCCTTGGCCACGGGTTGAGGCACTTTGTGCGCGCTCGCCGGCTCCTCAAAGCGTCCTTGATTCATTCTGCGCCTTCATTCGATCCCCCGGATCGAATGATCCGCTGACGCGGACCGGCTTGAATGGTGCGGTCAAGAGGACTCGAACCTCCACGGGTTGCCCCACAGCGACCTCAACGCTGCGCGTCTACCAATTCCGCCATGACCGCACGACTGGTCTCATTTGAGGCAGACGGGCCGTATAAGGCGGCGTTCCGGCTTTGTGAAGCCCTGAAAGACGCCTATATCGCGGGGGCCATGACAAAATTCCCGGACGTTGACTGGGCGGTCTCCGACGCCCCTGTTTCCTACAGCGCCGCGCTCGCCGTGATGGACGCGCGGGCGCGGGCCATCCGCGATGAGGGCGCCCGCGAACTGGTGTGGTTCCTGGAACATCCGCCCCTCTACACCGCCGGCACCTCCGCCAAACCCGCCGACCTGAAAGACCCAGCCCGCTTCCCGGTTTTCGACGCCGGACGGGGCGGTCAGTACACCTATCACGGCCCCGGCCAGCGCGTGGCCTACCTCATGCTCGACGTCGGCGCCCGCGGCCGAGACGTGCGCGCCTTCGTGGCCAACCTCGAAGACTGGATCATCCGCGCCCTCGCCGCTTTCAACGTGGAGGCCGGCGTACGCGAAGGCCGCGTCGGCGTGTGGGTAGACCGGACGGATCCCGGCGGGCCCCTGCGCGAAGACAAGATCGCCGCCATCGGCGTGCGCCTGAAGCGCTGGGTCAGCCTGCACGGCATTTCCCTCAACGTGGAGCCGGAGCTCGAGCATTTCACAGGCATCACGCCCTGCGGCATCGAGGATGCGCGCTACGGTGTCACCAGCCTTGCTGGGCTGGGCCGCGTTGTCTCGATGGAAGAGGCAGACATGGCCCTGAAGGCCGCGTTCGAGGAGGTGTTCGGCAGCCGGTTGGTGCGGGTCGCGTCAGAGGAACTCGTCCCGGGCTAACCTAAACGCCGTCCGCGATTTCTTCAGGTGTCAGGTGGCTGCCCGTGCGGATGCGGCCCTGCCCGTCATTCGGGAGGCGGGCGACCCAGACGAGGGTCCAGACCATCACGCCGATCGAGGCGAGCCACCAGATCGGCAGCGCCATGCCCAGACCGGTGGCGACCGCTGCCTGGCGTTCGCTCTGCGGCGGGCCGGGCGGGCCGCCGCGGCCCTGCTGCGGCTTTGGTTCGGGTTTCTTTGCGGCAGCGGCTTCGCCCTCTTTCACTTCAGCGGCCGCTGCGGGCGGCGCATTGGCGGCGCGGTGCTGGGCGGCGCCCATGCTGGTGCCGGCGGCATAGGCGGCGAGGCCAAGGATCATCGGCACAAGGACGATCACCGCCAGCCAGGCCGGCCGCTGCGCATCGGCCAGCCGGCGCGTATGCGCCACGAAGGACGTGAACTCGGTGACGATGGTGAACACCGCGAACGGTACCAGCAGCGCCGGCACGGTGAACAGCAACAGGCTCGTTGGCGTGTTCAGGAACTCGGTCTTCACGCCGGCGATCCCGAGGATGAAGGCCCCGAAGGACGGCACGACGTAGAGCAGCATCCGGCCCAGAAACATCATTGTCCAGGCCCGGCTGAAATGCAGCTTGGACGCCTCGCCGAACGGGTTCAGCAGCGTCTCGGCCCAGTTCATCGCGCCCGGATCATCGCGGTAATCGCGGATCCAGGGACGGTGGGAGTCGATCTCTCCGGGGGGCGTGTTCATGGAGTGGTCGCCTTCTGCGATTGGGTCAGTTGAACGTGCCGGCCGTGCCGCCGAGGGTTGGCGGGCCGTGGCGGTTGGTCTTGGGATCGGAGCGCAGGCGGAACGCGGCAAAGCCGGTAATCGCGCTGGAGATCAGGAAGGCCGCCAGCGTCGTCACCGCCGACAAGCGCGCATACTCCTCGGCGCGCAGGGCAAGTTCCTCGAACGCCGCGGTGAAGCCCACCGTCTGCATCGTCTCCTGCACCTCGACCTGGATGGCGAACGCGCCCGGCGACAACACCGGCAGCAGGATGGCCGAGAGGAACATATTGAGGAAGCCGAGACCCGCCAGGAACGCGATCCAGAGCCAGGCGGTCAGGCCCGCGTCGTGGAGCCGCTTTCCGAACAGGCAGATGTAAGGGAACACCAGCGCATACTGGAGCACGTTGAGGCCGGGCGAGACGACCGCTGTCAGCACCGAGATCATCATGCACGCGCCGGTCAGCAGCACGAGGCCGCGCCCGAAGGGCCGGGGGGCGAGTCGGCCTTGCGGCTCGAGGAACAGGAAGCGGAAATCCATGCGGAGCGGGTCGTTCCCTTGCAGGTCTGAGGCTTGCGTCATACGCGCCCCTTATCAATAAACGATAAGGTGGCGCAAGAAAAAAGAGCCGGGCACACGGCCCGGCCCTTTCATTGTGACACAGTGTTGTGCGGCTGTTAAACGAAGACGTCTTGCGATGCACTTGGACCTGGCCCGTACTGGTTGTCATTCGGATCGGTTTTGCCGGTACCGACCCAAATAGTGAGTCCGAGCCAAACCAACATTCCGAGCCCAACACACATCATATACGGACCCATCACGCTCAAGGCCACGAGCGGGTCTTCAAGGGCTTGCGGGTCTCCCTGAGACAATTCCATTATCCCGGGCGCCGATAGGAAAAGTCCTACAATGCCAAGTACAAGGCCGATTCCCCATGGAATCGCTACCAGCCACGCACTGCGGCCCATATCGTGAAGCCTTTTTCCGTACACGCAGCATCCGACATATATGAGACCAAAATAGAGCAGGATGTTCAGGATCGGTAGGAAGTTTGAAATCACGTTGGCCGCAACCAGAGCGGCCCAGCCTGCCCAGAACTGTCCTGAAGATATCCTGCCATTTGGCTTGAAGAGGACGTCTGTAAAACTCATTGAAAGCTCCTCATTAGAAGGCCAGCATTGAACGTAAACCAGCCGGGCAACAGTCATGTGACTGGCAGGTCTGCCCTGCTCCGCCGCTGCTGGCGGAGAATAGCAGGTTGAACCGGTTTCCGGAATGTTAAGTCCGTATAAGGCGAGTCCGCACAATCAGGCGAATTCGACCATGATTTCGTCCGCGGCAACGCTTTCGCCCGCCTTGACGTTGATGGCTTTCACCGTGCCATTAGCCCCGGCCCGGATGATGTTCTGCATCTTCATCGCTTCCACGATGCAGACCGCCTCGCCTTCCTGCACGACCTGGCCGAGCGTCACGTCCATCGACACGACAAGACCCGGCATCGGCGAGATGATCAGCTTGGAGGTGTCCGCCTTCGGCTTCTCCGGCAGGCGGCTGTGCATGTCGGCCACGAAGGGCGTGCAGACCAGTGCGCGCAGGGCCACGCCCCGGTGGCGGAAGAGATAGCCTTCCGTGCGGTCGGCAAACTTCACGGCGAACGCCTTGCCGTCCAGCACGCCTTCGACGAGGTGCTTGCCCGGCTTCCAGGACGTCATCAGGCTGTGCGGCTTTCCTCCGTCCACGGCAATCTCGGCTTCGCCGTCACGGCCGATATCGATCGTGACGGGGTGGTGCTTGTCGCCAAGAATGACGACCCACTCGCGGCGCGGCGCACGGGGCGCGAGGCGGCCGGAGATTTCGCCGGCGCGCCGGTCGAAGAAGGCATGCACATAGGCGGCGGCGCAGATCAGCTGCGCTTCCTGCGTCTTGGTGGCCGGAACACCCTGGAAGCCTTCCGGGAACTCGTCCTTGATATAGGCCGTCGTGATGTTGCCGGAGCGGAACCGCTTCTCGTCCATAACCGCGGCGATGAACGGGATATTGTCCTGGATACCTTCAATGTGGAACCGGTCGAGCGCCTCGCCGTGCACGTCCAGCGCGGTGTCGCGGTCCTTGCCCCAGGTCACGAGCTTCGCGATCATCGGGTCGTAAAACATCGAGATCTCGTCGCCTTCGCGCACGCCCGAATCCATGCGCACTTCGCCCTTGCCGAGCTTGCCTTCCGCAGGCGGATGGAAACGCTTCAGCCGGCCGATCGACGGCAGGAAGTTGCGATAGGGGTCTTCGGCATACACCCGGCTTTCCACCGCCCAGCCGTTGATCTTGATGTCGGACTGCTTGAGCTTCAGCTTCTCGCCGTAAGCGGAGCGGATCATCTGTTCGACAAGGTCGATGCCGGTGATCATCTCGGTGACCGGATGCTCGACCTGCAGACGCGTATTCATTTCAAGGAAATAGAAGCCCTTGTCCTTGCCGGACGCGACGAACTCCACCGTGCCGGCGCTGTCATAGTTCACCGCCTTGGCGAGGGCGACGGCCTGCTCGCCCATCTTCTTGCGCGTCTCCGGATCGAGCAGCGGCGAAGGCGCTTCCTCGATGACCTTCTGGTTGCGGCGCTGGATCGAGCATTCACGCTCGTTCAGCCACAGGCAGTTGCCGTGCTTGTCGCCGAGTACCTGGATCTCGATGTGGCGCGGCTCGAGGATGAATTTCTCGATGAAGACGCGGTCGTCGCCGAACGAGGCCTTCGCTTCAGCCTTCACTGCCGGGAAGCCCTCTTCGACTTCCTTATCATTCGCCGCGACCCGGATGCCCTTGCCGCCGCCGCCGGCAGAGGCCTTGATCATCACCGGATAGCCGATCTGTTTCGAGATCTTGATGGCTTCCTTGGTGTCTTCGATCAGACCCATGTGGCCCGGCACCGTCGAGACGCCCGCCTCGGCGGCGAGTTTCTTCGAGGAAATCTTGTCGCCCATCGAATCGATGGCGAAGGCGTTCGGGCCGATCCAGCCGATGCCCTCTTCCTCGAGGCGTTTGGCGAAGGCGGCGTTCTCGGACAGGAAACCGAAGCCCGGATGGATCGCCTCGGCGCCGGTCTGGCGCACGGCAGCGATGATCTTGTCGGCCACGAGGTAGGACTGCGCGGCGGGCGATCCGCCGATATGGACGCTCTCGTCGGCCATCTCTACGGCCATCGAGCCCGCATCGGCGTCGGAGTAGACCACCACTGTCTTGATGCCCATCTTGCGGCACGTCTTGATGACGCGGACAGCGATCTCGCCGCGGTTGGCAATCAATATCTTTTTGAACATTCGCCCGAGCCCTGGAAGCCGTGAAAACCGTGTCGCAGTTAAGCCGCGTACCACGCCTTGTCCATGCTTACCGGTACGGCAAGAGGTCTCGTTCGCCCGGAAGGCGAACTGGTCTCACGCGGCCGCCGATTTCCGCCGCCGCCAACCGGTGCGCACCCAGACCAGCCAGAACAGCATCACCAGCAGCGGCGCGAACGCCGCTACGAAGGGAAAGGCCGAGTTTCGCAGCACATCCGGCAAGACCTGCATCTGGCCGAGAAAGAAGGATCCCGAAGCGATGAACAATGAGAAGCACATCCGCCAGAGATGCCGCGCGATGCGCGCCGTGCCGGAAATCCCCCGCCGCAGAAGCACGTTTGCCTCGCCGCCGGCGGCCAGCACGCCCGCGACGGTAAACAGGATAAAAGCCTGCGGGGGCGAGCCGTCGATCGTGCCCGTCGGGCTTGCCGCGCCCATCTGCATGAACACCGCCCCAGTTCCGGCGATCGCGAGGGCGATTGCCAGCCCGGCCACCTCGGCAATCCCCGCCGTCGTCTCCCGCTGCCGGGCCGTCCGCCAGCCCGTGACCAGCAGGTAGAGCGCCATGATCCCGGCCACGAAATTGGGCCGCTGCCCCTCCTCCAGGAACGGCGCGACGCCCGCCCCGATCAGGTAGGTCACGAACATCGCGGCAAAGAACACGGTCCCCGCCAGCCGGTGCAGCCGTGCGCCCTTCCGGAAGGTCAGCGCCGCCGCGCCGGAGATCATGCCCAGGGTCCCGCCGCCGATGTGCAGCCACAGCAGCGCCGCCGCGCCGACTTGCGCCCACCAGGGATCGCCCGGCCCGGCCTCGAGGTTCGCCGCCTGCGCCGCCCCGGCGAACATCAGCCAGGCGGCGAGCAGGACTGCCCAGCCTCCGGCGAGGCGTCGGACATCAGGGCTCGGGGTGGGCAGCATCAGCAATGGCTCCGGACAAAGGGGGCGTCTGAGCCGCGTTGTTGCCGTTTTTCGATAAGGACGCCATGATACGGCGTTGCGCAAACATGGCTATTTGTAACAGGGCGCCCTCAGAGATGACCAAAGCCACCGTTTCCGCCAGCATCGTCCGCGGGCTCGCCGTCTTTGCCGAAGGCAAAGGCGCCGATCCGGCTGCACTTTACCGCGACGCCGGCATCGACCCCGAAAGCCTCGAGGACGGCGACACCCGCATCCCCCTCGCTCGCTACCAGGCCCTGATGCGCGCCGCCCAGGCCGCCACCGGCGAGCCCGCCCTCGGGCTCCTCTGCGGCGAAGCGATCGACATGGCGGATGTCTCGCTCGTCGGCCTGATCATGAATGCCTCCGCGACGATGGGCGAGGCCTTCGCCCAGATGCAGCGCTTCGGCGCCCTTGCGGTCGAACTCGAGATCGCTCCCGGGCAGCCCCGTTTCCAGATCGCCGAGCGCAGCGGCCAGCTCTGGATGACCGACACGCGGCCCAATCCGGGTGAGTTTCCCGAACTTACCGAAGCCGCCTTCGCCCGCCTCGTCTGCGGCCCCCGGCGTTTCCTGCCGGCGCCGCACGTGTTGGAAGTCCACGTCACCCATCCCGCCCCGTCCTACCGCGCCGAGTATGCGCGCATTTTCCAATGCCCGGTCACCTTCTCGGCGGACTGGAACGCGATGCGCCTTGCGCCGGGCCTCACCAGCTGGCCCGTCGCGCAGCAGCCGGCCTATGTATTCGGTATACTGACGGAACGGGCCGATGCGCTGTTGCAGGATCTCGCGGCCGCCCGCACCCTGCGCGGCCAGGTCGAGGCAAAGCTGCTCGCCCGCCTGCACACCGGCGACATCACCGGCGACGCCATCGCCGCAGACCTGGGCATCAGCCGCCAGACCCTGTTCCGCCGGCTGAAAACCGAAGGCACCAGCTTCAAGCTTGTGCTCGACGATCTGCGCCGCCGTATGGCGCTGGACTATCTCGGCGCCCGAAAAACCTCCGTCAACGAAACCGCCTACCTCGTCGGCTTCTCCGACGCCCCCGCCTTCTCCCGCGCCTTCAAACGCTGGACGGGGAAGCCGCCGAAAGCGATGCGCGCCGACACGCGCTAGCCTCACCCTTCAACCAAAGCCCTCTCGCCGGCGCTTGCAAACCGCCCTCCTTTATGTTAGTGAGCGATCACTAATAGGAGTTTGCCCCGTGCGCATCATCCGCCTTGACCTTGCCGCCCTCGAGCAATCAGGCGCGCTGACCCTCGCCGAAGCAGCCCGGCTCGAATCCCTCGCCCTGCCGGACAAGCGCGGCGGGCTGATCACCAATGTGCTGCTGATCTTCGGCGCGCTTGCGGTGGCCGCCGCTGCCATCGCGCTGGTGCCAAATGCCAGCACAGGTCTCGCGCTCGCCCTCGCCGCTCTTATCGGCGCCGAAGGCCTGCGCCGCCTTGCGCCCGGCGCCGCTTTCGGCGTGCTCTCCGCCGGCCTCGCCCTTATGGGTACGCTCGGCCTCGCGGGCTGGGTCGCCTGGGAACTTGGCGCCGCCCCGTCGCCGACGCTGCCCGCCCTTCTGGTCACCGGTGTGCTGACGGCTGGCGCCATCTGGTTCCGCTCGGCCTTCCTCGCCGCGCTGGCGGTTCTCGCCCTCGGCGCCGTGTTCGGCACGGGCACCGGTTACTGGCATGCCTCCTATGCCCTCTTCGTCGAGGAGCCGCTGATCACCATCGGTGTCTTCGGCGCGCTCGCCGCTGCGTTCTACGGCGTGCGCCGCCGCGCGGGCGAGGCCTGGCAGATTCTGCTCACCGTGGCTGCCCGCACGGCGATGGTGCTCCTCCACTTCGCCTTCTGGGTCGGCTCACTCTGGGGCGATATTCTCGGCGACAGCGCCTGGAGCGCGAGCCGCTATGACGACTACACGCGCTACGAAAACGGGCAGCGCACCGCGCTGACCGTGCCCGTGTGGCCGTTCTCGATCGGCTGGGCCGCGCTCGCACTGGTCCTCGCGCTGCTGACGCGCCGCGGCAGTTTCCTGTCGGTCAGCGCGCTCGTCTTCCTTGGGATCCACGGCTACACGCAATACTTCGAGACCTTCGGCGCCGAGCCGGTCACCCTGCTGGTCGCCGGGCTTACGCTTGTGGGTCTTGCTGTTGGTCTGGCCGGGCTCTTCCGAAAGGGGCAGCGCGGTCCGAGCGCGGCTCTGGATACTCCGTCTGCTGAATGAATTTGGAGAACAGGTGCAACAGGTCGCGCGGCACACCGGCTTCCATCAGGCTGTCGACGGAATCGGCGCCGCGCGAAATCATCGAGCCCACCGAACCGTGCCGGTCGACGCGGAAATAATTCATCGACCAGTTCGGGAACACGCGGGTTTCGGCCCATTCCGCCTGGATGCGCACGATGCCGGTATGCCGCCGGTCTCGCAGGATCCGGCCGTAGATTTCATCGACCTCGTTGAACGGGCCCTCGAGTAACTGCATGAAATTCTGGCCGTTGTGCACGAGATAGCCCGTAATGAAGCGCTCGTCGTTGTTCGACTGCGCGACATTGATCAGCGATTCGATATCGCTGTCGGTGAGCCCAGGCTGGGCTGTGCTCACATATACGATGCGAAACAATCCGGCCAAAAGGGGGCGACTCCGTAAAGCTGCGTAGACACTTTCTCGCGAGGTCGCCGGTTGCTTACAAGCGGGGGGCTCACTCGCCCATCGCGAGCGCTGCAGTGGACACGGCAGGATGCGGCGGGATACGAGGGAAAGGCACGCACACAGATAACCCGGGAGGAGAAACATGAACCAGCCCAAGGACCTCGAAGGCCGCAGCGCCCTCGTCACCGGATCGGCCACTGGCCTCGGCCGCTCGATCGCGCTGCGCCTCGCCGAGCGCGGCGCCAGCGTCATCATCAACTGCACCAAGTCGGTTGCCGACGGTGAAGCGACCGTGGCGGACTGCCAGAAGGCCGGCGCGCAGGCGCGGCTCGTGCAGGCCGACGTCTCGACCGATGAAGGCTGCGCCAAGCTCGCCGAAGCGGCCGCCCAAGCTGGCCGTCTCGATATACTCGTCAACAATGCCGGCATCACCAAGCACGCGCGCGACCATTCGGATCTCGACGCGCTGACGCGGGAAGACTTCCTGCACACCTACGCGGTGAACGTCGCCGGCCCCTTCCTGATGATGCAGAAGGTGAAACCCCTGCTCGTCGAAGCGCACCGCCAGACCGGGCGGGCCTCGGCTGTCCTCAACGTGTCCTCCATTGCCGGCGTCACCGGCATCGGATCGTCGATCGCCTATGCGGCGACCAAAGGCGCACTCAACACGATGACCCTCAGCCTCGCGCGCGCGCTCGCGCCGGCCATCCGCGTCAACGCCGTCTGCCCGGGCTTCATCGGCACGCGCTGGTTCAAGGACGAGATGAGCGCCGAGCAATACACGAAGATGGAAGCCGGGGTTGCCGCCTCGGTGCCGCTGCACGTCGCCAGCGGTCCCGACGATATCGCCGACTCGGCTGTATTCTTCCTCACCGATGCCTCGCGGCACGTGACGGGCGAAACGCTGCTGGTCGATGCGGGCATGCACCTCGGCTATGCCCCTCTTGTCGCGCGCTAGGGCCTGAATCTGTTGCGAATCTGCCACACAAGTGTGGATTCGCTGCACGCACAAAGCAGAGGCAAGCGCCGAATTCACTGCACAAAAGCCCGGCGAACAGCGTTCCTGCGCCGGGTTTCCCTAAGGTTTGGCATCGAGTTTTTAACTCCCGCCCGGCAGGTAGACAGCCGACGCTTGATCAGGAGCGTAATGACAGAAGTGAGGTTTCCTCCAATGAAAAACAAACTCTCCCGGGCCAGCCTTCTCGCCGCCGCCGTACTTGCAGCCGCAGGCGGCGCTCACGCTGAAGGCGATGTGTCCTTCAACGCCGCAGTCGCAAATGACTATGTCTGGCGCGGCGTTTCGCAGACCGATAACGGCGCAACGGTTCAGGGCGGCGTCGATTACACCAACGGCGGCTTCTACGTCGGCGGCTGGGCCTCGAACGTGGATTTCGGTTCGGACGCTGACATCGAAGTCGACCTTTATGGCGGCTTCCGCGGCGCCTTCACCGACGCCCTCAGCTGGGACGTCGGCGTGATCGGCTACTTCTATCCGGGTGAAGAAGATCTCGACTTCGTCGAAGTGAAAGCCGGACTTGGCTACACTGTTGATGCGGTCAGCCTCGGCGCGACCGCCTATTACGACCCCGACAACAAGAACACCTATGTCGAGGGCACAGGCGCTTACGCCTTCTCCGAAAAACTGAAGGGTCTCGCCAGCGTTGGCAATTACAGCTTCGATGCCGGCGGTGACTACACCAACTGGTCGCTCGGCGGCGCGTATGCCTTCGACGTGTTCGATCTCACCGTGAAATACACCGACACCGACATCGATGATGCCGTCGCCGGTGACGTGGCCGACGAGAACTTCGTCGTCATGATCTCGAAAGTCTTCTAAGCTTCGATCCTGCTGTCTTCGCCGGATTTGTCGATCATGGCGTGTTGTCCCCCTTCCGGCCCGCCGGGAGGGGGACAATGTTTTTGGGGCTCTGTTTGCCGCCCCTTGAGGGCTGGAAGTTGCCGGAAAGGAGCGCTATAGGCATGGACTTTCCCCAGGGAGAGGCTGCATGCGCATTGGCGTTCCAACAGAGATCAAGAAACAGGAATCCCGTGTCGGCCTGACACCTGAAAGCGTCGGCGAGCTCGTCCGCGCCGGCCATTCGGTTCTGGTCCAGTCCGGCGCCGGCATCAATTCCGGGTTTGCGAACGAAGCCTATACCTCCGTCGGCGCGCAGATCGCCCCGGATGCCGAGGCGGTTTTCGGCGGCAGCGAGCTGATCGTGAAAGTGAAGGAGCCGCAGCCGGAAGAGACTGTGCGGCTAACGCCCGGCCACACCCTCTTCACCTACCTCCACCTTGCGCCCGACCCGGTCCAGGCGAAGGGCCTGATGAAGTCCGGCTGCCTTGCAATCGCTTACGAGACGGTGACCGATTCCGAAGGCGGCCTTCCGCTGCTTCGCCCGATGAGCCAGGTCGCGGGACGCATGTCGATGCAGGTCGCCGCCTGGGCGCTGATGCGCACCAAGCGCGGCCGGGGCATCCTGCTGGGCGGCGTGCCGGGTGTGGCGCCGTCGAAAGTGGTGATCATCGGCGGCGGGGTTTCTGGAACCCATGCGGCGGAAATCGCCGTAGGCATGCGCGCGGATGTGACGATCTTTGATCGGAACAATGTTCGCTTGGGCCAGCTCGACGAGCAGTTCCGCGGCAGCGTCAAGACAATGTATTCGACCGCGCACTCGCTGGCCGAAGCAATCAAGGATGCCGACCTCGTGATCGGGGCCGTCCTTATCCCCGGCGCCTCGGCGCCCAAACTGATCAGCAGGGAACAACTGAAAACCATGAAGCCCGGCGCTGTACTCGTGGACATCGCCATCGACCAGGGTGGGTGTTTCGAGACGAGCCATGCGACGACGCATGAAGACCCGATTTATGACGTGGACGGAATACTTCACTATTGCGTCGCGAACATGCCGGGCGCCGTGCCGCGCACGTCGACCTATGCCCTGAACAACGCCACCCTGCCCTTCGTGATGCAGATTGCCGGCAAGGGCGCGCGGGCCGCGATCAATGCCAACCGCCATCTGGCGAACGGCCTGACGGTCGATCAGGGCGCCATTGCGCACAAGCTGGTGGCGCGCGATCTGGGTGAAACCTATGTCCGGCCGGACTGGCTGAACGTCGCCTTCACCTGAAGCGCTGATCCGCCTACGGATAGATCAGGAATTGAGCGCGTCGATCGCGACGTCGATGGTCGCGGGCGGCTTGTCCATGATGGCCGCAATCTGGGCCCGCTGCTCGATTGCAAGCCAGAGGCCGAGCACTTCGACGTCCACGACTTTCCATTCGCCGCTCCGCTCCATCACGCGCCAGCGGACAGTCATTACATCGCCGTCGGCTGGTGTGACGCGGGTCTCAACAATTGAACCGGTTGCGCTGCGGTCGACAGACCCAATGACTTCGACCTTGGAATTGGCGAAGTCGTCATTGTGCTTGCGAAAAGAGCTGGTGAGGAAGGTGTCGAACGCAGCCGTGAAGCGCTGGCGCTCATCATCGCTGATGCGGTTGGCATATTTGCCGAGCGTGAAATGCGCCACTGTTGGCACATCGATGGACTGCGAAAACGCCTGGTGTCCCCGGGCGGGGTCGGAAATCTGGGTGGCGGTCGAGGCGATCAGGGCTTCAGCCTCAGCCCCTGCAAAGGCAGGCATTGCCAAGGTGGCAAGCGCGGCGCTGGCGAGCAGTGTGCGGATGATCATGGGCCTGTCCTTCAAGCTTGCGTGAACGTTCCTATACAAAGCGTTCGGCGCCAATTTGTTCCCCACCACCTGTCAAACGCGTTGTCGCACGCCAGGGGCAGGCCTTGCGTGAAACTTCCAGCACAAAGACTTTAAGTCAACGAGGTGTTGCCCCAAGGCAACACCTCCGTGCCCGGCGGGTTCAGTCTTTGGCGACTTCGCCGCGAACCATGACGAAACCGACAGATTTCAGAACCTTCACATCCTTCAGCGGATCGCCTTTCACGGCGATCAGGTCGGCGCTCTTGCCCGGCTCAAGCGTGCCGATTTCGGCAGACAGACCGAGAAGGTCGGCGGCATTGACCGTTGCGGCCTTTATGGCATCGGAGGGCGGCATGCCGAATTTCACCATCAGTTCGAATTCGTCCGCATTGCGGCCATGCTTGGAGACGCCCGCATCCGTTCCGAAGGCGATTTTCACGCCCTGGGCATAGAGAATCTCGAGACTCTTGCCGGTAATGCCGATGCGCCATTCGATCTTGGCGCGGACATCCGGCTCATATGCGTCCGGATTTGCTTCGAGTCGCTCGATATATCCGTTCACGGTCGAAAGGGTCGGGACATAGTATGCATCGGACGCGACGAAGGCATCGATGGTCTCGGGATCCAGGATTGTTCCGTGCTCGATCGAGTCGACGCCCGCTTCAAGGGCCAGGCGGATGCCATCTGCGCCGTGGGCATGGGCGGACACTTTCTTGCCGAACAGCTTCGCGGTCTCGACGATGGCGCGCGCTTCATCCGAGAACATCTGCGCGCCGAGGCCCGCGCCGATGCGGCTGTTGACGCCGCCGGTGGAGGCGAACTTGATCACATCCGCCCCGCGCGCGATCTGCAGGCGCACCGCGCGGCGGCAATCCTCGGCGCCGTTGCAAGTGTTGCCCGCGGCGTTGAAATACTCGCGCAACTCATCTCGGTAGCCGAGCGAGCCGTCCATGTGACCGGAGGTGCCGGAGATGGAGTTGCCGGCATCCAGGATGCGCGGGCCGGTCACCTGGCCGTCATTGATGGCATCGCGCAGCGCGAGCACGGCGCCGTCTCCGTCGCCGAGATTGCGGACGGTCGTGAACCCGGCGTTCAAGGTCTTCATGCCGTTTTCCCAGGCATTGAAGGCCTGCGCGGCAGGTGAGAGCGTCACGTCTTCCAGCTGGGACGCAATGCCGCCCGTGTCAGAGGTGAGGTGGACGTGGGAATCGATCAGGCCTGGCAGCACATAGCTGTCCTTCAGGTCGATGACGCGCACCGACTTGTCTTTCGGCGTCTGATAGCCGGACGCGAGGGAGACGATCTTGCCGTCGGTGATAACGATCGTCGTCTGGCCGAGCGGCGCCTCACCCGGAACGGCGAGGACCTTCCCGGCCTGCACGTAAACGGTTTCAGAAAGCGCGGGCAGCGCCATCGCGAAGGCGAGAACCGCGGTGGCAGCGCAGCGAAGGCGGGCGGAAATCAGCGGCATGGGAACACTCCGGGATCGACTCGAAACAAGCTCTGCATAGGTGTTATCAGGCGCGCGCGCATAGAAAAAGCCTCGCCGTAGGGAAGCTTGGCATTAGGGTGGGCGCGAGACACTGACCGGATGGAGCCTCCCATGATCGACCTCATCATAGACAAACGCACACGTGATCTTGGCGGCGGCTTTGAAGTCGGCCGAGTGCTGCCCTTCGCGAAGCGGCGGATGGTGGGGCCGTTCATCTTCTTCGACCAGATGGGACCGGTGGATTTTGCGCCGGGTATTCCGCGCGAACTGGACGTACGGCCGCATCCGCACATTGGCCTGTCGACCGTGACCTATCTCTACTCCGGCGCGATGACCCACCGCGACAGCCTCGGCTTCCAGCAGGAGATCAAGCCCGGCGCGGTGAACTGGATGACCGCCGGCAAGGGCATCACCCATTCGGAGCGGCTGGAGCATGCCCGGATGCACGGCGCGCACATGCACGGCATCCAGGCGTGGGTGGCGCTGCCGAACGAGGCCGAGGAAATTGGCCCGGGCTTCTGGCACCACCCGGCAGACAGTTTGCCGACCTGGACGGAGAGCGGCCTCCGTGGACGGATGATCGCGGGCGCCGCCGAAGGCATGGACGCCGGGGTAAAGGTGAACTCGCCCCTGTTCTACATGCATTGGGACATGGACGCCGGCGCCAGCCGGGGTGTGCCCGGCGAGCATGCGGAGCGCGCGGTATATCTCACCGAAGGGGCCATCGAAGTGTCGGGACAGGCGCTGAAGCCCGGACAGATGGTCGTGCTCCGCAAGGGCGATGTGCGCGTGACCGCGCTCGCGCCGTCGACCGTGATGGTGCTTGGCGGCGAGCCAATTGGAGAGCGTTTCATCTTTTGGAACTTCGTGTCCTCGTCCAAGGCGCGGCTGGAGGCAGCGAAGGAAGACTGGAAACAGGGCAGGATGAAACTGCCGGACGGGGACGATCAGGAGTTCACGCCGCTGCCGGAGGGTTGAAAAGATGGTGCGGGCGGCCGGGCTTGAACCGGCAAGGCCTTGCGGCCGAGGGATTTTAAGTCCCTTGCGTATACCAATTTCGCCACGCCCGCACGTAGCGGCGAGAGTTACGGCGCGCCCGCACCGATGGCAAGCCGGGGCCAAGGTTTGCCGTCCCGGCAAAGCGCGCTAAGCCTCATTCCAAAGATTTTGGGGTTTGAGGAAGATCAGATGACCGAGACGGGTGAGACATCCCTGCCGCGCGAGGGCATGCCGCCTACAAACACCGGCTTTGCGCAGACGCTCGGGCTATGGCTCGGCCCCGCGCTGGGGTTGATGATCGCACTGATTCCGGCGCCCGGCAGCCTGGAACAAAGCGCCATGCTGGTGGCCGGCCTGTTCGCGCTGATGGCCGTGTGGTGGGCGACCGAAGCGGTGCCGATGGCGGTGACCTCGCTGCTGCCGCTGGCGGTGCTGCCCCTGATCGGAGGGATGCCGCTGAAGGACATCGCGGCGCCCTATGCAGACCCGGTAGTGATGCTGCTGCTCGGCGGCTTCATCGTGGCGCTGGCCATCGAGAAGTGGAGCCTGCACCGGCGCATCGCGCTCAATGTGCTGCGCGTGTCCGGCGCGCGCCTGAAGCTGCTGGTGGCCGGCGTGATGCTGACGACGGCGCTGCTGTCGATGTGGATTTCCAATACCGCAACCAGCCTGATGATGGCGCCAATCGTGCTGTCGGTCGCGCTGGCGGCCGGCGGCGGGCCACGGCTCGCGGTCGCGCTCTTGCTGGGGGTCTGCTACGCGGCCTCGATCGGAGGCCTCGGCACGCCGGTCGGCACGCCGACCAACCTGATCGCCATGGGCTGGCTGCGCGAGAATGCCGGCATCGAGATCGGCTTCAGCGAATGGATGGGCATCGGCGTGCCGATGATCGCGCTGATGCTTCCAGCGGCCTGGCTGATCCTGACCTGGGGGCTGAAATCCTCGCCCGATCAGGCGAAAGCCGCGAGCGAGTCCATCCGTGTACAGCATGGCGCGCTCGGCCGCATCTCGCGGGCGGAAGCGCGGGTGGCCATCGTGTTCGGCCTGATTGCAGGTGCATGGATCCTGCGCGAACAGCTGATCAAGGTGCCAGCGCTGGCGGGCCTCAGCGACATGGGCATCGCCATGCTCGGCGCCGTGGTGATGTTCCTCGTGCCGCACGGCGATACCGGGCCGAAATCGGCCGGGCGCGGCCGCGCACTGTTGGACTGGGACGACGGCAAGAACATTCCTTGGGATGTCGTGTTGCTTTTCGGGGGCGGCTTGGCGATGGCGGCAGCGATCCAGGCCTCGGGGCTGGCAGGATGGCTGGGCACCAGCCTGGCGGGCTTTGCGACCCTGCCCCCGGTGCTGCTGATCCTGATCATCGTGACGATCGTGGTTTTCCTGTCGGAGATCATGTCAAACGTGGCGGCGATGACGACCTTCCTGCCGGTGCTCGGCGCTCTGGCCGAGGCGACGGGACTGGACATCCGCAGCCTGGTGATTCCCTGCTGCGTCGCGGCCTCCTGCGGCTTCATGCTGCCGATTGCGACAGGTCCGAATGCCGTCGTGTTCGCGACACGGAAACTGACGGTGCGGGACATGGCGCGAGCGGGGCTGGCCCTGAACCTGGCGTGCATAGGGATCATCGCGCTCTACTTCGGCCTATAAGTGCGCGAAGGTACGTTTAATTGTAGGTTTTATGTTGACGTTCAGGGCCTTGCCCCTTAGCGGGCTGAATTTTGATGTCATATTTGTGACAACTTTCCTGCTCTATGGCGCCCGCATGAAACGCACTTTCCTTGCCTTTGCCGTTGTGGCGGCGAGCGCCGCACCGGGCGCCTTTTCCGAGAACCAGATCTGGACTCAGGTCGAGCTCGCGAAGAAACCGTCCGAAAACTCGCAGTTCGAGTTCGGCCTGACGACCGAGCTGCGCTACCAGCCGGACGGAGACCTCGACACGATCGAGGTGCGCCCGGGCGTGACCTATGACCTGCGCCAAGGGCTGAGCGTCAGCGGCGGCTATCTTTTCGCCAGCAACCGACGCGCGGGATCAGATCAGAGCGAGCACCGGCTGTGGCAGATGGCGAGCTATGACCTGTTTTCAGAAGGCGAAGGCAGCATCGCCGGGCGTTCGCGCATCGAGGAGCGCTTTCTCGAAGGCGCGAGTGGTACAGGCTGGCGGCTGCGCCAGCAATTTTCCTACACACGCCCCATCGGCGATACTGGTCTCGATCTGGCGCTGAGCGATGAGGCGGCGATTGGCGTGAACACCACCGATTGGGGAAATGCCAAAGGCCTGCAGGAGAACCGGGCCAAGGCCGCGGTGGAATAGCAGATGGCGGGTGCCGGATGGGAGGCGGGCTATCTCAACCAATACCGCAACGGCACAGGCGGCGCGTCCGACGAGACAAACCATCACATTTTCCTCGGCGTTTCGAAAGAATTCTGACATTCCGTACAAAGAAAAAAGCGCGCCCCGTTGCCGGAGCGCGCCTCTTCAGTTTGCCGCTGAGGCAGCTACGCCGAAGCGCAGCGCCAGCAGCTGCCTGGCTTAAGCCAGTTCGATCGTGCTCACGGCGACCTTGCCGGAGCGCTGATCTTTAGCCGTGTCAAAATTGACTTTCTGGCCTTCGTTCAGGTGTGCGATGCCCGAGCGCTCAAGCGCGGTCACGTGCACGAAAACGTCGTTGCCGCCGTTTGCAGGCGCAATGAAGCCGAAGCCTTTTTGGCTGTTGAAGAATTTCACAGTACCGTTCGTCATAGTCATAGAAGTAAGTCTCATATAAGTTTGTGGACTGACAATGCGTCAGCCCTTGCATATCGAATTTTGGAGGGGTTGTCTGAAACTGCGCCTTGTTAGGGGAGCTGCGCCTGAGTGGCCGGCCAATGTCGATAACGGGCATATGCGCCCCTGACCTGCCAATAGCAAGTTATTTCTACGTTAGGCGCTGCGTAATCCGCCGTCTGAGAATTCTCAGTTAACGCGCTCGAAAATCGCGGCCAGGCCCTGTCCGCCGCCGATGCACATGGTTTCAAGGCCGTAGCGTGCTTCGCGCCGGTCCATCTCGCGGAGCAGCGTGGCAAGGATCCGCCCGCCCGTCGCGCCGACCGGGTGGCCCAGCGAGATGCCGGAGCCATGCACGTTGAGACGGGCATAGTCATCGTCAGAGAAGCCCATCGCCTTGGTGCAGGCGAGCACCTGCGCGGCGAAGGCTTCGTTGAGTTCGATCAGGTCGAGATCCTTCAGTGTCAGGCCGGCGCGCTTCAGCGCTTTCTCCGTGGACGGAACAGGGCCGATGCCCATGACCGCCGGGCCGACGCCGGCGACGGCCCAGGAGACCAACCGGGCGAGCGGCTTGAGGCCGTACTGGTCCGCCATTTCGCGCGTCATCACGAGGCAGGCCGAGGCGCCGTCATTCTGGCCGCTGGCATTGCCGGCCGTCACCGTCGCCTCGGAGTCCTGCTTCAGGCGGATGGCTTTCAATTTGCCGAGCACTTCGGCGGTGGAGTCCGCACGCGGATGTTCATCGCGGGTGACCACCGTGTCGGCCTTCTTGCCTTTCACAGTGACCGGGATGATCTCCTGATCGAACACGCCGCTCTTCTGCGCGGCAACCGCCTTGGCATGCGAGGCGGCTGCAAATTCGTCCTGGGCCGCGCGGGTGATCTGGTAGTCGCGCCGGAGGTTCTCGGCCGTCTCAAGCATGCCGCCGGGCACCGGGAAATTCTTGCCGCCTGCCGTAAGACGGCCTGTGATCAGACCGTCGTTGACAGTCATATTGCCCTGGCCGAGGCCCCAGCGCCAGTTGGTCGAGTAGAAGGGTGCATTGCTCATCGACTCGGCGCCGCCGGCGATCACGCAGTCCATGGCGCCGGTGGCGATCTGCATCGTCGCGTTGATGATCGCCTGCAGGCCGGAGCCGCAGCGGCGGTCGATCTGCATACCGCTCACTTCGATGGGCAGGCCCGCATCGAGCGCCACGACGCGGCCGAGCGCGGGCGCGTCCATCGAGGGATAGCACTGCGCGAAGATGACATCGTCCACCTTGTCCTTCGGCAGGCCGGTGCGCGCCATCAAGCCTTCGACGACGGTGGCGCCGAGCACATGCGCGTGGACATCCTTGAACGAGCCGCCAAAACCGCCGACCGCCGTGCGGACAGGTTCACAGATCACGACGTCGCGCATGGCTTTCTCCCGAAGTTTTTGCTGGGGCGTTGATAGGCCGGGGGCAGGCCTTCGCGCAACTCCCGGCGGGGCCATACCGTTGCGGCATAGGTGTTAGGCCGACGGTGCAGGCTGACATTCCGGGCGCGCCCTCCCTAAATGGAAGGCTGCCGATGTTGCCGGAGGATTGCCTCGTGATTGCGCCGATCTTTGTTTCGCATGGTTCGCCGACGCTGGTGTTTGACGACGTGCCTGCGCGGGACTTTCTCGTGGCGCTCGGCCAATCCCTGCCCCGGCCCAAGGCCATCCTCGTCGTCTCGGCGCATTGGGAGACGAACATTCCTGCGGTGAACGCCGTGGCTGTCAACGAGACGTTCCACGATTTTGGCGGCTTCCCGCAGATCCTGTTCGACCAGCGCTACCCTGCGCCGGGCGATCCGGCTCTGGCGGCGCGGATTGCCCGGCTGATCCGAGACTCCGGCCTGCCGGTGGGCATCGACACCGCACGCGGGCTCGACCACGGCGCGTGGGTGCCACTGAAGCTGATGTATCCGGCGAACGACATACCGGTGCTGCAACTGTCGGTTCAAACCCATCTGGGCGCCGCGCACCATTACAGGCTCGGCCAGGCGCTTCATTCACTGGCAAAAGAAGGCGTGCTGATCCTCGGCAGCGGCAGCTTCACGCATGACCTGCGCAGCGTCGACTGGCGCGGCAACAATGTGTCGCCCGGCTGGGTGACCGAATTTGCCGACTGGGTGAACGCCGCGCTGGCGCAAGGGCGCATCGAGGACCTGCTGAACTACCGGCGCCTCGCGCCGCATGCCGCGCGCAACCACCCGACGGAGGAGCATTTCCTGCCGCTATTTGTGGCGCTGGGCGCGGGCGGGACAGCGGCCACATCACTGCACCAGTCTCTGACGTTCAGTGTGCTGAGGATGGATGCGTTCGAATTTGCGGCTTGAGCCTTCTCCCCTCTCCCGCTATCGGGAGAGGAGTTCAAGCCCGGCTTAACCCTGCTGGTCCCGGCCCCGCGCTGTGACCTGCTTGCGCGCTTCCTCGACCGACTCGGCCGACACCGAGGCCGAATGCTCGATCGAGCGTTTGATTTCTTCCTTCATGGCCTTGCCGAACTCCATGCCGAAGCCGTCATCGATCAGCGCCTTGTACTTCTTCAGCAGCACCGGCTGCGTACCCGTCATCTCGGTCGCGAGTTGCAGCGCAGCGGGCACGAGGTCTGCGGCGGGATAGACGCGGTTGACGAGGCCCCAATTCTCCGAGGTGTGGGCATCGATGAAGTTGCCGGTGAAGGAAAGTTCCTTGGCGCGGCTGATGCCGATCAGGCGCGAGAGTTTCTGCGACAGGCCCCAGCCTGGCACTATGCCAACGCGGGCATGCGTGTCGGCAAACTTGGCATTCTCCGAGGCGAGCAGCACGTCGCACATCAGGGCGAGCTCGAAGCCGCCCGTGATCGCGAAGCCATTGATCGCGCCGACGATCGGCCAGGGATAAGCCTCCAGCGCGGCGGCCATGTTGATCGATTTGGAATCCTCATCGGCGCCGAGGGCAAAGCCGGTCTGGCCCGCTTCCTTGAGATCGATGCCGGCGGTGAAGGCGCGGCCGGCGCCCGTCAGCACGACGGCACGGATGCTCGCATCGTCCTTCAATTCGGTGAAGACGCGGACGATCTCGGCGCGCAGGGCCCGGTTGAGGGCGTTCAGCGCGTCCGGCCGGTTGAGGGTGACGAGGGCAACGGCGCCGTGGCGCTCGACGAGGACGATCTGTTCGGACATGGCGACTTCTCCCTTGGGTGTTTGTGCAATGCTACCGCCGGGACTGGCCCCGCGCCAAGCCTGACCTTGGGGAGACCCTAGGCCTTCTTCTTGGTGATAACCCGGTAGAGCGCGATGCCCGCCGCGACGAGCGCGATCAGGGCAGCGAGATAGAACAGGTTCATCTTCAGCGGCGAAACCCACTCCTTCGGCTCAAGCACATAGGCTGCGCCCGACAGCGTGATGGCCTGCAGCGTGTTCTCGGTGAGATCGACGATCAGCACGGCGAAACCGGGGATCGCCGCGAACGGGCCGAGCTTGCCAAAGAAGCGCCAGGCCATGCCGGCGAAGAATAGGCCGAAGCTCAGCGGGTAGGCCGTATCGAGAAAGACCGTGAGCCAGAAATGCGCGCTTCGTTCGCTGGGCGTCATTGCGTCGAACACAGCGCGTGTATCTTCAGGCCTTGATACCATGTCGAGGAACTGGCCGCCGACCATGGGCGCTGCGGCCCCGAAGGCCAGCGTCAGCGCAACCGTCAGCCCAAAGAGCATCCAGAGGACGGGCGTGCGGGTAATGAAACTCATGCTTCGATCTCCGGTTTGACGCCGAGGGATTCGGCGAGTTCGACGAGTTGCTGGCGAACCCTTGCGAGCGCCTCGGGATCGATGGAACGGGCGACCAGCGACACACCGTTATTGTCCGGCCCGAGATACCAGGGGTACGAGCCGACCGAAACCTGCGGTGCTGCCGCATCGATCTCGCCCAGCTTCACCGCGAGATCGCCCTCGCGCAGGCCCTTGCCCTTGACGGTCACCTTGTGGACCACCGCGCCGGTTTGCAGGCGGTGACCAATGTCTTCGAGCATCGCCCGCGCGATCTGCGGCACGCCTGCAAGGGTGAAGACATTGCCGGTCTGGAAGCCGGGCGCGCCGGAGACCGGATTGGCCACGAGGCTCGCGCCATGCGGCACGCGGGCCATGCGCCGGCGCGGAGCTGTGAACTCGGTGTTCATCGACGCGTAGCGGGCGGCCATGTCGCGGATCGCGTCCGGATGTTCGGAGATGCCTACACCGAAGGCGGCTGCGATGGCGTCTGCCGTGATGTCGTCATGCGTCGGGCCGATACCGCCCGTCGTGAAGACATAGGTGTACTTCGCGCGCAGGGCATTCACCGCAGCGACGATCTCGGCCTCGATATCCGGCACCGTGCGGCATTCCATGACCGGAATGCCGAGAGGTTCCAGATACTGCGCGACCTGCTGCAGGTTGATGTCCCGCGTGCGGCCGGAGAGGAGTTCGTCCCCGATGAGGAGGACGGCGGCGGTGGGATTACTCATTCGGTGTTTCCAGAGCCTTGTAGACCAGACCGGCCGACTCTGTGCGCGCGTCGAAAGCCGGGCCACCATCGCCGAAGCGTTGCACCATGCCAACGAAGTAGAGCTTGTTGGCGGGGTCAACCCAGAACCAGGTGCCTGCCGCCCCGCCCCAGGTATAGGCGCCCTGTGGAAAACCGCGGGCGTTGTCAGCGTCGAGGATCACGGCGACGTTGAGGCCGAAGCCGACGCCCGCCGCTTCGCTGCTGGCCGTGCCGTCAAAGCCGAGGAAGGCGCCTTCCGGCAGCACATCGGTCGCCATCATCGCGACGGTTTCGGGTTTCAGGATCTGGACGCCGCCGAGACTGCCGCCATTTGCCAGCATCTCGGCAAAGCGCGCATAATCGTCCATCGTGCTGACAAGCCCGTGGCCTCCGCCTTCAAAGGCGATCATCCCCTCGCGGTACTGGAAAGCTGGCATCGGCAACGCGGCGAAAGCCCCCTGCTCTGCGCTCCAGCCCCAGACATCAGAGAAACGGTCATAGTCCGCCTCCGGAACAAAGAAGCCGCTATCCGTCATGCCGAGCGGGCCGAAAAGACGCGTCTCGAAGAACTCGCCCAGCGTCTGGCCGGACAGCCGCTCGATCAGCGCGCCCTGCAGGTCCACCGCGATGGAATAGTCCCAGACTTCGCCCGGCTGGTGCAGTAGCGGAATGCTGGCCACCCGCGCCACCATCTCCTCCATGGTGGGGGACTGGAACACCTGCTTCTTCTGGAACATGTCGTTGACATAATCGCCGCCGCGCAGGCCGTAGCCGAAGCCGGCGGTGTGGCTCATCATTTCGCGGAGGGTTGCCGGGCGCGTGGCGGGCACGAGGATCGGCTCACCCGCCGCATCAAGCCCGGTGAACACCTGCATGCCCTCGAATTCAGGGAAGTATTTTGTGACCTGGTCGTCCAGCTGGAACGCGCCCTCTTCCCAGAGCATCAAGAGCGCGACGCCGGTCACCGGCTTCGACATCGAATAAATGCGCCAGATCGTGTCGTCTTCCACCGGCGCGGCATCGGCCTCGCGGCGGATGCCGTAGCGCACATCGCTGATGACCTCGCCGCCACGCACCAGACGGGTCGCAATCCCCTTGGCCGCGCCCTCCTCGACATAGGCCGCCATGCGGGCCTCAAGAGCGGCAATTCCCTCGGCGCTGAACGCCGGCAAGGGCGCTTCCACGACCAAGGACGCCGGCGCCGGCGCTTCGGCGGCAGGTGGCGCGCTGGCACAGGCCGCGAGGCCCAGCGCGGCCAGCAAGGCAAGGCTGGCCGCCTGGATTGACCGGGGTTTGCGCATGCATTGTCTCCCTTGGGGGTTCGATGGCCTGTTTTCCGGCCAGGTTTCTGGGCCGCTACCTGACAGCGGGCGGCCGTTTCGGCAAGAAGGGAGTGGAAAACCGGCGTGCGGCCTGCCATATTGAGCCGATGACAGACACAGAACTCCTATTGCCCCTGCGCACGGGCGAAATCCGCACCCACGGCCCCGAGGGCTTCGAGGGCATGCGCCGCGCCGGACGGCTGGTGGCCGAATGCCTCGACATGCTGGTCCCGGAAGTCAAACCGGGCGTGACCACAGACTATCTCGACCGGCGGGTCTACGAGTTCGTGCACGACAATGGCGCGACGTCCGCAACCATCGGCTACCGCGGCTATCGCCACGCCTCGTGCATCTCGGTGAATCACGTGATCTGCCACGGCATCCCCGGCCCGAAAGCGCTGAAGGACGGCGACATCGCCAACATCGATGTCACGCTGATCGTCGATGGCTGGCACGGCGACCATAGCCGGATGTTCGGCGTCGGCGACGTGAAGCGCAAGGCCGAGCGCCTGATGGAAGTGACCTACGAGGCGATGATGGCGGGCATCGCGCAGATCAAGCCCGGCGCCCGCTTCGGCGATATCGGCGGCGCGATCAGCGAAGTGGCGCGCCTCAACCGCGTCTCGGTGGTCGACGAATTCTGCGGGCACGGCCTCGGCCGCCTGTTCCATGACGAGCCGAACGTGGTGCATTCCTCCGCCTACGGAACGGGCCCTGTGATGAAGGCCGGCATGTTCTTCACGGTCGAGCCCATGCTGAACCTCGGCCGCAAGGATGCCGCCATCCTTCCGGATGGCTGGACCGCCGTGACGCGCGACCGCCAGCTCTCCGCGCAATTCGAACATTCCGTCGGTGTGACCGAAACCGGCTACGAGATTTTCTCCGCCTCGCCGAAAGGCTGGCACGAGCCGTTCAAGGTTCGCCCCTGATGCGATCCCTGGGCGCCGCGGCCATGCTTCTTTTCGCGGCGGCCTGTTCGGGCCCGGCAGGCACGCCTGCCATTCCGCAGGCCGAGATCGAGGCCGCAGCGGCCAGCATCATCTCCTATCCTCTTTCGTTGGACCCCACCTGCCGGGACGGGCGCGCGATCGCCTATGATCAGTGCTCGAACCAGATGGACCTCTACACCGCCGCCGTTGACCGGGCGAAGGCAGAGGACAAGGCCGTACTCGTCATCATCGGCGCCGAATGGTGCGGCTGGTGCCGCGCCTTTGATGCCCACCTGAAAGGCGCCACCGGCCGCTATGACCACGTGACCAAGAAAAAGCGCGGCGATGTCAGCCGGGACGCTCTTAAGCTCGTTGCCTACACCGCCGAAAACTTCGTCGTGGTCCACATCGAGGACGATTATGCTCCGGGGGCGGACGAGGTGGTTGCCGCAGCCGGCGCGCAGGCGCACTTCCAGGAAAAGTATCCGACAATCCTCGCCCTCGCGCCGGACGGAAAGTTCGCGGCGAAACTTGACCACCCCTATGTGAAGATCCAGATCACCGGCCCCGGCGCCTATCAGGGCTATGACCGGTCGCTGGTGCTGAAGGAACTGAAACGCCTGCACAAGTCCGCCTTCCCAGCATGACCGAGGACGCTCCCCACTGGCAGGGCCACCGGGAGCGGCTGCGCACCAAGTTGCTGACGCGCGGGGCCGAGGCGCTGGACGATTACGAAATCCTCGAAGTGCTGCTGATGGCCTTCATCCCGCGCCGGGATGTGAAGCCGATTGCCAAGGCGCTGGAGCGTCAGTTTGGCGGCCTGTCCGCCATCCTCGCGGCGCCGGCCGAGGTGCTGGTCAAGGTCGACGGCGTCGGCGAGACGGTCGCTGCCTACCTCAAGGCCATCGACGAGCTTCACTCGCGCGCCGCGCTCGAGGAACTGAAAGCCCGCGAGGTCATTTCCTCCTCGCGCGCTGATCGAATACGTCCGCCGCGAAATCCAGCACGAGACGCGCGAGCAGTTCCGCGTGATCTTCCTCGACCGTAAGAACCAGCTGATCCTCGACGAGATCATGGGACGCGGCACCGTCGACCATGCGCCGGTCTACCCGCGCGAGATCGCGCGGCGTGCGCTGGAAGTGCAATGCTCCAGCCTGATTCTCGTGCATAACCACCCCTCCGGCGACCCCAAGCCCTCGCGCGCCGACATCGAGATCACACGCGAGATCATCGATGTGCTACAGCCCTTCGATATATCCGCACACGATCATCTGATCGTCGGCACCAGCGGCGTGGTCAGCTTCCGGTCATCCGGCCTGATCTGAGGTCGATCCGCCGGACCGCGCCGATCCGCTCTAGAAATGCCTCGTCATGGCTCACCACGAGCAAGGCGCCGTCATAGGCCGCCAGCCCTGCCTCGACCGCCTCCAGCGAGGCGATATCGAGATGGTTGGTCGGCTCGTCGAGGATCAAAAGTTGCGGCGGGTCTGTCCCGCCGAGCACGCAGGCGAGCCCGGCGCGCAGGCGCTCCCCGCCGCTGAGCGTTGCCACCTGTTGCAGCGCCGCGCCGGCCCGGAACCGGAAGCGCGCGAGCGCCGCGCGGCAGGCATTTTCGTCCGCCTGCGGATTGAGATGGCGAAAGTTCTCGAGGATCGTCTCGCCCGGCGTCAGCAGGCTCACGTCCTGATCCAGCATCACGAACGGCACTGCGGCGCGCACTTCGCCCGCGAAGGGCGCAAGCGCCGCGGTGATCACCCGCAGCAGGGTCGACTTGCCCGCCCCATTGGCGCCTGCCAGCGCGATCCGTTCCGGGCCGCGTACTTCGAAGGACAGGTCACGCAGCACCGGCGCGGCGGCATCGTAGCCGGCCGTGACGCCGCGCAGCGCCAGCACGGTCTTGCCCGCCGGCAGGCGGGTCGAGAGCAGGCTGACCTTCATCGTCTCCAGGATTTCGATTCGCTCCCGCGCGGCCTTTGCGGCGGCTTCCGCGTCAGCGATCTGGCGTTCGGAAAGGTTCTGCAGGCCGCCGCCCGAGACCTCCGCGCGGCGCTTCATCGCGCCGATCAGGAGGCGCGGCGCGCCGCCCCTTGCCGCCTTGCGCTTTCCGGCGGCGTCCTTCCGGGCTTTCTTCTCGGCGGCGAGCTGCACTTTCTCGCGCGTCGCGTCCATCTGGCGTTCGGCCTCCGACAGGTCCTGCCGCGCGGCCTCCAGTTCGAGTGCCTTGCGGGCCCGATAGGCGCTCCATCCGCCGCCATAACGGGCCGCGCCCAGCGTCGTCAGTTCCACGATGGCGTCCATGCCTTCGAGCAGCTCTCGGTCATGGCTGACAACCAGCGCCCCGCCGCGCCAGCCGGCGAGCAGGCTCGCCACCGCCGCGCGTCCGTCGCGGTCGAGATTGTTGGTGGGCTCATCCAGCAGCAGGAAATCCGGCTCCGCGAAGATCATCGCGGCGAGCGCCGCGCGCGTGCGCTGCCCGCCCGAGAGGGCATTGAGCGACGTCTCCGGCGCCGCGTCCAGCCTGGCCCGGCCGAGCGCTTCGGCGAGGCGCGCCTCCAGCGTCCAGTCCGCCGCCTCCCAGGCGTCTGCGTCCCCCGCTTCGGCGCGGCGCAGATTCGCCAGCGCCGCACGGACCTCGAACAGGCCGGCAATCGTCTCGCCGTCCTCGCCGGCGAAACTCTGGCGTAACACGCCGAGCTTGCCGCTCACGGAGATTTTACCGGCGGACGGCGTCAGGCGCCCGCTGATGAGGTTCAGAAGCGTGGATTTGCCGACGCCGTTCTGGCCGACAAGTCCGATGCGTTCCTGATTGAAACTGAAATTCAGGTCTGAAAACAGAACCCGGCCATCAGGCAGGGCAAAGCTGAGCGAAGACAGGGTGATTGAAGCAGGCATGGACAGGGCTCATCCGGCAAATTGATCCGAGGGCGGTCATTTTGCGGGCGATATCCATGGCGCAGCGCTCCTGAGTCTGGCTTGCACCCGGAAACTAAGCCTCGAACGTGCCGGATTCAATGCCCGGCGGAGGGGAAAAACCGGGCCCCATTCGCCTGCCCTGACGATAAGGCTTGCAGGCGGCAGCGGTGAGGTTACCGTCACGCCACATCACAGCGCGCCAAAAGAAGCGCGCTTTCCCCTGGGAGGCGAGAGATACAATGACGGCCACTGCAGCTGCGGCTGACAGCGCGAACGGGCACATCACGGGCTTCGGCTCGAAGGGCTACCGCTCTTATGTTCTCATCGCCCTGACACTGATCTACACGCTGAACTTCATCGACCGCACCGTGATCACGGTCGTCGCCCAGCCGATCATCAACACGTTCAACCTGACCGACGGCCAGTGGGGGCTGCTGACCGGGCCGCCCTTCGCCCTCTTCTATGCCATCATGGGCATCCCGATCGCGATGTGGGCCGACCGGTCCAACCGCGTGATGATCATCGGGCTCTGCGTCGTCATCTGGTCGTTAATGACCGTGTTCTGCGGACTTGCGACAAGCTTCATCTGGCTCTTGCTGTTCCGCGTCGGGGTTGCCATCGGCGAAGCCGGATGCACGCCGCCCGCCAACTCCATCATCACGGATTACTATCCGCCGAAGAGCCGCGCCAACGCGATCGGCATTTATTCAATGGGCGTCACGATCGGCGGTGTGATGGCGCAACTGTTCGGCGGTCAACTCGCCGGGCTGAAGGGTGAGACCTTTGGTGGCTGGATAAATGCCATCGGACTTGGCGGCCTGTTCTCGAATGTGAACTGGGCCGAGGTCGAAGGCTGGCGTCTCGTGTTCGTCATCGTCGGCGTGCCGGGCATCCTCGTCGCCATCATTCTCTGGCTCACGGTGCGCGAGCCGCCCCGTGGCTACTCGGATCCGAAATCGGCGATCCCGGACAAGGCCGGCTTCTTCGAGGCGTTCAAGGAATTCGGCCAGAAACCGACCTTCTGGACGCTGTCCCTTGGAGCGGCGTTCGTGGCCTTCGTCGGCTACGGCCTGATCAGTTTCCAGGCGCCGTTCCTGATGCGTGTGCACGGGGTCAGCGTCGCCGAAGCTGCCATGAACTACGGCGCGCCGCTGGCGGCCGTGGCCGCGTTCGGCACGTTTGCGGGCGGGTTCCTTTCCGAGAAACTGTCGCCGCGCTTTCCGTCCGTCGCCGCCTGGCTGCCGGGTGTCGGCCTGCTGATCGCGATCCCTGCCTATGTCGGCGCTTTCCTCAGCCCGACGCTGACGATGGCCTTCTGGCTCTGGGTCATCGCGGCCATCGCGCACTATGCTTACCTCGGCGCGCAGTACACCGTGTCCACATCCATCGTCAGCCCGCGCTCGCGCGCCACGACGGTCTCGGTCATGCTGCTGATCATCAGCCTCATCGGCAACGGCATCGGTCCGCTCTTCACCGGCATGATGAGCAGCGCCTTCATGGGCGGCATCGTCAAGAAGGCTGGCCTTGAAGAGGCGTTTGCGACCTTCAATCCGGGCCTTTGCGCCGGCCGTATCGCCGAACTCGGCGAGACTGGCCCGGCGCTCTGCTCGGCCTATGCGGAAGGCCTGCGCCAGTCGATGGTGGCGACCGTGCTCTTCTTTGGCATTGCCGCCCTGTTCTATTTCCTCGCCGCCCGCACCTACCAGAAGGACCGCTGGAGCCCCGCCGTTTAACCTGCCCTGCCTGACTGTCGTGGAGACCCGAATGACCGACGCCGCCACCCCTAGCCAGACAACGACTGAAGCCCTTCCCGGCTACAAAACCGGTTTCGGGACACCGCTTTACCGCGGTTACGTTCTGTCTTCACTGCTTGTTGTTTACATTTTCAATTTCATCGACCGGTCGATCTTCGGGATTCTGACCGAGCCGATGAAACTTTCGCTCAAGCTTGAAGACTGGCACATGGGCCTCTTGGGCGGCCTTGCCTTTGCGATCTTCTATACGACACTGGGTATTCCGATTGCGCGCATCGCCGAGCGGCGCAGCCGGATGATGATCATCATCATTTCTCTGACACTGTGGAGCCTGATGACCGTGCTCTGCGGCTTTGCCACGAGCTTCATCACGCTGTTTATCTTCCGCCTGCTCGTGGGCGTTGGCGAGGCAGGTTGCACGCCGCCGGCGCAGTCTGTCATTGCCGACTATTTCAAGCCGACGAGCCGCGCGACGGCCGCCTCGATATACGCGCTCGGCGGGCCGCTCGGCGGCATGTTTGCCGGTCTCGCAGCCGGGCCGATCAACGATTACGTCACAGGCGCGAACGTCTACAACCTCCTCGGCGACTGGGGCTGGACCTGGGCGCAGAACCTGACCGACTGGAACAGCCTGGAAGGCTGGCGCATTGCCTTCATTGCTGTGGGCCTGCCGGGCGTATTGTTCGCGCTGATCCTGTTCTTCACGGTGAAGGAGCCGCCGCGCGGTTACTCCGATCCACCGGGTGCGCCGCGCAAGGCGGTTCCGGATGGTTTCGGCACGGTGCTGAAGGACCTGATGAAGAAGCCGACCTATGTGCACGTGGTGGCGGGGGCGGCGATTGCGTCCTTTGCCGGCTATGGCGTCGCGGCGTTCTCGACCTCGTTCCTGTTGCGCACGCATGGCCTTACGCTCACCGAAGCGGCTCTTATCTTCTCGCTGGTTCTCGGTCTGATGGCAGCGCTTGGCGTTTTTCTCTCAGGATTTCTCGCTGACAAGCTTTCCGTTCGCTATCCAACCGCACTTTCCTGGATGCCGGCACTCGGCATGGGTCTTTCGGTGCCGCTCTACTGGATAGGCTATCTGAGCCCGACCGTGCCGATGATGATCCCACCGCTGATGCTGGCGGCGACGCTCCATTATTTCTACCTCGGTCCGATGTACGCCATCTCGTCCGGCGTCGTGGACAGCCGGACGCGGGCGACCGCGGTGGCGATCACCTTGTTCGCGGTGAACCTGATTGGCATCGGGCTTGGACCTACGTTGGCAGGTGTCCTGTCGACGGCGTTCAAGACGATGTTCATCAACGGCTCGGACCTCGGTCTCACCCTCCAGATGTGCCGGGACGTGACTTTGCTCGCCGCCGAACAGGCGGCCGGGTGCAAGAGCGCCGACGCGAAGGGCTTGCAGTACGCCATCGTGGTGTTCGCCTCGCTATATGGCTGGGCGGCGATCCATTACCTGCTGGCCGGCAAGACGCTGTCGCGTGACATGCTCTCCAAGACCGCGTAAGTCCGCGGCCGATGGCGGTTTACACGCAAGTTTCCGATGAGGCGTTGGCGGCATTCCTGGCCGCCTACGACCTCGGCTCTCCGGTCGCGCTGAAGGGCGTTGCCGAGGGCGTGGAGAACACCAACTATTTTCTCGAGACGACCACCGGCCGTTACTTTCTGACGCTTTTCGAGAAGCGGGTGAACGCGGCGGAGCTGCCGTATTTCATCGGCCTCAAACAACATCTGGCCGGCAAGGGCTATCCCTGTCCCGAGCCGGTGATGGGGCGCGACGGGACGGCGCTGCGCACGCTGGAAGGCCGGCCTGCTGTCATCATCACCTTCCTCGACGGGCTGTCGCCGCGCCGGCCGAATGTGCGCCAGTGCCGGGCGCTCGGCGAGGGCCTCGCGAAGATGCATCTCGCGCTCGCCGACTTTGCCATGACGCGCGAGAATTCGCTGGGACCGAAAGCCTGGGCGCCGCTCTGGGCGGGCCGGACCGGGGATGCCAATGCGCTGCAGGCCGGACTTTCCGAGACCGTTGAAGCAGCCTTCACCCAGATCCTGCAGGCCCGCAACACTTTCGCGGACCTGCCGCGCGGGACGATCCATGCGGACCTGTTTCCGGACAATGCCTTCTTCCTCGGCGACGATTTTTCCGGTGCCATCGACTTCTATTTCGCCTGCACCGACGCGCTCGCCTATGACCTGGCGGTGTGCCTGAATGCCTGGGCGTTCGACGAGGGCAATGCGAGCGACGCCTCGCGGCTGGAGTTCAACTTTTCCAAGGGCGCGGCGCTGATCGCGGGCTACCAGTCCGTCCGTCCGCTGAGCATTCCGGAGCGCGACGCCCTGCCCGTGCTTTGCCTTGGCGCGGCGATGCGCTTCTTCCTGACGCGGCTGGTGGACTGGACCTCGACCCCGGCCGGCGCCTTGGTGCGGCCCAAGAACCCTCTTGAATATGCCGCACGCCTCGCGTTCCATTTGCGCATGAAGGGTGCGGAAGGATACGGGGCATGACCAGCGAGGCGGAAAGCGACAGCCAGCTTCCCGCCTATGCGACATCGCCGCGGCCGAAGCGGGTGAAGCGGATCCGGCTGGCCTTGCTGGTCTCGTCGTTTGCGGCCTGCGTGAGCGTGACGCTGATGGGCTATGTGTTTCTCGGATTGATGGAACTCGCGTTCGGGATCCTCGGCTGGGGCGGGCTGGCGGTCGGCCAGTCCGGGTTTCTGAGCGGCGTGCAGACCGGGCTGCAGCTGGCGGCACTGAACTTCTTCCTGTTCTTCATCACGGTGCCGGCGGCGGCGCTGGCGCTGGGCCTTTCCATCGGGCGTCTGCCGCACCGGGGCATCACCGCAATGCTGCCGTACCTGAGATGGGGCGCGGTCTGGGGCGCGATTCTTGTGGGCGGCACGACCTTCATTTTCGGCTGGTTCGGCGGGCCCGCGGCGGCGGCCGGCGCGCTGCTTTCGGGGGGCGTGATCGGCGGGGCGGCGGGCGCGTTTTGCGGCTTCCTGCTGCACCGGATCGTGGCGCCGGCCAAGCAGCTGACCGAGGTGGACCTCAGCGTTTTCTGAGCGGCTTGACGCGTCCGGCGAAGCGGGCCACCTCGCGGGACATGACCGATCTCATCGAAATCTGGACCGACGGCGCGTGCAGCGGCAATCCCGGACCCGGCGGCTGGGGCGCCGTGATGCGCTCGGCCGGGCATGTGAAGGAAATCTACGGCGGCGATCCGGCGACGACCAATAACCGGATGGAGATGATGGCGGTGGTAGAGGCGCTGAACGCGCTGAAGAAGCCGTCGAAGGTCACGCTGCACGTCGACTCGACCTATGTGAAGGACGGCCTGACCAAGTGGATCAAGGGCTGGAAACGCAATGGCTGGAAAACCGCCGACAAGAAACCTGTGAAGAACCAGGAACTGTGGATGGCGATGGAAGAGGCCTGCGCGCGCCATGACATCACCTGGAAATGGGTGAAGGGGCATTCGGGCGACCCGAACAATGACCGCGCCGACGAGCTGGCCCGTCTGGGTACGGACGAGGCGCGGGCGCGGAAATAGCGCGCGGCCGGACGCGCCCCGGGGGCGGCTAGCTCAACTTTCCCCGGTTTTGTTTTCCGCTCATCCCGTCGCAAGACGGGATCCAGACTTTGGGGTACGCAGCAAGGCCGCCTCACTGGATCCCGGCTTTCGCCAGCATGGGCGGAACGGGAGGGGTCAGTTGCGCACCAAAAGAAAACGCCCTGGCGCAGGGCCAGGGCGTTTTGAACTTTTGAGCTTCCGGCGTCTTAGGCGGCGACTTCGATTTCGCCAGTCTTAGACGCCGGGCGGGGGTCCCTGAGCACATACCCGCGGCCCCAGACGGTCTCGATATAATGGTTGCCGCCGGTCGCCTGCTGCAGCTTCTTGCGAAGCTTGCAGATGAACACGTCGATGATCTTGAGTTCCGGTTCGTCCATGCCGCCATAGAGGTGGTTGAGGAACATTTCCTTGGTGAGCGTCGTGCCCTTGCGCAGGGAGAGCAGCTCGAACATTGCGTATTCCTTGCCGGTCAGGTGCACGCGGTCGCCTTCGACTTCGACAGTCTTGGCATCAAGGTTGACGAGGATTTCACCGGTGCGGATGACGCTTTCGGCATGGCCTTTCGAACGGCGGACGATCGCGGTGATGCGCGCGATCAGTTCGTCCTTGTTGAACGGCTTGGTGAGGTAATCGTCAGCGCCGTAGCCGAGGGTTTTCACTTTCGCTTCGATGTCCGGGTTGCCCGAGAGGATCATGACCGGCGTGTTGACGCGGCTCATGCGCAGCTGTTTCAGGACTTCGAAGCCCGAGATGTCCGGCAGCGACAGATCGAGAAGGATCATGTCGTACTCGTAGACCTTGCCCAGATCGACGCCATCTTCACCGAGGTCCGTCATATAGACGTTGAAGCCGGCAGCCTTGAGCATCAGCTCAATGGAGCGTGCCAGTGCCCGGTCATCTTCAATCAATAGGACGCGCATCGCTCGTCTCCCGAATCAGCTTGAGGCTGGTTTAGCCCGATTGTTAACCTTTGTGAATCTTAACGCTGCAGGGTATTCAAAAAGTTAATGCGGCGCTTTGACTCAGACGAAATCTTCATAATTCCCAGTACGGATCAATTTCCGATCGTTGCGGGTTGCCCCTCGCCGATCAGCATTTGAGCGATAGCCATTACATCCTGAACTGGCTGTGCCTGGGGATCTGTGGAAATCAGTGTCTTCTGACACCGGATTGCATCGCGAACCTTCGGGTCGCGCATGACGGTGCCCGCATGGCGCGGGCGGAAACCGAGGACTGTGGTGCAGGCCCGCGCGACCGCTTCGTACGTACGCTGACCAGCGGCGCGTGTGTCGGCCTGGTTGATGGCGATGATCGGCTCGACGTTCGGCGCGTAACCTTTCAGCACCTTGATGAAGGCATAGGCGTCGGTCATCGAGGCGGGATCGTCGGTGATGACGACGAGGGATTTATCGGCCGAGCGGGCAAGGCGCATGCAGTTGGTTTCGATGCCGGCGCCGAGATCGAGCACGAGATGATCGTACTGGAGCGCGAGGGCCGTGAGGCCGGCGGCGAGGCGCGCGACTTCCTCGGTGGGCAGTTCCGCGAGCGCGCCGGAGCCGGAGCGGCCGGGCAGCACGTCAAAGCCGCCGCCACCTGCCCCGCCATCGACGGGGGTGACGGCGTCATCGAGTTCGACCCAGCCGGCCACGACGGCGGCGAGATCGGTTTCAGGCGCAATGCCGAGCTGGACGTCGACGTTGGCGAGGCCGAGGTCGCCGTCGACCAGCAGCACGCGGCGGCCGGCTTTCGCCAGCGCCGAGGCGAGCGTGATCGACATGAAGGTCTTGCCGACGCCGCCCTTGCCGCTGGCGACCGCAATGATCGAAGCGGGCGTCACGCGCGGTGGCGGGCGAACGGAGGGGCGGTCCTGGGATCGTCGCATGGTGAAGCTCATGGGATCAGGCTGCTCCTCTGAGGGCGATGACGTCGCCGCGCGCTTCTTCCATCAGAAGCGCCGACAGACGCGAAGGCGCCGCCGGCACCAGGCCGCCGCCGATGAAGGGCGTAATGGCGAGGTGGGAGAAGGCGATGCCCGCTGACGTCAGGGCCGCGATGGCGCCGCCGCGTCGGCGGACGACATCGAGTTTGGTGAGAATGGCGCGGCGTACGCCAGCGCGCTGGAAGGCGCGGGCGGCTTCGGCGAGGTCATCCGGATGGCCCTCTGCGGAGAGGACGAGCACGGGCTCGGCGCGGATGGCGGCCACGAGATCGGCGAGGCTGGCGAGGTCATCGCCTTCGAAGGGGTTGATCGCCGGCAGGTCGATGACGCAGCGGCGGTTTTCCTTGCGCAGTGTACGGAGGGTTGCAAACAGCGCGTCCGGCGTGTCGGCGACGCGGATCTGGTCGCGCTCGAGTTCGAGATAGGCGGCGAGCTGGGCGCCGGCGCCGGAGCCGTCGAGATCGGCAGCGAGCGGGATCACTTCGGCGCGGGCCATCGAGGCACGGCGGGTGAGCTTGGCGGCGGTGGCGGTGCGGCCATGGCCGGGCGGGCCGACGAGGAGGATGTCGCGGTCGAAGCGGGCCGGGATCGGGTCGCAGGTGATCATCCGGCTGAGGCCTTCGGCCATCGCGTGTTCGGGTACGGAGAACTGGCCTGGCAGGCGTCCGGCGCCTTCATGTGCGACCCGGTCGGCAAAGCGCTGCGGGGCGCCGTGCCAGAGGAGCGCGTCGCGGACGCGGGCATACATCGGGTTGTCGATGCCGCGGCCATGGCCGCCGGCACGGGCATCGCGGAGGAATACAGGCTCGTTGCCGACAGCGGCGGCGCCTATACGGTCGATGGCGGCGCGGACTTCGACGCCGCCGTCCACTTCGCGTTCGGACAGAATCACGGCATTAGCACCCATCTCCGCGAAGATCATCGCTTTGGCAGCTTCCATCGACTCTGCAGCGAACATCTTCATGCGCATGGGGCGGCTTCCTCGCGACGCTGGGCGGCCACCGGCAGTGATTCTGCCTGAAACCGCGAAACTCAGGGAGCAGAAGAGCCGCGAAATGGTTAATTTTTTGCCAAGCGAAGTTAGGATTTAACCTAAATTCACGTCCAGAATCCGGGCTGTGGGCGGTTGAAAGGGGCGCCTCGGCGGACCTTCCGCTACGTAAAGAAAAACGCTAGTGCGCTGCAGATACTTAACTTCTCTCACATCGCTTTCGCCCTACCCTTGGGGTTCATCAGAAAAGGGATCGGCCATGCATTTCGGCGAAATTCTTGCGCTCATTGGCCTCGGCATCGGCGCGTTGCTGGGACTGGGCGCGCTGTTTTCGCCGAATTGGGCGGCCGGCGTGGTCCGGTTGCAGGCCGATCCGGCCAAGCCCGGGGGGTATTCCGAGTTCCGGGCGACCTACGGCGGACTGCTGCTGCTGATCCACCTGACGGCGTTCATCCTGGTGCTGCATGCGCCGGATACGATCGCCGTGTTCGTGGTGCTGCCGATTGCGGCGGGCTGGTTCGGCGCGGCGATGGGGCGGACGTTCTCGATGGTGCTGGACCGCGGCAAGGGCGGCGAGGCGAAGATCATCCCGATCTGGATGGCGACCGAAATCGCCCTCGGGCTTGCCATTGCGGCGCCGATCCTCCAGTTCACGGGCTGAAACCAAAAGAAAGACAAGACCATGCCGGAGCGTCGCGAGACGGGCCGCCCCAACCGGAAACCTTCCGGCGCGCGCCCAGTTGCATCCAGGAAGCCTGCCGCCCCTCAAGCCCCCAAGACCGACGAAGAATGGAGCGAGGGCGGCGAACGGATCGCCAAGTACCTCGCCCGGGCGGGCATCGCCTCCCGCCGCGAGATCGAGCGGATGATCGAGGCGGGCGAGGTGAGCGTCAACGGCAAGACGCTGACGTCCGCGGCGTTCAAGGTGACGGGCCGCGAGACGATCAAGGTGGGCCGGCGCACCGTGGAGGCGCCGGATGGCACGCGGCTGTGGCGCTATCACAAGCCGTCGGGCCTGATCACCACGACCGACGACCCCGCCGGCCGGCGCACGATCTTTGACGAACTACCGAAGTCCCTTCCCCGCGTCGTGACTGTCGGGCGGCTCGACCTGACGACCGAAGGCTTGCTGCTGCTGACCAATGATGGCGAGCTGGCGCGGTTCCTGGAGCTGCCGAAATCCGGGCTGGAGCGCACCTACCGGGCGCGCGCCAAGGGCACGGTGACGCCGCAGAAGATCGAAGAACTGGCGAGCGGCCTGACGGTGGACGGCGTGCGGTATGCGCCGATCCGGGCAGTGTTCGACCGCGAGATGGGCGCCAATTCCTGGCTGACCGTGACTCTGTCGGAGGGCAAGAAGCGCGAAGTGCGCCGCGCGCTGGAAGCGGTTGGGCTGATGGTCAACCGGCTGATCCGGGTCAGCTACGGCCCGTTCCTGCTGGCGGAGCTGAAGCCCGGGCAGGTCGAGGAGATTCCCGCAGGCCTGCTCGCCGAAGCGCTGGCGAGCCTTGGCGCGCCGATGGACAAGTCATCCCTGACCAAGCCGCCTGCCGCCAAGTCACACCTTGGCAGGGGGCCGCGTGCGGATACACTGCAGCCGAAGCGGAAGACCCCGCGACGCAGCTAGATTCCGGAGCATCCCACATGGCCGACACAGTCGCCCTCGCCACGCCGCCGCAGACAAAATTCGATCCCTCGCGGACCATGAGCCAGACGGCGGCCGAGACGTGCGACCAGATCGTGACGCCGGCCTTCTATGCCGATCACAAGCTGCAGGATGCGACCTTTGCCCGGCTGCGCAAGGAAGACCCGCTGGCGTGGTGCGAGCCGGAAGCCTTCCGCCCCTTCTGGGCAGTGACCAAGCACGCCGACATCATGGAAGTGTCGCGCCAGAACGCGCTGTTCACGAACGGCGAGCGCGAGATGCTGTCCTACCAAGCCGCCGAAGAGGGCGTGTATGCGAAGTTCGGTCAGCCGCACCTTCTGAAAACGCTCGTCCAGCTGGACGACCCGGTTCACTACAAGCTGCGCCACCTGACCCAGGAATGGTTCATGCCGCAGAACGTGAAGAAGCGCGAAGACGCGATCAAGACGATTGCCAAGCAATATGTCGACCGGATGGAAGACCTGGGCGGCGAATGCGATTTCCAGCGCGATGTGGCGCTCTACTATCCGCTACGCGTGATCATGCAGATCCTCGGTGTTCCGGAGTCGGACGAACCGATGATGCTGAAACTGACGCAGGAGATTTTCGGCGCGCAGGATGAAGACCTGATGCGCGACAAGTCGCTCGCCGAGGAGCGCGATGTGGAGAAGGGTCTCGCCTCGATCCAGGCAACGTTGGCTGAGTTCTTCATGTATTTCACGGCGATCACCGCCGACCGGCGCGCCAACCCGAAGGACGATGTCTCGACCGTGATCGCTAATGGCATGATCGACGGCGAGCCGATCGGCCAGCTGGAAGCGATGAGCTATTACATCATCACCGCGGCGGCCGGCCATGACACGACGAGCGCCTCGACCGGCGGCGGCGTGCTGGCGATGCTGCAGGATCCCGGGCAGCTGAAGAAGATGATGGCGGACCCGAAGGGAATGTCGCGCACGGCGGTGGACGAGGCGATCCGCTGGACGACGCCGGTGAAGCAATTCATGCGCACAGCGCAGGATGACTATACGCTGCGCGGCAAGAAGGTTCTGAAGGGCGAGAGCCTGCTGCTCTGCTACCCCTCGGGCAACCGCGACGAGGAAGTGTTCGTCGAGCCGTTCAAGTTCAAGGTGGACCGCAGCCCGAACAAGCTGATCTCGTTCGGCCATGGCGGGCACATGTGCCTCGGCATGCACCTCGCGCGTCTCGAGATGCAGGCAATTTACGAAGAACTGTTCAGCCGCGTGAAAAGCATGGAGCTGGCCGGCGAGCCGAGCTTCATCAAGGCGAACTTCGTGGGCGGGCCGAAATCCATCCCGGTAAGGTATAAATTCTGACCTGCCCCGGTCTCGGGCCCGGGGCCCGGACCGCAATTGGCCCGGCAATCAAGGGAGACCCGAATGACCCTCGTCAATGTGACCGAGACCTACCAGGTTGAAGCGCCGCCGCGCGAACCGAAATTCAAGCCCGCCTCGGCGCTGAAGCCGCCGGTGGACCTGACCGACGCGGAAGTGTTCTCCCGCCATGGCGGCTACACGCATGCCGCCTTCGCCGAGATGCGCGACAAGGCGCCGGTGATGTGGCATCCGGAAGTGATGGGCGCGGGTTTCTGGGCGGTGACGAGCTATGACCTCGTCAAGAAGGTCGAGCTGACGCCAGAAGCCTTCTCCTCCCAGAAAGGCGGCATACTGATGAATTACGGTATGGAGGGCGTGCCGCGCCATCCGCTGCTGCATTCCTCCTCGCTCAATTCGCTGATCAACCTGGACCGGCCCTACCATACGCCGCTGCGCATGGAGCACATGACGTATTTCCGGGCGGACTTCGTCGCCGAACTGCGCAAGCGCGTGGACGTGGAAGTGAACCGTCTGCTGGACCGGATGCAGGCGCAAGGGCCGTTGGTCGACATGGTGGAGTTGTTCTCCGCCGAACTGCCGCTGTTCACGCTGTGCGAAATTCTCGGTGTTCCCCCTGCGGATCGCCCGAAGCTGGTGCACTGGATGCACTTCCTCGAAACCTCGCAATACCAGGCGCAGCAGGAAGGCCTCGGCAATGTGTCGCCCGAGCAGATCATGACCTTCCTCGGCGAGATTCAGGCGATGTTCGAGTATGGCCGCTACCTGCTGGAGGAGCGCCGCAAAAATCCGCAGCCGGACCTTCTCTCTGCGATTGCGAACGTGAAGATTGACGGCCAGCCACTCTCGCCCGAATTCCTCGACGGCTCCTGGCTGCTGATCGTGTTTGCCGGCAATGACACGACGCGAAATTCCCTGTCGGGCACGATGCGGCTGATCACCGAGTTTGTGGAACTGCGCAACCAGCTGGCCGCTGATGCGAGCCTGTTCCCGAACTTCGTGCACGAGGCGATCCGAATGGTGACGCCTGTGACCTACATGCGCCGGACGGCGACGCAGGACACACAGCTCGGCGACCAGAAGATCGGCGAGGGCGAGAAGATCGTCATGTACTATCCGGCCGCGAACCGCGACCCGGCGAAGTTCGACAAGCCTGACCGGTTCCAGATCGACCGCAGCAACGCGCGCGAGCATCTCTCCTTCGGGCACGGACCGCACGTCTGCCTTGGCCAGCGCGTCGCCAACATGCAGCTGGAGAGCGCCTACAAGCATATCCTCGGGCGCTTCCCCAAGGCGCGCTGGACCGGCGAGCAGGTGCTGGCGCCGAACAATTTCGTGCACGCGATCTCGTCGCTGACGGTGGACCTCGGCACATGAGCGATCTCGTAACCCGCGCCGACAAGGACGGCCTTGCGATCCTGACGCTGAACCGTCCGGACAAGCTGAACTCATTGACCGTGGGCATGTTCCGCGAACTGCGCGAGCATGTCAGCGATCTGTACAAGGACGACACTATCGGCTGCGTGGTGCTGCGGGGCGCGGGCAAGTGTTTCTCGGCCGGCCATGACCTGGCCGACATTGCCGAGGGCGAGAAAGTGCCGTCGCGCGGCTGGCATTCGGAGACGCTGCGCCTGATGGAGCGGCTGCCAAAGCCTGTGATCGCGGCCGTACACGGACATTGCTATACCGGCGCGCTGGAAGTGGCGCTGGCGGCGGATTTCATCCTGGCGGCTGAGAGCGCGCGGTTTGGCGACACGCATGCGAAATGGGCGCTGACGCCGGTCTGGGGCATGAGCCAGCGCCTGCCGCGCCGGGTGGGCGTGGCCACCGCCAAGCGGCTGATGTTCACGGCGGAGATGATCAGCTCGGCAGAGGCGTTCCGCATCGGGCTCGCCGAGAAGGTTGTTCCGGATGCGGAGTTTGAGGCCGCCATTGAAGCAATGGGCAAGCAGATCCTGGCGAACTCGCCGTTCAGCCACGCGGCCAACAAACGTTTGCTGGAAGCCACCGATGCGCGCGACATGGACAGCGGCCTGCAATGGGAAGTATGGAACTGCGAAGGGGTTGGCCCTGACATGCAGGCCCGAATCGGCGCTTTCATGGGCAAACCGAAAAACTGACATCCAAGGGGACGGACGTTCATGGCAGATTTCCTGATCAAGCGAGCAGACCTGCGCGAGGGCACATGGACCGACACGAAGCCGGGGCCGCTGGCTCCGGGGTCTGCGCGGCTGAAGGTCGAGGCGTTTGCGCTGACGGCGAACAACGTGACCTATGCGACCTTCGGCGAAGCGATGGGCTACTGGAACTTCTTCCCGGCGGCTGATCCGGCGTATGGCCGCGTGCCGGTCTGGGGCTTTGCGACGGTGACGGAATCGAACGCGGACGGTGTCGCCCTGGGCGCGCGCGTGTACGGCTACCTGCCGATTTCGGAGAGCTTCGATGTGACGCCGGTTCGCGTGGGCAAGGAAAGCTTCATGGACGGCGCTGCGAACCGGCAGGGTCTCGCGCCGATCTACAATACCTACATCTTCACTGCCGCAGATCCCGGCTATGACGCGAATCTGGAAGCGCAGCAGATGCTGTTCCGGCCGCTGTTCACGACCGGTTTCATGATCGACGATTGCCTGATAGAAGCGGGCGAGAACGTGCCGGAGACGGTGGTGATCTCAAGCGCGTCCTCGAAGACGGCGCTGGCGCTGGCGCATTGCCTGAAGCAACGCGGCGGGGTGGATGCGGTCGGGCTGACCTCGCCCGGCAACAAGGCCTATGTCGAAGGCCTTGGCCTCTACGCGCGGGTGGAGACCTATGACGCCGCCGACCGGCTGCATGCGCGCGGACTGACGGCGTATGTGGATTTCCTCGGCCGCCCGACACTGACGGCGGATGTGCACAATGCGCTGAAGGACCGTCTGGTGCGCAGCCTGGTGATCGGGGTGACCGACTGGGAAGGCAACCGCGCGCCGATTGCCCTGCCCGATCCGCAGCCGGAATTCTTCTTTGTACCGACTTATGCCGCCGACCGCGCCAAGGCGCTGGGGCCGGACGTGCTGAATGCGCGGCTCGGCAAGGCGATGCGGAGCTTCTATGCCGCGTCGGCCGGTTACCTGACGCCGCAGACGGCGAAGGGCAAGGGCGCGATTGCGTCCGCCTGGCTGGATACGCTGGACGCGAAAGTGCCGCCCTCGAAAGGGCTCGTGCTGAGCTTCTGACGCCTAGCGGGCGATGACCTTGAACTCGGTGCGGCGGTTCTGGTCGTAGGCTTCCGGCGTTGGCGCGGGATTGAGCGGCGCGGTTTCGCCGTAGCCGACTGAGAGCAGAGCATCTTCCGAGACGCCCTTGCTGACGAGGTAGGCGCGGAGGGCATCGGCGCGGGCCTGCGAGAGCTCCAGGTTGTAGTCATCGGCGCCGCGCGAGTCGGTGTGGCCGCCGATCTCGACGACGAACTGGCTGCACAGCGTGGCGACACCGGTGACGGCATCGAGAAGGCGCGCGCTGACCGGCGAGATGCGGGCATTGCCGGATTCGAAGGTGACATTGCGGCCGGCCATCGTGTCGGTGAAGGCGCGCTGGCAGCTCTCGAGGCTGGCGCCGGTATCGGCGAGAAGGGCGAGGCTTTCGCCGACGCCGCGTTCGCCGCCTTCAACGGAGATGGCATCGACGACAATCAGGCCGGCGCGGCCGGCTTCCGGGTGGGCGGCGATGGCGGCTTCGCCGGCGGAGAGCGCGGCGGCCTTGGCGTCGGCGCTGGGGGCGGTGCCGATCAGGGTGGCGACGCGGTCACGCACTTTCAGACCCATCCAGGGAAAGCCGGCGCCGGTGAAGGCCGTCTGCATCTCGCCTTCCCAGCCGGACGCGCCGCTGAGCGCGAGCGTAGCGGCGGAGACGGCGAGGAACTGGCCGTCATTGAATTCGTAGAGGCCTTCGGCGAGCGTCACGCAGTCCGGCGAATTGGTGGCAGCGGCCTCGGGCGCGGGCATGCCGGGCGGCGGGGCATCACACGCGCCAAGCAGCGCCAGAACCAGGACGGAGGCGCAAAGTGTACCAGAGCGGATCGCAAGCATGTTTCGTCTCACAGCCAAGGGACCGGGGAGCCGGCCATTAACCCCTGTCCCTGCAAGCCTTAAGCCGCAGCTGCGCCAAGGTCAAAACCCCGGCGCAGGCCTTTGCAGCAAGGTTAATCGAGCGGCTTGAACACCTCGCCGCCCTTCATGACGAAATCGACCGACTCAAGTTCCTTAATGTTCTTCAGGGGATCCTTGGTGACGGCGATCAGGTCGGCATACTTGCCTGCTTCCAGCGTGCCGATGTCCTTCGACATCTGCACATGCTCGGCGGCGATGACCGTGGCGGCGCGGATCGCCTCTTCCGGCGTGAAGCCGGCCTCGACCATAAGGGCGAATTCCTTGGCATTGTCGCCATGGCGCGAGACGCCGGTATCGGTGCCGAAGGCAACGTTGACGCCGCCATCTTTTGCCCGGCGCAGCATGTCGAGCATCAGCGGGCCGACGATAGCGGCCTTGGCGCGCGACGGCGCAGGCATCCACGGCTCGTTGGTCCAGCCCGACACGGTCACGCCTGCGAGCACGGTCGGCACGAGGGTCGCGCCGTTCTCCTTAAAAAGGGCGATCGACTCGGCGTCGAGGTAGGTGCCGTGTTCGATGGAATCGACGCCGGCACGCAGCGCGGCATCGACGCCGCTCCTGCCGTGGGCGTGGGCGGTGACTTTCCGGCCCATGGCGTGCGCAGCCTCGACGATGGCTTTCAGCTCCTCTTCGGAGAATTGCTGCTCGAGACCGGCCGCCGTGTTCGACAGTACTCCGCCCGTGGCGGTGATCTTGATGAGGTCGGCGCCTTCCTTAATCTGCTGGCGCACGGCGCGGCGGCAATCATCGGCGCCGTTGCAGACGGACGGACCGGTGAAGGCGGCCATGACGCGGGCAGAATAGCCATTGATGTCGCCGTGACCGCCGGTGATGGCAACCGCCGCACCGGAGGCGCGCAGACGCGGGCCGGGCACGGCGCCGCGCGCGATCGCGTCGCGCAGGCCGAAGACGGCATCATTCGCGCCGCCGACGTCCTGCACGGTCGTGAAGCCAGCTTTCAGCGTCTTCAGCGCAAAGGCCGCGCCGTCGAAGGCGACGTCCACATCCGAGTCCTCGAATTCCTTGATCCGGCCTTCCGGCCCGTTCTCGCTGGTTATGTGGACATGGCTGTCGATCAGGCCCGGCAGGACGAACGCCTTCTTCAGGTCGATAACCGGGTATTTCTTCGGCGTGGTGAAGCCGGGCGTTATCGAGACGATGCGGCCGTCTTCGACGAGGATCGTCTGGTTGGTGAGATAGCCCTCGCCCGGCACCGCGAGCACATGGCCCGCCTGGATGACGGCGTCCTGCGCGTGCGCCATCGCAGCAAGGGAGACAGCGCCGATCAGCGCGGCAGCGAGCTTTTTCATGATTGGGTCCTTCCCCGAAATGTATGACGCGACCGTAATGGGTTTGGCTGCGGAATCAACGCGGGCGGGCCCAATTCACAAGGGATGAACCGGCATGAATTGCGCCTACACGTCGCCCGTTTCGTCCTTGTTTCCGCGCTCCAGCCAGTCATGTTCCAGCAGGCGAAGCCTGGAGTTCACGCCGAGAAGGAAGGTGGTTGACCACGCGAACAGGATCACGCCGTTGGCCGCTTCGATTGCACTGAGCAAGCGCCAGCGCGGAGACAGGACAATGTCGCCAAAGCCGAGAGACGCAAACGTCACCGTCGAGAAGTAGAGCGCCTCCTCGAGGAAATGCGCTTCGCCCAGGATCAGGTAGACCCAGGCGTACAGCCATATCTCGATGGTATGCAGCCCGAAGATGCCGAACACGACGAGCAGGATCAGGGCCGCCTGACCGACGCGGTGCTCATGCGGGCGAAGCCGTTTGCCGCTGCGTTGCATGAGGTTCGTCAGAAGGATGAATCCCCAGAAGTGCACGAGCACGGTGACGGCAACCATGCCGCTCGCGAGAACCAGATTTTCGACAAGATGGACCATTTCCGCACTCATGAGATCGACGGGTAGGCGGATTGGTCGAAATACGATTGCGCACTCCAGGGCGCGGTTGTGCCGGCGCCCTCAAGGCATGAACCGGGGCAGCCAGAGGTTCGGCGCGCCAGCCTCATTCCTCAATCAGCCTTCCATCCGCATCGCGCGTCTCCGGTCCGTCCACGCGGGCGCGGCCGTCGCCGAAGGCGGCGTCGCGGGCGCGGAGGGTGGCTTTCAGGCCGCTCTCCTGAACGGACTTGCGGAAGCCGCCGGCGGCGCGCGTGTTATGTCCGCGTACGTCGTTTTCGACAGCGAGGCGCTGCAGCGTACGGGCGCCCATCAGCTCCATCGCGAGGTTCACGATGCGCTTGTTGGCGGAGAGGAGGTCGGGGTCGATCAGTGCCAGGCGCGCGGCGAGGCCGGTGACTTCCGTTTCAAGGTCAGCCTCCGGCACGGACTTCATCACGAGGCCGATCTGTTGTGCTTCCTTGCCGGTGACCGTGTCGCCGGTCAGCATCAGGCGTTTCGCCCATTGCGGGCCGCAATGGTAGACCCAGAACTGGTTCGGCAGCGCGCCAAGGTCGCGCGCGGGCGGGAAGCCGAAGGTGGCGGTGTCGGCGGCGATCACCATGTCGCTCATCAAGGCGAGGTCGCAGCCGCCCGCGAGGCAATAGCCGTGGACCTTGGCGATGACCGGCTTGTGCATGTCGAAGATCGCCATGCGCCAGCGCTGCTGGCGCTCCAGCTGCCAGGCATCGTCATCAATGGAGCGGTGGCCACGATAGGACTTTGATGCCTTGTCCTCGACCGGCGAGACCGGGACTTCACCGTCAGCGCCCGAGAGGTCATACCCCGCGCAGAAGGCGCGGCCGGCGCCTTCGAGGATTACGCTGTGTACGGACGTGTCATTGTCGGCTTCCCAGAGCGCTGCTGCAAGCTCGGACTGCATGACATAGGAGAGCGCGTTGAGCTTCGCCGGGCGGTTTAGCGTGATGCGGGCATGGCCGTCCTGCACGGCATAGAGGATGGTGTCAAAACCGGACATGGCGAGCGCTCCTGATGGAAACCGCAACTATCCTCTGGCCCTTTGCAGTTGCCAAGGGGCTGGCGGGCCTTACGCCTCCAGCGCGCGCGACACGGCCTCCGCGATGGCTGGAACAGGATGTTTCGTCAGGTCCTTGTCGATCCACGCGATCACGCGCTTCGACAGGTTCGCGCTTGCCTGCTTGCGGATGCGTCCGAGCGCAACCGGCGGCGCCACGACGGCAATCGCCTTGAACGCGCCGCGCTCGGCATAGGCTTCAAGGTCAGTCAGGATCTGATCGATGAACCGGTCCTCTGCCACCTGATGCAGGTCCGGCGCCTCCTGCGCAGAGCGGCGGCCGTCGGACGACTGGAAGGTGCGAGGCGGCTGGTCGCGGCCAAGCTCGTGCGTGCGCGGGTTGGCCTGATCATAGGTCTGGCGAGCTTTCAGCTCGGGCGCGAAGGCCGTGCCTTCATTCTCGAAGATGATGCCATGTCCGCCATCTGCAACCAGCACCCAGACTCCGGTCTTGAGTTTCATGATCGTCTCCCTGCTGCGCGCATAATCTAGGCGCATCACACAGCTATCGCTGAACACGGCGCCGGGGCAGCCCGTAGAACTACCTAGGCGGAGTCAACCTTCGTAGAGCGGCAAGGCAGCCTGGACTTTCTTCGTCAGGCCGCGGCGCACGATGGCGTAGGCCTGGTGGATGCGCTCACGCAGCTCGGCGGCGGGCAAGGCGTCCGGCGTGACACGCACCCATTTGGCGCGGGCGAGATAGGGCGCCGGGATGGCGGCGCCGGATTCGGTCAGGATATGGAAAGCCTCGTCGCTGCACTTGAACGAGATCTTTGTGAAGGCCTTGTCTGTCACCGCGAACATCTTGCCGGCGATCTTGTAGACATGGTCATCACCCCACTGCTCCACACACTCCGTCCCCGGAAGGGAAAGCGCGTGCTTGCGGAAGGCCGCGGGTGTCATGCCAGGCGATCGGCCGGATAGTGCGGATAGCTGGCTTTCATCACGCCGTGATTGAGCAGCATTTCCGCCTTCTGGTTCTTGCCGGCGGCATCAAAGATGCGGGTGCGGACCCAGTAATTTTCGACGCGCCGCGATTCCGACAGGGCGACGATCTCGCGGCGTAGGAGGTATTCCCCCCCAACGAAAAGCGGGCCGTCGATCATGCGGATTTCCAGATCGGCGAACAGGCCGATGCTGGGATTCTTGACCGGAAATCGGGCGCCGTGGCTGGAATAGTTGGCCAGCACACTGACCATTTCCAGCGGGATCACGGCCCGGCCCCAGGGTGAGGCGCTGGCATCGGAGTACATCGGGTCCGTCTCGGTGATGACCTTCAGCTTGTCGGCCAGCGAAAAGGGATAGAGGTCGCCCATGTGCTGATCCGCGCCCATGCTGACGATCTCATTGTCGCGTCCGGTCATGCCGACTTTCAGATCCGCAAGGATGACGAGGCCGTCCGCAGGGCGCAGCTTTTTCATGCGCTCCTCGAGGAGCGTGTCGCCATGGTCCGGCCCGATACTGGCGCTCGCTTCCAGCACCGGCGTGCCATCGGCCTTGAAGGCGCGGGCCAGCGTGCGCGTGGCGTTCGGGGCGGGCGCGTCAATCTCGGCCCAGACCTCTTCACCCTCGAACACCATGTTGAGGAAGTGACAGGAGAAACAACCCTGCTCGAACCAGGCCCTGCCCCATACATCCGCGAGCAGCGGCACGAACTGGGAGAAATGCGTCGGCCCCTCGACCGGCCCGGCCTTAATGCCGAGGCGTGCGGCTTCGGCGTCATCGTGCAGCGATTTGTGGCCCGCATATTTCTGCTCGGTCAGCAAGTTGATGGGGCGGCGCAGTTCGCCCTTCAGGATCTCGTGCATGGTGTCTCCCTTTTTCCGGACAATGCCATCGCTGGCGGGCTTCGTCACGCCTTGTTGCGGCAGGCCGGATCAAAGCGCAGGGCAATAAAGGACAGCGTGACCAGTAGCGCCGAAAGCCCCGCGGCGAGCATGGCTGTTCCCTGCCAGCCTTCGTGTTCGTACACCCAGGTCGCGGCCCAGCTGACGAGTCCGCCGCCGATGAACATCAGCACAATATAGGCGGTCATCAGGCGCGTGCGCACGCCGGCGGGCAGCGTGAGAAAGGTCATCCGTCCGGTGATGTCGATCAGCGGTCCGACGAGATTCAGAAGGACCAGCGGCATGATCAGCAGCCAGAGGCTGTGGCCGAGGAAGCCTAGCAGGATCACGGCGGTGAATTGCACCAGCGATATGATGACACGTGCGCGTCGCGGCCCCGTCCGGTCTGCCCAGGCGCCGAGGGCCGGTGTGGTGGCGAGGTTCAGCAGCGAGATCGCGGCGAGATAGCCGACGACGTCGGCGCCGTAGCCCATCTCGGGGCTTGTCAGGTGCAGGCCGAGGCCCAGCCAGACGGCGAGGAAGATGCCGAAGCCGAGGCCCTGGATCGCGCCAGAGAGAAGAACCTCCGGGTGCTGACGGACGATCGGAAAAACCGACAGGACGAGAGACGGATAGTTTCCGGGCGGCGGACCGGCTTCGGACTTGTCGCGCCCCTCCATGATGCGCGGCAGCAGCAGCGTGACCAGCAGCATCATGCCAGCGGCGCCATAGTAGACCGTTCGCCAGCCGAGATGTTCGCCGACCCAGCCGGCCCCGACCCGCGCCACAAGGATGCCAGCGATCACGCCCGTCGTCAGGGTTGCCGTCGCCTTCCCGAGCCGGTGCGGCTCGACGCGCTTCGAGGTGTAAGCCGGCAGCAGGTAGGGCGTGATGGTGGAAAAACCGAGGAAGGTGGAGGCCGCGACGAAGATCCAGAAGCTGGTGGCGAAGGCCATAACCACAAGGCCGATCAGCTGTCCGGCAGCAAAGAGCGTCGCGAGCTGGCGGTTACTGAACCGGTCACCGAGCGGCAGCAGCAGGAAGATGCCGGCGGCCAGCGCGATCTGGTTCAGCGCAGGCACCAGCCCGATCTCCGACGGCGAGACGCCGAAATCCCTCGCGACCAGCGCGATGATCGGGTGGATGTAATAGGCGTTGGCCGTGACCACGGCGGCCGCAAAAGCGAGCAATAAAAGCTGCCGCACCGTGAGCGGCTGTCGCCCGTCTCCGCCGCCCGGAACGCCGGACGACGGCGCCGTCATCCCTCCATGCCGGCGCGGCGGGCATACTCATAGGCAAACTTCGCCAGCGGCACGACGCGGGCCGCGTTCGATTCGGCGTTGGCACTGTTGGCCGTCCCTTCCTTCACCCGGCCGATGATGCCCTGCAGGATGCCGGCTAGACGGAAGGCGTTGTACGCGAAGTAATAATCGAGCTGCGGCAGGCCCTTGCGGCCGGTATGGGCGCAATACATCGCCACATATTCTTCCATCGTCGGTATGCCCCAGGCCTTGAGGTCCGGGATCGCCATGATCGAGCCGCGCGTGGAATCGCCCGGCGGCATCACCCAGTTCATCAGGTGGTAGGAAAAGTCCGCGATCGGATCACCCAGCGTGCAGAGTTCCCAGTCGAGCACCGCGATGACACGCGGCTCGGTCGGGTGCAGCACCATATTGTCGAGCCGGTAGTCGCCGTGCACGATGGTCGTCGTGTCGCCGGGCGGAATGTTTTTCGGCAGCCACTCGATCAGCTTTTCCATTTCCGGAATGTGCATCGTCTCGGAGGCCTTGTACTGCTTCGTCCACCGGTGGATCTGGCGGGCGATGTAGTCGCCTTCCTTGCCATAGCCTTCGAGGCCGGCTTTCTTCCAGTCGACATTGTGCAGGTCCGCGAAGGTCTTGATCTTCGCTTCATAGATCTTGCGGCGCATCGCGGGCTCATAGTCCGGCAACGTGCCATCCCAGAGGATGCGTCCTTCCATCATGTCCATGATGTAGAACATCGTGCCGACGACGCTGTCATCCGTACACAGACCGTAAGGCCGCGCGACCGGATAGCCGAGCGGATAGAGCGCGCTGATGATCGTGAACTCGCGGTCGACCGCGTGGGCGCTGGGCAGCAGGTTGCCGGGCGGCTTGCGGCGCATCACGTATTTCTTCTTCGGGGTCACCAGCTGGTAGGTCGGATTGGACTGGCCGCCCTTGAACTGGCGGACCTCCAGCGGGCCCTCATAGCCCTCGACATGCGCCTGCATCCAGGCGGCGAGATTAGCCTCGTTGAACTTGTGGCTGTCCACCACCGGCTTTGTGCCGGAAAACAGGTCCTGTGCGTTTGCCGCCTCTGCCATGTCGCGCTCCCTAAATTCTGCCGGATTTTGAACCCTACCATACTGATACCGCCCCGCGCGCCAAGACCTGCCGCCACGTCGCCGATTATTCGCCGCCAGAAGGACCCCGCCTGCATGATCCGCCGCGCCGCCCTGTTCCTGCTTGTTTTTTTCAGCGCCGGCACCTTGGCCAAGGCCCAATCCCTCGACCCCAACGGCCTGATCCGCCCGGCGCTTCTGGAGCGCGCAGTCGAGGCCATGGAGGCACGCGGCCACGAAGGCCACGCCACCGGCAAGCTGGTCGTGGTCGATTACAGCCTGCATTCCAGTCGGGAGCGCCTGTTTGTCATCGATCTGGAGTCCGGCGCGGTGACGGCCTTCCGTGCGGCTCATGGCCTCGGCTCGGACGCCGACCATGACGGCTATCTCGACCGTTTCTCCAGCGTTCCCGGGTCCCAGGCGAGCCCCGAGGGCCTGTTCCGCTTTGCCGAGGAATACTCGGGCAAGCACGGCGAATCCTACAAGCTCGACGGGCTGGACGAGGGCAACAAGACCTCCCGCGCGCGGGCCATCGTCGTCCACGCTGCCAGCTATGCTGAGCCGGCCTTCCTGAAGCAGCATGGCAAGCTCGGCCGCTCCAACGGTTGCATCGTCTTCTCGAAAGCGGACCTGACGCGCTTCACCGAAGAGGTGCCGGAAGGCACGCTGATCTTTGTGGGCAAATAGTCTCGCCTTCAGTTCCGCCTTGCGTATCCGACCACCACAGCCGCCGCCGCCAGAACCAGGATGGCCCCGGCCTCGAACATGATGTTCTCCGGCGCCATGTCCTTGCCTTGCAGCACGATCAGGCGCGCAAGCGCCGTGATGGCGATGAAGATGGGGTAGACGAAGGGCGAGCCGATGCCGGTGTAGAAGACCGCGATCATGCCGATGACTTCAAGATAGAGGAACATCAGCAGGATATCCGCGAGGCCGACTTCCTGTTTCTGGTAGATCGTCCACAGCTCCATCACCGCCGCGATGATCGTCAACCCGGCCGTCAGCACCAGCAGAGACCGCTCGATCCAGCGAAACAGCGTCACGGCGAGACTGCTCTGGATCCGGTTCGGATCGGCCTGTTCCTGCGGACTGCGTAGCACCATGGACCGGCCTCCCTCTTCTCCAGCAACCTAGGCTTTTGGCGGCACGCGGCAACCGGGGGCTTGAAACCAGGCCGCCTGCCCGGCTAAACCCCGCGCATGACCGACACACCTCCTGACCGCCTCTCCGTGAACCCGCGCAGCCCGCACTATGACTATGACGCCCTCATTCGCGGCGTCGGCGTTCGTTTCAAGGGCGAGGAAAAGACCACGGTCGAGGAATACTGCGTCTCCGAAGGCTGGATCAAGCTGACCGCCGGCAAGGCGATGGACCGCAAAGGCAATCCCCTGACGTTGACTTTCAAGGGCCCGGTCGAAGTCTGGTTCAAGGATGAACCGGCGGCAGAGGCCTAACCGCGCCCAGCCAGCACACGGTCACAGTGCGCCTGGTGCATAAGCCGTATCTGGTCGAGGGCGCGGTGGATGATGCCGCGGTCCTGATCGTACATCAGCTCCAGCGTGATACCGCGCAGGCTGAGGATCAGGATGCGCGCATGCAGCAGATTGGCTTCAAGCCCCTCTCCCGTAACGCTGGCTTCGCGAGAGAGCTGCGCCGTGAACTGATCAATTTCGGTTTCAATCTGGCTGGCCACCGGGCGCAGCGCCACCGCCAGCGCGCCGTCCCAGCGAGCCGCCAGCAGCACCTCCGTCACGGCGGTGGAGGCCGGCAGCTGCTGGGTCGTCCAGAACACGTCGCACATCGCGCGCATCCGCGCGGCCGGGTCCGAGAACGCCGATGACTGCTCAAGCGTATGGGCAACCATCGCCTCCATCGCGGCCTGGATCGTGGCGGCCATAAGGTCAATGCGGGTCGGAAACTGGTTCAGCACCGAGCCCCGGCTCAGCCCCGCCTGCTCCATCACCGCCTCGACCGACGTACCGGCATAGCCAAGATTGTTCAGGCAAACGATCGCGGCCTCGACGATCTGGCGGCGCGTTTCCTCGCCGCGCCGCGTGCGCCGACGGACTTCAGGGCGAGAGTCGGTTCCCGTCATTGATTTCCTGTTCGTCATGCGGCACTCAAATGTGTCTAAATGCCCTCACGTCAACTAATGATCCAATTTTTATTAGTCAATATTGACTAATATTGAATTGTTGCTAGCGTCTGACCAAGACGGAAAGAGCGCCCGCTACATTCCGCACCCGCCCCGCCGCAAAGGCAACAGGCGATTCCGGAGGACCTGCCCATGAGTGATACCGCAACCGAAGCCGAAACCCGATCCGCCGGCGGCGGTTACGAAATCTTCCGCACGGCCACATCGCCCTCGCTGGACGAGACCGCGCATATGGAAGTCACCGGCATGAACCCGGAATTCCAGGCGGGGATCACCAAGGCGCTCGAAGCCGGTTTCGCCGAGGGCAACATCGTGAAGACCCTGTTCTCCCGCCCCGGCTTCAGCCTCACCTACGCCTGGTTCAAGAGCGGCTTCCCGCTTCCTCTGCATACGCACAATGCGGATTGCCTCTACTATATCGTCGCCGGCTCGCTCCAGCTCGGCACGGAAACGCTCGGCCCAGGCGACGGATTTTTCCTCGGCAAGGACAAGGCCTATCGCTACACGCCCGGCCCGCAAGGCGTCGAGGTCCTCGAGTTCCGCACGCAGGAAGACTTCGATATCAATTTCATCGCCAAGTCCCTGCCTGCCTGGGAGAAGATCGCCGCGGCCGTCACCGCACGCAAGCCCGACTGGGCGAACGAGACCGCCCCACCGAGCGCCGTACTGACATGAGTTCGAAGCGGTTCGAGAACAAGGTCACTGTCATCACCGGCGCAGCCTCCGGCATTGGCGCGGCCACGGCACGTCTGCTTTCGAAGGAAGGCGCGCTCGTCGTGCTCGCTGACATCGGCGACGAAGGCGGCAAAAGCCTTGCGGCCAGCCTCGGCCCATCGGCGGTGGCCGTGAAGTGCGACGTGTCGAAAGCCGCGGAGGTCGAGGCCCTGATCAAAGCCGCCGTTGCCCGCCATGGCCGCATCGACATCCTGTTCAACAATGCCGGCATCGGCAGCTTCGGCACCAGTGTCGAACTCGCCCCCGCCGATTGGGAAAACATCATCGCGGTGGACCTCAACAGCGTCTACTACGCTTGCCACTTCGCGATTCCCCACATGCCGAAGGGCAGCGCCATCGTGAACACCGCCTCGATCTCCGGCATGGGCGGCGACTATCGCTTCGCGGCCTATAACGCCGCAAAGGGCGCCGTCATCAACTACACCCGCGCCCTCGCCGTCGATCACGCCCGGGACGGCATCCGCGTCAACGCGCTGTGCCCCGGCCTGGTCGATACGCCCATCACCGCCGGTGTCTCCCAGATGCCGGGCCTGAGAGACGACTGGATCCGCCGCATTCCTATTGGTCGCGCCGCTCAGCCGGAAGAGATGGCCAAGGTCGTCGCCTTCCTCGCCTCAGATGATGCGTCCTACATGACCGGCTCGATTGTCGTCGCCGATGGCGGCACGACCGCGCATACCGGCCAGCCGGAAGTCGCGCAGTTCATGCTGCCGCCCAACACCTGACGATCAGGACACGGACCATGCGTGCCGCCACGCTCCAGGGCAAAGCCTTTACCGTCCGCAACCTGCCGGACCCATCACCGGCGCCTGGACAATTGCTGGTACGGCCGATCTTCACCGGCATCTGCGGCAGTGATCTCTCGCTGCGCAAACAGCTCGCCGCGCTTGCGGACGCACTGCCGCAGGACCAGCTGCCGGTGTTCATCCCCGGGCATGAATTCTCTGCCGAGATCATTGGCATCGCGCCCGGCACCGAGACGAACCTCAAACGCGGCGACCGGATCACCGGCCTGCCCTTCACGCACGACCATGCCGGCCCGCAAACCATCGGCCTCTCGACCGGCCATGGCGGCGGCCTCGCAACGCTCAGCTGTATCGATGCCGTGCGCAGCTTCCGCATTCCGGACACCGTGCCGGACGATCTGGCAGCGCTGACGGAGCCGCTCTCGGTCGGCCTGCATGCGGCGGGGCTCGCCAGCCGCAACAAAGGGCCGAACGTGGTGATCGGCTGCGGCCCCGTCGGCCTCGCGGTCATCCTCTCGCTCAGCCTGCAGGGGCGCGGGCCCATTCTCGCTGCCGATTTCTCGCCCGAGCGCCGCAAGGCCGCCGCCGCGCTCGGCGCCGATATCGTGATTGATCCTGCCAGGGACTCTGCATTCAGGCACTGGGATGATCTCGCCTTCACGCCGCACACGATGTCGCCGCTGCTGGCGCGCGAATTCCGCGGCCTGCCAGCCGGCGCCAACCTGTTTGAGTGTACTGGCGCGCCGGGTCTGATCGACCAGTTGATCAAGGGCGCCCCGCCGCACAGCCATATCATTGTCGCCGGCGTCTGCCCGCATGAGGAAAAGCTGACACCGCTGGAAGGCATCCTGCGTGAACTGACGCTCGAATTCAGCTTCGCCTACCGGCCGGAAGAATTCGCCGCCGCCCTTGCGATGATCGCAGCGCATCCGGACAAAGCGGCCCGCCTCATCACCAGCCGCCAGCCCCTGGCGAACACCGAAGCCGCCTTCGACTCCCTCGCCAAGAACCCGAGCGAGATCAAGATCCTGATCGATCCGAACGCTTAGCCCAGCGCCCGCCAGCCGATGTCCCGCCGGCAGAAGCCCTCCGGCCAGTCAATCGCCGCCACGCCCGCATAGGCGCGGTCGACCGCCTCTCGCAGGCTCGCGCCGCTCGCGGTGACATTCAGCACGCGCCCGCCCTTGGCGACCAGTGCGCCGTCCGGCGCAACGTCCGTACCCGCATGAAACACCGTGACGCCATCTATCGCGTTTGCCGCCGACACACCGCCGATCACGGAGCCTTTGCCATAGCTGCCCGGATAGCCCTTTGATGCCATCACGACGGTCGCCGTGGGCCGGAAATCCTCCAGCTCCAGCAGCCGTTCGAAATCCTTCTCGCTGCCCTTCAGTCCGCCGGTCGCCGCGATCAGGATCAGCGGCACGATATCGCCCGCGAGGCCTTTCATCAGCACCTGGCATTCCGGATCGCCGAAGCGCGCGTTGAACTCGACCACTTTCGGGCCGTCCGGAGTGACCATCACGCCGATATACAGCACGCCTTGATAAGGCATCCCGTCCTTCGCCATGCCTTTCAGCATCGGCTCGGCAATCTCGCGTTTCACCCGCGCCATGATCTCGGTACTGACGACCGGAGCCGGCGCATAGGCGCCCATGCCGCCGGTGTTCGGCCCGGTGTCGCCATCGCCAACGCGCTTGTGGTCCTGAGCCGCCGGCAGGTAGACCGCGCCCACGCCGTCGGTGATGACGAACACGCTCGCCTCCTCGCCGTGCATAAACTCCTCGATCACCAGCGTCGCCGATGCGTCCCCGAACTTGCCGGACAGCATCTCGTCGATCTCGGCTTCCGCCGCCGCCCGCGTCTCCGCGATGACGACGCCTTTGCCCGCCGCGAGGCCGTCCGCCTTCAGCACGTAGGGTGCCTTCATCTTGTTCAGGAACGCCTTGGCGGGCGCGGCCTGCGTGAACTCGCCATACGCCGCCGTCGGCACACCGTATTTCACCATCCGCGCCTTGGAGAAGGCCTTCGAGGCTTCCAGCTTCGCCGCCTCTTTCGAGGGCCCGAACACGTCAAAACCCCGCGCCCGCAGGATGTCCGACAGGCCGAGCGCAAGGGGCGCCTCCGGCCCGATCACAATCAGGTCCGGCTCGATCTGCAGCGCGAGCTTCACGAGCCCGTCGATATCGTCCGCTGCCACGTCGAAACAGGGCCCGATCTCGTGCATACCGGGATTGCCAGGCGCCGAATGCACCACGTCCACCAACGGCGATTGGGCCATCTTCCAGGCCAGGGCGTGTTCACGGCCGCCCGATCCGATCAGGAGTATGTTCATGGGGCGGCTTGATGCGCCGCGCCGCGCATGGGATCAAGTCCCCATGTCCGACTCAAGCCCCACGAACCAGGCCGAACTCACCGTCTCCGAACTCGCCGCCAGCCTGAAGCGGACGATCGAGACGAACTATGACCATGTCGTCGTGCGCGGCGAGCTGGGCCGCGTGACCCTCGCCAAGTCCGGCCACATGTATGCCGACCTGAAAGACGACAAGGCCGTGCTCAACACGATCATGTGGCGCGGCCAGGTCGAGCGCCTGCCCTTCCGCCCGGAAGAAGGCCTCGAAGTCATCGCCACGGGGCGCCTCTCCACCTATGAGGGCCGCTCGGCCTACCAGCTGATCGCCAGCTCCATGCGCCCCGCCGGCGCCGGCGCGCTGATGCAGCTGTTGGAGGAGCGCAAGAAGAAGCTCGCCGCCGAAGGCTTGTTTGATCCGAAACACAAGAAACCGATCCCCTACATGCCGCGCGTCATCGGCGTCGTCACCTCGCCGACCGGCGCCGTGATCCGCGACATCCTCCACCGTATCCGCGAGCGCTTTCCCGTGCGCGTCATCGTCTGGCCGGCCCTCGTGCAGGGCGAACAGGCCGCCGCGCAGGTGACTGCCGGCATCCGCGGCTTCAACGCCATAACCGGCGCCGACCGGCCAGACGTGCTGATCGTCGCACGCGGCGGCGGCTCGATCGAGGACCTCTGGCCGTTCAACGAGGAAATCGTCGTGCGGGCCGCTTTCGACAGCGAGATCCCGCTGATCTCCGCCGTCGGCCACGAGACCGACACGACGTTGATCGACTATGTCTCCGACCGCCGCGCGCCGACGCCCACCGGCGCCGCCGAGATGGCCGTCCCGGTACGGACGGAACTGCTCCTCACCACCGGCGAAAGCGGCGAGCGCCTGAAGCGCGCCCTGACGCGCGCCCTTTCCCGCAGCCGGGACAAACTCGCCGCCGCGCGCCTGCCCCGCCCGGAAATGCTGCTACAGCCTGCCCGCCAGCGCCTCGACTTCGCCAGCGCGAACCTGCCGAAAGCCGCCCTGGCCCTGACCCAAAAGGCGCGCCTCAAACTCTCGCGTCTTCAGCTTTCGCCCGCGATGCTGAAATCCGAAATCCGGCAAGGCCGCCAGCGCCTACGCGACATTGCCGTGCGCGCCCGCCCCGCCCTGATGCGCTTGATCGAAAAACGGACCGCGGCGCTGAACACCGAAGCCAAGATGCTGGAGACCCTCTCCTATCAGGCCACGCTGAAACGCGGCTACACGCTCGTGCGCGATACCGAAGGCCGCCTGATCCGCTCGGCGGACATTGCGTCGGGTACGGATCAGTTCAAGGTCAGCTTCGCGGACGGCGATGTCGCAGCCCAGCCGCTAGGAGCCGAGCCGCCCAAACCCAAGTCCATACCGCGCAAGCCCGGCCAGCAGGGCAGCCTGTTCTAAGCCATGCATCCCGCCCCGCTCTTCCGCGAGTCCGATCCGGAAACGCTGATCGCCCGCATCCGCGCCTACCCGCTCGGTCTCGTCTGCGTCAACGGAGAGGTCGCCCCGCTCGCCGCGCACACGCCCGTCCTCGCCGCGCTCGAGAACGGCCAGCCGCGCCTGCGGTTTCATCTGTCTGCGCACAATGCCGTCACGCGCCGCCTCGAAGCGGGCGCCGCCGCGCTGATCGTCTTCACCGGGCCGGAGGCCTATATCTCGCCGGACTGGTACGGCACCGTCCCCAACCAGGTGCCGACCTGGAATTATCTCTCGGTGGAGGCCGAAGGCACGCCGTCCCCGGCCGATGCAACCGCATTCCTCGACGACGTCTCCGACCATTTCGAGGCGCAGCTCCTGCCCAAGCCGCCCTGGACCCGCGCCAAGATGGACCCCGCCTCTTTTCAAATGATGCTGCGCGGCATCCGCGCCTACGAACTCCGCCCGATCCGCTTCGAAGGCATGAGCAAGCTGAGCCAGAACAAGACGAGCGAGGCGCGCGACGGGGTGATCGAAGGCCTCTCTGCGACAGCCGGCGGCCTCGCCATCGCGCTGGAAATGCGTAAACTGCCGAGATGACCGCGCTGTTGCCCCCCGCCTTTCTCGCCGCCGCCAAGGACCTGCTCGGCCCGAAAGGCTGGACGAACGATCCGGAAAAGCTGCTCGCCGTCTCGACGCCCTGGCGCGGCACCTATCAGGGCGAGACGCCTTTCATCGCGCGCCCCGCCTCCACCAGCGAGGCCGCCGCCCTCGTCAAACTCTGCGCGGCCTACCGCATCGCGATCACGCCGCAGGGCGGCAATACCGGCCTCGTCGATGGCGGCACGCCCCACGGCGAAGTCTGCGTGTCGATGACGCGCATGAACGCCGTGCGCGAGGTCGACCCGTTCAACAATTCCATGGTCATCGAAGCCGGCGCCACGCTCGTGACGGCGCAGGAAACGGCGGAGAAGGCGAACCGCCTGTTCCCACTCTCGCTCGGCTCGCAGGGCACTGCCACACTCGGCGGCCTGATCTCCACCAATGCCGGCGGCGTCGCTGTCCTGCGTTACGGTATGATGCGCGACCTGATCCTCGGCCTCGAAGTCGTCCTCCCCTCCGGCGAGATCTGGGACGGCCTCTCGGGCCTGCGCAAGAACAACACGGGCTACGACCTCAAACACCTCTTCGCCGGCGCCGAAGGCACGCTCGGCCTGATCACGGCCGCCACGTTCAAGCTCTTCCCAAAAGTCCAGCGCGCCACCGGCTGGGTCGTCGTCGCCACCGCCGAAGACGTCGTGAAACTCCTCGCCCTTGTGCGCGATCATGCCGGCGACTCGGTCACGAGTTTCGAGATCATCCCCGCCAACGCTGTCGCGATGGTCGTCGCTGATATTCCGGGTACGCGCGATCCGCTGCCCGCCAATGCCGAATGGCGCGTGCTGATCGAAATCTCCCAGCCCCGCGCCGAACAGGCCGAGGCGCTGCTCACCGCCGCACTCGAAGCCGGCGCCGAAGCGGGCCTCGTCCAGGACGCCGCGATCGCCGCGAGCGAGACGCAGGCGAAAGCCTTCTGGCACATCCGCGAGACGATCCCGCTCTCCAAGCGCGCCTATGGCACCGCCCTCAACCAGGACATCTCCGTTCCCATCAGCCGCATCCCGGCCTTCATCGACGCCTGCAACGCTGCCGTGCGCGCGCTTGTTCCGTCGGCGGACTTTGTCATCTTCGGCCATGTCGGTGACGGCAACCTGCACTATTCCGTGGTGGAGCCCGCGGGCAATGCCGCCCCGGTCCTCAAGGCGCATGAAGCCGCCGTCACGCGCATCGTCTTCGACACAGTCACCGCTTTCGGCGGCTCAATTTCCGCCGAGCACGGCGTCGGCCGCCTGAAGCGCGACGAACTCGCGCGCCTTCGCCCACCCGCCGCCACCGAGGCGATGCGGGCCATCAAGCGCGCGCTTGACCCCCTCAACATCATGAACCCCGGCCGCGTGGTCAGCGTCTGAACACCCTGCTTTCAGGGCGCATTCGGGGAAACGTTAACGGCCTGCTAACCAAACTTAACGATTGATCGCCCATCGCAGAATGCGAGGGGATACGCGAATGGTCTGGTACACCGATCTGCGCAACGAGCGCCTGTTCACGCTCGCCGAACGCGACTGGACCTCGCGCCGCCTGCTCGACCTGCGCGCCCAGCTCGCCTCGCCGCCGCCCAAGGGCGTGCCGCGGCGCACCAAGGATGCGAGCCTGATCATAGGCACCTGGAACATCCGGGATTTCGACAACAACAAGTTCCGCCACGGCCCGCGCCGCCGTGAAAGCCTGCACTACATCGCCGAAATCCTCTCCGCCTTCGATGTCTGCGCGCTGCAGGAGGTCAACGAGGACCTTCAGCCGCTGAAGGATGTCATCCGCCTGATGGGGCCGGGTTGGGATTTCATCGCGACGGACGTGACTGTCGGCAGCTCCGGCAACCGCGAGCGGATGGCTTTCGTCTATGACAGCCGGAAAGTCCGCTTCCGGAACATCGCCGGCGAGATCGTTTTGCCCAAACACGCGCTCCTCCCGGGCGAGCAGCAGTTCGCGCGCACGCCTTTCCTCGTCAGCTTCCAGGCCGGATGGTTCAAGTTCTCTCTCTGCACCGTACACATCTATTTCGGCGAGGAATCTAAGGGCTCGGATGGCTACCAGCGCCGGGTGCAGGAAATCGAATACCTCGCCAAGGAAATGGCAGGCCGCGCCGAGCGCGAGAAGGAAAACTACATCCTGCTCGGCGATTTCAACATCAAGAACCCGATCGACGAGACCATGCAGGCGCTGTCCAAGGCCGGCTTCCAGCTGCCGCCGGAACAGTATCCGTCAAACCTTCTCGGCACGAACTATTATGACCAGATCGCGTTCCGGACCAAGGCGGACGAACTGACATTCCTCTCCTCTGGCGCGTTCGACTGGTCAAAAGCGGTGTTCAAGCCGGAGCACTACGATCACTACGCGCCTGCCCTGCCCGCCCGCCACCGCGACCTCGGTCCGGACGGCACGCCGAAGGACAAGGCCAAGGACAAGGAATACTATGCCGAGCGCTGGCTGACCTGGCAGATGTCGGACCACTTGCCGCTTTGGGTCGAACTCGCAGTGGATTTCTCCGATGCACACCTGCTTGAAAATCTCGACCCCGCCTTCGAATCCAAGGGCGCCCCGGCGCAGCTGGAGACGCGCGAAGAGGAACTCGTGGCCGCCGATGAGCCGCCCGAAATTCCCGCGCCCATCCGTACAAGGATCAAGGGCCGCAAACCGCCCAGGATCGCGCCGCCCGAGAAGGCCGGCACGCTGGCGCCCGCCCCGAAGATGACCACCGGTGAAGCCTGGCGCATCTTCAAATGGGTTGCCGGAGGCGGCATGGACCGGATGCGCAAGACGCGCGAGATCGGAAAGAAAGCCGACAAGCCGAAAAAGGCGAAGAAAACGAAGGCCTGATCCGCCCTTTTTATGTTCGCGCGTCAACGCAACTTTTGAGACCTGCTTAAAGGCCGCCAGAGCGCAGGATTTCCGCGACGCTTTCCCATAGTGGATCGGTCGCCTTGACGACTACCGGATGGCGCTCCGCGCGCGCCGCGCCGTTCGCTTTCGTTCCGGTGACCGCAAAGGCGAATTCCGCATCCAGGTCCGGCGCGTGAAAGGCCGCGCTGTAGAGTCCGTACGCTTCGCCGTGGTGCCCCAGCAGCTTGAGTCCGGGGATCGGCGAGTCGTCTGCGGGGTGAACCTGCGCGCCCGCCGTGAACCTTGAAAAATAACCGGCATCCGTATCATCAGCATCCGTCGCCGGATCATGTGTCCAGACAGGTTCTGTCATCATCGGCTCGGACGCGGCCAGCCGCGCGAGCGTCAGCATGTCCTGCAAACTTGCGCGCAAGCCGCCTTGCGGGCTGAACAGGGTTCCATTCGTACCCGGAACATAATTGGCAAGGTCGAATCCGGCCTCGCTCAGGATAGCAGGTGTCTCGCTGGCGAGGACGGCCGGACCGTCGGCCTGCGGCTGCCAGGCATTCTCCTCGAAGGCATATAGCGTGGCCCCGGCTTGCCGCTGAGCGCGCGGCACGCCGGACCAGTTGAACCCGCAGTCCAGACCCGACCCGCATAAAACGTTCTGCGCGACGAGCCGGTCAAGGCGCATACCGGTCGCACTTTCCAGAACATGCGCGGCGAGACCGTAGCCGAAGTTCGCATATTTAAACGCGCTGCCGGGCGGGCCCGCCTCGGCAGGCCGCCACATGGCCGGCGTGAAAAGCCCTTCCGTGCGGCCAGGCGCCGCCATCCAGTAGACGTCCGGATCCTGCAGGCCGGCCGTATGGCTGAGAAGATGGCGCAGCGTGACCGGCGCGTCCGGAAACTCTGGATGGCGCAGCGGTGGATCGAACGCGGCCGAGACATCCGCGTCGATATCCACCAATCCGGTTGCACCGAGACGGTGTGCGATCAGCGCGACGGCCAACTTGGACACCGAGGCGATCCGCATCTTCGTGTCGGCGCCGAACAGGACCGGCGCGGCTTCCCCGCCGGCGCCTTGCGCGAGGCCGGCGGCATGGGAAAAGACAATCCGTCCCCCGCGCCGCACCACGAGACCTGCTGCTGGAACCTCGCCCGCCTCCACCAGCGCTCGGATGCGCTCGTGCGCCGCTGATGGATGACCGGCGGCTGGGAAGCCCGCGCAGCCTGCCGCGGTAAGCGCGCTGGCGCCTGCAAGGAGGCCGCGCCGTGTGAGGCCCACTTTCATCAACGGCGCCCGAACAACTTTTCGATATCGGCGAGTTTCAGTTCGACATAAGTCGGACGGCCATGGTTGCACTGGCCGGAATGCGGCGTCGCCTCCATCTGGCGCAGCAGCGCGTTCATCTCCTCGCCGTTCAGGCGGCGGCCCGCGCGCACGGAAGACCGGCACGCCATGTTGCCCATGACCTCCTCGAACCGCTCTTTCAGAACGAGGCCGGAACCATACTCCGCGAAGTCATCCGCCAGATCGCGCAGCAGCCCGGCCGTGTCCATTTCGCCAAAGAGCGCCGGGGTCGCCCGCACGCAGATGGCGCCGGGGCCGAAGGCTTCGACCTCGAGCCCGAGCGCGCCGAGATCTTCCGCGCGCTCCAGAATGCGCCCCGCTTCGTCTTCGCTGAGTTCGATGATGTCGGGTATCAGCAGCGCCTGGCGCCGCACGCCGCCTTCTTCCATCTGCCGCTTCATGGCCTCGTAAACTAGGCGCTCATGCGCGGCATGCTGGTCGACGATCACGATGCCGTCCGCCGTCTGAGCAATGATGTAGGTCTCATGCAGCTGCGCCCGGGCGGCGCCAAGCGGGAATTCGCCGGAATGCGTCGGCGGCGCCGCCGCATCGACCCGAGCTGCAGGCGCGGTATCGGGCACGAACGGTTCCCGCTGCGCCTCGAACACGCCGCGCGGCAGGCTCACCGGCCGGTGGGCGGGCGAATAGGGTGCCTGCCAGAGCAGGCCTACCTGCGACGCTTCGGGCTGCGCCTTTCCGAGCGCAAATCCTGCCACCGTCGTCGAGGCGCGGTGACCTGCGCCCGCGAGACTGTGGCGCAGCGCGCCGATCATCAGGCCGCGAATGCTGGCGGCATCGCGAAAGCGCACTTCGGTCTTCGCCGGGTGCACGTTGACGTCCACCTCTTCGGCTTCCAGCTCCACGAACAGCGCCAGCATCGGATGGCGGTCGCGCGCGAGGAAGTCCTGATAGGCGGCGCGCACGACGCCAGTCAGCATCCGGTCTTTCACGGGCCGTCCGTTCACGAACAGGTATTGCATCTGCGCATTGCCGCGGTTGAGTGTTGGCAAGCCTGCAAAGCCGGAGAGACGCGCGCCGTCGCGTTCCGCCTCGATCGCAATGGCGTTGTCGCTGAACTCCCGCCCCATGATCGCGCCGAGCCGCGCGAGACGGCCGGCTTCGTCATCGCGCTCGGGGCCGTACCGCAGGACATTGCGGCCATTGTTTTCCAGCGTGAACCCGACCGCCGGATTGGCCATCGCGAGACGTTTGACCACATCGGTCACCGCCATGGCCTCGGCCCGTTCACCGCGCATGAATTTGAGGCGCGCCGGTGTCGCATGGAACAGATCCGCCACGTCGAGACGGGTTCCCGTCTCGCCCCGTCCGGTGAAGGCCGCCGGTTTGGGCCCTTCGATCCGTCCGGCCTCGGAGTATATTTCCGCTGCCGCTTCACCCGCAGCGCGGCTGACAATCCGCATCCGGCTAACCGAGGCGATCGACGGCAAGGCCTCGCCGCGAAAGCCCATGGTTTGGATGTTCAGGAGATCGACGCGGCCATCGATACCGGGAACGAGCTTCGAGGTGGCATGCCGTTCCAGCGCCAGGGAAAGTTCGTCGGCCGTCAGGCCGCAGCCATCATCCTCGAGGGTGATCCGTTTCAGGCCGCCGTCCTCTATGGCGATGGCGATGTTCCGGGCGCCGGCATCGAGCGCGTTTTCCACAAGCTCCTTCACGGCTGCAGCCGGACGCTCGACCACTTCGCCCGCCGCGATGCGGTTGACCACCTCCGGCGGCAGCCGGAGGATCACTGGACGGGGGCGCGCAGAATCAGCCATCAGCCGGTGAGTTTAGCCCGGCGCGCGCGTCCTGTCGCCATCGCCGCTCAGGGTCAGAGGATCGGCTGGTCGCGGTCGCGGATCCAGATCGACAGCAGCCATTTCTCGCCCAGCGTGACCGGCAGGCCCGCATGCAGGGAACGCTTGTCCGGTTTGCCGTCATTCAGCACGTTGTCGAACGCAATCAGGCCGCCGGCCGGCGTGCGGGCGTGCTTCTGGATCGCATCAAACCAGGTCTGCCCCTCCATGAAGTTCTGGTTGAGATAGACGAGCGCCGTCGTGCGGCGCTGGCCATATTTGGCAAGGCCTTCAGCGAAAAGCGGGTTCTCCGGATCGAGGAAGTCATAGTGAAGGCCATACTCCTCGCCGACAGCATAGTGCAGGACATTGGGTGCTTCCTGCCAGGTGCGCTGACGGCCGGTTGCGACAGCAATCCGCGCCAGGCAAAGCTGCATAACGACATCCGTCTGGAGGATGCCGAATCCGGTGCCCGAATTCGTGCGAATGGACTCCTGGGAACGCCCGCCAACGTCCGGATTATGGACGCGCGCCGCTTCCAGCTGATTGGCAGCACGCGCTATCCACCACTCGCACAAGGGCTCCGGCAACACATGTTCGGAAGCCACGACCCAAGGCGACTCTGAGAAGAGCAGCGGCGCGGGTGGATTGAGGAATGCCTTCAAGGTTTCGTCATTGAAAATGCCGCAGGCCCGGATGCATGTGAGTTGCGCCTGCGCAGGCAGGTCGCCCGACTGCGCGGCCGCTTCAAGGAGGTTCAACGCGGCGCCGAAATTGATCTGGCCCGCGACCCCCGCCGAAAGAAATAGCGCGCGCCAGCGAACCGCTTCCGTAAAGCCTGCCTTCACCGCCGCATCGATCCACTTGATCCCCGCAGGCGGATCCTGCGGGGCCCCATTTCCGACGATCAGCCGGAGGCCGAGTTCAGTCGCCGCCACCGGATGGCCGTCCTTTGCGGCACGGAGGATCCAGCCGAAACTCTCCTGCGCCTTGCCCTGCGCGAGCAACGACCGCGCATGAAGCAGCGCCATGTCCATGTCGCCTTCTTCAGCCTTGCTGGCGATCTCGGCCGGCGAAAGGCCTGCGGTGGTCGTATCAGTCATGATCCTGTCCCTTGGGAATATTTCCGGTTGGAACTGTGATAGCAGCGAGACAGGGGCCGGACAAACCCTCGGATCACAGCGCCGGCGGAATCGGTTGAGTTTGCCGGGACAAAGCGCCAGACTGGGACATCGAACTTTGCAGGAAAATGACTTCATGCGCCCTTCTCTCCGCTTCACTCTGGCCGCTATCTATATCGCCGCGGTTGCCGCCTGCGGCGGGGAATCAGGTTCGGCCAAGCAACTCGAAACGCCAGTTGCCGCGCCCGTCGCCGCACCGCTCATCGAAGCACCCGCCGCGGCACCGGCTGAGCCGAGCCTCGAGTTCGCCGCGCTTCCGGCGCCTTACAATACCGCCAGCTACGCGGCGGGGAACCGGACCTGGAAGCTTTGCCAGTCCTGCCACTTGACCGCCGAAGGTGCGGGCAACCTTGTCGGGCCGAACCTTCACGGATTGTTCGAGCGGCAAGTCGCCTCCGAGCCGGGCTTCGATTATTCGCCCGCGCTGAAGGCCGAGACCTTTACCTGGACACCGGAACAACTTGACCATTGGCTTGCCAATCCGCGCACCTTCGTGCCGGGAAACCGGATGAGCTTTTCAGGTGTCCGCAAACCGGAAGACCGGATGGCGGTGATCGCCTACCTGATGGTGCAGACTGGCTACACCGCGCCGGAAGCGCCGGCCGAGTAGGCGCTAGCGGCGGGCAACGACGGCGATGAGTACGGCGTGCTCGTCGAACTGGCCGCCGAGCTCTTCGCGGTAGCCGAGCGAAACATCGACCTTGTCGAAGTGCACGCCGAGCTGGTTTTCGATCTTGATCGAACTGGCGCTCTGGTTGCCCTCTTCGACCCACAGCTGCTAGGTGAGAAAGACGCGTTCGGTAAGATCAGAGCCGTAGCCGAATTCGGCGCGGACGCGTTCGCAGCCAGTTTCCTGGCGGATGTAGGCCGCATCGGCGAAGGCGTAGAATTTGCGGCCCGTCTTGCGCACGCCGGAATAGCCGAGTCCGCCGCGTGTTTCGAAGCCGAAGCCTTCGCAGCCGGACAGGCCGGTGACCGTACTGCCATAGATCGGGCCGGCCTCGGCGCCGGCGGTCCAGTTCTTGTGGGTGAAGAGCTTGCGGCGGAGGGTCAGGCGGAAGGCGTCGCGGTCGAAGGCTTCATAGTCCGGATAGGAGACGGATTCGGATTTGGCGGTGACCGTCCAAGCGTCCGTCAGGCCATATTCGGCATAGAGATCGCCGCGCCAGCCATTGGCATCGCCGAGCGTGTCATGGGCGACCAGAGCGCGGCCATACCAGCCGCCGTCATCACGCACCCAGGGCGCTGCGCCGGCGGCGCCGGCCAGCGTCGCGGCCGTGAAGAGTTGAGTGAAGAGCCCCCGTATGGCGATCACCTTAAGGTGGCAACGGGGTGTGGAAAAGTGGGATTTTGGGTTGCGTTTCGGTTTTTTGCGGCCGGGAGGGTCAGCTCGGGGTTGCGCAGGAACGGGGGGCGTATTTTGCAAGGCGCTGGAAGGGCCGGGTTTTATGTTTTTGAGGGGCGGTTTCTTGTAGGCGCAAGTTCTGTCTCCACCGCGTTCAAACTACCTCAAGCTGTCTCATCCGATGCTTGTCTTGTGTCGTTTCTCTCTCAGTTCGTTCTCATTGATTTTCATTTTTTATCACTCCGTATCGATTTGTTTCGCGTCCCGGATGTGATGCAGGCGGGCGAATGAGATGGCGGGACTGGGGGAGGCCGCGAGGATAACACGGCGCGGGATGCTGCCGGATTCGGAACACTCGGTAATCTCAACCTGCCTGTCATCTCGGCGAAAGCCGGGACCCAGAACTTCAAGCAGAACAAGGGTTTCTGGGTCCCGGCTTTCGACGGGATGACAAGAAATAGGTTTCGGGAATGGGGTTGGATTTCGGCGCAAGCAAAAACTTGTGCACCTTCAGCGGCTGCGTTCAGAGCTTGATATAGTCCGAGACGATTTTCGGGCCGGGGGCGCCGGGCTCGGCGGGGCCGATGCGGATGTGGAAACCGTCCGTACCCAGAAGGGTGTTGACTTCCAGCACATCATCGACGGTGGCGAGGTTGTCCTTGTGGCGGCTCGTCCAGTCCGGCGAGAGGGCGCGGGCGCGGGTCCAGATTTCCGGTTTGCCGGCGCCGACCATGAACAGATAATGGTGCTGCTCGCCGAACAGTTCCGGCGTGTAGCCGCCGACATTGATGAACCAGAGGGACGCGTCCGGATTTGCGGGTGCCGGACCCGGCGCAATCTCGATACGGCGGCCTTCGGCATGGGTTAGCTCGGCGTAGCCATCGATGTGCAGCGAGGCCGGTGTGCCCCACCAGGCGGCGCGCAGCTGGGGGACCGTATCCAGGATGGTCTCGCCAGTGACGAAGCGCAGGTCGTGCAGCTCGATATTGGCGCGCGGATGATTGCCGCCGACGAAGACCGCGAAGAGTTTCATGGGCCGACTCCTGAATCACAGGCAGTTTGGCCGGGGCCCCTGCCCCAGGCAAGACGAACGTATTCTGCTTTGAATTACAAAGCGCTTGTCGAAGTGACAAAGGAGGCGACAGATGACCCCTATCAAGACCCTGATGGCCTCGGCCGCTGCCCTCGCCGCGGCTGGCGCCGCAGTCGCAGCGCCCCTCACCGTCAATGTGGACGGCATCGAAGCGCGCGGCGGCAGGCTCTATGTGGGCGTGCAGACCGAAGCGCAGTTCATGCAGAATGCCGGGATCGCCGGAGAGATGATTGCCGCGCCCGAGGCCGGCAGCCAGAGCTTCACCTTCGACTTGCCGGAAGGCGCCTATTCGATCTCGATCTGGCATGACTTCAATGCCAACGGCCAGTTCGACATGAGCGAAGCGGGCCCACCCGCCGATGGCTGGGCGATGATCAACGGCGAGGCGATGCGCGCCGCGCCGACTTTCGCCGAGGCGAGCCTGACGCTTCCCGCAGCCGGCACGGCCACGACCCTGAAAGTGATCTATCCGGAGTGAGCCGGATATCTCCGTAGACGGAGGATAGGAGGCCCCGGCCTGTTAGCAGGCCGGGGCTTTCATTTGCCTAGAGACGATAACGGATCTGGTCGGACCAGAAGCGCTCGAGGCGCGAGATCGTCTTGTTGAGCTGCGAGAGATCGTCGGCGCGGACGCTGGCGGTCGGCTCGAGGGCCGTTGCCTGTTTCTCGAACAGTTTCGCCACGCGGACGCGGACCTTCTTGCCGCGATCGGTGAGACGGAGCGTCACGGTGCGCTTGTCGTCTTCCGAACGCGTCTGGATCAGGTAGCCGCCTTCCTGCAGTTTCTTGACGTTGTAGGACAGGCTGGTGCCGGCAAAGGCGCCGCGGGCGCGCAGGACGGAGGCCGGGGCCTCGCCTTCGCCGATCTCGTACAGGAGGAGAGCCTGGACGCCGGTCAGCGAACGCTCGCCGCCACGCTCGAGGTCGTCCTTGACGACATCGTGCAGACGGCGGTGCGCCTGCTCAAGCAACGACAGAGACTTCAGGAAAGACTCGCCGATAGAAGTATTCGCAGTGCCCTGCGTTTCGATCATCATCATTGTAACCACCACTCAACTTTTGTTGTAGTTTGAGTAGAGTTACATCATGAGCACTAATATTTTGATAAACATGCGGGCTCTACGCAAGAATAGAGTTAATAGAAACCGTTTTTCATTAACCGTTACTGAGGCGTAACGGATTTACCCTCAGGCGAAGACGTCGACTGTCTGGGCGCCGCCATACTTGGGCGATACTCCGTGTTTGTTGGGGCTCGGACGTGAATCGAAGAACATCAGAATGAACAGGATGATCGGCCCAATATAAGGAATGAGGTTCAGCAAGTAGAGCCAGCCGGACATGTCCTGGTCATGCAGACGCCGGACCGTAATGGAGATGCCTGGAATCAAACTATATATATAGAACAGACCCATGAATATTGGCAGGAACCCATCTTCGCTGTCTGCATAGGCGCCAAATACAACCGCGGACACTACGGCGTCTGCAACAAAGCAGACAATCAGCGTGACGACATAGAAAAGCGTGTAGCCCCAATATTCGGCACGCCGGGCCCGGCCATAGAACTGGAAGTAGTTCCGCGAGAGTGCCCGGAAGAAATACTTGAGCATTCCTTCTGATTTGGTGGCAACTGCCGGAGCATAGGCGGCGTCAATGCTTGTATTGATCGCCGGAGACGGCGTCCTGCCCAAAGGATAGATGTCGCGCGCCTCTTCGCCGAGAGCAATGAAGTCTACGGGACTTCCCGGCGCCAGGGCGGCGCCCTTGTGAACCCGGACGGAGGTGAAATGGTAGCGCTTGCCGTCCTCGCCGAGGATCAGGCCGGGGCCGGTCGCATCGTCTGGCTTCAGGACTTCGCCGCGCATTCAACCTCATCCCTGCTGCTGGACTGACCCAAGTATCGGCGCCCTGCCCTGCGCCTGTCCAGTGCCGGGCATCAGGCGCCGAAGTTCAGCTCGTCTGGGCCAAGCGGGGCAAAGTAGCGAGCGACATCGGCCTCGGAGACGTCCTCCAGCCGGGCGGGCGTCCAGACGGGGGCGTTGTCCTTGTCGATGATGACGGCGCGCACGCCTTCGAGGAAATCGGCGCTCTGGACCTTGCGCCAGCCGATGCGGAATTCCATCCGCATGTTGTCTTCGAAGGTGGCGGCGGCGCGGCCTTCACGCAACTGGCGCAGGGCGACCTTGACGGTCTCCGGGCTTTTGGCCCGCAGGGTGGCGGCTTCGGTGCGGGCCCAGTCGCCGGCATCGGCGTCGAGGGCCGCGAGGATGTCTTCCGCGCGGGCGAATGCAAAGCAGCGGTCGATGGTGGCGCGGTGGGCCTCGAAGCTGCCGGCGGAGACGGCGTGGGTGAAGCGGGCGAGGATCTCGTTCAGGAGTTCAGCGGCGCCGGCGGAGAAGTCGGCCGCTTCGAGCTGTTTGGCGAGCGCTGGGATCAGTTCGGACGGCATGTAGTGGGTGGCGACGCGGGCGGCGGCGACGTCTGCGCCTTTCAGCCGGGCGCCGGTGAGCGCGAGCCAGGTGCCGAGTTCGCCGCCGAGGCGCGGCAGGAACCAGCCGCCGCCGACATCCGGGAAGAGGCCGATGCCAGTCTCCGGCATGGCGAAGACGGTGCGCTCGGTGGCGACGCGGTGCGATCCGTGGACGGAGAGACCGACACCGCCGCCCATGGTGACGCCGTCGATCAGGGCGAGGATGGGCTTCGGGAAGGCCTCGAGGGCGGCATTCATGCGGTATTCGGTGCGGAAGAAATCGCGGGCTTCAGAGGCGTCCCCTGCCCCGCTTTCCGCCAGCATGCGGATGTCGCCGCCGGCGCAGAAGCCGCGGGTGCCGTCCTGGTGGTCGATCCAGATCAGCTGGATGGAGGGGTCAGCGGCCCAGCCTGTGACGGCTTCCAGGATGGCGGCGCACATAGGCGTGTTGAGGGCGTGCAGGGCCGAGGGGCGGGTGAGCGTGATGCGGCCGAGGCCGCCCTGCTGGCGGATCGATACGTCTGCGCTCATGGCGATTCTGGTCCTTCAAAGAGTAGCCGAATGGTAAATGCCCGGTTCCCAATTTGTGACAAGCGGTTTCGCCAAGCCTTTACACATTTGTGCGATAACCACGCTGAAGCCTGCCCTTGCTCCAGCTCCGGAACCGCCATGTCCAGCCAGCCTTTCCATACCCAGCGTCTCGAAGTGGGCAAGTTCAACCGGCGTGGCCAGCGCGTGCGCGTCGATGCGCGCGGGCTGATCAAGCTCGGCTGGTTCCGCAAGCAGGAAGTGGAAGTGCGCGATGTCTCGCCGGGCGGCGCGCGGATCGCGGTGCCGGAAGGCGTGCTGCTGCCGGACGAGTTCGAGCTGCGCCTGCCGCAGTTCAAGTATCCGCGCACCTGCCTGAAGCGCTGGGAAAGCGGCCTCGAGATCGGCGTCGAGTTCAAGTTCGAGTAGTTTGGCTTCTGCAACCAGACAGGCCGTCTGGCCGCATCGGTTCAACTTGCCGCCGGCGATGCCCAGCAAAATCGACCGGGCAGCGTGCTGATCTGCGGCGCGGCCTGATGCCGGTTTACGCAAGGCAGTCCTCCGGCAACTGATTCAAATCTGATAGAAAGCTGGGGGTATTCCGGACCCTGACGTTTTTTTGCAACGCGCAGGCGCTGTCATCAATTCGTCTTTGTAGCTTTGCAGAACCGTCAATGAGCGAGGCTACGTCCGCAAAGCACGAACAGCATCCTTCCTGGCTGCCGTTTCTTTTTGCGAAACCTTTTTCTCGACGGGGCCATCATGAAACTTCAATTCCTTCTTTCTTCGGCCGTCCTGGCCATGACAACCGCGCTCAGCGCGCACGGACAAGCAGCGTCTGAAGTTGGTGAGGATCTCGCTGCCGCTGACGCAAGCCGTGTCCTCGATGCCGTGGTGGTCATCGGCTCCGGCGAAGTGCGCCAGACCCAGTCCGTCTCGAGCGAAGCGCTGGAGTTCCAGGCGCCGGGTACGAGCCCGATCAAGGTGGTCCAGCGTCTGCCGGGGGTTGCCGTCTCGGGCGCTGACCCGTTCGGCGCCTATGAGTGGGCCGTCCGCATCAACATCCGCGGCTTCAGCCAGAACCAGCTCGGCTTCACGCTTGACGGCGTTCCGCTCGGCGACATGAGCTATGGCAACCACAATGGTCTGCACATCTCCCGCGCTCTGATCAGCGAGAACCTCGGCGGCGTTACCCTCGCTCAGGGTTCGGGTGCCCTGGATGTCGCGTCCTCCGGCAATCTCGGCGGCGCGCTCAAGTTCAGCTCGGTCGATGCCGCCGATAAATTCGATGTGCTTGGCGCCGCAACGACCGGCAGCGACAACACGCTGCGCCTGTTCGGCCGCATCGATACCGGCGAGATCGAAGGGCTCGGCACGCGCGCCTGGGTCTCGGCCATGACCAGCGAAATGGACAAGTACAAGGGTGACGGCGAGCAGAACCAGGACCAGTATGGCTTGAAGGTCGTCCAGCCCGTCGGTCCGGCAACGCTCACCGGCTACTACAGCCACTCCGAGCGCCGCGAGCAGGACTATCAGGACATGTCGCTCGGCATGATCGACCGCCTCGGCTATGACTGGGACAATTTCGGGGACAGCAATTTCGATCTCGCCGTCCTCGTCGCCGACATCGCCCACAATCGCGGCGATACCGGCCAGCCGATCACGAATGCCGGCGCCGGTCTTGTCTACCCTGCGCCGATCGCAACAGCCGATGATGCCTACTGGAATGCCTCCGGCGTTCGCGACGACGATCTTGCCTACATCGCCCTCGACTGGCCGCTGGCCGAAGGACTTGACCTGCGCCTCCAGGGCTACAGCCACCAGAACAAGGGTCAGGGACTTTGGGGCACGCCGTATCTCATCTCTCCGAACGCCCTTACACAGGGCGCCACGACCGCCAACGCGCCGCTTTCGGTTCGCACGACGGAATACGATATCGACCGCAAAGGCCTGGTTGGCAGCGTGACCTACGCGCTGGGCAACCATGAAATCCAGGGCGGGGTCTGGCTCGAGCAGAACGACTTCGAACAGTATCGCCGCTTCTATTCGGAAAACCGCAACGGTCCGACCCGCGACTTCCTCGGCTTCCTCGACAATCCGTTTTTCACCCAGTGGGGCTACGGCTTCGACACCCAGACGGTCCAGTTCTTCATCCAGGATACCTGGCAGGTCACGGACAAACTGAAGCTGAATGGCGGTTTCAAATCGCTGAACGTTGAAAACTCTGTCGATACGCTGATCATCAACAATGCCCAGCCCGTGGTAGGCGCCGATTCAAACCTCGTGGCCACGATCGAGACAGAAGAATCCTTCCTGCCGCAGGCCGGTTTCAACTATCAGGTTTCGGACCAGACAGAAGTCTTCGGTTCCTATTCGCAGAATACGGCCGCCTTCGTTTCGGCCGCTACTGCCGGTCCATTCTCTTCGCGCAGCCAACTCGTCGTGGACGAGGTGATTGCTTCGGTCGATCCGGAAAGCTCGGAAACCTTCGAAGCGGGCCTGCGTTATAGCAATGACCTCGTCCAGCTCGGCGCTGCGGCTTACTTCGTCACGTTCGACGACCGCCTGCTCGCCGTTTCGCAAGGCCCTGGCATCGTCGGCAACGCGCCGGTGATCTCCAACGTGGGAAGCGTCGAAACGAAAGGGATTGAACTCGTCGGATCCGTGTTGGTCAACGATGACATCACGCTGTTCGGTGCCTTCACCTTCAACGACTCCCGGTATCAGGAAGACGTGGTGAACCGCGCAGGTGCTGTCCTAGCGGCGACAGCCGGCAAGAAGGTTGTCAACACGCCCGACACGATTGCCTTCGCCGAAATCGTCTATGACAATGGCGGTGTGTTCGGTTCTCTGGGTGCCAATTACCTCGGCGACCGCTTCTTCACCTACACGAACAACGGCGGAAACGTCGAAGGCCGGACCATTTTCGACGCAACGCTGGGCTACCGCTTCAGCGGCAACCCGATCCTCGAGGGCCTCGAGATTCAGCTGAACGCGACCAACATCTTCGACGAAGACTATGTCGGCACGCTGGGAACCAACGGATTTGTAAACTCCGGCGACTCCCAGACCCTCGTGACCGGCGCGCCGCAACAACTCTTCCTGACCGTCCGCAAGGCGTTCTAAGGATATTGTTTCTTCCTGCCTGGCGGCCTCCAGTCTGGAGGCCGCCAGTTTTTTGTGAAATGACCGGAGGTACAGATGTCCAACCAGCTTGATCGCCGGCAGCTACTCGTTGCGCTTGCAGCCGCAGGCGCGGTGCCGGGCTGTGCACAGTCGAACGCCGTTGCGCCCGAGAGCGCCGTGTTCCGGCACGGTCTGGCCAGCGGCGATCCGGGGTTGGACAGCATCGTGCTCTGGACCCGGATCAGCGGGACCGAACAGCCGGCAACCGCCTCCTGGGAGGTGTCGGATCAATCTTCATTCGAGCGCATACTCCTCCGGGGAGACGCGCAGGCGGCGGCCGAAACAGACTATACGGTCAAGGTCATCGCGGGTCCGCTGCCGGCCGGCCGGGCGTTGTATTACCGTTTCTCGGCTCTCGGCGAAGTTTCGCCCACAGGCCGGACCCGGCTATTCAAGGCGAGCGGTGAGGACCGGATCGGGATTGCGCTGGCTTCGTGCTCCAATTTTGCCTTCGGGTATTTCAATGCCTACGACGCGATCGCCAAGGATCCGGGCGTCGACCTGGTTCTGCATACCGGCGACTACATCTATGAGTACGGCGCCGGCGAATGGGGCAATGAAACCGGGACGGCGCTGGGCCGCCGGCATCAACCCGCCAATGAAATCGTGTCGCTGGCGGATTACCGTCAGCGTCATGCGCAGTACAAGACCGATGCCGGCGCTCAGGCGATGCATGCCGCGCATCCCTTTGTCGCGTGCTGGGATGATCACGAGGTCACCAACAATCCTTGGACCGGCGGCGCGCAGAACCACCAGAGTGAGAGCGAAGGGGACTATGCGCTGCGCCGCAAGGCGGCCCTGCAGGCGTATTACGAATGGATGCCGGTGCGCGATCCGCAACCGGGCGAGGCGCCGGAAGCTTTCTGGCGCAGCTATCAGCTGGGCGGTCTTGCCACGCTCGTCACCCTGGAATCGCGTCACACGGGACGCGACCGTCAAATCGACTTCGCCGAACACTATGCCGAGATCCAGAGCCAGGACGCGCGCGACCGGTTCATGCAGGATGTCATCGGCGATCCGGCGCGGCGCATGCTTTCTCCTGAGATGGAGGCCTTCTTCGAGGACGCTGTCGCCCGGTCGGTTGCACGCGGCGAGCCATGGCGCTTTGTTGGCAATGCGAGCCCGATTGCCCGCATGCTGGTACCCGATCTCGAAGCGGCTGGCATCCCGGAAACGCTGGCCCCGGCAGGCGAACGGATAGGCGCTGGCGCAAACCTGTTCTGGAAGGGCAAGTGGAACCTGCCTTTCTACACCGATACCTGGGATGGCTATCCGGCGGCGCGTGAACGGCTTTATGCCGTCGCTGACAAGGCCGGTGCGCGCGATCTGATATTCCTTACAGGCGACAGCCACAGCTTCTGGGAAAATCCGTTGTCTGACGAAACCGGCAAACCCATCGGCGTCGAGATCGGCACCGCCGGAATCTCTTCGCCGGGAGACTTCGTGGAGACCGGATGGACGGGAGACGGCCCGGCGCGGCTCAATGCCTTGTTCGCTGAAGCCCTTCCCGAGGTGAATTGGACCGAAGATCGTTATCAGGGCTACGTGCGGGTTGAGTTCACACAGACAGATGCGCAGGTCGACTTCGTTGCGGTCGATACCTGCTTGTCCCGCGACTACCGCGTGAGCCGCCTGCGGCGGACCGTGATTCGGAAGCAGGCAGGTGTGCTGATGCTGGAGACCGAGGCTTAGTCCAAGCCGAGGGAGTCAAGCTGAGCCCGCAGGAATTGGCCTTGGAATATGGTCTGTGAACCGGCGGCGGCCATTGCCGTGTTTGAGCGTGGCAATACCACTGGACGAGCGGGCCGGAACAGGAATCCCAGCTCGCAACGCCCTTCGTTCGCCAGCTCAGTTCAGGGCGCAGCCTTCGATCGTGATGCGGTGCATCAGGCGGCGTTCGCCGTGATAGTCATTCATGGCCCAGTGCCAGGTGGCGCGGTTGTCCCAGAAGGCGACCGAGCCGGGCTGCCATTTGAAGCGGTGGGCATGGTCCGGGTTCATCGCATGCGCGTATAGGCGCATCAGCAGCGCGTTTGACGCGTCGTCCGGGTACCCCTCAATCCGCACGGTGAAGGCGGGATTGACGTAAAGCGCCTTCTTGCCGCTCAGCGGGTGGGTGATCACCACCGGATGCACGACATCGTCCAGCACATCAGCCGCCGCCGTGTTGCCGATCCGCCCGTCCGTGTCGCGGTTCGCCTTGTAGTGATTGTCGTTGCCGGAGCCGAAGATGTGCTTGGCCGAATGCACCGCGCGAAGGCCTGCGACCTCGGCCTTCGTGGCGTCGTCGAGCGTATCGTAAGCCGTGTACATCGACGCAAACCAGGTATCGCCGCCTTGGTCCGGCAGCTGACGTGCGACGAGGACAGATCCCATGGCGGGCTCGGCATCATAGGAATGGTCCGTGTGCCAACCGCCGCCAATATTGGTTTTCTGCTCCTTCTCCTTCAGGACGAGGGCAATCTCCGGGAAGCGCTCATGCGCCTGGAAGAAACGGTTGATGTTGATCGGCCCGAAACGGCGCGCAAAGGCGATATGGTCCTGCTCGGTCAGCGACTGGTCGCGGAAGAAGATGACGCCGTGATCGGCATAGGCCTGACGCACCGCATTGAAGTCTCCGGGCGACAGATGGCGGACATCGACGCCGGTAATCTCCGCGCCGGCGCCGGGAAGCGGTGTGATCTGCATGGTTCCTCCCTGCCCGCTTTTGTCTGATGCAGCGGGTCTTACGGGATCAGGATACGCCCCGAAAGGCGAGAATTGCAATCACCCAGGCGCCTTGCCGGAGACCATCCGGGCCACCGTGGCGTCCTTGTCCACGACCAGGTGTTTCAGCGCGGCGGCGACGTGGAGCGTGATCAACCCGGCGAGTGCCCAGGCGGCGTAGCCGTGGACCGCGCGGGCGAGTTTGCCGGCGCCTTCGATCTCCGCGAGCGGCGGGATGGCGAACAGGCCGAACATATCGATCGGCCGCCCTCCCAGCAGCAACATCAGCACACCCGACAGCGGCATGACGATCAGCGCCACGAGAAGGCCCCAGTGCACGAGGCGCGAGGCGTTGACCTGCCAGGCCGCAAGGCCAGGCACCGGCGCGGGGAAACCCTGGCGCAGACGCCAGAGGACGCGCCAGGCGACAACGAACAGCAGGACCGTGCCGGTCGCCTTGTGCAGATCGCGCAGTGGGCCCGCCTCTTCACGCGTCAAGACATCATTCGAGAGGATGAACCCGACCGCCAGCATGCCGAAGAAGGCGAGCGAGACGATCCAGTGATTGGCGCGCGAGATGGCGCCGTAAGTTCCGGTTTGAGAGTCTGTCATGGCGGCGCGCCCCCTGTTCTGCCGGATTGTATATGACGCAGCGTAACGGACGCTTTCGGCAGACGCCAGCGCTTAATCGATGGCCGCGATGGCGGCGAGGAGATGCGTCCAGGCGGCGTCTGTCTCGGGCGTCCATTCGGCGCCGAGCAGGTCGCGGAACGTATCGCGGATGGCGACGAACATCAGGTCGAAGTCCCGCTGTGCGACGCCGTAGCCGTCATGCGCGAAGCGGGAGGACGAGATGATCACACGCTGTGTGTCGCTCTCCTCGACCAGGCCGAGGATGGCGTTGAAACAGGTGGTGAGCATCGAGCCGCGCACGCCGCCATCGGTGTCCATGACGAAGAGGGATTCGAATTCCGGGCGCAGTTCGAACAGGCGGCGGTAGATCAGCGGCGCGGGGTCGGCGCATCTTTCGCTGGCGCGCTCCAGCGTATCGAGGATCAGGCCAGCGTCCATGCCGGCCGTTCTCGCAGATGACAGGGCAGCGGTCAAAGCTGACGCGGGGGAGCCGATTGCGCGGCAGATGTGGCGGGCGCAGGATGGGCGAAAGTCAGGGAGGACAACATGAAATCACTCGAGGGAAAGACCGCATTCGTGACCGGCGCGGCGTCCGGAATCGGGCTGGGCATTGCGACGGCGCTGGCGCAGGCGGGCGTCAAGGTGATGCTGTGCGACATCGAGAAGGACGCACTGGACAAGGCGGTGGCGGGCCTGCGCGAGACGAATGCGGATGTGGCCGGCGTGCTGGCGGACGTGTCGCTGAAGGACAACCTGCAACGCGCGGCGGACGAAACCATCGCGCGCTTCGGCAAGGTGCACATCCTCGTCAACAATGCCGGCGTGGGCGGCGGCGGCGACTATGGCACCTGGAATGATGCGGGCTGGAACTGGGTGCTGGGCGTGAACCTGCTCTCGGTGGTCTGGGGGATCGAGATTTTCGGGCCGCTGATCGAGAAACATGGCGAAGGCGGGCAGATCGTCTCGACGGCGTCCATCGCCGGCATGGTGGCGCTGACCAATCCCTCGTACGACGTGACGAAGTTTGGCGTGGTGGCGCTGTCCGAAGATCTGCGGCCGAAGCTTGCGGCGCGGGGGATCGGCGTCTCGGTGCTATGCCCAGGCGTGATCCGCACTAACATCGTGAGTTCGGGCCGCAACATCCCGGACCGGTTTGCCGGACAGGTACCGACCGTGCCTCTCGAAGGTCCGGGCACGGAAGTTTTGAAAGCGGTGACGGAAGCGATCGCGAAGGGCATTGATCCGCTCTACGTCGGCGAGCTGGTGCGCGAGGCCATCGAGGGCGACTGGCCGCACATCTTCACGGACCTGCAGTTTGAACCCTTTATCGAGGCGCGGTTTGCGACGATCAAGCAAGGCTTTGACCGGATACGGGACCGGACGCCGCGGTATTGAAGGGGCTTCCTACCCCTTCAGCATATCCCGCGAAATGATCACGCGCATGATTTCGTTGGTGCCTTCGAGGATCTGGTGGACCCTCAGGTCACGGACGATGCGTTCGACGTGGTAGTCGGCAAGGTAGCCATAGCCGCCGTGGATCTGGAGAGCGTCGTTGGCGACTTTGAAGGCGGTGTCGGTGACGAAGCGTTTGGCCATGGCGCACCAGCGGGTCGCGTCCGGTGTCTTGCCGTCGAGGCGGCCGGCGGCTTCGTAGAGCATGACGCGGGCGGCCTGGAGTTCGGTTTCCATGTCGGCGAGCTTGAACTGGACGCTCTGGAAATCGGCGATGGCCTTGCCGAACTGCTTGCGGTCCTTCGCGTAGGCGACGGCCTTGTCCAGCGCGAGCTGGGCGCCGCCGAGGGCGCAGGCGGCGATGTTGAGACGCCCGCCATCGAGGCCGGCCATGGCAAAGCGGAAGCCGTGGCCTTCCTCACCGATGCGGTTGGCGGCGGGCACACGGACCTCATCGAGGATGACCTGCGCCGTCGGCTGGCTTTTCCAGCCCATCTTGCGTTCGTTGGCCCCGAAGGAGAGGCCGGGCGTGCCCTTCTCGATGATGAAGGTGGATACGCCCTTTGCTCCGTCGTCTGACGTTCGGGCCATCAGGACATAGACGTCCGAGGTGCCCGCGCCGGAGATGAATTGCTTGGTACCAGTGATGACGTAGTGATCCCCGTCCCGCACGGCCTTGGTCTTGAGGCTGGCAGCGTCCGAACCTGCGCCCGGCTCGGTGAGGCAGTAGGAGGCGATCAGTTCCATCGAGGTGAGGCGCGGCAGCCAGGCGGCGCGCTGCTCTTTCGACCCGAAGGTGTCGATCATCCAGGAGGCCATGTTGTGGATGGAGATGAAGGCGGCGGTGGAGACGTCGCCATAGGAGAGCTGTTCGAAGATCAGCGCCGCGTCCGTGCGCGTCAGGCCCGAGCCGCCGAATTCCTCGCCCACATAGATGCCCGCGAAGCCGAGCTCGGCGGCGGAGTGAATCACGTCGACCGGGAAGTGGCTGTCGCGGTCCCAGGCCTCGGAATGGGGCAGCAGGCGGTCTTCGGCAAAGCGGCGCGCCATGTCGCGGATCATGATCCGTTCGTCGTCAAACATCAGGCTCATTGGCAAGGCGCCCTTATCTCAATATGTGTGGCGCCGAATTGCGATAGAGCCCGGCCGAATGTCAATGCGACGCCTTCCCGAAGGATACTCGATTTCGGGCGTGGCGGCCGACGAAATCGCGGATCTGATTGCCATTGATCTCGCCGCCAGCCAGCTGTTTGCGGGCACCGGCATGCTGCCGGACGCGGAGCTGCTGGACCATGTGCCGGCGGACGTGTTCGAGGCGGCGATGCCGGGCGGGCACCTGTTCGTGGCGCGCGACCGGAAGGGCTTGCCGGCGGGCTTTGTGCTGACTTCGCTGCGCGGCGATACGCTGTATCTGGACCAGGTGAGCGTGCATCCGGACCACGGGCGGCGGGGGCTGGGCGCGGCGCTGATCCGGCGGGTGTTCCAGGACGCCGAGGACCGGGGGCTGAAGACCGTGACGCTGTCGACATTCCGCGACCTGCCCTGGAATGCGCCTTTCTACCGGACGCTCGGTTTCCGCGAACTGCCGCGCAAGCAGATGACCGACTGGATGCTGGACATCGAGGCGCGGCAGGCGGCGGTGATGGACGTGACGAAGCGCTGCTTCATGCGCCGGAAATCCGGGTGGTTGTGAGCCGGCAGGAATTGTCGCAAAAGGACGCCATGACACAGTTTCCCCAATCCTTTCCCGCCACCCGCATGCGCCGCCTGCGTCAGGCCCCATGGGTGCGTTCGCTGACCGCTGAACACGTGCTGACGCCGGCCGATCTGGTCTGGGCGGTGTTCGTGCATGATGGGGAGGGCCGCATGCCGGTCGCCTCGCTGCCGGGAGTGGACCGGCTGTCGGTGAAGGAGGCCGCGGGGGCGGCGAAGCGGGCCAAGGCGCTCGGCATTCCGGCGATCGCGCTGTTCCCGTATATCGGGCCGGAGGGCAAGGACGCCGAGGGCACGGGCGCGCTCTCGCCGGACGGCCTCGTGCCGCGCGCGCTGAAGGCCATGAAGGACGCCGCGCCGGAAGTTGGTCTGATCACGGACGTTGCGCTCGATGCCTATACGAGCCACGGCCATGACGGACTGCTGGACGAGGATGGTACGATCCCGAATGATTCCACGGTGGAGCGCCTCGTCACGCAGGCGCTGGTGCATGTCGGCGCGGGCGCGGATGTGGTCGCGCCGTCGGACATGATGGACGGGCGCATTGGCGCGATCCGGCTGGCGTTCGAGGAGGAGGGTTTCACCAATGCGATGATCCTCGCCTATGCCGCCAAGTATGCGAGCGGGTTCTACGGGCCGTACCGCGAGGCCATCGGCTCGGCTGCGGCGCTGAAAGGCGACAAGAAAACCTATCAGCAGGATCCTTCGAACACGGACGAAGCGCTGCGCGAAGTGGCGCTCGATCTCGCCGAGGGCGCCGACATGGTGATGGTGAAACCGGGCCTGCCCTATCTGGACATCGTGCACCGCGTCTCCACCACGTTCGGCGTGCCGACGCTGGCCTACCAGGTCTCCGGCGAATACGCGCAGATCATGGCCGCCGCCCAGAACGGCTGGATCGACGGCGACCGCGTGATGATGGAAACCCTGCTGAGCTTCAAGCGCGCCGGCGCCGCGGGCGTGATCACCTACTTCGCGGAGCGCGCGGCGGAGAAGCTGCGCGGATGAGCGGCGCACAGATTCCCGCAGACGCACTTGAGCAGCTTGTGGCGAAGGAAGCCATTCGCGATTGCCTGTTCCGGTATTGCCGGGGGATCGACCGGGCGGATGAAGCAGCGCTCAGATCAGCCTACTGGCCCGACGGGACCGACCACCATGGCCCCTATCAGGGCAGCGCGAGCGGCTTCGTTGACTGGGCCATGAAGACACTGCCCTACATCGAGCGCGGCATTCACCAGATCCACAATATCCTGATCGAGTTTCGCCCCGGCGGTGCAGCGGTTGAAAGCTATTTTTCTGCCTTTCAGCGCCAGAGGGGCGCAAATGGCCAGATGCAACAATGGGACATGAAAGGTCGCTATCTCGACTGGTTCGTGAAGCGCGACGACGAGTGGCGCATCCTCAACCGCGTGGTGGTGTTTGACTGGACCGAAGAGATGCCCTTGCCGCCCGGCACCGAGACCGAACGTTTCGGCACACGAACGCCGATCGGCAGCGCCTTTCCCGGCGATCCTGTCTATTCCCTGTTCAAGCCCTGAGCCACAGATTCACGGGTAGACCGGCAACGGACTATCCTTGAACTCTTCCTTCGAGAACATCTCTGCCTGATCCGAATAGTGCGGCGAGTCCGGGTGGCCCATGGCGGCGCCGAAGGGGTAGATCGTCCGGGTCTGCGGCGCCGCGCCGTCTTTCGGCCATTTGACGATTAGCATGAAACTGTCGCCGCCAATGCCGGCATAGCGGCCGTCCTCATCCGGCTTGTACATCAGCGCGCGGAGGGTTTCCGGGCCGCCCTGGACCGGGAAGTCGGCCTTGCCGCGGCGCAGGCGGGCGAATTCCGTATACGGAACGTCGAGCTTGCCGAAATGTTTGCGCAGGTGGGCGTCGGCGTCGGCGAGGATCTCGCGGCCCGGGCGCTGCACTTCGCGCTGGTAGAGCTTCCACTGCAATTCCTGCAGCACGATCAGGGCGAGCGAGTCGGCGGCGCCCTGCCCGTCTGCGGTCCAGTCCCAGCCCTCGAGAAGCGTCACGGCGTCGGTGAGCGTGCCGGCGACGCGGGCATCGTCCAGCGCGGCGAGGAAGGCTTCACCGAGACGGGAAGTCTTGTCGTAGCCCTTGTCGAACTTGATGCGGTGGATGTCGGCATCATCGAAGATATCGTCGGCTTCCAGCAATGTCTTTGCCCGGAGGATGCGGTTCGTCATCCAGGTCTCGACGCCGACGAGGCTAGGATAGTCTTCCGGTTTCATGTCGTCCGCCGGGGCGGTCGCGAGCCAGGGGAGATTGTTGGAGTTGACGATATAGCCGGCGGGCGGATTCAGCAGGAAGGGGATGCGTTCCGGCGGCTCATACTCGGTCCAGATCAGCTTGCTGTCATCGCCCGGCAAGACGTTTTCCCAGGCGACGGCAGGATCGCGCTTCGGCAGGCGGGCATTGTAGAGATAGGCGATGTTGCCGAGCTTGTCGGCGTAGATGTAGTTGGTCGCGGGGATCGCCTGCATGGCCATCACGCCGCGCCACTCTTCAAGCGATTTGGTGCGGCTCAGTTTGTAATACTGCTCGAACTGGCGCAC
>CAMDAC010000008.1 GCA_945888325.1 Candidatus Sulfopaludibacter sp. SbA3
ACGATTTTCCCTTTTTCAGAGATGTAGCGCTGCAGCATCTTGACGTCTTTGTAGTCGATTTCCTGTGCGTGCTCGCCCGTGAACGGGTCGACCTTGCGCCGGCGGCCGAAGGGGCGGCGGGCAGGAATGTTCGTGATGTTGATTTTCTGTGCCATTGGATCTGTTCCTTACCCTTAATCGCGCGGACGGCGTTCTTTGCGCGACAGAACCACGGAAGGCTCCTCGGGCATCGTTTCGACGCGGACGGTCAGGTAGCGCATCACGTCTTCCGAGATGCGCTGGCGGCGTTCAAGTTCATGGATCGCTTCTGCGGGTGCATCGATGTTGATGCAGGAGTAGTGACCCTTGCGCTGTTTCTTGATCGGATAGGCGAGGCTGCGGAGGCCCCAATACTCGGTCCGGCCGACGGTTGCGCCTTTTTCCTTGAGGAAAGTGCTCATCTCTTCGACGAAGGTTTCGACCTGGGCCGGCGAAATGTCAGGTCGTGTGATCACGACGTGTTCGTATAGTGCCATGTTTTCATTCCCGAAATTCGAAGATGCGGCGCTGGAGGGCGGGAGACCCTGACCAGCGATGGCCCCTCTTTTTCCGGCTCATTCCGGGGACTTGAGGACCGCACCTTGCTGCGAAGGGGGGTCTAAAGCCCATCTGGCCGCAGATTTCAAGCGCTTGCATGCCGGAAGGGCGCGCTTTAGCACGGCCAAAACTAAAGGGAGGCCGGGCTGCCAATGACGCTCGCATTCATCTTTCCGGGGCAGGGAAGCCAGGAAATCGGCATGGGCAAGGCGCTGGCGGAGGCGTTTCCCGCCGCCAGGGCGGTGTTCGAGGAGGTCAACGCGGCCCTCGGGCAGGACCTGTCGGGCCTGATGTGGGGCGGCGACCTCGCTGAACTCACTCTCACCTCCAACGCCCAGCCGGCCCTCATGGCGCACTCGGTTGCCGCCTACCGCGCGCTCGAGGCAAACTTCGGCATCACGGTAAAGGACGCCGCCTTCGTCGCCGGCCATTCGCTCGGCGAGTATTCTGCGCTGGCGGCTGCCGGGTCGATCAGCCTTGCCGACACCGCCCGCCTGCTGCGCATCCGGGGCAATGCCATGCAGTCCGCCGTGAAGCCCGGCGAGGGCGCCATGGCGGCGCTGCTGGGCGCCGAGGTCGATCAGGCCGAAGCCGCCTGCGCTGCGGGGCGTGCCACCGGTGGGGCCTGCGAGATCGCCAACGACAACGCCCCCGGCCAACTGGTCATCTCCGGCACCAAGGCCGCCATCGACGCCGCCGTCGCCTGGTCGCAGGCGAACGGCGTCAAGAAGGCGATGGCGCTCAATGTCTCGGCGCCGTTCCACTGCTCGCTGATGCAGCCCGCGGCCGACGCGATGGCGGAAGCGCTCGCGAAGACCGAGATCAAAGCTCCCGGCGTGCCGCTCGTCGCCAACGTTTCGGCGTCCGCCGTCACCGATCCGGAAACGATCCGCCAGAACCTCGTGAAGCAAGTCACCGGCCGCGTGCGCTGGACCGAGTCCGTGCAGTTCATGGTGCGCAGCGGCGTCACGATGACCGCCGAGACCGGCAATGGCAAAGTGCTGACCGTCATGCAGCGCCGCATCGAGAAATCCCTGAACGGCTTCACCCTCGGCAACCCCGAGGACCTCGAAGCCTTCGCCAAAGCTCTCAAAGGATAAGAGACATGTTCGACCTCACTGGCCGCAAGGCCCTCGTCACCGGCGCCTCGGGCGGTATTGGCCGCGCGATTGCTCTGGCGCTCTCGGAAGCCGGCGCCAAGGTCGCCCTGTCGGGCACGCGCGAAGCGGTGCTGCAGGAAGTCGCCGCGACCCTGAAGGGTGAGTCAGCCATCGTGCCGTGCAACCTGTCTGACCCGGCGGCCGTCGACGCGCTCGTCGGCCAGGCCGAGGCCGCCCTCGGCCCGATCGACATCCTCATCGCCAACGCCGGCATCACGCGTGACAAATTGCTCATCCAGATGAAGGACGAGGACTGGAACGAGGTGATCAACGTCAACCTCGGATCGTATTTCCGCCTCGCGAAAACCGCCGTACGGGGCATGATGAAGCGCCGCCACGGTCGCATCATCGGAATCACGTCGATTGTCGGCGTCACCGGAAACCCCGGACAGGCGAATTATTGCGCCTCGAAGGCCGGGATGATCGGCTTCACGAAATCGCTCGCCCAGGAAGTCGCCAGCCGCTCGATCACAGCCAATACGATCGCCCCCGGCTTCATCGAATCGCCGATGACGGACGGGCTGCCGGACACGCAGAAACAGGCGCTTTTAGGGCAAATCCCGTCGGGCCGCCTGGGTCAGGGAAGCGACATTGCTGCAGCTGCGGTGTACCTCGCGTCCAACGAAGCGGCCTATGTCACAGGCCAAACCCTGCATGTTAACGGCGGCATGGCGATGATCTGACCCTGCGCAGTCGCCAGCGAGACAAGGGCTTGGCGCTCTGCTGGAGTGTGTGCTAGGCGCAACACAATGGTTCAAAAGAGGACCAGTCCTCAGTTATATCATGAGAGGTATTCATGTCTGACGTTCTTGAGCGCGTGAAAAAAATTGTCGTCGAGAATCTCGACGTGGAAGCCGATAAAGTTGTCGAAGGCGCAAGCTTTATTGACGACCTGGGCGCTGACTCCCTCGACCTCGTCGAGCTCGTGATGGCTTTCGAAGAAGAGTTCAACATCGAGATCCCTGACGACGTTCAGGAGTCGATCCGCTCCGTCGGCGACGCCGTGACCCACATCAAAGCGCACATCTAAGCGCGCTGTCCGCGATGTCCAAACGCCGCGTCGTTATCACCGGTATCGGTATCGTGTCCCCGCTTGCGATGGGACGCGAGGCCACGTGGGAACGCCTGATCGCCGGGAAATCCGGCGCAGGTCCCATCGACAAGTTCGATGCGTCGGATCTGCCGTGCAAGATCGCCTTCCAGGTGCCTTACACGTCCGGACGGGGCGGCGGCGCGGGTGACCCGCATGCCTTCGATCCCGACAAGTTCATGACGGCGAAAGAACAACGCCGCACGGACGAATTCATCGTGTACGCGATTGCGGCTGCCGATGAAGCGCTCGCGGATGCAAACTGGAAACCGGAAACCGATGAAGACCAGGAACGCACCGGCGTCCTGATCGGCTCGGGCATCGGCGGTCTCGAGACGATCTACGAGACCTCGATCATCCTGCACGAACAGGGCCCCCGCAAGGTCAGCCCGTTCTTCATTCCCGCTTCGCTGATCAACCTTGCCTCCGGCCAGGTCTCGATCCGTCACGGGCTGAAGGGGCCGAACCATTCCGTCGTCACCGCCTGTGCCACCGGCGCGCACGCCATCGGCGACTCGGCGCGGCTGATCAGCTACGGCGACGCGGACATCATGGTCGCCGGCGGCGCCGAAGCCGTGATCGGCCGTCTCGGCATCGCCGGTTTCTGCGCGGCCAAGGCCATGTCCACCGGCTTCAACGACACGCCGGAAAAAGCTTCCCGCCCGTATGACAAGGACCGCGACGGTTTCGTCATGGGCGAAGGCGCAGCCGTGCTGGTGCTCGAAGAGTACGAGCATGCCAAGGCACGCGGCGCGAAGATGTATGCCGAAGTCATCGGCTACGGCCTGACCGGCGACGCCTACCACATCACGGCGCCCGCCGAGGGCTCCGAAGGCGGCTATCGCGCGATGAAGATGGCGCTGAAGAATGCCGGCATCGATCCTTCCGAGATCGACTATGTCAACGCGCACGGCACCTCGACGCCGAAGGGCGACGAAGGCGAAGCCGGCGCGGTCGAGCGCACCTTCGGCGACCATGCGAAGAACCTTTCCATGTCGTCCACGAAATCTGCCGTAGGCCACCTGCTCGGCGCGGCCGGCGCGATCGAGGCGGCGTTCTGCGCCCTCGCGATTCGCGACCAGGTGATGCCGCCGACGCTGAACCTCGACAATCCGAGCTTCGAGACGGTGATCGACCTGATCCCGCACAAGGCCAAGAAAGGCCGCGTACGCGCCGCGATGTCCAACAGCTTCGGCTTTGGCGGCACCAACGCTTCGCTGATCATCCGCGAAGTCACCTGAGGCCCGCGCGGACCGCACTGCGTCACTTGATTTCCGGGCCGGGGAGGGCACGGTAAGACGGACTGCGGTGTCCGGCAAAAGAGGCTCTCATGCGATTCCTGAAAGCGCTGTTTGTCTGGCTGTTCATGCTCGCCCTGCTCGCAGGCGCCGGCGCGGCGGCCGGATGGGTGTGGTTCAACAACGAGCTGTCCCGGCCTGGTCCGCTGACGGATGAAGCCGTGATCCGGGTGGAGCCAGGTGAAGTTCTGTCCATCGTTGCGGACCGTCTTGAGGCGGACGGAGTGATCCATGATGCGCGCCTCATGAAGTTCAAGGCGCGCCTGGACGGCAGCGAGCTTGAGATCAAGACCGGCGAATACCTGATCGACAAGGGCGCGACGGTTTCCGAGGTGCTCAGCATACTGACCGAAGGCCGCGCGCTGCTGCACAAGATCACGCTGCCGGAAGGGCGCACCACGGCGCAGCTCCTGAAGATCATCGAGAAAGACAAGATGCTGACCGGCGACATGCCGGATGTGCTACCGGAAGAAGGCACACTGCTGCCGGACACCTACATGTTCCACCGCGGCATGACGCGCGCGCAGCTGATCGAGAAGATGCAACAGGCGCAGGCTGACCTGCTGGAGGAACTCTGGCCCACCCGGCAGGAAGGCCTGCCGATCACCACGCCCTATGATGCGGTGATCCTCGCCTCGGTCGTCGAGAAGGAAACCGGCAAGGCGGACGAGCGCCCGGAAATCGCCGCGCTGTTCACGACGCGCCTGAAGCGCGGCATGCGCCTGCAAAGCGACCCGACGATCATCTACGGCATCTCGAAGGGCGAGCCGCTCTACAACAAGGCCGGCCAGCGCCGCACGCTCTACCGCTCGGAGATCGACCGCCATACCGAATGGAATACCTATCAGGTGGACGGCCTGCCGAAGACTCCGATCTGCAATCCGGGCGCAGACGCGATCCGCGCCGTGCTCGATCCTCCGGAGACGGAGTATGTGTTCTTCGTCGCCGATGGCAAAGGCGGGCACCTGTTTGCGAAAACGAATGCCGAGCACGAGCGCAACGTGGCGGCCTACCGCGCCTATGAGCGTGGCGAAATCGCAAGGGAACGGGCCAACTGATGGGCATACTTTCGGGGATGACCGGCTTTGCGCGGGTCACGGGGGAAGAAAGCTGGGGCGCCTGGGCCTGGGAGGCCAAGAGCGTCAACGGCCGCTCGCTGGACGTGCGCGTCAACTATCCGCCCGGCTTCGATCCGCTGGAGCGCGAGGTGAAAGCGATGGCCACCGAGCGGTTCAATCGTGGCTCGCTGCAGGTCAGCCTGCGGATCGACATGGCGAGCGGGTCCGGCGGCGTGGTGATTGATCATGTCCTGCTCACCACGCTGGCCGAAGCTGCCCGCAAAACGCTGGGCACCGAACTGACACCCGAAGCCGTGGCCACACTGATGACGCTCAAGGGCGTCGTCGAGACGGGCAGCTCGTCGTTGCGCGACCTTGCCACAGATGAGTCGGCCATGAAGGTTCTCAGCGCAGGCGCGAGGCTGGCGATGGACCAGCTCGCCGAAGGCCGGCGCGCCGAGGGGGCTTCGCTGCTGGCGATGCTGTCGGGCCATCTGGATACGGTCGAATCCCTCTCTGCAGAAGCCGCCACAATCGCCGCGACGCAGCCCGGCCTGATCAAGGTAAAACTCCAGAAGCAGCTCGAGGAACTTGACCGCGAGGGCCGCGTCGATGCCGAGCGCTTCGCCGCCGAGGCTGCCCTGTCGGCGGCGCGCGCCGACGTGCGAGAAGAACTCGACCGCCTCGCCGCGCACGTGAAGTCCGGCCGCGACCTGCTCAAGGCCGGCTCGCCCGCCGGCCGCAAGATCGACTTCCTCGCCCAGGAGCTGAACCGCGAGGCCAACACCCTCTGCTCGAAATCCGCCAGCCTCGAATTGACGAATGCCGGGCTCAGCCTCAAAGGGGTGATCGACCAGTTCAAGGAGCAGGCAGCGAATGTCGAATAGCGGACACCCGAAGGACCATGGCCGCCGGCGCGGCCTGATGCTCGTGCTGTCCAGCCCCTCGGGCGCGGGCAAGACGACGCTGTCGAAGATGCTGCTGGACGAGTTCAGCGACGTCAAACTTTCGATCTCGGCTACGACGCGCGCGCCGCGCCCCAAAGAGGTCGACGGCCAGGACTATTTCTTCCGCACGCCGGACCAGTTCCACGAGATGATCGAGCGCCGGGAATTCCTTGAATGGGCGCACGTGTTCGACAAGTATTACGGCACGCCGAAAGCCGACACCGTCGCGCGGCTGGAGTCTGGCGAGGATGTATTGTTCGATGTCGATTGGCAGGGCGCAGACGCGCTGCACGACCAGATGCCGAATGATGTCGTCTCCGTCTTCATCCTGCCACCGAGCATCGAGGCACTTGAAGCGCGCCTCGCCGGGCGCGAAGGCTCGACGCCGGAACTCGTTGCGCGCCGGATGGAAGATGCCAAGCGCGAGATCATGCACTGGCGCCGGTATGACTACGTCATCGTCAATGATGACCTCAACGTGGCCTACCAGCGGCTGAAACGCATCCTGCTCGTTGAACGCCTGAAGCGTCTTCGCCAGCTGGACCTCGAAGACCACGTTCGCACCTTGCTGGGCGAAAGCTAGGCGAGGCTCGCCGCCAGCGTCCGGAATTCCGCCTGCGTCAGCGTCTCCGCGCGCGCCGTCGGATCAAGGCCGCACGCCTGCAGCCATTCCTCGGCCTTCATCCCGCGCTTCTTCGCGAACGGTTTCAGCGCGGCGCGCAGCATCTTGCGGCGCTGGCCAAACGCCGCGCCGGCGACCTGTTCCAGTAGCTCGACATGCGCGAACCGCTTTTCAGGCGACAGCGGCTCGAACACTGCGACGGCGCTGTCGACCTTTGGCGGCGGGCTGAATGCGCCGGGCGGCAAGGTGAAGGAAATATACGGGCGCGTGACGGACTGCGCGAGCACCGCCAATCGTCCGTAGGCGTCCGTATCAGGCTTGGCACAGATGCGCTCGGCCACTTCCTTCTGGAACATCAGCGCCATCTCGCCGCGCCAGTCGCCCGCCTTCAGCCAGTCGACCAGCAGGGGCGTGCCGACATTGTACGGCAGGTTGGCGATGATCATCGCGGGGCTCGTGGCGCCGGCCTCTTCAAGCACCTTTTCCCAGCGTACCTTGCGGGCATCCTTCGCGATCACGATCAGCTGGCCGCTCTTCGCTTCCGGCCATTCGAGCAGCGCTTCGGAAAAGCGCGGATCGGTCTCGACAGCGATGAGTTTTGCCGGGCCTTCATTCAGGATGGCGCGCGTCAGGCCGCCGGGGCCGGGACCCACCTCAATGACAAACCGGTCCTTCGGTGAGCCGGCCGCATTGGCGGCGCGCTTGAGGATCGACGGGTCAAACAGGAAATGCTGCCCCAGTGACTTGCGGGCAGGGGCATCGGTCAGGGGCGTATGGTCGTCGCTCATGCGGCGGCTTTCTGGCGGTTGGCGGCGAAGGTCGCCGCGAGGCGGAGGGCGGCGATCAGGCTGTCGGGTTTGCAGGTGCCGGCCGCGGCCGCGTCATAGGCAGTGCCGTGATCGGGACTGGTGCGCACGATCGGCAGGCCCAGGGTCGAGTTGACCCCGCCCCACATGTCGAGCGTCTTGACCGGGATCAGCCCCTGGTCATGCGTCATCGCAATCACCGCGTCATAGGCGCCGGACAGCGCTTCGGCGAAAACGGTATCGCCCGGGCGGGCCTGCGAGATGCGGATACCTTCCGCCTGCAGACGATCCGCCGCCGGATTGATGATGTCGATTTCCTCGCGCCCGATCGCGCCGCCTTCACCCGCATGCGGGTTGAGGCCGGTAAACGCAATGCGCGGCGAGGCGATTCCGAACTCGCGGATCAGCGATGTGTTAACCACGCGCGCGATCCGCTCCAGCCGCCCGTCACCCAGCACCCCGGAAACCTCCGCCAGCGGCATGTGGATCGTCGCGAGCGCCACCCGCAGTCCGCCGCCGGTCAGCATCATCACCGGGCTCGCGGCATGGCCTGCTGCCTCGCACAGGTGCGCGACAAACTCCGTATGCCCCGGAAACCGGAAGCCGGTCGCGTAGAGCAGCGCCTTGTTGATCGGATTGGTCACGACACCGGAGGCGCGGCCTGCGAGGGCGTCCGCCACGGCGATTTCGATCGCGCGCACGATAGCCGGCGCGGCGGCGTCATCTGCGCGCCCGGGCACAATGTCCGGAACGCCGTCCAGCGCCAGAATCGGCAGCGCGTTGGCAAAGACGCGCGCCGCCTCGGCGGGCGAGGCGATGATCTGCGTCGGAATACCGTTGATCAGATGCGGGGCGCCAATCAGATAAAACGCCAGCGCCGGCTCACCGCGCAGCGCTGACCAGGCCGCCGCCGTTATGGCAGGGCCGCAACCGGCGGGGTCGCCCATGGTCAGGGCGAGAGGGGGAAGGGCATGTGCGCTCACGTTCGCGATGTCGCGCCAATTGGCCCGTCAGGCAAGCGCGTTTCGCGGTGTTAACGATAGATGATCGTCGCGTCGCGGCGGGAATTGCGCAGCTCACGCTCGGAAATCATGTTCAGCTCGCGCGCCTTGATGGAGTTCTTCATGTCGTCCTTCGAGGGCAGCGCTTCGGCCCCGTCCTGGCGGCGGCAGACATACATCACGGCCAGGCCGTTGCCGATGGCGAAGATGTCCGTCGGCCCGCCGACCTCCGTCGACAGGACGAGATCGCGGCCCTCCTGGCCAAGCTCGACGATGTCGATGTCCGTGAGGTCCTGCGCCCGCAGCTCGCTCTTGGAGTTGGCGACCGACTGCACGTCGGCGCACGACTTGATGCGCGCCATCGCACCCGTCAGCGAGGATTCCAGGCCGTCCGTGGTGACAAGGCGGATGAGGTCAACCTTGGTCGTCGGCTGGCTCGGTTCGCGCTTCGCGGTGACCGAAAGGATGTAGATGCCGCTTTCGACTTCGATCGGCTTCAGCAGCGACGGCACGGTCGCGCCGGCGACCGCCGCTCCCAGCGCCGGCGAGAGATCCTCAGCCGTCACCCAGCCCATGTCGCCGCCGGTGGCCGCGGTGGGCGCCGACGAGATGCGCTGCGCCGCGACGCGGAAATCGGCGCCCTGTTCGAGCTGCTCGACAATCGAACCGGCCGCCTGAAGCGCTTCGGCGCGGGTTTCGGTATCCGGCGCGTAGAGGAAGATTTCGCCGACCCGGAACTGGGTTTTCTTGGAGGCGGTGCGCAGACGGTCGAGGTGATCTTCAACCTGGTTGTCGGACACCCGGATGCGCGAGCCGAACAGGCCGCTCATCAGGCGGTTCCAGGCCAGATCGGCCCGGATCTGTTCTTCGAGGCTGACCGGGTTCACACCTGCGGCGACCAGCTGCTGACGAAGGCCGTCAGCGCCAATGCCCGCATCGGCAGCCATATTGGTCATTTCGGCATCGATTTCCTGAGGCTCCACGACGACCTCGAACTCGGCGACGCGGTCTAGCTGAAGGCGTTCATCGATCAGCTGCTCCAGTGCCTGGCCGGTAATCTGCTGGATCATTTCGGCCGAGGGTTTGTCGCGTCCCAGCGTCAGCAGCAGCAGACGGGCGCGCTGACGGACGTCCGAGTAGGAAATCGGCTGGTCGTTCACGATGGCCGCAATGCCTTCGAGCTGCAGGCGGTTTTCGTCGGCTGCCTGAGCCAGCGCCGAAGGCGCGCTCAAGGCCACAAGGGCCGCCATCAAGACTGCACGCACCATCAATTCCTCCGTGGATCCTGACTCGCAGGAACCCTATAAATGCTTCGTCCAGACCATACAAATTGCGGCCGGACGCGCAACGCAGCAGCACAGTAGGCCATGAAAAGTAGCAGTTTTCCGGCCTGTGCGCCGCCGGGATCAGTCGAATTCGCTCGAACCAAAGTTGCCTAGGGATTTGAGGGTGAACCTGAACTGAATGTTCTCGGAGGGGCCGAGCGTCCGGTCGGTCAGCTCGTTGCGGCTGTAGATCAGCTCGAAGCGTGAACAGTCATCGGTATAGGCGATGCCGATCTCCTGCCGGGCATCCACGTCATTGGCGATGTCGCGCAGCTGGCCGAAGATCAACGAATAGGAGTCCGTCACCTGGACTTCGCCGGTCACGTAGATCCCTTCGTCAGGCCGCCCGAGGGGGCTGATTCGCTGGTCGATCTTGTAATATTGGCCGACCGCCCGGAAACGCTTGAGCGAGGCCGAGGCCCGAAGGTCCAGCCGGTTGAGGGCAAAATCCTCGTCATCGAGGCGCACCCGGCTCGCCAGCTGCAGCGAATTGCCAAGGTCCAGCGAGGTTTCGGCCACCCAGTCGGACGACGTGCCGTCGAGGTTCGAGGCGACGTCAAACGCCTCATCCGCGCGCGAGCGCCAGCGCTTGCCCACCGTCGTGCTGAGCTCCGTCCCGTTCTTCCAGATCGCCCGGGCGGTCAGCCCTGCGCTGAGCTTGCCGTCGCCTTCGTACAGGTCGAAATTGTCGAACCCATTGGCCTCGAACAGGCTCGATTCATCGAATTCGAACAGCTGGCTGTCTTCCACCGGGATGGCGGGGTCATTGGCGTTCGAGAAGCCCCAGGCCGCCATCACGGCCGGCTCCAGCATCAGGTCGACCACCTCGCCGGGGCGGTACAGCGGATAGGCGATCTTGGCGCCCGCATTGCCCACCGCGCGCGACACATCGCTCTTGCCGCTGACCGCTTCGTCCAGCGCATAGAAATCGCCGCGCAGTTCGGCAAACGGTTCGAAGGTCAGGCCGCCGGGAAGGAGGTTGAAATCCCGCCAGTCGGCCCCCGCGCTCACCCGCCGGCTGTCCGCGCCCACGTCGCGGCTGAGCACCGCCGAGGAGACGTTCACATTGGCAAATCCGTAGCTGCCAAGATCGAAGTTCTTCTCGGCGTACAGCAGCGGCGAGACGACCGGCAGACGGTCGGCATCATCCTGCCCGCGCAGGCCCTGGAAGTTCAGCAGCGCCACATCGGCGTAATAGTCATCGCCCTGGCCGACGGCGAACACCTGCGACAGCAGGCGGCGCGGCTGGTTCGAATAGAGGCCGCGCTTGTCGAGCTGTCCGTCGATGTCATAGCGCCGGTCGTAGAGGTCGTCGGTCTGGTTCTCGATGCCGAAGCCCCACATCCATTCCGGCGAGATGGCGAATGCGCCGTTGGCATAGATGTGGCCGCGAAACTTTTCCTCGCCGAACCGCTCGCCGTCGCCGTCGAAATCCGTTTCCTGCGTGAAACTCGTCTTGATCTTGATGGCGCCGGAATAGAAACGCTTGCGGTACTCGAGGTTCAGCAGCGGATTGACGTTTGACGACAGCAGCGGCGCGACCGTCAGGTCGGAGCTTTCCGAGATCGCCCAGTAATAGGGCTGCTTGTAGAACGTGCCGATTTTCGAGGAGATTCCGACATCCGGGATCAGGAAACCCGAGCGCCGGTCCGAGCTGGGATCAGGGTGCGCCAGATAGGGCAGGTAGAAGACCGGGATGCCGGCGACCTCGACCACCGCATCGCGGTAGGAGATCATCTGGCTTTCCTGGTCGAGCACGGCGCGCCGCGCGCGGATCGTCCAGGTCGGCGTCTTGTCTTCGGCGCACACTTCGCAGGACGTGTAGACCACCTGGTCCAGCGAGTTGATCCCGTCGGACTGGCGGATCGCCGAGTTCGCGGTGACGCTGGCGCCCTCTGCCAGCCGGGCTGAAAAGCCGATGGCGTACCCATCAGAGAGGTTCGAGCCGACTTCCATCTCGTCGGCGAACTGCTGCGAGCCGTCGGCATCGATGATGATGACATTGCCCATCGCCCGCACTTTTTCCGTCGTGCGGTTGTAGACAATCCGGTCGGCCCGGAGGGTGCGGCCCTGGTACAGCGCCTCGACATTGCCTTCGGCAACGATGCTGTTCTCGCCGCTCAGTTCATACACCGTGTCGGCTTCGAGAACGACGCGCTCACTAGCAGCTTCGGCGGCGGGCAGCGTTTCGGCTGCACTGGTTTCCTGCGCCTGCGCGGTCAGCGGCAGGACCGCCGAAAAGCCGGCCAGCAGGGCGTATTGGGACCAGAAAGCCAAAGGTGCGATCCTCACTCTGCCGGTGTTCGGCGCGGACTGCCTTCCCCTGCAGGAACCGCGCGGCGTTTTCAAAGGCTTAGAGTCGAACCAGCGGGCCGTCCAGCCATCCGGCAGGTCCGGCCTGCTTTTGCCGCCCGGGCCGGTGCATGCGCGCCACAGGGCCCTAAACACAGCGCGCCACCAGCCCGCCGGGGTAGGACAGCGCCTCACCCGCCAGTTCCAGCTCCATCAACACGGCGTTGCACTGGGCGGCGTTCAGCCCGGCCGCCCGGGCGATCTCGTCGATCGGCATCGGATGCGGGCTGAGGGCCTGCCGCACGCGGGCCAGCTGGTCGGCCGGCAGTGGCCCCTCCAGGAAGTCCGGCGTGAAGGCCGGGGGCGGCGGCGCGGCCACATGAAGGGACGGTAATCCCGCCAGCAGCTCCAGCACGTCCTGCGCATGGCGCACCAGCGCGGCGCCCTGACGGATCAGGCCGTTGGTCCCCGCGGCGCGCGGATCCAGCGGCGAGCCCGGCACCGCCATAACCTCGCGGCCCTGTTCCCCCGCCATCCGCGCCGAAATGAGTGAGCCGGACCGTTCCGCCGCTTCGACCACGACCGTGCCCCGGGCGAGACCCGTGATGATGCGGTTGCGGCGCGGAAAATCCTGCGCCCGCGCCTTGTACCCCGTCGGGCTCTCTGAAACGATCAGGCCTTGCTGGGCGATCTCGGCATACAGCCGCTCATGCTGCGGCGGATAGATGTGATCGATCCCGCCGCCGAGCACCGCCACCGTGCCGGTCTTCAGGCTCGCCACATGCGCCTCCCCGTCAATGCCGAGGGCGAGACCGGATACCACCGTCAGCCCTGCGCGCCCGAGTTCCGCCGCCATGTCCCGCGCAATCTTGCGCCCCGCGGCCGAAGCATTGCGCGCGCCGACAATTGCCACTGCATCCGGCCGCGCCAGTGCGAGATTGCCCAAAACGGTGAGAAGCGGCGGCGGCGGATCGAGCGAAACCAGAAGTTTGGGAAACTCCGGCTCACAGCTCGCGATGACCCGCGCGCCGATGCGCTGCGTCGCGGCGATCTCGTCCTCGATGGCAGAAAGGGAGGGCACTTCGATACGCCGCCCCTTGGCCACGCGGCTGGCAATCTCGGGCAGGGCGGCGAGTGAATCCGTGGCATTGCCGAACCGCTCCAGCAGGCGCGCGAAAGTCAGGGGGCCGATATTCGGTGTACGGACGAGACGCGCCCAGTCGCGGCGTTCCGCGTCGCTGAGCCGGCGCAGGCTTATTCCTCGGGCTTGGCTTTCGGCGTGCCGAAGCGAGGCTCGGTGCCTTTCATCAGGCGGTCGATGTTCGCCCGGTGTGTCCAGAACACCAGCACTGACAGCGCGGTCAGCCCGGCCAGAACCAACGGATTGCGTTCACCCAGAAGGTAAGCCCCCGGCGGCACGGCGACGGCCGCGCACAGGGCCGAGAGCGAGGAAATCCGCGTCAGAGCAAACACGCCCAGCCAGATCGGCGCCCCGATCAGCAGGCCCTTCAGCGGCGTGACGAACACAAGGAGACCCGCATAGGTCGCGACACCCTTGCCGCCCTTGAAGCCGAGCCAGACGGGATAGCAATGGCCCAGGAACGCGCTCGCGCCCGCCACCATGCCCGCTTCCGGCCCCGCCACCATGCCCGCTTCCGGCCCCGCCACCAGCGAGAACCCGAGCGCCACAAGCCCCGCCTTGAGGCTGTCGAGCACCAGCGTCGCCAGGGCGAGATCCTTGCGGCCGGTACGCAGCACATTGGTCGCGCCTATGCTGCGCGATCCGATCTCCCGGATATCGCCCAGCCCGGCCGCCTTCGTGATCACGAGGCCAAACGGAATCGACCCGGCCAGATAGCCGACGACCGACGCCAAAGCATAAAGTGCCCATTCCGGCATGTGCGTGATGTTCCCCGTGGGCCCCTGTTGCGCCAAGGTTTAAGGGGGCGGACGGCGCGGGGCAAGGTCCGGATCGCGCCCTATTTCGGCGAGGTCCAGGCGATGACCGTTGCCAGAAGGGCGAGGACTGCCGCAACGAGGCCGCCGATGCCGACCCCGGACCACAGCTGCTTTTGCTGCAAGACGACAGCGTAGAGTTCGTTGCGCAGGGCAATGTTGTCAGCCTGACCCGCGCGCTCAAGCGCCGCGTATATGCCGCCCGTCGATGCCACGACGGACGTATCGCCAATCAGGCCCATGACCGCGCCGCACGCGCCGATGGCGGCGAGCAGCAGCAACAGCATGATCAGGTAACCTTTGCTCGAGCGTATGGATATGTCCTCCGGAAGTTCGTCCGGCGGCACAGTAGCACAATCAGCGCTCAAACACCGTCTTGCCGCCCACAAAGGTCCGCATCACGCGGCCCTGCAGTCTGCGCCCGTCAAACGGTGAGTTCTTCGAGCGTGAGAGCAGGTGGTCGCGGTCGCAGAGCCAGGGCTTGCCCGCGTCGAACAGGATCAGGTCGGCCGGCGCGCCCTTGGCGATGCGGCCCTGCGGCAGGCCGAGGATCGAGGCCGGGCCGATGGTCACCGGCGCCAGCGCTTCCAGCAGCGATAGCTCGCCTTCTTCCACCAGCGTCAGCAGGCAAGGCAGAACGGTTTCCAGACCCGCCGCCCCGAACGAGGCTTCGCCGAACGGCAGGCGCTTTTCTTCCGGGGGCTGAGGATCGTGCGCCGAGACGACCGCGTCGATGGCGCCTTCCTGCAGCGCACGGATCAAAGTCTTGCGCGCCTTCTCGCTCCGGAACGGCGGGTTCACCTTGCAATAGGTGAGGTAGTCGCCGACATCGAGCTCGTTGAAGAACAGCGAATGCGCTGCAACGGTCGTGAACACTTTCGCCCCGCGCCCACGGGCCACATCCACGATGTCCAGCGTGCGCTGCGAGGTCACCTGGTCGAGGATCAGCGTGCAGCCCGTCTGCTCTGCCAGCACCACGTCCCGTGCCGCGCCGAGCCACTCCGCCTCGATGGGAATACCGGACAATCCGTGCCGCGCCGCAAACTCGCCCGCGTTCATCACGCCGCTGCCTGCCAGCGTATGATCGTCCGGCCGCGACATCACGATCGCGCCGCGGCTCGCGGCGTATGTCATCACGCGCTTCATCACCTGCGCGCTCGCCACCGGCCAGTCGCCATTGGTGAAGAGGACGGCGCCAGCTTCCGCCATCAATCCGATCTCGGACATCGCCTCGCCGGCAAGGCCGACCGTCAGCCCGCCTGCCGGATACACCCGCGCAAACGCCGTCTCGCGCCCGCGCTCGGCAATGAACTGCACCAGCGCCACATCATCGATAACGGGGCGCGTATCCGGCATCACCACCAGGCTCGTGATCCCGCCGCTCAGCGCCGCGCGCGAGGCCGTCGCCAGCGTCTCCTTGTGCTCCTCGCCCGGCTCTCCGGTCTTGGCGCGCAAGTCGATCAGCCCCGGCGCAAGGGACAGCCCGCCCGCGTCAATCGTCTCCTTGGCGTCCTTGAAGGACACACCCGTCCCGGTACTGACCTCCTTGATGACGCCCTTGTCGATGAACACGCCGCCGGTCGCATCGGTGCCCGTCGCCGGGTCCAGCAGGCGCGCATTGAGGATCTGGAGGCTCATGCGCGGCCTCCCGCCAGGAGGTGCAGCACCGCTTCGCGCACCGCGACACCCATCTCCACCTGCTGCGTGATCACCGAGCGCGCCCCGTCCGCAATCGAGCTCTCAATCTCCACGCCCCGGTTCATCGGCCCGGGGTGCATCACGATGGCATCTTCCTTGGCCAGCGCCAGCCGGTCCGCCGTCAGGCCGAAATACCGGAAATATTCGCGCTGGCTCGGCAACAGGCTGCCATTCATACGCTCCAGCTGCAGGCGCAGCATCATCACGACATCCGCGCCGGGCAGGGCCCGGTCAAAATCCGTACCCGCACTTTCCGCGCCCCATGTGTCCGTACCCGGAGGGATCAGCGTGCGCGGCCCGCACAGGTGCACGCGCGCGCCCATCAGGTGCAGCGCCATCGTCGTCGAGCGCGCTACGCGGCTGTGCGCAATGTCGCCGCAGATCACGACCTTCAGCCCCTCGATCCGCCCCTTGGTGCGCCGGATGGTGAGCAGGTCCAGCAGCGCCTGCGTCGGGTGCTCATGCGTGCCGTCTCCCGCATTGATCACCGCACAGTCCACTTTCCGCGACAAGAGCTTCGCCCCGCCGGATGCCGAATGCCGGATCACCAGCGCGTCCGGCTTCATCGCGTTCAGCGTCATCGCTGTGTCGATCAGCGTCTCGCCTTTCTTCACGCTCGACTGCGCCACCGGCATCGAAATCACGTCCGCGCCGAGCCGCCGCGCGGCAATCTCGAAGCTCGACAGGGTGCGTGTGGAGTTCTCGAAAAACAGATTAACCACGGTCCGCCCCTTGAGGACCGGACCCGGCCGCTGGCCAGCGCGCGTCGCGTCGGCATAAGTGTCCGACAGGTCTAAAATATGTTGAATATCAAGGAGGTGAAGGCCTTCAATTCCGAGCAGATGGTCATGCCGGAAGGTATAGTCTGCGTGCGCCGCTGCCATGAAGGCCCCTTCGATTTGCGGCGGTTTAGGCGCGATTCTGATGCCGGGCAAGCCTTCAAACCGCCCCCAGTCCCAAGATCACCAGCCACACCGCCGGCAGCGTCAGCGCCGCCAGCAGCGTCTGCGCCGCAATGAAGTTCGCCGCCAGCGTCGTGTCGCCCCCAAGCTCCCGCGCCAGCACATAGGAGTTCGGCGCCGTCGGCGTCGCCGCGCAGATCAGCGCGATCGCCAGCGGCAATCCGCTGAGGCCGATGGACAGCCCCACCACCAGCGTCAGCGCCGGCAGCCCGACCAGCCGCACGGCCGACCAGGTAAACGTCTTCAGCCTCGCCCGCCTCAGCGCGCCAAGGTCCACGCCCGCGCCCGCACTCAAAAGGCCGAGCGCAATCGCCGCGTTCGCCAGCATCTTGAGGCTCTCGTCGGCAATCACGGGTAGGCGGACATGGAAACTCGCGAGCCCAATCCCGATCAGGCAGGCATAGATCAGCGGGTTGCGCGTCAGCGCCAGCAGCGGCCGGGGCCGCTCGCCGGGCGGGCGCTCGGCATGGCTCACCAGTGCGTATACGGAGATCACGTTCGCCACCGGAATCATCGCCGCCGCCGCGAGGCTCACCAGCGCCAGCCCCTCGTCGCCAAACAGCAGTCCGCCCAAGGACAATCCGATGATCGTGTTCCAGCGCACGTTGGACTGGATGATCGTGCCCACCGCCGGCCGCGACATACCGGGCCAAAGCCGCGCCGTCAGCCCGAACGCCCCCAACAGCACCTGCGCCGCCATCAGCGCCGCAATCATCAACCATGGCGCGCCGTCAAATTCCGCATTCGCCAGCGCCCGGATGATCAGGGCAGGGAGCAGCACAAGGAAGGACAATCGGTCCAGCGCCCGGAACGCCTCCGCCGGCATCAGCCCCCGCCGCGCCAGGAATTGCCCCAGCGCCACCAGCAGGATCACCGGCACCAGCGCCGTGAAGAATGCGCTCATGCGCCTTTCCCCAGCCGCTCCAGCGCCGCATGCAGGATCATCGCCGCCGCCATCGCGTCCACCCGGTCGGCGCGCCGCTGCTCGGTGAACGACAGCTCCCGCATGATCTCGTCCGCCGCCACCGTCGAGTACCGCTCGTCCTGATACGCCACCGGTATGTCGCGCAGCTTGAGCAGGTTCGACACCAGCGTGCGCACCGATTGCACACGCGGCCCCTGCGATCCGTCGGTGTTCAGCGGCAGCCCGACCACCAGCCCCGCGCCCTTTCGGTCATCATATACCTCGAAAAACCGCGCCAGCGCCGGCGCCAGTTTCAGCTTCGGGATGGTCTCCACCGGGCTCGCCAGGATCCGGCTGGCATCGGTTGCCGCCACGCCCAGCGTCTTCGTGCCCGGGTCAAGGCCGATCAGGACACCCTTCGCGGGCAGGTCAAACAGGTCAACAACAGGCATCGCAGGGCACATACGACCTTGAAGCGGCTTTGCCTATCGCGTAATCGGGCCATTCCAGAGGAGCCCCGCCATGACCGTTACCCGCGACGACGTCCGCAAGGTTGCCCGCCTGTCCCGCATCGCGGTGCCGGAAGAGCGCCTCGACGAACTCGCCGGCGAACTGAACGGCATTCTCGGCTGGATCGACCAGCTGAACGAAGTGGACGTCGAGGGCGTCGAGCCGCTGACCTCCGTGGTCGAAACCACCCTCCCGATGCGCGACGACGTCGTCACCGACGGCAACATCCAGGACCAGGTCCTCGCCAACGCCCCGCGCACCGAACACGGCTTCTTCGTCGTGCCCAAGGCCGTGGAGTAACCGGCCTTACATTCTTTCCCGAAGCGGCTTACCTTTCCGGCATGGGCCAATCAGGGTCCGGTTGCTGAAAGCCGCGCGCCATGGCCAAAGGTCAGATGAAATCCAAAAAAGAAGTCCGCAAACCGAAAGCGGAAAAAGTGAAAGCCAAACTCGGCGCCCCCGTCGCCAAGCCCGGCGACCTCAAAGGCATGGAACACCTGAAGCGCTAGGCAGCGGGCTCCCATACCCGGCGACGGTGTTCACATCGCCGGACGCCGCCGTTGCGACCATACTTACCTGAGACGTAATTGCGGGCTGCCTCGAACAGGGCTTTGCCGAATGGGCGATGCTGGCCATGAGGCGCATCAAGATGCCGATGGCACGAAGGAGGAACAGGCGTGATTTTGTTTCGGACGTTTCTGGTGCTGTTCCTTGTAGCCCTCACGGGGTACACCGCCCTCGTGATCGCAGATCACGGATGGAACCTGCTTGCCGTGTTCCTTAGCGACTTGAGCGCCGTGAACTGGCCCGGACAATTCAATTTCGATTTCATGGGCTTTCTCGCGCTGTCCGCTCTCTGGACAGCATGGAGGCATCACTTTTCGATTTCCGGTCTCGCGCTCGGTTTCATCGCGTTCTTCGGCGGCATGGTGTTTCTGACGATCTACCTCCTTGTTGCGAGCTACCAGGTAAAAGGTGACATCAAAGCATTGCTGCTGGGGCCTCAACGAGCAAACGCCTGAAGTTGTGGTTGCGTCGTAGTTGACTGATATTCGGCCTGCTTCGAAACAGTCATTGAAGGTTCTGCATGCTTCAACCCAGCCCGCTTGATCCGAACGTACCGATCTTCCAACAGCTTGCTGCCGAAGTGTCTCCGGTCGTCCTGGTCAACATCTTCGTCGTCGCAGAAACGGAAATACCCGCGCTCCAGGAGCAGCGGGACCTTCTCGTCGCCTGAACTTCAATAGGAAAGAATTTCGGCAGCCGGAAGTGACTGCGTTTTTGAACGAGAGGTTAATCTTGGCCGCAAAATCTTGGGCCGTGTTTCGCGCGGCATGAACTAAGTTTTGTTAAGTACGGGGGATGCGGCTTTCCATTAGCACATCACTGCGACGGGGCCTCGGGCCCGACTGGTCGCTCAAGGCTGAGCATGCCGCTGCATTCGATATTGCCGCACGGCTGAAGGCCGACTGGGCTGGACGGCTGGTCGTACTTCTCTGTTTGACGCTGCTGTCCATGTGGATCGTTCACCCGGCGATTTCTCTCGTCTGGTGCTTTCTGATCCTGCAAAACGAGTGGGTGGAGCGACGCTTTGCTTTCCACCAGCGCCTGGATGCACCATTCGCCGGACAACAGCTTTTTCGCCTGATCCTGCAAAGAACGTCGGGAACCCTTTTCTGGGTCATGGCCGCGCTTGTCTTGGTCGCCGGGGAGCCCAGCCATCGGCTCCTCGGTCTGACCCTGTTGATCGGCATCATGGTCCACGTCTCGCTTCTCTACAATACGAGCCGTGTACAGACGTTGACGACGGGCCTTCCTTGTCTTTCCGGCTTCGTGGCCGCAACCGTGATCACGCTGTTTGATCCGCAACTGTCGCTCGATCACAAGGTCATCACGGTCTTCGCGATCGTTGCGATCCTCGGATACATGGTGACAGCGACCGTGCAGAACCTGAAGATCCGCGACCGCCTGAAAAACCTCGTAAGCGAGAAAACCCGGCTTGCCGCGGAAGATCCCCTGACGGGCCTTCAGAACCGGCGCTCTTTCGTCGAGCTTGTGGCGGCCCAGAAAAACACCGGCCGGCCGCTGACCCTCGTCTTCATTGACCTCGACCGCTTCAAGCCACTCAACGATCAATATGGTCATGCGGTCGGTGATCAGGTTCTGATGGAGATCGGCCGGCGCCTCAACGAACAACCGGACATGCTCGGGGCCGCGCGCCTCGGCGGGGACGAATTTGCAGCGCTTTTTGCAGCGCCCGCAGAAGCGCACCCGGCAGAGCTCCAGATCCTGGCGCTCCACAACAGCCTGACGGCGCCGATCCAATCTGTCTTTGGGGATGTCTCGGTCGGCGCATCAATGGGCTGGGTCAGGGCCGGAGGCGAGAGCACATCTGTATCGGAGATGCTGCACTCAGCCGATGTCGCGATGCGGCGCGCGAAGGTCGAGCATCTTGGGGTGGCTGAGTTTGATCCGGTGATCGATCAGGCTGCCCTTGCGTCTTCCGCGATCGAGATCGCGTTTCGCCATGCGCTTGCACAGGGCCGGATCCGCACTGCGCTGCAACCGATCGTCTCGGTCAAAAGCGGCCAGATTGTCACAATGGAACTTTTGGCGCGCTGGCCTGACAGCGGTTTCCCGCGTGATCCCGCACCGCAGGATTTCATCCCCATTGCCGAGCGCCTCGGCCTGCTCAACGACATGCTTTGGTCAACCCTGCATCAGGCGCTGCCAGCGCTTGCCGGGACCAGTTGGTCGCTCGCAATAAATGTCTCGCCATCGCAGCTCACATCCCGGAATTTCCTGCGCAAGCTCGGCGGCATAATCGCCCAGCATGGCATTGCGCCGCAACGGATCGAGCTTGAGATCACGGAAGAGGTTGCTTTCAGGAACGTGATGGAGAACTGCGCGGTTCTCGAACAGGCGCGGGCGCTCGGCTTCCGCGTGGTACTGGATGATTTCGGTGCGGGCTATTCGTCGCTCGCGATGCTTGACCGGCTACCGCTCAACAAGATCAAGCTGGACCGGGCTTTCGTGGGTGAACTGAGGGATCGCGCCGCCACCCAGAAAATCCTGAAAGCCACTATGTCGCTTGCCCATGAACGCGGCATTTCCTGCACTGTCGAAGGCATCGAATCGGCTGAAACCGCAGCCCTCGTTGCATCTTTCGGGTGTGACCAGATTCAGGGTTATTGGATCGGCATGCCAGAGCTGGTGGAGCCGCGCCAACACCTCCTTGATCTCGCAAGCTGAGCGCGGCGCGTATTCCGCCGCGCGGTCGCGCTTCTTTGAGCCAGGGCAGGCGCCGGACTTACGCCTACATCCGCGCCCGCCCCACCCCAGCAAAATCAACCCGCTGTAAAATACTTGCGCCCATCGGCGCGACACCCTCCGCACCGGGTGTATCCTGCGCGGCTGACCTGGAACCCTCCGCCTCCGGAGTATGCCAGCCCCCAGCGAGAGAGAGCGATAAAAAATGAGAATCTTTGAGAAAGAAACGCGGCTGAACGCGAAACAAACAGCAAGAAATGTAGACGCCGCGAGACGGCATGAGAGGGGTTCAGCGCGGCCCGTACAGCCGAACCCCCTGCAATCACGCCAGATTCCGGTCTTCGCCCGCGGCAAAACCGGAAATCGGCCCCCAAAACAGCAAATTACTTCGCTGGATTGATCAGGTACTTCGTGCCCGTTGCCTTGGCGTTGTAGGCTTGCAGCGTCTTCAGATCGAGCGCCTCGGCCAGCGAGATTTCCGCCGTGTAGTGGCTCGCAAACGTCGTCGTCAGTTCATCGACCACACGCTGGCGCATCTTGGCGCGAACTTCCGGGCCGACCTTCTGCAGGAACGGTGTCAGCAGGTAGCCGCCCAGGTTCCACGCAAAGCCGACTCCCGGCGGCACTTGGGTCTGCGACATGTCGAGCCGGCCGTAGATGTAGACCTGCGTTTCCTGGCCCGAGCCATACCGGCTGAACTCCTTCATGTTGCGGCTCGCCGCCGCTTCCATCGCCACCAGCAATTGCCCGGCCAGCGGACCACCGCCGATCGCGTCAAAGCCCAGCGTCGTCTTGGTCTCGGCCAGCGCCGTGATCAGCTCTTCCATGAAATTCGGCGACGAGGAATCGACGATGTATTTCGCGCCGATGGCTTTCAGGATCGCCGCCTGTTCCGGCTTGCGCACGATATTGACCAGCGGAACATTGTCCTTCTGGCAGATCTTCACCAGCATCTGTCCGAGGTTCGACGCGGCGGCCGTATGCACGATCCCCGTGCGTCCCTGCATCTTCATCGTCTCGACGAAAGAGATAGCCGTCAGAGGGTTCACGAAGCAGGACGCACCATCCTTCGCCGAAGTACCCTCCGGCAGCGGCAACACCTGCGCCAGATTCAGCATCCGGTACTGCGCATACATCTCGCCGCCGAGGCCTGCGACCATCTTGCCGAGCAGCGCCTGCGCCGCCGGCGAGGAGCCCGCCTTCACGACGACACCGGCGCCTTCATTGCCAACGGGCATCGACTGGTCCATCCGCGCGGCCATCGCCCGCATCGCCGGGGCAGGGACCTTCGCGGTGATCACGGGGCGATCCTTGGTGCCCGACTGGACGGCCGTGCTCATATCGGCCCCGCCGACCAGCAGGCCGAGGTCCGACGGGTTGATCGGCGTCGCCTCGACGCGGATGATCACATCATCCGGGCCAGGCTCCGGCACGGCGACATCCGCCAGTGAAATCTCGAGTTCGCCCGAAGCCTTCAGGTGGCTACGCAGCTGGAGCGCGGTCTTGGGAACCGTGTTGGTCATTGTCTTGTCCTCCCGGAACAGGTTACGGCGCTAAAGCGCTTCTTCGGCAAAGTCCTGATAGTCGATCAGAATTTCGGCGTCCGATGCGATATCGGTCAGCGCCGTCAGGGTGACGGTTTGCGCGTCCGCGTCAACCTCAAACCCGGCATTCGCCGCCGGGCTGTGGTTGCACATCGAGATTTCCCCAAAGGCAACGGCGCAGCGCACTGCGCCATCGGCGCGCTCATCAACGTAGAACACATAATGATACAGCCGCGTGGATTTCAGCGTTTCAGTATCGGCATGCGACAGGATCAGCAGCGGGTAGACGCCGATCTCGGCACCTTCCGGAATCGGGCTCGCCGCAAACAGTCCGCGTCCATGCAGGGGCGAGGTGCGAACCTCGGCGCGGCCCCCTTCGTTTCGTGCCAGCATGGCCGCCTGTGTAGCAACGCGCCGGAGCGCGCGCCAGCCGGGTCAGGCCGGATTTTCTTCCGCCTTTTCCGCCGGTTTCTCAGCCTTCGGGTCCCACTCACGGATCTCGCGTATCAGGCAGCGGTTGGAGCCGAACGAGTCGCCCAGCGTGCTCGCCACGATGATCGAATCGCCGGGCGTCAGGCAGCCGCCATGGGGGTCCACCACGATGGATTCGGCATATTCGAGGTCCGTGCAGCCCGCCGTCACCTCGACCATGTACTGGTCGCGCCCCTCCTGCAGCACCACCGTTTCCCGCTCGTTGAGGCTGAAGCCGTCGATGTTGGATGCAAAGCAGATGCTCCGCTTCTCCGGGCCGAGGCGCGGGTCATCGGCATACTTTTCCAGTCCGCGCAGCCGGGGTTCGGCCGGGGCGGTGGAGCAGGCGCCGAGCGCAGTGGCAGCCAGAACGGCCAGGATGATGCGTTTCATGCGGAAATCCTCCGAAGCGCTTGAAAACCGTGCGACCAGTCTGCGCCCCGTTCCCGGCTGCCGCAATGGGCTCACGAAGACTTGAACTTTTTCCGTCTGGGCCCTAGCAGGCGGGGTTCAACATGAGGCATGCCCGATGACCGATCTCACCGCCCTGACCCTCGCCGAAGCGCTGGACGGGCTGAAATCGAAGCAGTTTTCCTCGGTCGAGCTGACCGAAGCCTTCAACGCGGCCATCGCCAAGGCCCGCGTCCTGAACGCCTTCGTCGTCGAGACGCCCGAGAAGGCGCTGGAGATGGCCAAAGCCTCCGATGCCCGCCGCGCCAAGGGCAAGGCCGGCAAGCTCGACGGCGCCCCACTCGGCATCAAGGATCTCTACTGCACCAAGGGCGTCCGCACGACCGCCTGCTCGGGCATCCTCGGCGAGTTCACGCCGACCTACGAATCCACCGTCACCCAGAACCTCTGGGACGAAGGCGCCGTCATGCTCGGCAAGCTCAACATGGACGAGTTCGCGATGGGCTCCTCCAACGAGACCTCGCACTTCGGCAACGTAATCAACCCCTGGCGCCGCAAGGGCGACAACCAGGGCCTGACCCCCGGCGGCTCGTCTGGCGGCTCCGCTTCGTCCGTCGCGGCGAACCTCTGCCTCGCCGCCACCGCCTCCGATACCGGCGGCTCGATCCGCCAGCCCGCCGCCTTCACCGGCACGGTCGGCATCAAGCCGACCTATGGCCGCGCCAGCCGCTACGGCATGGTCGCCTTCGCTTCGTCGCTCGATCAGGCCGGCCCGATCGCCAAGACGGTTGAAGACAGCGCCATCCTGCTCGAAGTCATGTGCAGCCATGACCCGAAGGACTCCACCTCGCTGAACATCAAGACGCCGAACTGGCGACAAGATGTCGGCAAGGGCGTCAAGGGCATGAAGATCGGCATCCCGAAGGAATACCGCATCGACGGTCTTTCCGACGAGATCGACGCCCTCTGGCAGCAGGGCATCAAGTGGCTGAAGGAAGCCGGCGCGACCATCGTCGACATCTCCCTTCCGCACACGAAGTATGCGCTCCCCGCCTATTACATCGTCGCCCCGGCGGAGGCCTCGTCCAACCTCGCCCGCTATGACGGCATGCGCTACGGCGCGCGCGTCGAAGGCGGCAACCTCACGCAGACCTATGAAGGCACCCGCGCCTCCGGCTTCGGCAAGGAAGTCCAGCGCCGCCTGATGATCGGCACCTATGTGCTCTCGTCCGGCTATTACGACGCCTATTACCTGCGCGCCCAGAAGGTCCGTACCAAGATCTTCCAGGATTTCGTCGATGCCTTCGAAAGCTGCGACGCGATCCTCACGCCGGCCTGTCCAAGCCCTGCCTTCGCCTTCGGCGAGAAGTCCGGCGACCCCGTCGAGATGTACCTCAATGACGTGTTCACTGTGACCGCCAACCTCGCGGGCCTGCCCGGCATCGCGGTGCCCGCCGGCCTCTCGGCCAGCGGCCTGCCACTCGGCCTGCAGGTGATCGGCAAGGCGCTCGATGAGGCCGCCTGCTTCCGTGTCGGCGGCGCGCTGGAAGATGCAGCAGGCTTTGTGGCCAAGCCGGACCGCTGGTGGTAAACTGCCCGCATGTCGCGTTTCCTTGCAATCTTCGCGATCACCCTCATCCTGAGCACGCTCATGATGAGTGGCATCCTTGCCCGTTATGGCTATAGCCTCGTTGATCCCGAAATGCGGATCATGCTGGGCGTCTGCCTGTTCGTGGCGGGCTATGTCGCCTGGCGCATCTCCAATGTGCTGAAGGCGCGCGGGCGCAAGCTGTCGGAAATGCCGGCCCCCGGCGGGGCAGGGCAGGGCAAGCTGGCCGCGCTGTTCGAGCCCCGCAGCAAGGCGCTCGCCGCCCGCCAGGCTGACCTGGAGGCCCGCCGCCGCCGTCTGATCGCCGAAGGCAAACTGGACGCCGAGGAAGCGCCCCCGCCCGCGCCGGAACCCGAAGCGGCGCCGCCCCCGCCGTCCACCTCGACCAACGTCAAGGACCGCATGGCGCTGCGCCGCGAGCGCGTCCGCAAGGCCCGCGAAGACGGCAAGCTGGACTGACCGGTCCGCCGTCCCCTAGAACCGCCCCAACCCACCCATAAACTCCCGAGACACCGATGACCGAGCGACCCACCTTCCGCATCAAAGGCGACACCGGCGACTGGGAAGTCGTCATGGGGCTGGAAATCCACGCCCAGGTCGCCTCGAATGCGAAGCTGTTCTCCGGCGCCTCCACGGCCTTCGGCTCGGACCCGAACTGCAACGTTTCGCTCGTCGACGCCGCGATGCCCGGAATGCTCCCGGTCATCAACAGGGTCTGCGTCGAACAGGCGATCCGCACCGGCCTCGGCCTGAAAGCGCAGATCAACAATTACAGCCGCTTTGACCGGAAGAACTATTTCTACCCGGACCTGCCGCAGGGCTACCAGATCTCCCAGTTCGCCCATCCCATCGTCGGCGAAGGCGAGATCGACGTGGATGTCGAAGTGCCCGGCAAGGAAGGCTATGCCTTCACCTGCCGGATCGAGCGCCTGCACCTCGAGCAGGACGCCGGCAAGTCGATCCACGACATGGACCCGCACGCGACCTACGTGGACCTCAACCGCTCCGGCGTCGCCCTGATGGAAATCGTCTCGAAGCCGGACGTGCGCTCGCCCGCCGAGGCGGCCGCCTATGTCAAGAAACTGCGCGCCATCGTCATCGCGCTGGGCACCTGCGACGGCGACATGGAAAAGGGCAACCTGCGCGCCGACGTCAACGTCTCGGTCTGCAAGCCCGGCCAATATGAGAAGTTCCGCGAAACCGGAGACTTCAAACACCTCGGCACGCGCTGCGAGCTGAAGAACATGAACTCCTACCGCTTCATCCAGCAGGCGATCGAATACGAGGCGCGCCGCCAGATCGAGATCATCGAGGGCGGCGGCAAGGTCGACCAGGAAACCCGCCTGTTCGATCCGGTGAAGGGCGAAACCCGCTCGATGCGCTCGAAAGAAGACGCGCACGATTACCGCTATTTCCCGGATCCGGACCTCCTGCCCCTCGAGCTCGAGCAGGCCTGGATCGAGGACATCCGCAAATCGCTTCCCGAACTGCCAGACCAGAAGCGCGCCCGCTTCGAGAAGGATTACGGCCTTTCGCGCTATGACGCCGGCGTGCTCACGTCCGACGCCGACAAGGCGCTGTTCTTCGAGGAAGTGGCCAAGGGCCGCGACGCGAAACTCGCGGCCAACTGGGTCACGCAGGAACTCTTCGGCTACCTCAACAAGGAAGGCCTGGAGCTGTCGCAAAGCCCGGTTTCCGCGTCTGCGCTCGGCGGCCTGATTGCGCTCATCTCCGACAACACGATCAGCGGCAAGATCGCGAAAGACGTCTTTGCCCGGATGATCGACGGCGAGGGCGAAGCCGCGGCCATTGTCGAGAAGCACGGCCTCAAACAGGTCACCGATACCGGCGCCATCGAAAAGGTCGTGGACGAGATCATCGCGGCGAACCCCGAACAGGTCGCCAAGGTGAAAGACAAGCCGCAAACCCTCGGCTGGTTCGTCGGCCAGGTGATGAAAGCCTCGGGCGGCAAAGCCAACCCGCAGGCCGTCAACGATATCCTGAAGGCGAAGCTGGGTATCTGACCCGCCAGCCCTCTCCCACGAGTGGGAGAGGGGCTAGGCTTTAGAACCCCGCCCGTATCTTCGCCGCCACCGGCTCAAGCTCGGCCGCGCTCTTCATCCCGCCGCTCGCATGGGCGCCCATCTTCACGCCTTCGAAGATCGGCATGATGTGGAAATGCAGGTGGAACACGGTCTGCCCGGCCGGCGCGCCGTTGAACTGCACCAAGCGCAGCCCGTCCGGCTTCAGCCCGGCCTCTACCGCGCGCGCGACCTTCTGCACACGGAGCATGTAGTCGCCGAGCGCTGCTTCCGGAAGATCGAGGAAATTGCGCGCCTCGGCCCGCTTGGGGATCACCAGCGTGTGCCCCTCCACCTGCGGAAACACATCCATGAATGCGAGCGCCACCTCATCCTCGAAAACCTTCACACTCGGCATCTCGCCGCGCAGGATTTTCGCAAAAATGTTGGCGGGGTCGTAGGGTGCGTGGAGGGTCATCAGGCAACTTTCATTTTTGCGCGCCGGGAAAGGAATTGGTGCGAAAGGAACACAAAAATCAGGAGTGGCACAAGGAAGTACACGGCGGTGAAGGCGATATAACCCAGCAAATATCCCCACCGGGCGTCCGTCAGGTAAGCGCCCAGCAGTTCCCAACGGAACGGGCCGCCCGCCGAGGACGCCTGCACCCGGGACACCACCTCGATCAGCATGAAAAGCAGGATAAACGGTGCCAGCTGCAGACCGGTATAGTAACCGATGAGGATGAACTGGCGCAGGCGTTTCGGCTTCAGCGGCGCCGCGTCAAGGTCCGGAAAATCCGTGAGCAACCTCTCCTCGGCGCTCTCCACATACTCGATGATGACCTGCCTCGCCTGTTCCGCCATGCCGGCGGGGACCAGCACGCCTACGCCGCCAAGCGCCGGCAGCACTCCCCAGTGGATCATCGCGTGATGCCAGTTCTCGAGGCTCGCCGGAATACCGGCATCGTTCAGAAGCGCGCAGACAATCGCCGCTTCCTCTGCACTTGCACAACGCCTGATGACGACAGCCCCGCTCATTCCCCCTTCTTAAAGGGGGTTCTCTCGTTCAGGTAGTCAAAATCGGCGTCCACCGCCGCGCGTTCTCGCTCCAGGTAATCGGCAATCGCCGCACGGAATCCGGCATGGGCGATCCAGTGCGCGGAGCGGGTCAGCACCGGCGCGTAGCCGCGCGCCAGCTTGTGCCCGCCCTGCGCGCCCGCCTCGACGGTCTTCAGCCCGCGCGCGATCGCAAAATCGATGGCCTGGTAATAGCACGTCTCGAAATGCAGCATCGGCCGCGGATCGGTGCAGCCCCAATAGCGGCCATACAGCGTCTCCGACCCGATCAGGTTCATCGCGCCCGCTATCGCCGTCTCGCCCTCATAGGCAAACACGAACAAGAGGTCATCCGCCATCCGCTCCCGGAGCATCGAGAAGCTCTTGCGTGTCAGGTAAGGCGAGCCCCATTTGCGGTTGCCGGTGTCCATGTAGAATTCGAAGAAGATATCGAGATGCGCCTCGGTGATCTCCGCGCCGGTGATGTGACGGAACTCCAGCCCTTCCTGCGCTTTGGCGCGCTCCTTGCGCAGGTTTTTGCGCTTGTCGGAGGAGAGTGTCGCCAAGAAATCGTCAAATGATCCGTACCCGGCATTCTGCCAGTGGAACTGCTGGTCCGTGCGGATCAGCATCCCCGCATGCTCCAGCGCCGGCGCCTCGGCCTCTTCGATGAAGTTCATGTGGAACGACGAAGCGCCCGTCTCCGCCACGAGCTGCAAGGCTCCCTGAAGCAGCGTAGACTTGTAAAGCGCCTCATCCGGCCCGGGCACGACCAGCCGCCGCCGGCCGGTCACCGGCGTGAAGGGGACGGCGGACAGCAGTTTCGGATAATACGCCCCGCCGGCGCGCTCCCACGCCTCCGCCCAGGACTGGTCGAACACGAACTCGCCGCGCGAATGGGTCTTGAACCACATCGCCATTGCCCCGCGCAGCCGCCCGCCCGCGTCATGCGCCAGCAGGTGCGCGCCGCGCCACCCGGTGCGCGGGCTCGCCGCGCCGGAGCGCTCCATGGCGTCGAGGAACTCCCAGGTGACGAACGGATCGTAGGGCAGCCCTGGCGGGTTCGCGACCGCGTTCCACGCCGCCGCGTCCACGCCGTCGAGCGTCTTGAGAACCGTGATGCGGGGAAGGGCGGCGTCCATGCCGTGCAATTTAGGGCGCCGCGAGCGCCGGGTCGATATGTTCAAAGATGATTGCCGGATTGTAAGGCCGAGCCGCCGCCAGATCGGCCTCGCTGCGCACCGTCCACACCACGAACGGCGCGCCCAGCGCCGCCGCCCGCGCCGTGTCGGTGTGGTGCACCGCGAGGTAGTCGATCCCGTCCGCCAGCGCCCGGCCCGCCACCGCGTCAAACCGCGCCTCGCCCGCCTGCACCGTCGGCAACACCAGCTGCCCCCGCATCAGGCTCGCTGGCAGCGCCCGCACGGCCTCCTCGGAAAAACTCATCGCCGCCGCCAGCCCGCGCCAGTCCGCCAGCCGCGCCGCCACCTTCTCCGCAAACGCCGCCGGATCGGTCGTCCCGTCCACCTTCATCTCGCACAATAGCGGCAAGCCCTCCTGCCACAGCCCCAGCAGTTCCTCGAACGCCGGCACCCGCTCACTCGTGTCGCCCAGCGCCAGGCCCTTGAGCTCCGCCGCCTCCCGCGTCTCGAATACGCCCGACGCCGCCGTCATCCGGTCCAGCAGCGGATCATGGAAAATCATCACCTCGCCGTCCGCCGACGGCCTGAGGTCAAACTCCACCCCGAGCCCGGCGGCCGCCGCCGCGCGAAACCCCGCCAGCGAATTCTCCGGCGGCCCTTCCTTCAGCCACAGCCCCCGGTGGGCATAGGCGAACGCGCCGAGGTCAAACCGCTCCGCCATCCGTCAGGCAATCTCGAACACGCCGTCGACTTCCACCGCCACCCCGAGCGGCAGCGTCGGGCACGCCACCGCCGAGCGCGCATGCTTGCCCGCCTCGCCGAACACCTCGACCATCAGGTCGGAGCAGCCATTGATCACCTGCGGAATGTCCACGAAGCTCGGCGCGGCGTTCACAAACCCGCCCAGCTTCACCACGCGCTTGATGTTCGATAGCTCGCCCACCGCCGCCTTGCACTGCGCGATCAGGTTGATGCCGCAGATTCGCGCCGCATGCTGGCCGGCCGACAGTTCCATGTTCTCGCCGAGCCGCCCGAGAATGCGCCCCTCCGCCGTCGCGCTCACCTGGCCGGACACGTAGAGCAGCTTGCCCGTGATCACGAACGGCACATAGGTCGCGACCGGCTTCATCGGCGCGGGCAGCGCGATGCCGAGACGGTCGAGATTCTCTTCGGGTGTTGGCATGGTCAGCTCCTGATCTTGTCGCTGCTCCGTCTAGCCTGCGGCGGGCTGCAAGTCAGCCCTCATCCTTCTTCGCCATCCGCGCCGCGCGCCCGGTCATCACCGCGCCCGATCCGAACTTCGCGCGCGCCTTGTCGGAGGCGCGCTCGGCGGCGGCGCGCTTGGCCACCTTCGGGTCGATCAGGTCCACGCCGTCGGAATGGTAGGGCGACAGGCCCGACAGACCGACCCCGATCAGCCGGTACTTTACGCGCCCGCCCGCTTCCTTCGCCAGCAGAGGCCGCGCACTGCGGAACACTTCCTGCGCCAGTTGCGTCGGCGCGTGCAGAGAGATGCGCCGCGTGATCGGCTTGAAGTCGGATGTCTTCAGCTTCAGCGTCACCACGACCCCCACCACGCCTTCCGCCTTCGCCCGGTCGGCGGTCTTCACGCTGAGGCGCCAGAGGTGATCCTCCAGCAGCGCGAGGTCCGCCGTGTCCTCGAAAAAGGTCGTCTCGCTGGAGACCGACTTGCGGTCATCATGCGGGCTCACCGGCCGTGTGTCGCGGCCATGCGCGCAGCGCTTCAGCCACTCGCCGGTCTCGCCATAGCGCCGGATCAGGTCTTTCAGCTCCGCATGCTGAATATCACCGACCGTGTGGAATCCGTCCTTGGCCAGCGAATCGGCAAACTTCGGCCCCACGCCGTGCAGGAAGCCCGCCGGCTTGTCCGCCAGGAATTCTTCGGCTTCTTCGGGCGCGAGCACCGCAAAGCCGCGGGGCTTGTCGAGTTCGCTGGCGGTCTTGGCGAGGAACTTGTTGGACGACAGCCCGATCGAGACCGTCACGCCCACCTGTTTTTCCACCTCCAGCGCCAGGCGCGCCAGGCTCGCCGCCGGTGGCAGGCCGTGCAGGCGCTCGGTGCCGGACAGGTCCAGGTAGGCCTCGTCGATCGACACCGGCTGCACCAGCGGCGTCAGCGCGTCCATCCGCGCACGGATGGCCCGGCCCGCCTCGTGATACTTGGAAAAGTTCGGGGGCACGACCACCGCGTCCGGGCAGAGTTTCAGCGCCTTGAACATCGGCATGGCGGAGCGCACGCCATACAGCCGCGCCTGGTAACAGCAGGTCGTCACAACGCCCCGGGTGCCGCCGCCCACGATCAGGGGCTTGTCGCGCAGCTCCGGATTGTCCCGTTTCTCGACCGCCGCATAAAAGGCGTCGCAATCGACATGCGCGATGGAGAGATTCGCCAGCGCCGGATGACGCACGACCCGCAAGTTGAAGCAGACCGGGCATCGGTCAAAATCTTCAGTCTTTACAGCGAGGCAGTCGCGGCAAAGGCTAACCATCGTGTTATTTGCACTCCCCGTCCTTGCGCCGCCGCAAACCTGCCGCCACCCCGGCATAAATGCGTGTTAACTTTTGACAGTATAACTGAAAAACGTGGATCGGCATCCGCGCGAATCGCCAGCAATCTTGAGTATCATGACCAAAGAGCGTTCCCGAACAGTGTTGGTTGTTGAGGATAATGACCTCAACATGCGCCTGTTCTGTGACCTTCTGGGCGCTTTCGGCTTCAAGACCTTCCAGTGCCGCGACGGCGCCAAGGCGGTCGAGATCGCCCGCAAGGAGCTGCCGGACCTGATCATCATGGACATCCAGCTGCCGGAAGTCTCGGGCCTCGACATCACCCGCTGGCTGAAGGACGACAAGAAGGTCGCCCATATCCCGGTGCTCGCCGTCACCGCCTTTGCGATGCGTACGGACGAACAGCGCGTGCGCGAAGCCGGTTGCGAAGGCTATCTCTCGAAACCCATCCAGATCGCCTCCTTCATCCGGGCGGTCGAGGCCCTGATGCCCAAGGAAGCGGCATGAGCGCGCGGATCCTCGTTGTCGATGATATCGAGGCGAACCGCCGTCTGCTGCAGGCCAAGCTCGAGGCGCAGTATCATTCCGTCATTCTCGCCTCCAACGGCCCCGACGCGCTGGAGAAGGCACGCACTACGGATCCCGAGATCATCCTGCTGGATGTGATGATGCCCGGCATGGACGGCTACGAAGTCTGCTGCCGCCTGAAGGCTGATCCGGTTACGGCGCATATCCCGGTCGTGATGGTCACGGCGCTCAGCGACACCGAAGACCGCGTCCGCGGACTTGATGCGGGTGCGGAGGATTTCCTCACCAAGCCGGTCGACGATTTCCTGCTCACCTCCCGCATCAACACGCTGATGCGCTACAACGCCGTCACGTCCGAACTGCGCCAGCGCGAGGCCAGTGGCCTGAAGACCGGCGCCATGGAAGACTCGGCGCAGGACGATGTCGAAGGTCCGGCCCGCGTCTTCCTGATTGACGACAACCCGCGCACCTCGGCGCGGATCGCCACGCTGCTGCGCGAGAATGGCCACAAGGTCATGACGCTGCTCGAATCCGGCAACATGGGCGATCTGGCCAAGGAGCGCACGGATGTGCTGCTCGTCTCGCTCCTGTGCAAAAGCTTCGATCCGTTGAAGCTTTGCGCCCACTTCAAGACGAACGATGTGACCCGCGCCGTCTCGATCCTGCTGATCTGCGATCCGCTGGAGCGTGCCAAGGCCGTCAAGGGTCTGGAGATCGGCGCCAGCGACATGATCATGGCGCCGGTGGACACCCAGGAACTGCTCGCCCGCGTGCGCACCCAGACGCGCCGTACGCGCTATGTCGAAATCCTGCGCGAGCGCGTCGACCGCGGTCTGGAGCTGTCGGTGATCGACCAGCTCACCGGGCTCTACAATCGCCGCTACATGACCAGCCAGCTGCAGCAATACATGCACCGCGCGGTGATGGGCGGAAAGCCGCTGTCGGTGATGATGCTGGACATCGACCATTTCAAACCGATCAACGACACTCATGGCCACCAGGCCGGAGATGAAGTGCTGCAGGAACTGGCAGACCGCCTGCGCCACAATATCCGCCCGATGGATGTCGCGTGCCGGCCGGGCGGGGAAGAGTTCCTCGTCATCCTGCCGGAGACGCCCGGCGAACTCGCCTGCGCCGCGGCCGAGCGCGTCCGCAAGGCCATCGCGGCCGACCCGTTCAATGTGCTGAGCGAGACGCGGAGCATAGCCGTGTCCGTCAGCGCCGGGGTCTCCAGCCTGCTGGGCAAGGACGACACGATGGCGGAGCTTCTGAACCGCGCCGATACCGCGCTCTACCAGGCGAAATCCGCCGGCCGCAACCGGGTCAAAAGCATCGCCGCCTGATTGACTTGAAGGTGGGGCGGGCTCACAGCGGCTCACCAGCTTCCTGGAGCCGCCCGCGCCCATGTCCAACCGTTTCGCGGCTTTCCGGCACTCTTCCTACACCCGTTACTTCTTCTCGCGTTTCCTGACGTCGTTCGCGGCGCAGGTCGTCTCGGTGTCTGTCGCCTGGCAGATGTATGACGAGACGCGCAACCCGGCGCTGCTCGGCTGGATCGGGCTTGTGCAATTCCTGCCCGCCTTGTTGCTCGTTGTCGTCACCGGCAACGCGGCAGACCGGCTCGGCCGCCGCCTCGTCATGGGCTGCGGCGCGCTGGTGATGATGAGCTGCGCGGCCAGCATCCTGATGCTGGTGCTGGCGGGCAACTTCAATCCCATGCTGGTGCTGGCCATCCTCACCCTGTTCGGCACCGCCCGCGCCTTCTATGGCCCCGCTGCCACCAGCCTTTCGGTCAACCTCGTGCCGCGCGAGGACTTCCCCAACGCGGTGAGCTGGATCACCTCGTCCTGGCAGATGGCAACGATTGGCGGCCCGGTGATCGGCTCGCTGCTCTACGGCCTCGCGCCGCAGGCGGCCTATGGCACCGCCACCTGCCTCTTCATCGCGGCGGCCACCCTGATCTTCTCCATCCCCAAGCCCAACCAAATCGTCTCCCGCGAGCCGCCCACGCTCGCCAGCATCCTCGGGGGTTTCAGCTATATCTGGAACAACAAGGTTGTCCTGGGCGCCGTCTCGCTTGACCTGTTCGCCGTACTGCTGGGCGGGGCCGTGGCCCTTATGCCGATCTATGCCCGAGACATCCTCCATGTCGGCGAACTCGGCCTCGGCCTGCTGCGGGCCTCTCCGGGCATCGGGGCGATCATCGCCATCGCCCTGATTACGGCGTTCCCGATTCGCGACCATGCCGGCTGGATCCTGCTGGCCGCCGTGGCGATGTTCGGGCTGGCGACCGCCGTGTTCGGCGCCTCGACGCTGGCCTGGCTGTCCATCCTCGCCCTGATGTGCGTTGGCGCGTTCGACATGGTGTCGGTCTATGTTCGCGAGATCATACTGCAGCTCTGGACGCCCGATGCGGTGCGCGGCCGGGTGAATGCGGTGAACTCGATCTTTGTCGGGGCGTCCAACGAGCTGGGAGAGACGCGCGCCGGGTTCATGGCGGCTGTGGCCGGTCCGGTCGTGACGGTCGTGGCGGGGGGCTTCGCAGCGATAGGAATTGCGACTCTTTCCATACTGGTTTTTCCCCAGTTGAGAAAAATTCGAACCCTGGACGCACAGGAAGACGAGAAAACGAAGGTCTTTTGAACGAAAAACCCGCGCCGAAGTAGCGCGGGTTTCCAAAAACATAGCAGGAAGCAGATCTTACTTGATCTTGCCTTCCTTGAAATCAACGTGCTTTTTCGCAACCGGATCATATTTCCGCTTCACCATCTTCTCGGTCATGGTGCGCGGATTTTTCTTCGTCACGTAGAAAAATCCCGTATCAGCCGTCGAATTGAGGCGAATCTTGATCGTGGCGGGTTTGGCCATGGGGTGGCCCTTCTCGAATGGGGTTGAAACCGGAAACCGGGCTTATTGACGAGGTGGGGCCGCCAAGTCAAGCGGTCAAAGCCGGTCCGTCGCGTGCCCCCCCCGGCTCCAGCGCAGGAAAGGTGGGGCCAGCGGATTTTCGGGCTTGTCCAGCCGCTCGCCGATCTCGCCCAGCATGAACCGGGTGACCGAAGGCAGGTCCAGCTTCAGGGCGTCTGCCAGGGTCACCCATTGCAGGTCCGACAGCTCGGCGCCGTCGACCGGGGGGCGTTCGTCGATCAGGGCCAGCTCCGCCTCGGCCATGAAGAAACGGGCATCGAAGCGTTTTGGCCGGTAGGGAGGGGTCACCGCGCGGCCGATGAAGACCAGCGGCGAGAGGACCGGGGCGATCTGCATCCTGTGGAATTCTTCCCAGCCCGGCAGCGGCGCCCCCGGCATCTCGCCCGCCCGGCCGACGATCAGCCCGGTCTCCTCGAACGTCTCGCGGATGGCTGTCAGTGCGAAGGCGCGCGGGGCGCGGCGGGACTGGACGCGCAGCTTTGCCTCGACGTCCGGGTGCAGCTCTTCCGAGGCGGAGGCCTTGCCATCCTTCGGATCGACGCGGCCGCCGGGGAAGACGTACTTGTCCGGCATGAAGGTGTTGGTGCCCGCCCGCTTACCCATCAGCACGCGGGGCTGGGCCTGGTCCCGGCGCACGAGAATCAGCGTCGCCGCGTCGCGGGGCCTCGGGCTGGGGACGCCCTTGATGACGACGTCACCCTCTTCTTCCTTGTCGTATGCACGTTTCAGCATGGGTAACATCTTCGGTGCCAATTCGGCGAAAGCAAGACGGGCGGAAGCATGACGCAGCGTCATGCCAAACCTCGCTCATCCCCGCGAAGGCGGGGATGAGCGGAGTTGGGAATTGCGCAGAGAGGCTAACGGCGCTTCTTCTTGCCGGCGCCCGGGGGCAAGGTGCGCTTGTTGAATTTCGGTTTCCCGCGCCGGGGCGGGCCGCCACCGCCGCGGTTTCCGCGCGAGCCATCCGAATCGCGGCTGATTGCCTTGCGGGCGGCGTTGCGGCCGGCGGGCGCGGGCAGGGGATCGGAGATCATCTCCAGCAGCAGGCCGCCTTGCAGGGGCGTGACTTCCTTCAGCCGTACCCGGACGATCTGTCCGAGCGAGAAGGTCTTGCCGGAGCCGCGCGCATAGACGGCCATCGCAGCGGCGTCGTGCACCCAGTATTCATCCGACAGGGACGAGATGGGGATGAAGCCATCGGCGCCGGAGCCTGCCAGCGCTGCGAACAGGCCAGCCGGCGTGACGCCCGTGATGCGCGCCTCGAATTCGGCGCCGACGCGGTCTGCGAGGAAGATGGCGAGGTAGCGGTCCGTCGCATCGCGCTCGGCGGTCATCGAGCGCCGTTCGGTCATCGAGATGTGGCTGGCGATGTCTTCGAGTCGGGCGGCGGAGCGTTCCGACAGGCCGTCCGGGCCGAAGTCATGCGCGGTGATCAATGCGCGGTGGACGACAAGGTCTGCATACCGGCGGATGGGCGACGTGAAGTGCGAATAGCGCGCGAGGTTCAAGCCGAAGTGGCCGAGGTTCTCTTCCGAATAGATCGCCTGCGCCTGCGAGCGCAGCACCATCTGCTGGATCATGCCTTCATAGTCGCCGCCGCGGATTTCCGCGAGCAGCTTGTTGAACTTGTGCGTCTGCGGACGTTCGCCAATGTTCCATTTCATGTCGAGCGTCTGCAGGAATTCTGCGAACGCGGCGATCTTGGCGTCTGACGGCGTATCGTGCACGCGGTAGACAACCGGTGCCTGCTTCTGCTCGAGCGTCTCGGCGGCGGCGACGTTCGCCTGGATCATGAACTCCTCGATCAGGCGGTGCGCCTCGAGGCGTTCCTTGGTCGTGATGCCGGTGATCTCGCCTTCCGGATTGAACATGATCCGGCGTTCCGGCATGTCGAGATCGAGCGGGCTGCGCGCGTCGCGGGCCTTCGAGACGGCGGCGTAGGCGCCCCAGAGAGGCTTGAGGACGGTGTCGAGGATCTCGCCCGCCTTGCCGCCCGGTTTGCCGTCGATGGCGGCCTGCGCCTCTTCGTAGGCAAGCTTTGCGGCTGAGCGCATGTTGGCGCGCAGGAAGCGGTGGGATTTCTTGTTGCCATCCTTTGAGAAGATCATCTCCGCCACGAGGCAGGGGCGCAGTTCGCCTTCCTTCAGCGAACAGGCGTCTGCCGAGAGCTCGAACGGCAGCATCGGCACGACGCGGTCCGGGAAATAGGTTGAGTTGCCGCGCTTCTCGGCTTCCTTGTCGAGGGCGGAGCCTTCGGTGACATAGGCCGAGACATCGGCAATCGCGACGAGGACTTTCCAGCCATCGGGAAGTTCTTCGGCATAGACCGCGTCGTCATGGTCGCGCGCGTCATGCGGGTCGATGGTAATCAGCGGAACGCCGGTGAGATCCGTACGCGGAACTTTCGCCGGTTCCTTGTTTTTCGCCTCGGCGAGCACCTCTTCGGGAAAGTCGACCGGGATGTCGTTGGCATAGATCGCGATCAGGCTGGCCGAGCGTGCGTTCGTGATATGGCCGATCACTTCCTTGATGACGCCGAGCGGCGGGCCGTACTGGCGGCGGCCTTCAGGCTTCGGCTCGGCGATCACGAGGTCGCCGTCGCCGGCGCCCTTGCGGTCGGCTTCCTGGATCAGAAGTTCGCGGCGTTCCTTGCGGCTTGCCGGGGTGACGCGCCCGCCATGCGGCGTCTTGTTGTAGAGGCCGACAATCCGCTCGCTGACGCGTTTTTCCAGCAGCGTGACAACATAGGCGCGCCAGGATCCGTCCTCGCGTCCGGAAATCTTGCACACTGCCCGGTCGCCCTTGCCGGGCGCGCGGGAGCGGGATTTGCCGGAGGGGCCGCCATAGATCAGCTCCGGGCCGAACAGGCCGTGGTCGCCGACGCACTGGCCGACCAGGTCGCCCTCGCGGGTGAGGCGCGTGAACTCGACGAGGCCGCTCGGCGGCGGGCGGTCGGTCTGCGCGAAGCTGCGCTTGCCCGTGCGCTCCAGCTTGCCTTCGCGCTCCAGTTCCTCGAGCACCTCTCGCAGGATTGCGCGCTCCTTGCCCTTCACCTTGAGGCCCCGGGCGATATCGGCCTTGGACGTAGCGGCGGGGTTTTCCTTCAGGAAATCAAGGACAGTCTGGCGGTCTGGAAAGCTCATGAGGCCGCATATAGGGGAGTTCGCGGTGGAATGCGCGGGGAAATTGCGGGGGCTAGCTTCCCGCCCGCGCCGCCGGGAGGCTCAGCATATCTATCGGCGTTAGCGCGAAGGAGCCGGCCTGGGCGCCCCATTCGCCGGTCAGCACTTCGTAGTGGAGGTGGCGCGCGACCTTGTAGGAGGCCGTGTTGCCCATCAGGCCGATCACTTCGCCCGCGCGCACACTTTGGCCCACTTCGATGTCGACGCTGAATTCCTGCAGGTGGGCGTAGCGCGTGAACACGCCGTTACCGTGGTCGATGACGAGCTGATTGCCGAAATCGTCGCGGTAGGACTGTTCCTTCACGGTGCCTGCAGCGGCAGCGTAGATGTCCACGGCGTCGCGGCTGTAATAGTCGACGCCCTTGTGGTTGCTGAAGCTGCGCGGGCCAAAGCCGGAGGAGAAGCAGGCCGCTTCCACCGGCGCGGTGGCGAGCGTGACCTTTCCGGCCGCAACGACGAACGGGGTGTAGCCGGTCATCTGCAGGTTTGCGTCCGTGTCCGGACGGTTCGCGACCGTCATGCCGGGGCAGACCGACATGGCGGCGGGGAACACGTTTTTCACAGGCTGCTGCGGTTTTGGCGGAGGCGGCTTCGTCGCCTCGGCTTCTGGCGGTGGTGGACGGACCGCTTCGCTGGTCGCGCAGGCGGCCACGATCAGCGCGAAGCCCAGCGACACCGCGTGGAGAGGTTTCAGTTCCATCATCGTATTGCCCCCTTGAACCAAGGCCCTGACCCTGCGCCGAAGCGAGAGGCGGGACAATTCTTCCGCGAGATTACAAAAATGTTACCAAAGTAGGGATGCCCGCGATTCAGGCGTCGGCCTTCTTGGCCGCAGGCTTCTTTTTCGCAGGCGCTTTCTTTGCTGCGGCCGGCTTCTTGGCTGCGCCTTTCTTCGGCGCGGCTTTCTTCTTGCCGGTGCCGGAGCCTGCCTTGGCATTGACGAGTTCGAGCGCGGCTTCGAGCGTCACCGTCTCCGGCGCCATCTCTTTCGGCAGCGTGGCGTTCACCTTGCCCCACTTCACGTAGGGGCCGTACTTGCCCGCGAAGACTTCAACCGGGCCGCCATCCGGGTGATCGCCCAGCGTCTTGAGCGCCGCGACACCGCCGCGTCCGCCGCCGCCGGCCGCCGCTTTCGCGCGCTTGTCGGCAATCAGGTCCACGGCGCGGTTGATGCCGATGGAGAACACCTCGGTGGGGTCCTTCAGGTTCGCATAGGTCTTGCCGTGCTGCACGTAGGGTCCGAAGCGGCCGAAATTGGCGAGGATCATCTCGCCATCTTCCGGGTGCGGACCAATCTCGCGGGGCAGGCTCAGCAGTTCCACGGCGCGCGACAGGGTCAGCGTGTCCGGGCTGTCAGCCTTGGCGAGGCTGGCGCGTTTCGGCTTCTCGCCATTGGCCATTTCGACATAGGGACCGAAGCGGCCGGATTTCAGCAGGATCATCTCGCCCTTCTCGGGGTGGATGCCGATCTCGTTGCCGTCGGGGTTGATCGCGCTCTCGCCGCCTTCGGCAGAGAACTGGCGCGTGTACTTGCACTCGGGATGGCGCGAGCAGCCGACGAAGGCGCCGAACTTGCCAAGCTTCATCGACAGCTCGCCCTCCTTGCAGAGCGGGCATTGGCGCGGGTTTTCGATGGCGTTGCCTTCGGCGTCCGTGCGCGGGAACACATAGGCGCCGAGTGTCTCGTTCAGCGCGTCGAGCACGTGCGTGACACGCAGGTCCTTGGTGCCGTCGATGTCGATGGCGAACTGCTTCCAGAAGTCCCGCAGGAAGGCTTTCCAGTCGAGCTTTCCGTCCGAGATGACGTCGAGCTTTTCTTCGAGACCGGCGGTGAAATCGTACTCGACATAGCGCGCGAAGAAGTTCTCTAGGAAGGCGGTGACGAGGCGGCCTTTATCCTCCGGCACCAGCGCCTTGCCTTCGACGCGGACATAGCCGCGGTCTTCCAGCGTCGACATGGTGGACGCGTAGGTGGACGGGCGGCCGATGCCGAGCTCCTCGAGACGCTTGACGAGCGAGGCTTCGGTATAGCGCGGCGGGGGCGTCGTGAAGGACTGGTTGGCATCGGCCTTCAGAAGGTCCGCATGCTGACCTTCTGCCATTTTGGGCAGGCGACCTTCGGCGTCGTCATCATCGTCGCCGGCGTCATGGCCTTCGGTGTAGAGCTTGATGTAGCCATCGAACACGACGACCTGGCCGGTCGCACGCAGGACGGCGCGCTTGTCCTTCGAGGCGAGGTCGATGGTCGTGCGCTCGAACTGCGCCGCTTCCATCTGCGAGGCGACCGCGCGGCGCCAGACGAGGGTGTAGAGTTTCTTCAGGTCGCCTTCGCCGTGATATTCTTCGGGGCGCAGGTTGAAGTCGGTCGGGCGCACGGCCTCGTGGGCCTCCTGGGCGTTCTTCGCCTTGGAGGAATAGCGCCGCGTGTTTTCCGGCAGGTAGCGCGCGCCATAGTTGGACTGGATCATGGCGCGGGCGGCGACATAGGCCTCCTCGGCCATGTTGACGCCGTCCGTACGCATATAAGTGATGCGGCCTTCTTCATACAGTTTCTGCGCGGCCTGCATCGTGCGCTTGGCGTTGAAGCCGAGCTTGCGGCTGGCTTCCTGCTGCAGCGTGGAGGTGATGAAGGGCGGTGGCGGATTGCGCTTCACAGGCTTGGCCTCGACGCTGGCGACCGAATAGCCGCCCGTCTTGACGATCTCCAGCGCGCGGTCGGCGTCGCCCTTGTTGCCGAGGGTGAACTTCTTCAGCGTGTCGCCATTCAGACTATAGAGACGGGCCGTGAAGGCCGTACCATCCGGCGCGCGCAGTTCGCACTCGATGTTCCAGTATTCCTGCGGGCGGAAGAGTTCGATCTCGTTCTCGCGGTCGCAGACGATGCGCAGCGCAACGGATTGCACGCGCCCCGCCGAGCGCGAGCCCGGCAGCTTGCGCCAGAGGACCGGGGAGAGGTTGAAGCCGACGAGATAGTCCAGCGCTCGGCGGGCGAGGTAGGCGTCCACCAGTTCGGCATCGATCTGGCGCGGGTGCTCCATCGCGGTGGTGACGGCGTTCTTGGTGATCGCGTTGAACACCACGCGTTCGATCGCGATATCCTTTTTCAGCGCCCGGCGCTTCTTCAGCGCCTCGACGATGTGCCAGGAAATCGCCTCGCCTTCGCGGTCGGGGTCGGTCGCGAGGATGAGGGTGTCGGCGTCTTTCAGGGCATTCGCGATATCCGAAATGCGCTTGGCGGATTTGGCATCCGCCTCCCACACCATCTCGAAATCATTGTCCGGATCGACCGAACCATTCTTCGAGGGAAGGTCGCGGATATGCCCATAGGAGGCCAGGACCTTATAGTCCTTCCCCAGGTACTTGTTGATCGTTTTGGCCTTGGCGGGCGACTCGACGACGACAAGTTTCATACGCTTTTCCAGTCAATATATGGTCGCGGCGTTTTGCCGAAAACCGGTTCCTACTTTTCGGAACGCCGCTTTAAGGGCGGCAGAGATGGTCCGGGGGGTAGGGCCGTGTCAAGGCTGCAGCCGTATCAGCCGTCTTCGCGGTAAGCGATGAACGCAAGGCTAACGAACAGCACAAACAGGGGCGGTGACCAGGCCGCAACGGGCGGCGGCGCCGCGCCTGTGGCCCCGAGACTGGCGGAGAACTGGGTGAAGAAATAGAGGCCCACGGCGGCCAGGACACCGGTGGCCAGAAGCTGCGATGTGCCGCCCAGCCGCTGCAGGCGCAGGCAGGCGAGGGCCCCGATCAGGGCCATGGCGACGAACAGGACGGGGGTCGCCGTAAGGGTGTACCAGCGCATGGTGTAGCGCGAGGCATCGAGGCCGGCCGCGCGGGTTTCGTGGATGAAACCGGGCAGGTCCCAGAAGCCGATCGTGTTGGGCGAGGCGAACTTGTCGAGCAGGGTCACCGCATCCAGCGAGGTCGGGATGGCGAGGCTGTCCTTGCGTTCAGGCGGCAGGTTCGGGAGGTTTTCGACAAGGTTCTCGAGCTGCCAGAACCCGTCATTCAAGGTGGCGCTTTCCGCATCGATGCGGCGCACGAAGGCAAAATCGCTGGTCGGCCGCCCCCCGTCATAGAGTCGTTGCTCCTCGATCAGTTTGACGTCGATCAGCCTGCGGCCGGAGTTTTCGACCTTGCGGGCATGGATCACGAACTGGCTCGTATCATCGCCCTGGCGCAGCCAGATGCCGGTATCGGCGACCGCCAGCGTCTCCTGCCCGATCTGCAACAGCCGGGCCCGTTCGAACTCAAAGGACTGCGTCAGGCGCGCCGCAAACGGGTTCAGCACCAGGGACGAGAAAATTCCGAGACCGGCTGCGAGCACGATCACCGGCGTCAGGAAGCGCCACGCCGAAAGGCCGCTCGCCCGGATGATCGAGAGTTCGGAGCGCCGGTTGAGGCGGGTGAAGGCCAGCATGCTCGCGGCCAGCAGCGCGAAGGGCAGCGTCTGCTCGATCAGCAGCGGCAGTTTCATCAGCGACAGACGCAGGGCGCTTAGCAGGCTTAGGCTGACATCGCCGCCGACCGTGCGCAGCTGCTCGACCACGTCGATCAGCAGGATCGCCAGCAGCAGCACGCCGAGCACCAGGACAAGCCCGGAGAGACACTCCTTCAGGATGTAGCGCTGGATCCGCGACAGCATCAGGCCATCGCCTCCTGCCGGTCGGCGAGCAGGTCGCTGCGCGGCGGGGGGCGTTTGCCGATGTGGCGGCCGCGCCCGAAATAGACCCAGCAGAGCCCGCCGAGCGCAACCAGCGGCACGGCCCATTGCGCGATGTTGAGGGCCGGATCGCTGGCCGCAGCGGATTGCAAGGCGAGCTGCACCACGAGGATCACGGCTGCGGCCGCGGAGGCAATGCCGATCCGGCGGCTATAGCCCTGCCGGCTGAAGTCCCCGCCCAGCACGGCCAGGATCGCCAGCATGGCCATCACGATGTTCAGAAGGGGCGTCGTCAGGCGCGCATTGGCCTCGGCAAGGAAGCCGTCGGCCTCCTTGTTCTGGAAATAATCCTTCCGGTCCACGAACACGAGTTCATGCAGGTATTTGTCCGACGCCTTGAGGATCAGTTCGGCGTCTTCTTTCATGAAGTCCGTCAGGTCGAACATGTACTGGTCGAATTCGAGGATCGACAGCTGCATGTTCTCGTCGAGCTGCTGGCTGAGCGCGTCGCGCAGCAGGAGGGTCGGCTTGCCATCAACGCTGACCAGCGAGGCGGTACGCGCCAAAATGTCGGTCGGGAAGGCGGGGTCGGTCATGTCGGAGATCATGACCCCGCGCAGTTCGCCGCCCACCTGTTCGCGCGCGTAAAAGGTCAGCCGCTCGCCATTGGTGGTGAACTGGCCGGGCCGTATCAGCGCGGCGGCGAGGTCGGCGCGCGCCATCGCGACGGCCTCGCGCATGGTCCGCTGGGCGACGGGCTGGACCCAGAGGTTCACCGCGAGATGCATTACCGCGCACATCAGCGCCAGCCGCAGGATCGGCGAGGCAACCTGCCACCGCGTCATGCCGGCGGCCTGCGCCACCACGATCTCGGAATCCTTGTGGATGCGGTTCAGCGACCAGATGGCGCCGACAAAGATCGCGAGCGGGGTCAAAAGGGCCACAACCTGCGGCGAGCCGAGCATCACGATATAGAAATATGTCAGGGCCGATTGCCGGTTTTCGAGGATCAGGTCGGTCCGCGACAGGCCCTGCGCCAGCAGTGCCATCATCACGAGTCCGCCCACGATGATCACCACCGCCTGCAGAATCTGACGGAACAGATGAGCCTGGATTTTCGTCATCTTTGGCGGGGTGCGACGCTCTATCTTGTTAAAACAGGCGGTTAAGGGCTGCTATTTCCCTTGCTAACGAGTTGCGCTTGGCGCGTCGATGCTTAGTTTCCGCTCACAACGGAGTTTCCACACATGAAGATTACTTTCGCCGAAAGCGCCAAGGCCGATATTGCGGGCTTTATCATCGATGAGGGCGACAAGCTGCCCGCCGCCGCTGCGGCGCTGGACAAGGCCAGCGGTGGCCTGCTTTCCGAGGCGCTGGACGGCGGCCGGTTCGACGGCAAGCCCGGCCAGCAGGCGATTGTGGTGCTTCCCAAGGGCTCCGACGCCCGCCGGGTGGTCCTGATGGGCGGCGGCAAGGCCAAGAAACGCGATGCCCGCGCGCTCGAGAAGATCGGCGCCAACTTCTACAAGGCCATCGGCTCCAGCGGCTTCAAGACCGCCTCGATCACAGCTGGCGACGCCGAATCGGCTGCACGGGTTGCCGTGGGCGCGAAGCTTGCTGCCTATCGTTTTGATACCTACTTCACCAAGCTGAAGCCCGACCAGAAACCGAGCCTCACGGGCCTCACCGTCATTTCGACCGACCCGAAAGCCGCCAAGGCCGCCTTTGGCCCGATCGATGCGGCCACCGATGGCACCTATCTGGCGCGCGACCTCGTAAACCTGCCGCCGAACGACCTTTACCCCGAATCCTTCGCCGCGAAGGTCAAGGAACTCGCCCCGCTCGGCCTCGAAGTCGAAATCCTCGGCGAAAAGCAGATGGCGAAACTCGGCATGGGCGCGCTGCTGGGCGTCGGCCAGGGCTCGGTCAAGGAAAGCCAGCTCGGCATCATCAAATGGAACGGCGGCAAGCCGGGCGATGATCCGGTGATCCTCGTCGGCAAGGGCGTCTGCTTCGACACCGGCGGCATCTCGCTGAAGCCCGGCCCGAACATGGAGAACATGCGCGGCGACATGGGCGGCGCAGCGGCCGTCACTGGCACCATGCGCGCGCTGGCGCAGCGCAAGGCGAAGGTCAACGTGGTCGGCTTGATCGGCCTCGTCGAGAACATGCCGGACGGCAATGCCATCCGCCCGGGCGACATTCTCCACTCGGCCTCCGGCCAGACCATCGAGGTGCAGAACACCGACGCAGAAGGCCGTCTCGTTCTGTGCGACGTGCTCTGGTACGCGCAGGAACACTTCAAGCCGAAAGCCATCGTCGACCTTGCAACCCTCACCGGCGCCATCGTCGTCTCGCTCGGCCATCATCATGCCGGCATGTTCACCGACAGCGATGACCTCGCTGCGGAACTGACAGCGGCGGGTCTTGCCGAAGGCGAGCGCGTGTGGCGGATGCCGCTCGGCGCCGAATATGATGTGCAGATCAAGTCGAAGTTCGCCGACATGCGCAACATCGGCGGACCGGCAGCGGGCTCGATCACGGCCGCTCAGTTCCTCAAGCGCTTCGTCAAGGACGGCGTGAAATGGGCCCACCTTGATATCGCCGGCGTTGCCTGGGTCGAAGGCGAGAAAGCCCCGACCGATCCGAGCTGGGCATCGGGTTACGGCCCGCGCCTGCTGAACAAGTGGATCATGGACAATTATGAATGAGGCCATCCGGCCTGAATGGTGGTTCTACCATCTCTCGCGCACGGCGCTGGAGGTGGCAGCACCGCCGCTGATGCAGAAATGCCTGGAGGCGGGATGGCGCGTGCTCGCCGTCTCGCCGGACCTGGAACGGCTCGCTAAACTGGATGCGGCGCTCTGGACCTTTGACGACGCCTCCTTCCTGCCGCACGGTCAGGCCGAAGCGCCGGGACTGGACGCTTCGCGCCAGCCGGTGTTGCTGTCCGCGAAACTGAAAAACGCCAACAATGCAGACGCGCTGGTGCTGATGGACGGCACGGACGCGCCGGTCGAAGCGCCGTTCAAACGCTGCATGGTGATCTTCGAAGACGGCGACAAGGACACCCGCGCCCGGGCCCGCGAGCAGTTCAAGGCGGCGAAGGATTCAGGGCTGGTGACGCGCTATTTCCAGCAGACGTCCGCTGGCGGATGGAAAGAGGCGGGGGTTTAGGATGGGCCGAGCGGGATGCCTTTGAAGCAGGCTTCAAACCTTCTTCACGAACTCCGACTTCAATCCCATCGCGCCGATGCCGTCGATCTTGCAGTCGATGTCATGATCCCCGTCCACGAGGCGGATGTTCTTCACCTTCGTGCCGCGCTTCACGACCAGCGATGAGCCTTTGACCTTCAGGTCCTTGATCACAGTCACCGTGTCACCGTCCGTGAGCGGATTGCCGACTGAATCTTTTATAACCTTTGCACCCGCCGGCGGCGCCTCGGTCCATTCGTGCCCGCACTCGGGGCAGATCAGCATCGGGCCGTCCTGATAGGTCAGCACGGATTCGCATTCGGGACAGGCGGGAAGATCTAGCATGAGGCTGCCCTAAAACGCCCGCGCCGCGCGCGCAAGCCTTGGCCTCTTTATTCCGCTGCCCGCGCGACATCCCGGCGGTAGTTGCGGGTCGCCATCAGGAGGCAGACGATGCTCGCCGCGTTGAAGGCGAGGATAATCTCCAGCGACCGGGCGAGCGGCTGGGCGGCGCCCTGGGCACTGAAATGGTCCGACAGCATGCCGGCGATCAGCGGGCCGCAGCCGATGCCGATCAGTGTCAGGCAGAACAGCATGAAGGCAGAGGCAAATGACCGCATGCGGAGCTTCACGAGCTCCTGAGACGCCGTGTAAGCGACGCTGGCATAGATCAGCCCGATGAAGCTGGGCACGATGTTCCAGGCATAGGCCGTCTCCACGGTGGGGGCGCGTAGGAACATCCAGGCGAAGGGCAGGGCAATGCCCGCGCCCGCCGCGATGATCAGCGGCCGCCAGCGCAGGTCTCGTTTGGAGAGCACGTCGCATGCCCGGCCGAGCACGACCGCGCCGAGGCTGCCGACGCCGCCGATCAGGATGCCGAGCGGCAGGGAGACCTGGCCCGGTGTCAGGCCATAGGTGCGCTGGAGGTGGCTGGAGGTGAAGACGAGGAAGGCGTTGGCCGAGATGCAGATCAGCAGGCATCCCGCGAGCAGCCAAAGGTAAGACGACTGGCTGAAAATGAACTTCAGCGTCTCGCTGAGCGACGGCGCCGGGCCGTCATCCTCGCGCTGGTCCGCGAGGCCGCGCACTGGCTCCTTGATCCCGAAACGGACGATCAGGGCAAGGATCAACCCGGGAACGCCGGCCGCGAAGAAGGCGGCGCGCCAGCCATAGAGCTGGTAGATATACCCACCGAGCGCGAAGCCCGCCATGATGCCGAGGCCGATACCGCTGGTATAGATGCCGAGCGCCATGGCGCGTTCCTGCGGCGGATAGAGGTCTGCGATCATCGAAGTGGCGGGCGGTGTGCCGCCGGCTTCGCCGACGCCGACGCCCATGCGCGCGAGCAGCAGGTGCCAGAAGTTTTGAGCAAGGCCGGAGAGGGCCGTCATCGCGGACCACACGCCGAGCGCAATGGAGATGATGTTGCGCCGGTTGCCCCGGTCCGCCCACATCGCCACGGGTATGCCGAGCGTCGCATAGAAGGCGGCGAAGGACAGGCCCGTGAGCCAGCCGACCTGGCCGTCCGAAAGGCCGAACTCGGCCTTGATCGGCTCCAGCAGGATCACCAGGATCTGCCGGTCCACATGGTTGAACGTATACGTCAGTGTAAGGACGGCCAGCACCCAGGCCCGGCCGGAAATGTTCGGCGCAGAAGTGGGAAGGGTTGTCGATGTCATGCCTTGGTCTCCAGGCGCGCGAGGAATTCTGTGATGGCGGACACCGCCCCCGGTTCATCGAGGATCGGCGCATGGCCGACGCGCGGCACCGTCGCGAGTTTTGCGTCCGGATGACGGCGCACCATTTCGAGAGCGGTCTTCTCTGAGAGGATGTCGGACGTCTCGCCGCGCACGACCAGCAGAGGCGTCTTCTTCAGGCCGCCGAACATCCGCCAGAGCGCAAAATTGATCAGCGCGCCGGGTTTCACCTTGCCCAGCGAGCGGGCGATGTTGGAGTCATAGTCGAGCACGACCTCGCCGGTCGGCAACTCACGGTAGGTCCGCCGCGCAAAATCCATCCAGCGTTCTTCCGGCAGGTCCGGAAAGGCGGCGCCCTGGATCGTCTTGACCGCTTCGGCGGCGCTTTCCCATCCGGTCACCGGGCGCACCTTGCCGGCATAGCCCGCGATCCGGGCGATCCCTGCTTTCTCCACCACCGGGCCGACATCGTTCAACACCACGCCGGCAATCCGCTTCGGCGTCCGGCTTGTCATGAGCAGCGAGATCAGGCCGCCCATGGAGGTGCCGATCAGGGCCGCGCGCGCAATGCCCAGCTTGTCGAGCAGGAGGCCCATGTCCTTAGCATAGATCAAAGGGTTGTAATTGTTCGGCTCCGGATCGAAGGCCGAGCGGCCGCGTCCCCGCACATCCACCGCGATGAAGCGGTGGTGGCCGGGCAGGGCAGCTATCATCGGTTCGAAGTCCTTGTGGTTGCGCGTCAGGCCGTGAAGGCAAAGCACCGTCAGCTTTGCGGCGGCCGGTCCATAGGCCTTTGCGTAGAGCGACAGACCGTCCGCAGACGTCCATCCAATGTCTTCGCCTGACGGTGTCATGGACTGCGCTCCCTCCTGCCCGGGAGCTTGCGTCCCGTTTCAACATCTGTTGAAATCTAAGCCGGAAAGGGCGCTTGGCGCAAGCGGCTGGACAGTATTCCCAAGCAGCCCACTTTGACTCGCAAGGGCAGACAGGTCCATAAAGGGTGCAAGAACAATGGTGAGGATACGCCGCTGAGCGCTCGCAAGAAATCCCCGCCGCCGAAAACCGACCGTCGCAGCGCGATTCTCGATGCCGCCGAAGCGGAGTTCAGTGCCCATGGCTTTGACGGCGTGACGCTGCGGACCATCGCGAAGAATGCGGGCGTCGATCTCGCCCTGCCGCATTATTATTTCGGCTCCAAGGAACAGCTCTTTGTCGCGGTGTTCGACCGGCGCGCCAAGGTGTTGAACGACTGGCGCGAGACGGCGCTGATCGATGCCATCGCCGAAGCGAGGCCCGCCGCGCCCACGGTCGAGGCGATCGTCCGTGCCTATCTGGAGCCCCTGCTGAAAGGGCCGCACCTCTCCGAGCCGGGCTGGAAAAGCTACTACGCGCTCGTCGCCTACGTGAACAACACGCCCGGCTGGGGCGGCCGGTTGATGGCGGAGCATTTCGATCCGCTGATCCGCAAGTTTCTGGACGCGCTGCGCCTCGCGATACCAGGTATCGACGAGAAAGACCTCTACTGGGGCTATCATTGCTTCTCCGGCGCGCTGACGCTGGCGCTCGCACAGACGGGCCGTATCGACAAACTGTCCGGCGGGTTCGTGCGCTCCGAAGACCTTGCGGAGGCCTGCGAGCGCATGGTGCCTTTCATTACGGCAGGCTTTGAGGCGGCCCAGCGCGCGGCGCCGGCGCCCCGCGCCCGGGCAACGAAGCCCGCTCGCGTCAAAAGCTCCGCCCACTGATCGCTCCGCGCCGCTCGAAGAAAAGGGGCGGCGCCTTGCGACGCCGCCCCAGTCGAGGCTCCCGGTGACCCCGCCGCCGCAGCGGCAGGGTCTGGGAGGAAACGCACCAGGCGCCTCTTAGAAGTTGTAGTCGATGCCCACGGTCACCGTGCGCGGGTCGCCGTAGAAGGCGGTCAGCACGCCTTCGAGGCCGAGTGTCGATGCACCGGTGGCCGGGTTGATGAAGTTGTAGCCAGCCACCTTGTACTCTTCGTCGGTCAGGTTCTTGCCGGACAGCGTGAAGCCCCAGGGGCTGTCGTTTTCCTGCCAGCGCAGGCCAAGGTCGATCAGCGTGTAGGCTTCCTGGTCGAGCGGGCTGCGCACTTCGAACTGGCTCGAGTCGCTGCGGTAGGAGGCGAGCGAGTTGATTTTCAGGCGGCCTTCCTTGAGCAGGATGTTGAACGGCGTGTCGTAGCTGAGGCGGAAGCTGCCGGTCCATTCCGGCGTGTTCTGGAACACGCGCTGGTCCGCCACGTCGTTGCCGAACGCGTCGATGAACACGTCATACTCGGCCTTGATATAGCCGACAGCGAAGCCCGAGGTGAGCAGGTCGGAGTCGTTGAAGATCTCTTCGCCGAGCACAGCCGTGCCTTCGTATTCAACGCCCCAGAGCGTTGCGGCGCCGGCGTTGGTGGTGATGCCGGTGAAGGTGTCGTTGACGCCGTCATTGTTGGTGTCGATGCCGGCCGAGCCGGGCACCTGGACGTCCTTGTAGTCCATGAAGAATCCGGCGAAACTGGACTGGAGACGGCCGTCAAACAGCGCGGATTTCCAGCCGATTTCGTAGCTGTCGACTTCTTCCGGATCGAACTGGAGGAAGTTGAATTCGTCTTCCGGATCGCTGGCGCGGGTGGCGCCTGCGGTGCAGTAGGCCGGCGGTGCCAGCGGGTTCAGCGTCGGGGCGATGCAGTTGCCGTTGAGGTCCGGAGCGGCCGAGGTCTGGCCGCGCGGGTCGAACGATCCGCCTTTGAAACCCTGGGCGTAGGTCGCATACAGCGTATGGTCTTCGACCGGCTTGTAGCTGACCGAAGCGCGCGGGCTGAAGTCGTCGAACTTCACCGAGCCGTCGAAGTTCGATGTCGTGGCAATGGGAACACCGGTGCCGCCGAAGAAGGGCGAGAAGCCGCCCGCATAGGTGCGGCGAAGCACGATCGAGGAGCGCTCATCTTCAGTATAGCGGCCGCCCAGCGAGACGGCGATCTGGTCCGTCAGGTCATAGGTGAAGTCACCGAACACCGACCAGGTTTCCGTGCCGACATCGCCGAACGTCTGGGCGTTGAGACCCGGAACGCTGATCAGGGCGCCGGTCGTGCCGAGCAGCACGTCGAACACCGTCGATGCATTGGCTTCCAGATAGTAGGCGCCGAGGATACCGTTCAGGCGGTCGCCCGAGTACAGAACCTGGAATTCGTTCGAGAGCTGATCGTTTTCGTAGATCGCCGGCACGTCCACGTCAGCCTCAGGCAACGAGTCGAAGTCGATCGGCGTGGTGCTGACATCTTCGCGGTAGGCCAGGATGTTCTTGAGGGTGATGGCGTCGTTGACGGTGTATTCGGCGATCAGCGACAGGCCTTTCGCTTCGGCGTCCTGCTCGACCACGTTCAGGCCGGCGCGCGTGTCATACACGTCGTCCAGCACGGGGTAGGTGATCGGCGGGAACTTGTCGGCGATCAGGCGGTGGCCCTGGCGCGCATTCGATTCGTCGGACAGGTAGTCGCCGGCGAGGCGCAGCTGGAAGTCCGGCGTGACGTCCCATTCGGCCGACACCCGGTAGGCGGCAACGTCTTTGTTGTAGTTTTCTTCGCCGGTGATGATGTTCTCGCCGAAGCCGTCACGCGTGAAGAAGGCGAGACCGCCGCCGACGCGGAGCGTGTCGCTGATCGGCAGCGAACCCGAGGCCACAATATCCTGCTGGTTGTAGGAACCATAGGCGCCGCGCGCCTTGAAGGTCGGCTCGTCGGACAGGCCTTTGGTGACATACTTCACGGCGCCGCCAATGGTGTTGCGGCCGTACAGCGTGCCTTGCGGTCCGCGTAGAACCTCGATGCGCTCGACATCATAGACTTCAAGCACGGCGCCTTGCGGGCGGTTGAGGTAAACGTCGTCGACATACACACCGACACCGGCTTCGAAACCGGCGACCGGGTCTTGCTGGCCGACGCCGCGGATGAAGGCGGACAGCGTGTTGTTGGTGCCGCGGGAGACTTCGAGCGTGACGTTCGGCGAGATCTTGGCGACCTCGTCCATCGTCTGAATGCCGAGGTCGGAAAGCAGGTCGCCGCTAAAGGCGGAGACCGAGAGCGGCACGTCGAGCAGGTTCTGCTCGCGGCGCTGCGCGGTGACAACCACGGGGCCGAAGCGGCGCTCTTCCGAGGCCTCCGGCGCGGCGGTCGTGTCTTCCTGCGCATAGGCCGTGAACGGCGTCAGCGCGGAGGCTGCGAGCGCAGCAAACATCAGTTTGTTCAGGTTAGAAGCCATTTTGTCCTCCCGGGACGGTGCTGGTGAACTTTTTTGTCTCAACGTTTGTTGAGTTTTTTCAACAGGTGTTGAAAATGCACAGGTCTTTGAAGCTGTCAATCCGAACCCGCGCCGAACCGCCTATCGCCATGATTAACGCCGCCCGGCGTGACTTTCGGGCGACAGGACACCGACTGTCGGCTGTTGCCGGAGCGCGGTCCTGCCGCTATAGGCCGCGCAAATCCACAAACCCCAGATTCAGGAAGCCCCCATGGCCGTGCAGCGTACATTCTCGATCATCAAGCCGGACGCCACCGAGCGTAACCTCACCGGCGCCATCAACGCCGTGATCGAAAAGGCCGGCCTGCGCATCATAGCCCAGCGCCGCATCCAGATGACGCGCGCCCAGGCCGAGCGCTTCTACGGCGTGCACCGCGAGCGCCCGTTCTTCGGCGAACTCGTCGACTTCATGATCTCCGGCCCGGTGGTCGTGCAGGTCCTGGAAGGCGAAGACGCCGTCGCGAAACACCGCGACGTAATGGGCGCCACCAACCCGGCCCAGGCCGCTGACGGCACCATCCGCAAACTGTTCGCCAAGTCGATCGGCGAGAACTCCGTGCACGGTTCGGACTCGGCCGAGAACGCCGCCCTCGAGATCGTCCAGTTCTTCTCGGAAGCCGATATCGCAGGCTGAGCCGAGCGGCTCACATCCCATCCTGAAAACCGGCAGGCCCCGCCCTGCCGGTTTTTTTGTTTTCGGAGCGCGGGTTCAGTCTTCTTTCGGCGGCGTTCGCCGACTTGAAAGAACAGAGGTGTCAGTCAGATTTATGCAATCGCTGTTGAGTGCGGCGTTTTTTGACAGCGCGCTTGATCTTTTTCTTTTCGACCAGACCGGCCAAGTCTTCTTCGTTGTTAGCGACGACCTGATCGACCGCTGGTTTGCTTAACCCGCCAAAAACTCTCTTGATCGTCTGGTGTTTGCTTCGGCTCATGACGCCGCATCAAGCATTCAATCCGGTGACAGGGCAAGCTGAGCGACCCGACATACGGCGCCGGTTCAGTCTTCTTCCGGCGGCTCGTTCGCGTTCATCCATTTGAGGAGGGGGCGGAGTGGCAGGATCCAGCCGAAACCCGCGACCAGATAGAAGCCGAGCTGCAGCCAGCTGGGCATCTCCGTCAGGCGGGAGCCGACGGTGCCGGCGCCCCAGATCCAGAGGGCCATGAAAGCAAGCATGACGAGGACGGCGATCGGTTTGCGCATGTTCGTTTCCGTCCGTTCGATTCCGGTGTGCGACGTTGGCGCCTCTTGATCGCGCCTTACGCCGAGTGATCTAGGCAGCATGTCCGCAAACGCAATTTCGCCTCTTGCCGCACGCTGGATCCGGGCCTGGCTGATCCTGCTGGGCCTGCTCGTCTATGCGACCATCCTGGTCGGCGGCGCAACCCGGCTGACCGATTCCGGCCTCTCGATCACCGAATGGCAGCCCGTCAAGGGCGCCCTGCCGCCGATGGATACCGCCACTTGGATGGCCGAGTTCGACAAGTACCGGGAGACCACCCAGTACAAGCTGATGAACAAGGGCATGGAGCTCTCGGAATTCCAGTTCATCTACTGGTGGGAGTGGGGCCATCGCCAGCTCGGCCGGTTCATCGGCCTGGTCGCGGTTGTGGGCCTTGCCGTGTTCGCGGCGCGCCGCTGGCTGGGCGGCGGCCTGGGCTGGAAACTGCTCGGCCTCACCGCGCTCGGCGGACTGCAGGGCGCGATCGGCTGGTGGATGGTGGCGAGCGGCATGGGCGATACGGACCGGGTATCGGTCGCGCCCTACCGGCTGATGACGCATTTTTCGTTGGCGCTGCTGATCCTCTGCGTGATCACCTGGCTATGGCTCTCCCTTAGGGCCGTGCCGCGTCCCGAAGCCCCGGCCCGGGGCAGGGGCGTTGCCATTGGGCTGCTGGCGCTGGTGTTCGTGCAGATGGCGGCGGGCGCGCTGGTTGCTGGGCTGGACGCCGGGCGCAGCTACAATGACTGGCCACTGATGGCGGGGGAGCTGATCCCCAGTCATTATATACAGGCCGATCTGGGCGTGCGCAGTTTCTTCGAAGGGCGCGCGGCGACGCAGTTCAATCACCGTTTTCTCGCCTATGCGCTCTGGGGCCTCAGCCTCTGGGCCGCGTGGCGCTATCGAGCCAGCGCATGGGCGCGGCCGTTTGCGGTGCTCGCCGCGCTGGTCAGCGCGCAGGCCGTATGGGGCATTCTCACGCTGCTGAATGCCGCCCCCCTGACGCTCGCACTCGTGCATCAGGGGCTTGGCGTGATCGTGACGCTGTCGGCGGTCTACCTCGTCTGGCGGGCCGCCGGGCCGGTCACTCGGTTATCGGCTCCAGCGTAATCTCGCTCGGGTCGATGAACACGACCTGGTGCTCGCCCGCCGCATTTTCGCCCGCCACGACGACGACGCCGCCCGGGAAGCCGCCGGCCGGCAGGGTGCCCTGCGCGGTGATGGCCGTGGGGTTGCGGGGCGCCTGGATGGTGATGCCGTCGCGCACGCCCACATCCATCGTGGTAAGGCCGTAGTCGGTCGAGATCTGGATCGGCTTGCCCTCTTCGAGCGACAGCAGCGCCGAATACTTGCCGCGCGTCAGCGAGGCCGAATCGTCCGACCGGGGGGAGGCGACCAGGGTGTCGTAGGCGAACACGCAGGACGTGACCGGGAAGTCCGTCTGGGTGGAGGCTTCCGGCGTCCAGGTCAGGTCGCCGTTGACTTCCGACAGCACGCCGGTGGTCAGCGACATGGAGTTGGCGAGCGTCCAGTAGGCTATCCGGATCAGCCCGCCTGCGCTGGAGTCGCCCGTGCAGAGGCCCTGGATGGCGCGTTCCTCCTTGATCGGCAGGTCGATCTGGGTGGGGGCCATCAGGCCCGGGCTGAACACATAGCCCTTGAGCTCGCCGGCCTGGGTAATGCCGGGGAACAGGGTTACCGCGGCGTCTCCGATACTGGTCGAGCGGCCATCGGCAATTGCCTTCAGACGGAAGAGCGACGGCTCGCCGATCTGCTCACCGTCCATGTTGAAGAAGTCGAGCCCGCCGCGTTCATACGCCACAGCAAGGATGGCGCCGCCGCCGGTCGACATCGCCACATCCCGGACGGGGCCGGAAAGGGGGCGGGTTGACCAGACGGCCGGAAGCTCCAATCCTGCAGTAATTGGGGCAGCTTTAGGGGGGGCTTCAGGGCCCTTTTCCTCGCGGGAACAAGCCACTGCGCCAAAAAGCACAATGGCCCCGGCAGCCGCGTTGACAAAGGGAGAAGCGGCGCTTAAACGCCAGCCCTTAATTTGCATTCCTGGAACTCCGAAATTGAGAGGCTCTGAGCAGAGCAATGAAAACCTATAACGCACCAGTAGGCGTAGAGACAAAGTGGGTCGTGATCGACGCGACGGGCGTCGTCGTCGGACGGCTTGCTTCTTACGTCGCCAAACGTCTCCGCGGCAAGCACCGCCCTGACTTTACCCCCCACGTCGACACCGGCGATCACGTCGTCGTGATCAACGCCGAGAAAGCTGTCTTCACGGGCAACAAGCTGACCGACAAGATCTATTACCGCCACACCGGCTACGCTGGCGGGATCAAGTCGACCACGGCAGGCAAGATCCTGTCCGGCCGCTTCCCGGAGCGCGCACTTGAACTCGCTGTGAAGCGCATGATGCCGCGTGAAAGCGCGCTGTCGCGCCAGCAGTTCGGCAAGCTTCGCATCTATGCCGGCGGTGAGCATCCGCACGTCGCCCAACAACCCGAGCTCGTCGACTTCAAATCGATGAACCGCAAGAACTCGAAAACGGCCTGATCCACATGACCGATACCTCCGCTTCCCTGAAAGACCTTGGCGCCATGACCGGCGCGCCGTCGGCACAGCCGGCCCTCAAGGTCGAACCGAAGATCGATGCCCAGGGCCGCGCCTATGGCACCGGCCGCCGCAAGGAAGCCACCGCCCGCGTCTGGATCAAGCGCGGCACCGGCAAGATCACCATCAACGGCCGGGATCAGGAAACCTACTTCGCACGTCCCGTTCTGCGCATGGTCATCGCCCAGCCGCTGATCGAAGCCGGCCGCGCGACCGAGTTTGACGTGATTTGTACCGTCAAGGGTTCGGGCCTCATGGGTCAGGCCGGCGCGGTTCGTCACGGCATTTCGCGCGCGCTCGTCGCGTTCGAGCCGGGCCTTCGCCCGGTGCTCAAGCCCTTCGGCTTCATGACGCGCGACCCGCGCGTCGTCGAACGCAAGAAGTACGGCAAGGCGAAAGCGCGCCGCAGCTTCCAGTTCTCGAAGCGCTGATCCGTTTACGGATTTACCGTGTTCAAGCGGGCGCTTCGGAGACGAAGCGCCCGTTTTTGTTTTTGCCCTGATCCCGGAGGAGTGGGCGCATGAAACCCAAAGTCTTCATCGATGGCGAAGCCGGAACCACCGGCCTGCAGATTGCGTCCCGCCTCAAGGCACGGGATGATCTCGAGGTCCTGTCGATCGACGAGGCCAAGCGCAAGGATGCGGATGCGCGCGCGGCGATCATGAAGAAGGCGGACGCGGTGATCCTCTGCCTGCCGGACGATGCGGCGCGGCTGGCCGTGAGTCTCGTCGAGAATCCCAACACCGTGATCATCGATGCCTCGACCGCGCATCGCACGTCGCCGGGCTGGGTCTACGGGTTTCCGGAGATGGACCGCGGCCAGCGCGCCGCGATTGCGGCTTCGGCGCGGATCTCCAATCCGGGGTGCTACCCCACCGGCTTCATCGCGCTGGTGCGCCCGCTAGTCGTCTCCGGTTTGCTGCCGCCGGACTGGCCGGTCACCGTGAACGCCGTGTCCGGATATTCCGGCGGCGGAAAGCCGATGATCGCGGAGTTCGAGACGCGCGAGACGGAGGACAATTTCCGCATCTACGCGCTGGGCCAGACGCACAAGCATCCGCCCGAGATGAAGAAGCACGCAGCGCTCGCGCATCTGCCTATGTTCTTGCCGTCCGTCGGCCGGTTCGCGCAGGGCATGATCATCGAGGTGCCGCTGCCGCTCTGGGCCTTGCCGAAGAAACCGAAGCGGGCGGCGGTGCACGCGATGCTGAAGGCCGCCTATCAGGGCGAGACCTTCGTCAAGGTGATCGGACTGGCCGAAGGTGACGCGCTCAAGACGCTGGGCGCCGAAGGCTGCAACGATACCAACCGGCTGGAGCTCTACGTGTTCGGCAATGATGAGCAGGCGCGCCTCGTCGCGCGGCTGGACAATCTCGGCAAGGGCGCCTCAGGCGCCGCCGTGCAGAACCTCAACATCGCGCTGGGGCTGGATGAAAGCGCAGGCTTGGCGGGGTAGGGCTGCGTCCCTGCACAATCACCATCTGGCGCGGGAACATTTGCCGCTGGCATCCGTTGTGTTCGCGGGGTTCGTGTTGACCCGCCCCACATCGAGCACACAATGACCACCAGCGACATCGCCGCCAGCGGACTGATCAGTTCAAGCAAGGTTGAAGGCACGGCTGTCTTCAACGTCGAGGGCGACAAGCTCGGCTCGGTCGATTGCCTGATGATCGACAAACAGTCCGGCCAGGTCGCGTACACAGTCATGTCGTTCGGCGGCTTCCTCGGCCTCGGCGAGAAACGCCATCCGGTGCCCTGGGGCTCGATGAACTATGACAAGTCCAAGGATGTCTATGTCGTTAGTTTGTTCAAGGACGAACTGGAAGCCGCGCCAAACCTCAATCCCGGTGAATACGGCCAGCTCGGCGACCGCGCCTATGAGGAAACGGTGTACACGCACTACAAGGCCGAGCCTTACTGGCTCTGACCGAATGCTATTTCGGCGGCAACGGGATGTCGGCGAGGCGCACCTTGGCGTAAGTGCCGGGCGCCGCGCCGAGGCCCATGTCTTTCGGCTGCACAGCGGTGACCTTCCGGCCCGATTTGGGGCGCAGCCAGTCCCACCAGGTCGGCCACCAGCTGCCGCCGATTTCCGTGGATGTCTCCAGCCACTCGTTCGCCGAGGCGCCGAGTTTGCCGGGGTTCACCCAGTGTTGATACTTCTTGGCGTCCGGATGGTTCACCACGCCGGCGATGTGGCCCGAACCCGAGAGCACGAACGTCGCGTCCCCGCCATAAAGTTTCGCCGTGCGGAACACGCTCTCGTAAGGCACGATATGGTCGTCCTTCGAAGCCTGCAGCATGACCGGGATGGTGATGTTCTTCGGGTCGATCTTTAGTCCGAGTACGGTATATTCGCCCTGGGCAAGCCGGTTCTCGGAATAGCATTCCTTCAGATATCGCCGGTGGACGGGACCGGGGATATTGGTCTGGTCGGCGTTCCAGTAGAGCAGGTCGAACGGGCGCGGCGGCTTGCCGAGCATGTACATGTCCACGACATAGCGCCAGACGAGATCGATCGGGCGCAGCCAGTTGAAGGTCTCGTACATGTCCTTGCCGGGCATGATGCCGCCATGCTCGTCGATCAAGCCGTAGACATAATCCCGGCCCGGACCATCGGTGAACACTTTCAGGTCGCCGGCGAGTTCGAAGTCGGACTGTGAGGCGAAGAAGGTGGCGGAGGAAATCTTGTCATACCCGGTGGCCGACATGTGGGCGAGGGCGGAGGTGAGCAGCGTGCCGCCGATACAATAGCCGACCGCGTTCAGCGACTTCGCTCCTGAGGCCTGCAACGCGCCTTCTACGGCGGCATAGATGCCTTTCTTGACGTAATCGTCCCAATCATAATCCATCGTCACCTTGTCGGCCGAGCGCCAGGAGACGACGAACACCGTGAGGCCCCGGTCGACGAGCCAGCGGATCATCGAGTTCTCGGCGCGCAGGTCGAGGATGTAGAACTTGTTGATCCAGGGCGGGAAGATCAGCAGCGGTTTCGAATAGGCCTGCGGCTGCGACGGCGCATACTGGATCAGTTCGAGCAGGTCGTTACGGAAGACGACTTCGCCGGGCGCGGTGGCGATGTTCACGCCGACTTCAAACGGCGTCTCGTCCGTCTGCGAAATGTAGAGCTTGCCATTGCCCTTGCGGACATCCTCGCGCGCCATGCGCAGGCCCGCGAGCACGCTTTCGCCGCCGCTTTCCATGAAGGTGCGCAGGGCCTGCGGGTTGGTGCCGAGGAAGTTGGTGGGCGAGAGGCTTTCGGTCAGCAGCTGCATGAAGAATCGCGCGCGCAGCTGCACGGCCGGATCCATGCCGGTCGCGCGGTCCGCGAGGCTGTTCATCCACTTGGAATTCACATCATAGGCCTTGCGGATGAACTTGAAGGCGGGGTTCACCTGCCATTCGGGGTCCGAGAACCGCTTGTCCTTTTCCTTCGGGGATTCCTGCGAGATCGTCTCGGAGACCATCTCCTGCCAGAGCTTCATCCAGCCCTGCATCAGCTCGAGGTTGGCCTGCATCATCGCCATCGGGTTCATGGCGAGGCTCTGGCCGACTTCGCGGAACGCGTCGGTGGCGCCCATAGGGTCGCCCTTGGTGACCGTGGCGAGGGGCCCGGAGCCGGTCATCACCTCGGCCATCAGGGCCTGGGACTCGGTATTGGCGAGCGCCAGCGTCGTCATCAGGATTTGCCAGCGCATCGGATCCTGCGCCGCCATAAGCGCCGCAAGCGGTTCCTGACCCGAGGTTGGTGGGTTGGCGCTGCTCATAGGTCCTAGTTTTGCCCTGTTTCTTGGGCTCATCTATCCATCACAATGTTTGTGATTTAATGAGATTAACCATGAAAAACACGGCGATTCTCCTGTGCGGCGTGCCGCTTTTGCTGGCATCTGCGTGTACCTCTTCGTTTTCGAAGGTGCGCGGCGCCCTTTACGATGCGCCGGAATGGTATGAAGCGCGCCGGACCGAGATCCGGGGCGAGGGCTATCCGGCGATCGCCGATATCCCCACCGTGGACGCAAACTGGAAGCCTGGCGAGGGGCTGGCGGCCTCCGGCGAGGAAATCGCGGTGATTCAGGCGGCCTTTGCGGCAGATGCGCGGGCACAGGCCCCGGCGGCCGGCGCGGCGGAAATCGCGGCCGTGGTGGCGGAAATCCAGGGCGAATTCGAGCCCGGCCTGCCCCCCGGCGAATTCTTCACAGAGACCGAGATTGCGGCGATCCGGGCGAGTTTCAACGTGCCGCGCGTGACCGAAGGCGTGATCTCCCAATGATCAATACAGATTTCCACAAGATCCGGCGGCTGCCGCCCTACGTCTTCGAACAGGTTAACCGGACCAAGGCGGCCCTGCGCGCCAAGGGCGCAGACATCATCGACCTCGGCATGGGCAACCCGGACCTGCCGACGCCCAAGCATATTGTCGACAAGCTGGTCGAGACCGCCCGCAAGCCGGACGTCAACGGCTATTCCGCCTCGCGCGGCATTCCGGGCCTGCGCCGTGCACAGGCCGACTATTACAAGCGCCGCTTCGGCGTCACGCTCGACAAGGACCGCGAGATCATCGTCACGCTCGGCTCGAAGGAAGGCTTTGCCAACCTCGCCCAGGCGATCAGCGCGCCGGGCGATGTCATCCTCGCGCCGGATCCGTCCTATCCGCTCCACCATTTCGGCTTCATCATCGCCGGCGCCTCGATCCGCGGCGTGCCCGCGCATACGCCGGAACAATACCTGTCGAACCTTGGCCGCGCCGTGCGCTATTCCGTGCCGCCGCCGACCGCCATGGTGCTCTGCTTCCCGTCGAACCCGACCGCCGCTGTCTGCGACCTCGACTTCTACAAGGAAGCCGTGAAGTTCGCGAAGAAGCACGATCTCTGGATCCTGTCGGACCTCGCCTACAACGAAATCTATTTCGACGAGCCCACCCCCTCGATCCTGCAGGTCGACGGCGCGAAGGATATCGCGGTCGAATTCACCACCATGTCGAAAACCTATTCGATGGCCGGCTGGCGCGTCGGCTTCGTGGCGGGCAATGACAAGCTGATCGCCGCGCTCGCCCGCGTGAAATCCTATCTCGATTACGGCGCCTACACGCCGATCCAGGTCGCCGCTGTCGCAGCCCTCGATGGCCCGCAGGACTGCGTGGAGGATATCCGCCGGATCTACCGTACACGGCGCGATGCGCTGGTGGAGAGCTTCACGCGCGCCGGCTGGCCGGTGCCGAGCCCCAAGGCCTCGATGTTCGCCTGGGCTCCGATCCCGGAGAAACTCCGCCATCTCGGCAGCCTCGAATTCTCGATCCAGCTGATCAACGAAGCCCACGTCGCCGTCGCCCCCGGCGCCGGCTTCGGCGAGCACGGCGACGACTATGTCCGCATCGCCCTCGTCGAAAACGAGCAACGCATCCGCCAGGCCGGCCGCAATATCCGCAAATTCCTCGCCGCCCACGGCGTCAAGGAAATCAAGCCGGTAGCGGCGGAGTAACCTTTCCTTGAACCCATCTCCCGCATGCGGGAGGGGGCAGGGGTGAGGGGCTTCTCCGGACGCATGCACCCTTGCCGGGTAAACCCGCCCTCAGGGCTTCCGCAGGACCCCCAAACCGGCTATTGCCCCCTCCAAACCGTAGCGTAAGGGGCGCCCGATGGGGCCGTTGAGAATTGGGATTGCAGGCTTGGGCCATGTCGGCGCCGGGCTGATCGAACTGGTGCAGCGCCAGGACCGCCTGCGGCTGCCCGGCCGCGTCGAGATTGCGGGTGTGAGCGCCCGCTCGCAGAGCCGCAACCGCCCGGTCAACACCGACAGCTACCCTTGGTTCGATGACGCCGCGACCCTCGCCGAAGACCCCAACGTAGACGTATTCGTCGAACTGATCGGCGGCTCCGATGGCCCCGCCAAGTTCGCCGTCGAATCTGCCCTCAAGGCGGGCAAGCACGTCGTCACCGCCAACAAGGCGCTGATCGCCAAGCATGGCATCGCGCTCGCTGCCCTCGCCGCCGAGAAGCATGTGGATCTCCTGTTCGAAGCGGCCGTCGCGGGCGGCATCCCGGTCGTCCGTGTACTGCGCGACAGTCTCGTCGGCACCGAAGTCAAACGCGTCTCCGGCATCCTCAACGGCACCTGCAACTTCATCACGAGCACCATGCTCGAGACCGGCCGCGCCTACGAGGAAGTGCTCGCGGAAGCGCAGAAGCGCGGCTATGCCGAGGCCGACCCCACGCTCGACGTTTCCGGCATGGACGCTGCCCACAAGGCCGCCATCCTCTCCGCCATAGCCTTCTCGGCAGACCTCGATTTCTCCAAGGTCGAAGTGCGCGGCATCGAGGAAATCGGCCTGCTCGACCTGCGCCTCGCAGACCGTCTCGGCTTCCGCATCAAGCTGATCGCCGAAGGCGTGCTCACCAAGGCCGGCGTCGTTTGCCGCGTCGAGCCGATGGCCCTGCCGCACGCCCATGCGCTCGCCCGCGTTGATGGCTCGCTCAACGCCGTCCGCATCGAAGGCGACCCGCTGGGCGCCGTCGTGCTCACCGGTCCCGGCGCCGGCTCCGGCCCCACCGCCAGCGCCGTGATGGGCGATGTCGCGAAACTTTTCCGCCCCGCCATCCGCAACGCCTTCGGCCGCGCGCAGCACCACGTCGCGCAGCCCTTCGTCAGCGGTGATGCCTCCGAAATCGCGCCCTTCTTCCTCCGTGTACGGCTCGCCGACAAGCCGGGCACACTCGCCGCGCTGACCGAAGCGCTGGCCGAGGAAGGCGTCTCGGTCGACAAGCTGCTGCAGGATTCCGCCGACGAGAGCGGCGCCAGCCCCGTTGCCGTCGTCACCCACCGCTGCCCCCGCGCGCAGATGCAGGCTGCTGTTAACCGGATTGCGAAACTGTCGGTCTCAGTCGAGGACCCGCGCCTCATCCGCATCGAAGCGGCAAGCTAATTGCTTCGTCCAAGAGTTAACTGTCCCGAATTCCCGCCCGTGGAGAAAAACGTATGAAAAACAACGTTCTGACGCCGAGCCTCGCCGATGCGATGGTGCGGGTCACGGAACTCGCCGCGATCTCGGCTTCGAAGGAAGTGGGCCGGGGTGACGAAAAGAAGGCCGATGCCGCCGCCGTGGACGCTATGCGTTCGGCCTTCAACGAGGTCGAATTCAAGGGCCGCGTCGTGATCGGCGAAGGCGAGCGGGACGAAGCCCCGATGCTCTACATCGGCGAGGAAGTCGGCACCGGGAAGGGCCCCGAGATCGACATCGCGCTCGACCCGCTGGAAGGCACGACGCTGACCGCCAAGGCCATGGCCAACGCGCTCGCCGTGCTCGCGATCGCCCCGCGCGGCGGCCTGCTCTACGCGCCGGACACGTATATGGACAAGATCGCCATCGGCCCGGGCTTCCCCGAAGGCCTCATCAGCCTCGACGCCTCGCCCGCCGACAACATCAAGGCGCTCGCCAAGGCCGCCAAGCGCAAGGTCGAAGATATGACCGTTTGCGTGCTCGACCGTCCGCGCCACCAGGACATCATCGACTCCCTACGCTCCGCCGGCGCGCGCATCTCGCTAATCACCGATGGTGACGTCGCCGGCGTGATTGCAACAACCGACGCCGCCACCGGCATCGACATGTATGTCGGCCAGGGCGGCGCACCGGAAGGCGTGCTCGCCGCTGCGGCGCTGAAGTGCGTCGGCGGACAGATGTTCGGCCGCCTCGTCTTCCGCAATGATGACGAGAAGAAGCGCGCCGCCCGCACCGGCATTACCGATTTCGGCAAGACCTATTCGCTGAACGAACTCGCCTCTGGCGACACCGTTTTCTGCGCCACGGGTGTCACCAACGGCACCATGCTGAACGGCGTGCACCACAAGGACGGCCGCGTCCACACGCACACGCTCGTGATGACATCCACGGACGGAATGGTCCGCTACGTGCGCAGCTCGCGGAAGGTTTGATCTGAACCCCTCTCCCAAAGGAGAGGGCCTACAGCGTTCTCGCCATCACGATATCGTCGAACAGCTTGGTGCCGACCTGAAACTGGCGTGTCCCGGCAAGGGTAAATCCGTGCCGCTTGTAGAAAGCCACGGCGCGGTGGTTGTCCTGGTAGGTGCCGAGCAGCAGGCGCGGGGCGCCGCGCAGGCGGGCATCGTCAATGGACGCCAGCATCAACGCCTGCCCAATCCCGGCGCCGTGAAACCGCGAGAATGCGTAGATCCGCTTCAGTTCCACATCGCCATCCTGCAGCGTGATAGGCAGGTCCGGCGCGCAGTTCACGGCATAGCCGACCGGCGCGCCGGTCGCGGTGAACTCGGCGATCCAGACAGCGGCGGAAGGATCCGCCAGATAAGTGTCATACACCGCGCGCGAATGCTGGCGCGTGCAGTGGGTGATCATGTCCGGGCCGTCGATGATCTCGGTATAGGATTCGAGAAACGTGGCCGCGCCGATATGGCTCAGGGCTTCGGCGTCGCTGGCCCCGGCGCGGCGGATGCGGAACTCAGACATGCGCAGCTCCGCGGCGCGCCAGCAGCGCATCGATGGCCGCAATGGCCTGCGCGAGCCGCGTGTCATAGGCCCCGGTGATCAGCACATAGGGCGTGCCGTTCGCGCGGATCAGCTCGAGGAAACGGGCGTGCATCCACTCGCGGATCTTCTCACCGTCGCGCACCCCGTCCTGCACAAAGGGAACGTCCGGGGGCGGAATGAGGTAGAGGTCAACGATGTCCCGCGCCCCGATGGCATCCACCTCCGGGTGGCGTGTGCCTGCATAGCGCTCGAACCAGGTGGCGGTGGCAAACGCATTGGTGTCGCAGATCAGCACGCGGTTCGCGCGAGTGGCCGCCTCGTTTTCCCGGCTCTGCTGCACTTCGGCGATGTGGACAAATTCATCATCCGTCCAGGCCGGGATTTCTCCGGGCACGTCCTGTTCGGCAATCTTCTTTTCCCAGTGCTCGCGGCCATACTCGGCCACCCAGACTGTACCGTAATGTGCGGCGAGCTGCTCGCACAGCGTCGTCTTGCCCACGGACTCGGCGCCGATCAGGACTACTCGAAAGATTGTGCGATCGGCCATGTTTTCACTGATTTCCGCCATGCCAGCAGCCCCATCACCGCCATGCACAGGAATACCCCGTAAAGCAGTGCGGTAAGGTTAAGGCCGCGCGAAATATAGAGGGGAACATAGATCACGTCGGCGACTATCCACAGGTGCCAGCATTCGAGCTTCTTGCGGCTTTGCAACCATTGCGCCGAAAGGCTGATGGATGTCGTCAGCGCGTCCCAGAATTTCGCCGCGCCGCCCAGCTTGCCGAGCAGCCACCAAAGGAAGGCCGTACACGCCGCGATGAACACCGCGATGAAGGCCAGCTCGCGCTTCGAGGTGCGCTGCACCTGCAACTCGGTGCGGTTTTCGCCGCCGAACAGCCAGAGATACCAGCCGATCAGGTTCAGCGCGAAATAGACGACCTGCAAGCCGGAATCCGCATACAGACGGTATTCGTAGAAGATCCAGGCATAGGCCGCGACATTGAGCAGGCCGAGCGGGAAATTCCAGATGCTCTGGCGCACGACCAGCCAGACACAGATGACGCCGGTGACGAAGGCGCCGGCTTCCAGCGCGCTCGCCGCTTCGGTCGACCAGGCCGCCCAGGCGATGCCGATGGTGGCGAGCAGCAGCAGCCCCGGCACGCCCAGTTCAAGGAGGCGGTTTCCGGATGTGCGGGAAGGTTCGGTCTGCGTCATCCGGTTGTCAGTTTGAGGGGCGGAAGGGGCCGGCCAGTCCGGCCAGCCCCGTCCGTCCGCCTCAGGCCTTGCCCATCGCGTCTTCGAAGTTCTGCGCCACCTTCTCGATGAAGCCTTCCGTGGTCAGATAATTCTGCTCGGGGCCAACGAGGAGGGCAAGGTCCTTCGTCATGAAGCCGGCTTCCACCGTCTTGACGATGGTCTCTTCCAGCGTACGGGCGAACTTGCGCACCTCCGGCGTGCCGTCCATCCGGCCGCGGTGGTCGAGACCCTGCGTCCAGGCATAGATCGAGGCGATGGAGTTGGTCGAGGTCGCCTCGCCCTTCTGCCAGTTGCGGTAGTGGCGGGTCACGGTGCCGTGCGCGGCTTCAGCTTCCACCGTGTTGCCATCCGGCGAGAGCAGCACGGAAGTCATAAGGCCGAGCGAACCATAGCCCTGCGCCACGGTGTCGGATTGCACGTCGCCGTCATAGTTCTTGCACGCCCAGACATAGCCGCCGGACCATTTCATGCACGCCGCCACCATGTCGTCGATCAGGCGGTGCTCATAGGTTCCCTTGAAGGCGGCGAACTTGTCCTTGAACTCGGTGTCGAACACTTCCTGGAAGATGTCCTTGAAGCGGCCGTCATAGGCTTTGAGGATCGTGTTCTTGGTGGAGAGGTACACCGGCCACTGGCGCTGCACGCCGTAGGTGAAGGTCGCGCGCGCAAAGTCGCGGATCGACTCGTCGAGGTTGTACATGCCCATCGCGATGCCGGCGGAGGGGAAGTCGAACACTTCCTTCTCGATCACCTTGCCGTCCTTGCCTTCGAATTTCATCGTCAGCTTGCCGGCGCCGGGCACCACGAAATCGGTCGCCTTGTACTGATCGCCGAACGCATGGCGGCCGATCACGACCGGCTTGGTCCAGCCGGGCACCAGACGCGGGATGTTGGAGATCACGATCGGCTCGCGGAACACCACGCCGCCAAGGATGTTGCGGATCGTGCCGTTGGGGCTCTTCCACATCTTCTTGAGGCCGAATTCCTCTACCCGCTGCTCGTCCGGCGTGATCGTCGCGCACTTCACGGCGACGCCGTATTTCTTCGTTGCCTCGGCCGAATCGATGGTCACCTGGTCATCGGTGGCGTCGCGGTGCTGGATCGAGAGGTCGTAATACTTCAGGTCGATATCGAGATAGGGGTGGATCAGCTTGTCCTTGATGACCTGCCAGATGATCCGGGTCATTTCGTCCCCGTCCATCTCCACAACCGGGTTTTTGACCTTGATCTTCGACATGTTTTCGAATCCTTGCGCTGTAACGGAGTAGCGCGCGCTATAGCAGACGCCGGGCAGGCGTCAAAACGGGCAATCCGGCGCAGGATCGGCCCCCGTCCGCTTGACGCGGGCCGCCCCGCCAGACGACAAGGCGGCAGGCCTTTCGGGGCGCGGAGACCGGCGCATGCGCATGCTGAAAAACCTGGCGGTGACGCTGATCGGCTTCGGCTTCGTCGCCATGGGCATCTTCATCCTCGCCACCGATAAGACCGGCGAAGACACGATGCTGGGCAGCATCGTCATCCTGTTCTTCGGGGCTGTCGGTCTCGTCGGCCTGATGGACCTGCTCCCCACCAGCCAGCCGAAGGCCCAGCCGGATGGACGCTACCTCGTCACTGCCTCGCGCCTGCGCACCCTCGTCTTCGCCTTTGGCGGCCTTGCCTTTGCCGCGGCCGGCGTCGTCATGCCGCTCAGCCTCTACCTGTCCGGCGAGTTTTCCATCAAGGCCCTGATCGGAGCCCTCGGCCTGCCGTTCGGCTTGGGGGTGCTGTGGTTTGCTCTGCGCCAGTCGGGCAAGTCCGGTCCGCTCTACATCCTCGATGCGGACGGCATCGAAAGCCGCACCGGCCTTGAATGGCGCCTCGCCTGGCGCGACATCGCGGGCATCGGCGTGGGCTCTGCCGGTCAGAACCGCTGGCTGATGTTTGAAACCTTCCCGCATGTGCCCGATCCGCCCGGCGCGATCGCCAGCATCAATCGCCGGTTCAACATGCCGCCCTATGCGCTCACCACCGGCACCAGCGGCGTCAATTTCGACGCGCTGGCCGATCTCGTCCACGCGCTTTGGAGCGCGCAGCATCCGCCCGCCGCGCCGGAATGAACCATTCACCCGCCATCCTCCTCCACACGCCCCAGCTCGGCGAGAACATCGGCGCCGCAGCGCGCGTGATGCTGAATTTCGGCCTCACCGACCTGCGCCTGATCGCCCCGCGCGACGGCTGGCCGAACCCCGCCGCCGACACCATGTCCGCCGGAGCGCTGGAGCAGGGCGTCACCGCCCGCGTCTTCGACACGCTTGAAGCCGCCATGACGGGCCTCACCTTCGCCGTCGCCACCACCGCCCGCCCTCGCGGCATCGAGAAACCGGTGCTGGACACGCCGCAAACCGTCGCCGCTCTCGCGGCCCATCCCGGCCAGGCCGGCGTCCTCTTCGGCGGCGAGAAATCCGGACTGCCGAACGAAGCCGTCGCCCTCTGCGATGCAATCCTCACCTATCCGGTGAACCCCGGCTTCGCCTCGTTGAACCTCGCCCAGGCCGTCGGCATCTTCTGCCACCAGTGGGGCGCGGGCGCCGGTCTAGGCGGCCGCTTCGAGGGCAAGAATGAAGGCGTCGGCGCCCCGGCCTCCCGCGAGGAGGTCATCGGCATGTTCGAACACTTCGAATCCGAACTCGACCGCGCCGGCTATTTCTACCCGCCCGAAAAAACCCCGGTCATCACCAACAACCTCCGCAACGCCCTGATCCGCGCCCAGTGGACCGAGCAGGAAGTCCGCACCTTCCGCGGCGCCATCAAGGCGCTCACCCTCGGCCGCGGCAAGGCCCGCGTGAAGCGCGAGGACTGACGACTCCCGAGGAACCTTCCGTCCCCTGACGGAAGGGAGATGGGGCATTACCCTCCATTCTCGATTCAACCAGCCGATCCACCGCTCATCCCGGCGGAAGCCGGGATCCAGTGAGGCGGCTTTTCGCTTGTCTGAAGTGTGGATCGCGCTCAGCCCACATCCCAAAACAAAACCGCCGTCCCGGTTTCCCGAAACGGCGGCCCTGAATTCAAATTACGCGAAAAGCTTACTTGCCCTTCCAGACCGGCGCGCGTTTCTCGATGAAGGCTTTCGGGCCTTCGCGGTAGTCTTCGGTATTGATGATGCTGGCGAACGCGGTGCCCGAGGCTTTCCAGAGTTCGTCATCCGACTTGCTCGTCGCCTCAATGGCGACCGCGCGGCTGGCAGCGACGGCGAGCGGCGCATTGGCCGTGATGCGGGCCGCGAGTTTCATCGCCTCGTCCATCACCTGCGCTTCGGGCACAACCTTGTTGACCATGCCGAGCTCATAGGCGCGCTGCGAGGACAGCGGGTCGCCCGTCAGGATCACTTCCAGCGCGACAGCCTTGCCGATCACGCGCGGCAGGCGGAACAGGCCGCCCGCACCAGCGACCAGCGAGCGCTTCACTTCCGGCAGGCCAAAATTCGTGTCGTCCGCCGCAATGATCATGTCGCAGGAAAGCGCCACTTCGGTGCCGCCCGCCAGCGCCGAGCCGGTGATCGCCGCGATGAGCGGCTTGGTGCGCTCGCGCCGGGCAATCCCGGCAAAGCCGCCCTTCTTGGTGGAGAGGGCGCCGCCATTGCCGGCGGAGATTTCTTTCAGGTCCGCGCCGGCGCAGAACGCCTTGCCGACGGCGGTCAGGATGCCGACCCAGACTTCCGGGTCCGATTCCATCTGGTCGAGCGCCGCTTCCATCGTTGCGGCCATCTCGCCATTGATGGCGTTGCGGGCCTCCGGACGGTTCATCGTGATGATCGCGACATTACCTTTTTTGACGTACTCGACGGGCATGGGGCATTCCTCCTCAGCGGTTTCTTTGAGGAGAGCTAAGAGCCCTTCCGCAACGTCGCGCAAGCACCCCTCTTGCCGGACGCAAGGTCAGGGGTTTCTAATGAGGGCATGAAACTCGACCTTGATCCCGAATACGAAGCCTTTCGCGCCGAAGTCTCCGAGACGCTCGCGAAAAACCGCCACCTGGCCCCCAAGTCCGAGGACAAGGGCTACAAGAACGCCCGGCGCATCGCCTGGCAGAAGCTGCTGATCGAGCACGGCCTCGCCGCGCGGACGATCCCGAAGGCCTATGGCGGCTATGGCGGCGAGCCGGACATCTTGAAGGCGCGCATCATCGCCGAGGAATTTGCCCGCACCCGCACGCCCGGGCCGATGGCGGGGCAGGGCATCTCGATGCTCGTGCCGACGCTGCTGGAACTCGGCACCGAGGCGCAGAAACAGGCTTATATCCGCCCCACCATCGAAGGCGAAATGATCTGGTGCCAGGGCTATTCCGAACCTGGCGCAGGATCAGACCTCGCCGCGCTGCGCACCTCGGCCGTGGAAGACGGCGATCACTACGTCATCAACGGCTCGAAGATCTGGACCTCGACCGCCAAGCAGGCCGACATGATCTTCTGCCTCGTGCGCACCGACCCAACGGCGAAGAAACACGAGGGCATCACCTACATCACCTTCCCGATGTCGACGCCCGGCATCGAGGTGCGCCCGCTGGTCGACATGACCGGCAGCGCGAACTTCAACGAAGTCTTCTTCACGAACGTCCGTGTACCGAAGAGCGGCGTGATCGCGAAGCCGAATATCGGCTGGCAGGTCGCCAACGCGACGCTGACCCACGAGCGCGGCATGCTCGGCGATCCAAACGCCACAAAAGCGCGCTTCCTCGAACTCGTCACTCTGATGAAAGACGAAAGCGTCAACGGCCAGCGCCTGATCGACAATCCGCACTTGCGCGACCGGCTGATGAAACTCCAGTCGGAAGTCTACGCCATGCAGGCCAACGGCCTTCGCATCACCACCAGCCGTTTGAAGGGCGAGCCGGCGGGCCTCGCCGGACTGATCGTCAAACTGAATGGCTGCGACCTCAACCACGAGATCGCCCGCCTTGCCATTGATGCGCTCGGCGAACTCGGCATCCTCTATGAGGACGGCGAACACCTGCGCGCCGATGGCAGCTGGCAGTGGCGCTACATGTACGACCTCGGCCTGATCATCGGCGGCGGCACCGCCCAGATCCAGAAGAACATCATCGCGGAACGCGGCCTCGACATGCCGCGCGAACCCAAGCTGGCGAAGGCGTAAGGCACATGGAATTTGCACTCTCCGAAGACCAGCGCCTCCTGCAGGACAGCCTCAAGGGTGTCCTCGCCGGCGCCGCCTCACTCGACCAGATCCGCAAGATTGCCGTGGGCGATGCCGATGCCTCAAACGCGCTGGAAACCGCACTCGCCGATTTCGGCCTCGCCTCCCTGCTCGTGCCGGAAGACGCCGGCGGACTCGGTCTCGGCCTGCTCGACGCCTGCCTCGTGCAGGAAGCCCTCGGCTACCACATCGCCCCGTCAGCCTTTCTCGCCAACGCCCTCACAGCAACGGCCCTGGGATCGTACCCAGACCTGCTGAATCTGATCGCGGCCGGCGACGCAAAGTTCGGGCTGGCGGTGACGGAGATGACCTCTCGCCGCGATGGGGCAGGGTTGTCCCTCGCGAAGGGAAAGCTCTCCGGCAAGTCGCTGCTGGCGATGAATGTCGAAGGCGCCACGCACCTGCTCGTCGCCGATAATGACGCGCACCTGCATGTCGTCGAAGCGATAAAAGATGTCGTCCAGATGAGAACGATTGATAAAACGCGTGCATTCCATGAGGTGAAATATGCGGGTTCAAAGCCCGTTGCGTCGCCGGAAACCGGTGACCGTTTCCTCGCCGTCGCCCGCCTCCTGATCGCCGCAGACACTCTCGGCGCGGCCCAGGCGATGATCGACAAGGCGGTCGCCTACGCTGCCGAACGCCAACAATTCGGCCGGGTGATTGGCTCCTTCCAGGCGGTCAAGCACATGTGCGCCGAAATGGCCGCCAAGCTCGAACCCGGCCGTGCATTGGTCTGGCACGCCGCCCACGCGCTCGACATCGGCGACTCCGAAGGCCCGGTGATGGCGAACCTCGCGAAGTCCTACATGGCGGAGGCCGGCACCTTCATCGCCCGCACCTCCACCGAAGTGCACGGCGGCATGGGCTTCACCGATCTCGTCGGCCTGCACTACTGGTACAAGCGCATCGGCGTGAACCGCCAACTCTTCGGATCGCCCGAACAGGCACGCGAGACAGCCGCCGAACTGCAGGACTTGCTGGCTTAAAAGCCTACACAACTAATCCGCGAAATTATACTTGATGCGTATTTTAACGTGTGAAAATGTTTCCGCGATATGCACACCTTGGTCGTGCTCGCGGAGACCTTTGATGACTGAAGTCCGGATCGATTATGTAGGCCTTGCCCGGCGCGCGGCGGAGTTCGAATTCCGGCGCGCAAGCTATTCCGAACTGGAAGCCTGCCTGTCGCTCGCCGAGCGCCTGACCGGTCAGGCCATGGCCACGCCCGCCTCGATCCACTGGATCGACGGCCTGACCGGCATGGCCGGCTGGGTCACCGCCGATCCGGTCGACGGCGTCTTCATCACCGTACCCCTGAGCACCGAAGGCGTCGCAGCCGTGCGCGATGGCAGCTTCGTACCAGCATGGCCGTCGCTTGCGCATATCTGCTGCAAGGGCGAGGCCTGCGGGGGTGTCTATATCGGCGTCTATGCGGGCGCGACAAAGGAGTCCCGGCGCCGCGTGATGATGGCGGCGGGGATCACCCGCATGGAGTTCTTTGCGCCGGTGCCCTGCTTTGCCCGCGGCGCGACAGAGGACGGCAAGCGCTCGATGGCCTCGCTCGGTTTCCACGCCATCGAAGGCGGATTGCCCGATCTCTGGGGACAGGATCCGCTGCCCATCTCGCAGGAACAGGCCGCATGAGACCGCGCCCGGACTTTGGCGAACTGTCGCTGACGCGGCCGCTGGAGCCGTCGATGCTGGCACGGTTTTCGGCCGGGCCAGTGCGCACGTTGGAGGAGTACCAGCAGGCGATGACCCTGCGCGCGGCCGTCTACATGGCCGAGCAGGACTGTCCGTATGAGGAAGAGTATGACGGGAATAACTTTTCCTGCACCCACATCCTCGTGCGCGAGGGCACGCGCCCCGCAGGCACCTGCCGGGTGCGCTGGTTCGCCGATTTCGCCAAGATCAAGCGCTCGACCATCATCCCCGCCTACCGCGGCACGCCGGCGCTGCGCGTACTTATGGCCGAGACCTGCGAGGTGATCTCGCGCAAGGGCTACCGGGTCGCGCTGGCGCAAATCCAGTCCCGGCTCTGGCCCGTCTGGAGCCGGGTGTTCCGCTGCCGGGTGGTGACCGGGCGGCGGCACTTTGCCTTTTCGGACTTTGACTACTGCGAGATGGAAATCCCCATCGCCCCGCACCCGCAGGCGCTGACCATCCGGGCGGACCCCTTGCAGATCATCCGGCCCGAAGGGGACTGGGACCAACCGGGCGTGCTGGACCGGTCGGCCAGCCGGCCTGCCGAGGCAGCCTGACACCGGGGACAATGAACCCGGCTGACCGCTTGTTTTTCGCCGCGAGCCGCGCCACTAACAACGTTGTCGCCCGGTCTTGGTGCGGCCTAGCGTTCTCCGGCTTTCAGGACCCGCCCATGTCCGTCAACCTGCTGAAACTCGATGCCGCCGCGCGCAAGGCGCCGGTCGTTCCCGTGATCGTTGTGGACTCCGCGCGCCAGGCCGCGCCGCTCGCCCGCACGCTGGTAAAGGCCGGGATAACCATCGCCGAAGTTACGCTGCGCACGCCGGCAGGCCTTGAGGCGATTGCCGCGATGCGGGCTGAAGCGCCTGAATTGCTGGTCGGTGCCGGCACGGTGCTGACCGGGCAGGACGCTGACGCGGCGCTGAAAGCGGGAGCTGAATTCCTGGTCTCGCCGGGCATGTCGCCCGGCCTGCGCGATGCGCTGCGCGGACGGGAACACGTTATGATTCCGGGCATTGCGACCGCCAGCGAGGCGATGGCGCGGCACGAGGAGGGCTTTGCCCGGTTGAAGCTGTTTCCGGCTTCGATTGCGGGCGGGGCGCCGGCGCTGAAGGCGCTGGCCGGGCCCTTGCCGCACCTGCGGTTCATGCCGACCGGCGGCATCGGCGAGGGCGAGGTTAAGACCTATCTGAGCCTGCCCAACGTGTTCGCGATCGGCGGTTCCTGGATCGCCAGCCAGTCCGACATCGCGGCCGGGAACTGGGGCCGGATCGACGAAATCGCGCGCCGATTGCTGGCGCTGGCATAGCCAATGCACCAATCCTTAAGAGCGGCGCCGGATATCCCGATCCGGCACGCGCCGCAGCCATGGGGATGGACAAAGCATGAAGGCAGTCATTTTTGCAGGCGGTTTCGGTACGCGCCTGAGCGAGGAAACGGCCCTGCGGCCGAAGCCGATGGTCGAAGTCGGCGGGCGCCCGATCCTGCACCACATCATGGAAATGTATGCGGCCCACGGCATCACCGACTTCGTGGTGCTGGGCGGCTACAAGGTCGAATTCATCAAGGATTACTTCCTTAACTTTACCCGCCGGACCGGCGACTTCACGGTCGACCTGACGACCGGCGAGATCCTCTGGTCACACAACAAGCCGCTGCCCTGGAAAGTGACCGTGCTGGATACCGGCGTCGACACGATGACCGGCGGACGCCTGAAGCGCGCCAAGGATATCATCGGCAATGAGACCTTCTGCCTGACCTATGGCGACGGCGTGTCGGACGTGGACATCACCGCGCTGGTCGACTTCCACAAGAAATCCGGCGTCAAGGCGACCGTGACGGCGGTTTCGCCCCCGGGACGTTTCGGCGTCATGGGCCTGTCGCCGGAGACGCCGATCGTCCAGTCCTTCCGCGAGAAGGACTCGGTGGACGTGGGCCTGATCAATGGCGGCTTCTTCGTGTGCGAGCCGGACGTGTTCGACCTCGTGGATGGCGACAGCACCGTCTGGGAGCAGGAGCCGATGAACCGCCTCGTCGATGCCGCGCAGCTCGCGGCCTACCGGCACAATGGTTTCTGGCAGGCGATGGACACCGTCCGTGACCGGCAGGTTCTTGAAGGCCTCTACGCCAAGGGCGCGCCCTGGCTGAAAAATGGGAAATAAGACCATGAAATTCCATCAGACCACCCTAAAGGATGCGATGCTGATCGACCTCGAACGCCGGGGCGATGATCGCGGGTTCTTTGCGCGCACGTTCTGCGTCGACGAGTTTGCCGCCCAGGGCCTGCCGACCGAGTTTGTCCAGCAGAACACCTCCTATTCCGCCAACAAGGGCACGCTGCGCGGGATGCACTTCCAGACCGCGCCGCACGGCGAGGACAAGCTGATCCGTTGCCTGCGCGGCGCCATCGTCGACATCATTATCGACCTGCGTCCAGACTCGCCGACTTACAAGAAGTGGGAAGCGTTCGAACTGGACGACTTGAACAAGCGCCAGCTGCTTGTGCCGAAGGGTTTTGGCCATGGCTTCCAGACGGTCAGCGACCATGTCGAGGTGACCTATCTCGTCTCGGCGAAGTATACGCCGTCTGCGGAAGGCGGCGTGCGCTGGAACGACCCGGCCTTCGGCATCACCTGGCCGCTGGAGCCGACGGACATGTCAGACAAGGACCGGAACTGGCCTGACTTCAAAGGCTGAGGATTCCGGAACCCAGATTGGAAAAGCCCGCCTCTCGAGGCGGGCTTTTTCATGGGGTGTTTTGCTTTGAACGCAGCCTTCGGGGGAGGCGTCGAGCGCTAGTCCTTTAGCGCCGACGCGACGGCTTCGGCGATGGAGAGGGAGCTCGTCAGGCCGGGCGACTCGATGCCGAACAAGTGGACGAGGCCGGCATGGCCGTGATGGGCGGGGCCGTCGATGCGGAAGTCGGCAGCCGGCTGACCCGGGAAGGACAGCTTCGGGCGGCAACCGGAATAGTCGGCGGCAATCGCGCCGTCCGGGAGGCCGGGCCAGTATTCGCGCACGGCGGCGTAGAAGCTGTCGGCGCGGCGGATATCCACGCGGTAATCGACCGCATCCGGATCATCCGAGTTCAGCCATTCGACATCCGGTCCGAAACGCATGCGGCCGCCGAGATCCAGCGTGACGTGCACGCCGAGACCGTCTTCGACCGGAGCAGGGTAGATGAGGCGCTGGAAGACCGGCTTCGTCTGACAGCTAAAATAGCTGCCCTTGGCGAGGGTGAAGGGCGGCAGAAGGCCAGCGTCGTAGCCGGTCATGCCGTGCGCGACGCGGTGGGCATACAGGCCGGCGCTGTTGACGACGCGCCGGGCCCGCAGTGTCATCGGCTCGGCGCCGCCCGCTTCAATCCGTATACGGCCATCGGCCAGGATTTCGGACGAGGTGACCGGCGTATTGAAGGCGATGGCCCCGCCATGATCCTCAAGTTCGCCCTGCAACGAGAGCATGTAGCCGTGGCTGTCGAAGACGCCAGTTTCGGCCGAGAGCACGGCCGCCTTGCAGGTGAGGTGGGGCTCCATCGCCATGGCTTCGGCGCCGGTGAGGAAGGAGAGGCCTTCCACATCATTGCGCAGCCCTTGGGCGTGAAGCCCTTCCATCTTGGGGATCTGCGCATCGGACGAGGCGACGATCAGCTTGCCGGTCTTGCGATAGGCGACGCCGTGGGAATCCATCCAGGCGTAGAGCTTGCGCCGGCCGGCCACGCAGTGCAGGCGGCGCAGGCTTTCGGTGGGATAGTAGAGGCCCGCATGCACGACTTCGCTGTTGCGGGAAGACGTTAGTGTACCGATGGCGCCCGCCGCTTCGAGTATCAAGACATCCTGTCCATTGCGGGCCAGCTTCGCCGCGCAGGCGAGGCCGACGGCGCCCGCCCCGATGACGATGGTCTCGACGTCGATCATGGCGGGGCTTGCCTCGTGTCCGCGGTTCAGACGGCGGCGTCGGCGTGCACGAGTCCGAAATGGCGTTCCATCTCGGCGTAATACGCGTCGATCTTGCGGCCCGGCGGGATGACCACGTCATCGAAGGTGAGGGCGGTGTCCTTGGCCATGTCGCGCTTGACGCGGCAGCCTTCAGCGAGGCCCATCGGCAGCAGGCGGTCCCTGTGGACGACCAGCGCGTTCTCGGCGACGCCGTAGGTGTCGAAGCCGCCGATGCCGTCCAGAGTCTGGCCCGCTTTGAGGTCGCGCTTGGCTAGGGCGATGACGCCGACTTTCGGCGCGCCAACCGGTGTCAGTGCGGCGTCGTTGAAGAGCACGGCGCGCGCCACGGTCAGCGGCACTTCGAAATGGCAGAGGTGGTAGGGCGTGTAGAAGAGGTAATACGGGCCGGCGCCCAACTTGTAGAGATTGAGGTAGTGAGCCTGGCGCGGGTCATCGTGCGTACCCAGAACAAATACACCGGGACCGGGGCGTGCGCCGACGACGAAGTCGACGATACCAGGGCCGGCGGGATCGATGTGCGGGGCCAGCATCTCGACGAATTCTTCGAGCGGACGCAGCGGAAGGGTGGGATTCTTGTTCGTCGGGTCCTGGCCGATCATGCCGCGCTTGGCAACGCCCATGCCCGTGCCGTTGGCGACGATGGCCTGTTCGAAGGCGATCTTGGTGCCGTCCGCGAAGGAGGTCACCATGTTGACGTTCTGGCCCCATTTCTCGGCGAAGCCGCGCTGGGTGTCCGGGGTGCGGTATTCGTCCTGCAGACCCTTGATGTTGCCGCAGAGGACGGGCTTGACGCCGATCGACTGCACGAAGCGGAACAGGTTCATCTGCACGCCCGGCTGGTCACCGTCGACATTGGTGATGACCACACCGGCTTTGTCGGCCTTAAGGCGGAGCAGCGGGCCGACGGTGCCGTCGAGTTCGGCATTCATGAGGATTACGTGCTTGGCGGTTTCGAGCGCGCCTTCGACAGCGTCGAGGGCGAAGTCCATCGAGCCAGTGGCTTCGATGATGGCGTCGAGGCCTTCGGCGCGGGCGAGGGCGGCCGGGTCTGTCGTGACAACAGGCTGGCCGGCCTTGATGGCCGCGCTGATCTCGGCGGTCGTTGACGCGAGCACGACGGTTTCACCCGTGCGGCTCGCTTCGAACGCGGCGACACCTTGCTGTGTCTGGCGCACCGCAATGGCGCAAAGCACCATTCCGGGTACGGACTTTGCAATTTGCAGTGCAATGCCCGAGGCCATGAATCCGGCGCCGATCATGCCGACCCGGATGGGGCGGCCTTCGGCTTCACGTTTCTTCAGTGCGGTATCGACGATGATCATGGGTTTCAGACCGTTGCGATTTCAGGGCTTTTCCAGAACAGTTTGTCGTCAAGCAGCTTTGCCTTGCGCAGCTTGTCCAGCATCTTGAGGCGCGTGTAGGGCGCCGAACGGAAATCTTCTTCCGTCATGTCGATGCTCTCGAACACCTTGCGCATCTGCTTGGCGCCGAGCTGGGCCGTCCACTGGCATTTGAAATCCGGCAGGACCTTCTGGATCTTGTCGAAGTTCACGCGGTAGGAGCGGTTGTCGGCGCCTTGCGTGCCGACTTCCAGTTCGCAGCCGGGGAATTCGTTGGCGACGATCTGCGCGATTTCGATGACGCGGTAGTTCTGGTCAGACGAGCCGACATTGTACTTCTGCCCGCGGATCGCATCGGCAGGCGCCGTCAGCGAGAGATAGACGGCTTGGCACATGTCCAGCGCGTGGACGAGAGGGCGCCAGGGCGAGCCGTCCGAGAGAAGCTTGATCTTCTTGGTGGTCCAGGCGAGGCCCGACAGGTCGTTCAGGACGATGTCGAAGCGCTGGCGCGGCGAGGCGCCATAGGCGGTCGCATTGCGCAGGAAGCAGGGTTCGAAATCATCGCCGGCCATTTTGGTGAGGTCGATCTCGACCTTCACCTTGCATTCGGCATAAGCCGTCTGCGGGTTCACGTCGGACGTCTCGTCGAGGATCTGGTCCGGCTTGCCGACGCCGTACACGGAGCAGGACGACATGTAGACGAAGCGCTTGATGCCAGCCTTGCGGGCGAGGTTGGCCAGGTGGACGGAGCCGCCATGGTTGATCTCGTGCGTCAGGCCTGGGTCCTGCTGGCCGAGCGGATCGTTCGACAGCTCGGCGAGGTGGGCGATGGCGTCGAAGCCCTTCAGGTCTTCGGCGGTGATCGAGCGGATATCCTTCGACAGGATCATCGGGCGCGGAACGTTGGTCGGATACAGCCAGCCGGAGCGGTAGAAGCCGGTATCGAGACCGACCGCTTCAATGCCGCGCTGAAGCAGATAGGGGCCGAGAAGCGTACCAATGTAGCCGTCAGCGCCGGTAAAAAGAACTTTCATGGTCATGGAATGTGAACTCCCTCACGCCGCCAGCATATGCACGCTATATGCCAGCACTTACCCAAGCGGTGGGGTAAAAGCCGGAGCGATTGCCACCGTTAATTCCCAACATCCGGCGCCGCAGATCGGCAGGGCGAAAATGCTGGTCCAAACTGAAACACCTGACGAAGCGCGGGTTGCCAGCCATCGAGCAAGGCGCTTTCTGCGCCGGATAGATGCTTCCTACGGAACGCTCCCAATAGGCCGAACGGCGTAGTCTGCCAATGCGGCCTGATGCCTTTCGCGCAGAGTTAATCTTGCCGGGCGCCGGCGACATCTCGGTGGCGGGCCGGGGTTAGCCGGATCGCGGACGGTCTCAGCTGGCTCTTTTCATCAGGACACTGCGTGCCGTGCCGAGGACGTCGTCAATCGCTTTGCGATCAAATGCCAGAAGGCCGCCGATATAGATCAACACCCCGACGGGAATGCACACGGCAAGCACAGCCAGTGCAGACCAGCTATCCGGCAAGATCAACGTCAGTGCGAAGACGAGCAGGCCCATCAAAATTGAAAGAAGCGAATGAACAAGAATCGCGTCCGCAAGATCGCCCCATTGCGCGCCGATGAGCTTCATCATCGCGCGCATGCTCAGCGGCGAACAGATCAAGGACGCGAGCAGGTAACCGAGAGCAGCCCCGTTCAGGCCCCATTGCACACCGATCAGCAGACACCCAATGATACAGCCCAGCGAAATCATGGCCCAGCGGAACATCAGATCGGTCCGTCCAAGGGTCATGAAGACCGTGCCCTGGATCGTCACGAGACTTTGCAGGGCGCCGTGAATGGCCAGCGCAGCTATCGGGACAGCCGCGGGCGCGAATGTTTCGCCGAAAGCAAATATGGTAAGCGGCATTGCCAGCGCCGAAATGCCGGCCATTGCCGGGAACGTGAACAATGAAATTGTTCGGTACGCCTTCATGAGTGCGGCCTTGAGCCGGTGCGGCTCATTCTTCATCTGGCCGATCGCCGGGATCAGGACATTGAACAGACTGTTCGCGAAGATCTCGATCGGCATCGTCATGACGCGCCAGGCGATCCCGTAAAATCCCAGTGCCGTAGCGCCCAGGAACCGGCCGACGATCAAGATGTCGGCATTTCGGCTGAAGTAATTGACCATGCGGATGTTGGTCATGCCCCAACCCGCACCCAGGATGCCCTTCATGTCTGCAACAGAAAACTCAAACCGAAGCGGCGCTTTCGATACCGTGCAAAGCGCGATGGCTTTGAGCGAGAACATGACCAGTTGCTGGACCACGAGCGACCAGACGCCCCAGCCAACCCATGCGGCAGCAATGGCCGCCACCATGCCGGCGGTCGTGGCAAAGACCTCGACCATGGCCAGCGTCTGGAATTTCATGCTCCTGATCAGCCAGGTGCCAGGAACAATCATAGTTCCGCCGATGAGGAGCGTAACTGAAAGGACCTGCAGGATGGGGGCAGCTCGGGGCTCACTATAATAGCTGGCAATCAACGGCGCCGCTCCCATCAGCATCAGCATTGCCAATGTTGTCAGAACGAGTCCGGTCCAAAAGGCGGTTGACCACAATCGGCGCGACGGCTCTTCGGAGACCATGAGTGCCGGCTGGATTCCGAAGTCGCTGAACGCCATCACCAGAAACAGGAACGGCGCAGCGATCTGGACCAAACCGAATTCTTCCGGAGTGAGTAACCGCGTCAGGATCGGCAGGGTCAGGATGGTCGACGCAATCCGCGCGACAGTTGCCGACATCGTCCAGACCGCACCCTTGGCAACCCGCTGCGACATCGGTGCCGCGACGCCTTCCGCCGGGGTCTGGCCGGGCGGTGAAAAAGGCGGCGAAGGGGACATGGCAACCTGTACGCAAGATATTCAAAGAACCGCCGTTCCCGAAGGATAGCGAACAGCAGCCTGAGTAAACCGTCCTGATGCAAATGTCAGTCCAGCGGGAGTACGAGACGAAGGATCAGACTTGAACGTCCAGCGCAGGTTCAGTATCGCAGGGCCTTGCGGACCGGTAAATTTGCCGACACCGACAGATGCTTGGCTTTGGCGAAAATCTTGCAAAGTCCGTACTTGTTCTTCCAATACCGATAGGCTGGGGCGCGAACATGTTCGTCAGTGTGGTACTGCCGTGTTATAATGGGGCATCGACGCTCGCCGAGATGCTCGATTCACTCGTTCGCCAGACCTATAAGGGCGATTGGGAACTGGTCTTCGTCAATAACGGTTCGACCGACAATTCCGTCGAGATAGCCCTGTCTTACGCCGACCGGCTGCCCGTGCGCGTCGTCCAGGCCTATATCGGTCATGGGCCGCAGGGCTTGGTTGGACACTCCTACTTTGTGGGTTTCCGCGCTGCCAAGGGTGACGTGCTGCTGGTTTGCGAGTCCGACGATGAATGCGATCCTGACTGGATGAAATCCATGGTGACCGCCCTGGAAACCTGCGACTTTGCCGTACCGGCCCTCGATTATGAAAAATTGAACCCGCCGACCATGACATGGGGAAAGGATCGAGGGCATCAGGGCCGGATCGATGGCCTGTCTTCGGTCGTTGGCCCCATGCACCTTCCGTACGCGTTGGGAAATGCGATTGGAATGACGCGGCGTTGTTACGAGCGCGTGGGAGACCCTACGGCCTGGCTGGGATCTTCCTGGGATGTTGATTATTGCTGGCGTGTGCAACTGGCGGGCATGAAGCTCACCTTTGTGCCGGAAGCGCTGATGCACTATCGGATGCGCAGCACTGCGCAAGCTCGGTTCCGGCAGGCGCGGCATTGGTGCGGCCACCATGCGCAGCTTCATATGCGCTACGGGATGAGACCCTGGTGGCGCTATCTGGCTTTCTGCTGCTGGAGGCTTGTACGCGCGGCGGTACTGCTCGTTGCCGGCCCCATCTTCACGAAGCGGCCTTACGCTTATTGGATATTCGACTGGGGCTATGCCCGCGGTCAGATGGATGCGTTTCCTGCGCTGTTTCGTGCACAGATGAAAAATGTGAAACCGGACGCGAATATCCTTGCCGGCCGCAAGCCGACGGAACCGCAGACTTACGTCGCCGTCCCGGACGCCTGATCGAGCACGGAGCGGCTGATCTGGCCCGTATCCGTGACGCCTGTGAGCGCCATCGATACCGAAAATTCACCGTGAAACGCCTTGAGCTGATTGAGTAATCCCGCCTCACCGGCGCCGGCGAGCGCGTAGACCCAGGGCCGTCCCACCATCGCCGCATCGGCGCCCATTGCCATCGCTTTCAGGATATCCTGGCCAGAGCGCACCCCGCCATCGACCAGTAGTTTCGTCTGGCCGGACACCTTGTCCGCGATGCGCGGTAGCATCGAGATCGAGGAGGCCACGCCGTCCAGCTGCCGGCCGCCATGGTTCGACACGATGATGCCGTCGGCCCCGCTTTTCACAGCTTCCACGGCATCTTCGGGGCTCAGGATGCCCTTGATCACCAGCGGCCCGTCCCATTGCGACCGGATCCAGGCGAGATCTGCCCAGCTGATCGACGGGTCGATCGCGGCATTCGCCCAGGCTGAAAAGTCGGCCGGGGTGGAGGCGTTCTTCACATAAGGGGCAATGTTTCCAAGGATGTGGGGCCTGCCGCCGAGACCTACTTCGAACGCCCAGCCGGGGTGCAGTGCGTAGGAGATCAACCCGCGCCGCAGGCGGGCCCAGCTTCCGCCGCCGCCGCTCATCGTGTTGCGGACATCCCGGTAGCGCGTGCCGACGACCGGCAGGTCAACCGTCAGGGCAAGGACGGTTACGCCCGACGCCTTGGCCCGCGCGATGAGGTCGGCGCAGGCGCCCCGGTCGCGGATCATGTAGAGCTGGAACCAGAGCGGGCCTGAGCCTGCGGCTGCAGTCTCCTCTACAGAACACACCGAAAGCGTGGAGAGGCAGTAGGGGATGCCGAACGCGCCGGCGACGCGCCGTGCGGCCGCTTCCCCCCGGCGCGCCATCATCCCGGACAGTCCGACCGGCGAAAGCGCCAGCGGTAATGTTAACTCTGCCCCGAAAAGGGTCGTTGCGGTAGACCGCGCCGAGACATCCCGAAGTATCCGCTGGTGGAGCTCAAGGCGCTCGAAGTCACGGACATTCCGGGCCAGCGTAACCTCTGCATACGCGCCGCCATCGAGGTAATCGAACAGGAATCGGGGCAGGCGGCGCTCGGCCAACCGGCGGTAATCAGCAACAGAAGCAGGGGCCAGGGTCAGTGTTGGCATGGTAAAAACTCAGCTGAAAGCCTTTTCGTCTGGAACCTATAGAGCGGCCACTCCTTTCCTTTCGTTAGCAACTTCAATCCGCAAAGTAACGGATGTGGTGTTTTGTTAACGAATATTCCGGGGACCGATATTCAATTCCTAACCATTTGCAGGTATTGGGGGGTATGCACCCGAATTCGCTGCAAATGCACGCAATCCGGGACGGTATTGAACTTGCACGGGTTGAGAAGACAACCCAGGCCATGTCGGCCTTGCAGAGAAACTGGGGAATGGTGAAATGTCCAAACTGAAACGCGTTAGCCTGATGAGTGTTGCCGCCTGCGCCCTGATTTCGCCGGTTGCCTTGGGTCAGGGCAGTGACTTCTTTAGCCGCGACAAGTACGAGTCTGTGCGTGAGCGCGCGCAGCCGGAATTTGATCCGGAACCGATCCGCCTTGGCACATTCGTCGTCCGCTCGATGGGCGAAGCTGGCCTCGTCTCGAATGACAACGTGTTCGCGACCTCCGGCAACGAACAGTCCGATATCGTTGCGCGCGTTGGCGCCGATGTTTCGGGCACGACCGACTGGAGCGTCCATGCCGTCGGCTTCGACGCCTCGGCCTACCGCAACCAGTATCTCGATCTCAGCGATGAATCGACCACCGACCTGACCGCCCGCCTTCGCGGCCGCGTCGATGTCACCCGCGCTTTCTCGGTCAGCGGCGCCGTGTTCGCCGAAGACCGCGCTGAACCGCGCACCGACTTCGTCAACGCCTTTGGCGCCGATCGCCCGATCCAGTACACCCGTACGGGCGTGCAGGCTGATGCAGATTATCAAAGCGACCGCGTCCGCTGGAACAACAGCCTGACGCTGAGCGAAGAAAACTACGAAGACAGCGAAGCGCTCGGCACTGGTCTGAACATCGACCAGGACTACCGCGACCGCAAGGTCACGCAGGGCCGCTCGCGCCTGTCCTACGCCGTCTCGCCGAACCTGGCCGTCTTCGGGCAGGGCACCTTCGGTCAGAGCGAATATGACACGACCCAGATCTTCGGCGGCCTGCCGCGCTCGCGCGACTCCAGCGGCTACACGATCTCCGGCGGTGTCGACTTCGAACTCACGGCGCTGGTGCGCGGTGACGTCGCCGTCGGCTACCTGAACGAAGACAAGGACGACGACTTCTTCGCCGACGTCAGCGGTCTTTCGGTCGATGCGCAGATGGAATGGTTCCCGACGCGCCTCACCACGGTCAACTTCAATGCCGTCCGCCGCGTGGTGGATACCGGTGCATTCGACTCGCCGAGCGCTGTCGAAACGCGCTTCGGTGCCGGTGTTGACCACGAACTGCGCCGCAACATTATCCTTTCGGGTTATGCCGGTATATCCAACTACGAGTACGAGGAAATCGACCGCAAGGACGAAAACCTGGAATTCGGTGCCGTCGCGACCTATAAGATAAACAAGCGCCTGCATTGGGAAGTCTTCGCACGCAACCGCGACCGCGATGTCTCTGGCACTGCCGTCTTCGGCGATCCGTCCTACGGGCAGACGCAGTTCGGCATCGGCCTGAAACTCTTCCCGTAACTTTTCCTGCTTTCCGGGAGCTGGCAATCGCGCCGGCTCCCGGCCCTAAAATATCAGAGGCCGTGCCTTGTCCAAAACCTTCTCGTTCGAACTTCCGACCAACATGGCCTCCTCCGGCGGGGATCACACGCCTGCGCCTCCGCTCGACCTGAAGGCGCTGATCGGCGTGGTCTACCGGCGGTTCTGGATGATCCTGGCCGGGTTCATGACGACGTTTGGCATCATCGCCTTTGTCACGTTCACCCAGACTCCCATCTACAAGGCGGAGACGGTTGTGCAGCTCGATACCGAGCAGAAGAACGTCATCGACCTCGGCGCGATCTTCTCGGGGATGGGCGGCAACACCGCCGTCGTCGATACAGAAGTGCTCGTGCTCGGTTCGAAGTCACTGCTGACGCGCGTAGCGGTCCAGCAGAAGCTCGTCGAAGACCCTGAATTCAATCCATCACTCCTGCCGCCCAAGAAGGGCTTGCTGTCGCCGGTTAAGGGCGTCGTCCGCGCTGTCACCGGCGCGAAGCCGCCGGAAGATCCGTTTGCTGACATGACGCCTGAGCAGAAGGACGCCGCGCTTCTCGAATCTGCCGTCGGCATCCTCAGCGATAAGGTTGCCGTCAGCCGCGTCGGCACGACTTACCTAATCACCGTCAACGTCTCGAGCGAGTCGCCTGAAACGGCCGCGCGCCTGGCGGACGAGATTGCCGAACAGTACCGCGTCCAGCAGCTCGAAGAAAAGTTCGAAGCGACCCGCAAGGCCACCGAATGGCTATCCGAGCGCGTGTCGGGCCTGCGCGAGGAAGTCGAGGAAAAGGAACGCCGTGTCGAGAGCTACCGCGCCGAATCCGGTCTTCTGGCCGCCCAGGGCGCGACTCTCACCGAACAGCAGATCGCTTACCTGACGACCCAGAAAGCCACCCTGCAGCTTGATCTCGACCGCGCCCGTGCCCGCGCCGAGAGCGTGCGCCGCCAGATGGCGAGCGGCGTTGGCGCCGAAGGCGTGACGGAAGTTCTCCAGTCCCAGGTCATCTCCGATCTCAAGACCCAGCGTGCGATCATCAATCGCCGCGTGTCCGAACTCGAAACGAAGCTTGGTCCTCAGCACCCGGAACTCATCAGTGCCCGGAACGAAGCCGCCGACATTGATCGCCAGATCAATGCGGAAGTCTCCCGCATTGCCGGCAACATCGAGAACGAGCTGAAAGTGGCGCAGTCGCAGATCAGCTCGATCCAGGGCGAGATCGGCCGCTCTACTTATGAGCTGCGCGGCAACAACCAGGCGCTCGTGCGTCTGCGCGAACTTGAGCGCGATGCCGACACCAGCCGAATCCTGCTCGAGGAATTCCTGACCCGCTCCAAGCAGACCGGCGAACAGGACGCGCTGATCACCGCTGACGCCAACATCCTGTCGCGCGCCTCGGTTCCGGATTCGCCCAGCTCGCCCAAGAAACTGCTGAACCTGATCATCGGCTGCCTGCTCGGCGCCATCATCGGCGGCGGCCTCGCTCTGCTGGCCGAGATGTTCGACATGAAGATCAGCTCGACCGAAGACGTTGAGCGCAAGCTTGGCGCCAATCCGATCGGCTCGGTGCCGCTGATCCGCACCGCCAGCTTCCTCGGCCTGTCGCAGACCAACCCGGCCGATTACCTGGTCGAGAACCCGCTATCGGCCTATGCCGAAAGCATACGCTACCTGCGCGCTGCCATCGCCTTCTCGGATCTCGACAGCGAGACCAAGACCGTCGCCGTGTGCTCGTCGCTTCCCGACGAAGGCAAGACCAGCCTGACGCTCTCGCTGGGCCGCATGTCGGCGATGTCGGGCTCGCGCACGCTCGTCATCGACGGCGACTTCCGCCGCCGCCAGCTGACCGAAACCGCCGGCCTCAAACCGGACATCGGCTTCGTCGAACACCTCTTCGGCGCAGGTCAGCTCTCGGATGCGATCGTCAAGGATCGCAAGACGATGCTCGACATCCTGCCGCTCTCGCAGAATGGCCACACCCCGCATGACGTGTTCGGCACGCGCGCGTTCGACGACCTGCTGCAGCGCCTGCGCTCGATGTACGACCTGATCCTGATCGACACCGGCCCGCTGCTGCTGATGGCAGAAGCGCGTGTGGTGGCCGGCAAGGCCGACAAGACCATCCTGGTTGTCCGCTGGCGCCATTCGGCCCGTTCGGCTACCCGTCAGTCGCTGACGCTGATGCGCAACTTCAAGGCCGATGTGCTGGGCGTGACCCTGAACATGGTCGACCTCAACCGCCGCCGTCACCACCGCGACCCCGGCGCGACCTACAAGGCCTACCGCAAGTATTACCAGATGGACGAGAAGCCCTCGCTCTTCAATTGGGGCGGCGACAAGAGCAAGTCCAAGACGAACGCGAAAGGTCTCAAGGGCACGGTTGCCGTACAGGTACCGCCGACCAAGGCCACGGGCCGGAGCGAGCCGGTCGACCGGATCTCCGCAGAGTAAGCGGGGCCAGCGTGGATTTCGGGCATTGCTTCGTAAACGGAGCAATGCCCTTTTCATGACAGGGAAGGCAGGACGCGCAGTATGACCCGGATCGCATTTTTCGGTCACGACGCCGCCGACGCCGCCGTGCGCCGCCGCGTTCGCGGTTTCCTGGATGATGGCCTGGACGTCACCGGATTCATGATGCGCCGCCGCGACCCCGGCACGCTCGACTGGGACAATGTCGACCTCGGCGAAACGCGGGACGGCGCCTTCGTGCAACGTGTCCGGCAGGTCTTCGCCGGGGCGCGCCTCGCAGCCGACAACCGCGAAAAGCTGGCGGCCGCGGATGTGATCTACGCCCGCAATCTCGACATGCTGGCCTGTGCATTCCTCGCAAAGCGCTACGCCGGACTGGATACGCCGGTCATCTATGAAAGCCTTGATGTTCACCGCCTGCTGACGCGGCCGGACATCATCGGCAAAGCGATGCGCTGGCTGGAGCACAGCCTGCTGAAGCGCACGGTGGGCCTCGTCGTGTCTTCGCCCGGCTTCATCCGCAACCACTTCGAGAAGCACTATGCGGGCGACTACCGCGCCTTCCTCGTCGAAAACCGCCTGGCCCCGGGGGCCGCGTACGGCGCGCGGCCAGACGTTGTCGCCCCCGATGCCACCAGCGCCGCCCAACCGCTGCGCCTCGGCTGGGTAGGTAACCTGCGCTGCAAGCGGTCCCTCGATATACTTTGTCAGTTGGCGGATCAATTTCCGGATCAGCTTGAAGTGCGCCTGCACGGCGTGCCGTCACGGACGGAGATTCCGGTCTTCGAACCCCTGATCGACGCGCGGCCCAACATGACCTTCTTCGGCCGATACCGGTCGCCGGAAGATCTGGCGGGTATCTACGACAAACTGGATGTCGTCTGGGCCGGCGACTTCATGGAAGCGGGCTACAATTCCGTCTGGCTGCTGCCGAACCGCATCTATGAAGGCGGATACTTCTGCACGCCGTCGATTGCACCCTCAGGCACCGAAACGGCAGCCTGGATCGCCCGGCACGACTGCGGCTTCCTCATCGACGAGCCGCTGGATCGTTCGCTCCCGGATCTTCTCCGCCAATTGATGGCGGACAGGCACCCGGTCGCCGCACGGGCCGGCGCGCTGGCGCTTCTGCCGGATGACACGTTCATCCAGCCGCGGGGATTTCTCGCCGAAATAGTGGCGCGAAGCCTTGCGGAAAACACCGCAGCCTGACGATCATCAAGCCGCCGCACCGCGGTCAGACGCCAAAAAAAACTTCGAACTGCGGCACCCTGAGGGTGCACAAATTTTGGGCAGCTCCCACGCGGTAGTGTGAAAACTTCAAATCTCACAAAGGCAAAACATGCCCCGGTTCATCTGCGGGCACACGGCGCCGCGCAGCGGAAAATCATCAATGGTCCAAAGCTCGCCGGATTTGTGCCTGATTCAATCGATAATCTTCATCTTACGTTCAGTATCACGCCGCGTTCCGCTTAAACGCCACGTTAAGACTTGCACGCTTTAGTGGACCGAGATCCCGAGTACCGATCCCATGATTCCAGTAGATAGCCGCGTTTTCAGTTCGCAAGTCAGGATGCCCGCACGGGCAGACCATGTCGTCATGAACGATTGCAGCGAAGGCAAATGGCCTGTCTGGCTGCGGCTCATGACTATCATCGGGCTCAGCGCAGGTCTCTGGGCAGCGATCATCTGGGCCGCCGTTTCCGTTTTCGGCTGACGCGCCGTGCGCATGCCGCCACGCTTGGCTGGCGACGCGGACCAGACTTTGCATATAGATAATCACAGGTTCGGGCGTGCCGGTTTGGGCGCGCCATTTCAATTTGCACTGAGGAGGCCTCGTCATGCCAGGAAAACTGTTGGTTACAGGCGGGGCAGGCTATGTCGGCAGTCATTGCTGCCGCGCCTTTGCGGAAGCAGGCTGGCAGGTCACCGTGTTCGACAACCTCTCCACCGGCTGGCGCGACCTGGTGAAGTGGGGGCCTCTGTTCGAAGGCGATCTTCAGAACCCGGCCGATCTCGAGGCTGCGTTCGCGCAGGTCAAACCGGACGCCGTGGCGCACTTTGCCGGCTCTGCGCTCGTCGCCGAATCCGTCCGTGAACCGTCGATCTACTACCGCAACAACACGCTCGCGACGCTCAACCTCCTCGAAGCGATGCGCAAGCATGGCACCGGCTATCTCATCTTCTCCTCGACCTGTGCCACTTTTGGAAACGCGGCCAGCGAGACGATCGACGAGACGCATCCTCAGAACCCGATCAATCCCTACGGCATGTCGAAACTGATGGTGGAGCGCATCCTCAGCGACTTCGACAAGGCACACGGCATCCGCTCGATCCCCCTTCGTTACTTCAACGCCGCCGGCGCGGACCGCGACGGCAAGACGGGCGAGCGCCATGCCTGCGAAACGCATGTGATCCCGCTGGCGCTGAAAGGCGCCTATGACGAAGGCTATGAGTTCACGATCCTCGGCAGCGATTTCGACACGCCGGACGGCACCGCGATCCGTGATTACATCCACGTCGAAGACCTCGCCGAAGCGCACCTGCGCGCGCTCAACGCTCTGGAGCAGGGCGCCGTTTCGGCCGCCTACAACCTCGGCACCGGGCGCGGCACCAGTGTCGCCGAAGTCGTCACCGCCGTGGAGCGCGCGACCAACCGCAAGATTCCGCGCCGCTACGGTCCGCGCCGTCCCGGCGATCCGGGCCGCCTGATCGCGCTGCCCGACAAGGCAAAACGCGAGCTCGGCTGGGTCGCGAGCCGTTCCGGCATCGACAACATCATCCGCACAGCGCTCGCCTGGCATGAGGCCGACTGGGCGCACGAACACCCTGTCCTGACCGACAGCTAGACAGCCGCAGCCTTCGAGCGACGTGAGATGACAGACACCCCGCTCTCTTCAGACGCATAGTTGCCGACTGGCGCCGAGCGGCCTAAGCTTACCGTCATCATCGGTTGCTACAATTACGGCCGGTACCTGCCGGCGGCGATCGACAGCATGTTGTATTAAAACGTCAGTACACAGATAATCTTCGTAGATGATTGTTCGACCGATAATTCCCGCGATGTGATGCGCGCCTATGGCAGCCAGATCACCCCGGTCTTCCAGCCGGTCAACCAGGGTGTTGCGGCCAGCTTCAATGCCGCCTTCGCACAGGCGACCGGCGATCTCGTCTATTTCCTCGACGCCGACGATTTCGTGCTGCCGGGCGGGTTGAAGCGGGCGCTGTCCCGTTACGAGCCCGGCGTGCTGATCTATCACTACCGGATGCGCTATACCGACGAGACCGGCGCGCTCGCTGGCATTCACCCGGCCCCGCAGATTCCGCTCGCGGCCGGCGATATCTCCCGCCAGCTGCGCGAGCAGGGGCGCTATGCGACCAACGTGACCTCCGGCCTGATCTTCGCCCGCGAGGGCCTTGAGAAGGTCATGCCGATCAGCACGGAGCAATACCGCATCAGCGCCGAAGGCTACCTCGTATCGGTCATCCCGCTGTATGTCCCGACGCGCGCCTATGAAGATACGCTCTCGGCCTACCGTCTTCACGCCGCACAAAACTGGAAATCGCAGCCGGATTTCGGCGCCCGCGCCCGAGAGGGCCTGCAGCACGATTTCCATCGCTATGAGGCTATCCGGGATCACGCCGGGCGGCTGGGCCTCCCGGTTGCTCCCACGCTCGGCGATGCAGACCTCTTGCATCTCAACGACCGTCTGATCTCGCTCGCCTTTGCGCCGGATCAACATCCCGTCGCCAGCGACTCCCTCGGCCAGATTGCACGGCTGACCCGGCGGGTGAACCTCGAAGGCGAACGCCCGGTCGCACGCGTCGCCCGCAGGCTCTGGTGGACGACCATGGCCTATGCCCCCGCCGGAGCGCGCCGCCAGCTTCTTCGCTGGAGGATGGATCCGAAGTCCCGCCCGGCCTGGATGAGTTCCGCAGGCCGGCTCCTGCGCAAGCGCCTAGGTGTAGTCCTGAACTGATCAGCGTACGTCGAACTTGTCGGTCTTGCGCTCACCCAGCAGCATGCGCTGTTCAAGACGCCTCCGCAGCGCCGCATAGTAGGCTTCCAGAAACACCAGGTCCGTCTCGCCTTCCGTCCGTGCCCAGTTGATCTTGGCGCGGATGCGGGTGGCCACCTGCGCCTTGATCTCGGGTGTGGACTGGCGAAGCAGGTCTTCCAACACATGCAGTTCATGGATGCCGTAAGCCTCCGTCTGCGCCGGCGTGAACGCAAAGCGCGACGAGACATCCGGCCGCGCCGCGCTCGAGGTGATGTCGTCCATCAGTTTCGCCTTCGGCGCCTTGATCACCCAGGTCCCGGCAATCAGGTCGCCGACGCGCATCTTGTCCTTGTTGAAGATCGGGAACAGCAGGAACACACCGGACCAGAGCAGGCCGAACAGCGCCATCCAGGCCCCGAACTGGTCGCCCCCCATCAGCGCGAACTGGAAGGGCAGGCCGATCTCGATCTCGCGGATGAAGTTGCGCGCCAGCACCGAGTTGGCGGTCAACCGCCCCCCATCGCGCGACGCAACGCGCAGTCCCAGGATGCGCTTGCCGGGCGTTGCTGCGCGCTGCCCGATCTCGAAAAAGATGTAGTAGAAGTTGCGCACAAAGAAGAAGAACACGAGCCAGAAGGCAAACGCGATGTTGGCACTGCCAGGGCTGAGCGCCCCGACGACAAATGTCAGCCCGAGCAGCGTGGCAATCACGATCGCCCACTGGATCGCGATGTCGATCATGAACGCGCCCGCGCGCTCGGACGCACTGCCAAGCTTCAGCTGGATCGCCGCGCCCTCAGGCGTCACGAGCCGCCGCACCATCTTGGCAACGCGCATTTCCTCCGCCAGCCTCGCGCGGCGCTGCACGGCGGCCTCCATGCTGATGCCGGGGCGGCGGCCGGTATTCACCGGCTTGAGGGGCGGCGTGGCGGTCATGCGTCGGGCGCTTTCCGCGGCGCATAGAAATACACCAGCCACAGCACCAGCGTATTGCCGGCGACGGCGTAGCGCACGGTGTCGGAATTGATCAGCTGACGGCCGAAGCCTTCAAGCAGTGCCGCGATGATCAGCATGATGACGCAGCCCATTGCCATCGTCGCCGCCTTCTGGCCCGCCGCCCGCGCAGAGGCGAGACGGGTTCGCCCGCCGGGGAAGGCCACCGCGCCGCCAATCACGAAGCCCGCCGCGCCCGCCAGTACGATGGCGGAGAGCTCGGTCACCCCATGGATCATCAGCCACCCGGTGAACTCGTAGCCGAGCCCCTTTTCCCAGAACACGGCATACAGCGAGCCGATCATCACACCGTTATACACCAGCAGCCACGCCGTCGGGATGCCGAAGGCAAACCCGAGCGCAAAGGCGAACAGGGCAATCTGCGCATTGTTGTTGAACAGGAAGCTCGAGAACGCCGTAAGCTCGCCGTCTCCGGTCGTGCTTTCATCCGTGTAGATCGTACTTCGCAGATACTCGACCGTGGCATCAGGATTGCGGCCATCGAACAGGTTCTGGCCGTGGAACGTCCAGAACCACTCCATGTCCTGCAGACATAGGAAGAAGGCGAGCGCCCAGCCGCCGAAGAAGAAGAAGGCCGCCAGCAGTGTCGTCCAGACCGATTGGCTCACCGCCGCCGGCCAGTCGCGCCGCAGGAACTGCATCATCCGCTCGCCGAGCGTCGTGCGCGCGCCGTACACGAAGAAATAGGCCCGCGTGCACAGGCTCTCGAGATAGCTGATGACGTTCTGGTCCAGCGAGATGGAGCGCGCGACCGACAGCGACGATACCGCCTGCCGGTAGAGGCGCGGCAGCGCGAGCATCTGCTCGTCGGTGAGGTTCTTCACCCCGCCATTCTCCGCCTTGGTCAGGATCAGGTCGAGCCGTTTCCAGTCGCCCTGGCGTTCTTCGCGGAAGCGGTAGGATTTCAGGAGGTCCGTCACAGCATGTCCCTCTGCTTGATCTGGAGATAGCGCGAGACAAGCTCGGCGCTGAACGCCTCCGGTGTTGTCTCGATGATCTGCACGCCAAGGCGCTGCAGGCGCCGGAACACGACATCGCGTTCCGCCAGCAGCGTATCGGCAATCACCGCGCGCGCCACATCCTGCGCCGTGTCGGGCGGCGCATCCGCCATCTGCGACAGGGCCGCGTCCTCGAACGTCGCGAACAGCACGAGGTGGCGGTCGGTCAGGCGTTTGACATTTTCCAGCATCAGCTCGGCGGAGATCGTGTCCACGAAATCGGAGAAGATGATGATCAGGCTGCGCCGCTGCAACTGCGCGCCGAGGTTCGAAAGCGCGAGCGTGAAGTTTGCTTCGTCCTCGGAATATTCGAGCTCCGCGACCATCGCCTGCGCCTTCGGAAAGCTGCTCGTGCCGGTCAGGAAGCCGCTGTTGAGGCCGGGACGCTCGGAGAAGCCATACAGCATCGTCCGGTCGCCGTTGCGCAGCGAGACATAGGCAAGCAGCAGGCCCGCCGTCACCGCCCGGTCGATCTTCGGCACGCCGCCCAGCGGCTCGCTCATCAGGCGCCCGGTGTCGAAGGCGAAGACGATATTGTGGTTGCGCTCGGTCTTGAATTCCTTGGCCAGGAGGTGGCGGTGGCGCGCCGAGTGCTTCCAGTCGATTGCGCGCCGGTCCATGCCGGAGGAAAACTCGCGCAGCGCATCGAACTCGCTGCCATCGCCGCGCTCGATCTGTGTCTTGATGCCGAACTCGGCATCGCGCGAGAACAGCCGGATCGCCTCGTCGCGCACCCAGCGCACATTCGGCGTCACCGGCACGTCGAGATCGAACGGCTGGATATGCCGCTTCTGGATCAGCCCCAGCGGTCCCTGCCAGCGGCTCCACAGCCGCACCACTTTCGCCACCCCGCGCCGCGACGGCGTGACACTGATCGTATGCGGACGGTTCCGCCCATCCCAGCCGCGCAGCCCCTGCGGCGCCTGCGTGCCAAGCAGGGCATTGGTCTCCAGCTGGATCTCGATCCGTGCGGGCAGCGGCCCTTCTGCAAAATCCAGATCAAGCTGCAGGTCATCCGCGCTGCCGACATACAGCAGCGGCGGCAGGTTCACCTTCGCCGAATAGTGGCGCACCGAAGCGCCCAGTAGCGTATCGACCGCAATCAGCGCGCCGACGCCCGCGATCCATCCCGCCGACACGATCCACAGCTCCGGCGCCAGCAGCGCGATGGCCACCAGGATCGGCAACCCGAGCAGCATCAGGAAGATTGCGCGGAGGCTAGGGGAGATCACCGGGGCGCCGCCGTCTGTTCAATGATGGCCAGCAGCGTCTCTTCCGTCGTGCGCCCTTCGATGTCTGCCGCGGGCGAGAGCAGCACGCGGTGGCGCAGCGTCGGCAGGGCAAGGGTCTTCACATCGTCCGGGATGACGAAATCGCGCCCGTCCAGCGCAGCGCGGGCACGCGACGCCGTGGCCAGTGCGGCCGCCGCGCGCGGGCTGGCACCGGTCTCCAGCGCCGGGCTGGTGCGCGTCGCGCGCACGAGATCGACGATATACGCGATGATGTCGTCATTGATCCGCGCCGCCGCGACGGCGTCGACAGCAGCGTCCAGCTCGGCCGGCGAGATCACCGCCTGGATACCGAACGCATCCGGCGTCTTCATCCCCGTGCGCGTGCCGTGCTGCGCCACGATCTTCAGCTCTTCCTCGCGGCTCGGATAATCCAGTGTGTGCTTGAACAGGAACCGGTCGAGCTGCGCTTCCGGCAGCGGATATGTACCCTGCTGCTCGATCGGGTTCTGCGTCGCGATCACCGTGAAGCGCGGGTTCAGCCCATAGCTGACCCCGTCGATCGTCACCTTGCGCTCCTGCATCGCTTCCAGCAGCGCGGCCTGCGTCTTCGGCGGCGTGCGGTTGATCTCGTCGGCCAGCAGGATGTCGGTGAAGATCGGTCCCTTGGTCAGGCTGAACTGGTTGGTCTGGAAGTTGAACAGGTTCGTGCCCAGAACATCGCCCGGCATCAGGTCCGGCGTGAACTGGATGCGGCCGAACTGCAGCGAGATCGCCTTGGAGAAACACTGCGCCAGCAGCGTTTTCGCCGTGCCCGGCGCGCCTTCAAGCAATACGTGCCCGGACGAAAATAGCGCGACCAGCAGAAGGTCCACCGTCGCATCCTGGCCGACAATCGCCTTGCGCACCTCGCTTCGGATACGGTCTGCAAGGTTGCGGATTTCAGTTACGCTCATGAAGTGTTCTCCTGATGATTTCCTTGCGCCAGCGATACAGCGCCCGTGTCTTGGTAAGCAGGTCGTCGCGGCTGGTGGCGGGCTCTTTCAGATCTGCTTCCATCTGCGAAAAGACGCGGCCCGTTTCCGTATCCGGCCCCAGCCGGTCGAACATGTCGGACACCTGCGCCTCGGTCAGCGTGCGCGGTGCGCCGATCTCGCGGGCGAGCCGGCGCCGCACCAGCGCCAGGAAGCCCGGCGCCATCCGCGCCTCGCGCCGCGCCATCGCCACCAGCCCCGCCGAATTGTCCGCCAGCGCCTGCTTGCCGAGCGCGATGGCACGCGCCTCCACCAGCGGCGGCCCGAACCTTATCGTCGCCGCCCAGCCCAGCAGCAACGCCGCCGCTAGTGCCACCAGCGTCACGCCGACATAGGGTACACTGAACATCATCTTCAGCAGGTTCTCGGACCGCTCGAACCCGTGCAGCGTGGCGTCCAGAAGGATCGGCTCAGTGGCATCGTAGCGCAGGAAGTCCACCAGCTGCACGGCGAACTGCGCGTTCTCGCGCTGCGCCAGGCCGAAGGTGTGGAACACGTCCGGGTCACTCAGAATGTACAGGCTGCGCGCCGGATCATACGCGAGCAATGCGCCGTCCTCGACCGCGATGATGGTTTCCAGCGACGCCGCCTTGATCAGTTGCAACCGCACATCCGGCTTGATCGGCGCCGCGCCGAACGGCGTCTCGATACTGTCCGGAACGCGCACCCGCAGGATCTCCGCATCCGGATAAGGCTCGCTCAGCTGGTCGTTCAGGTCCCGCGCCTCGATGAAGCGTGTGTCGGCCTGGCGCGCCGCATTCAGCGGATCGGTGCGCCCCGTCCATTTCGGCAACACCACCAGCGTCGCAGGCTGGAACACCCGGTCATCCAGCACTGAAAAATTGCCAAAGGCCGGCAGCGTCACGATCATCAACCCCCAGCCGCGCGATTCCAGATCGCTCTCCAGCCGCGACACCTTCACCGGATAACCCGCGTCCTCCAGCAATCGCACGAAGCCGTTATAGCCCAGCGCCGATGTCGAGTACGGATGATCGCCCGCGCGGTTGCGGTCGCGCAGCTCCGGCGCCCAGCCGGCCATCACCAGCACGGCGCCAAACGAGATGGCGGCGACGGCGATGAGGATCGCCACCACGCGGGTCGAGAAGGGGGAAGAGGAGGGCGCGCCGCTCATGCCCAGGCCTCGCCGAAGGCAAAGTCTTCATAGCTGCGCCGCGCTTCCTGCCAGCCGCCTTCGTCCACCGCGCGCCCGCCGAAGAAGCTGCGCTCGACCACCTGGATGATCGGCTTCAGCCCGCGCTTCGCGCGCTCCGGCAGCTTGCCGAGCCCGGCGATCTCGCGCGCCGTCAGCGAGGTCGGCACGCCGCCTTCGATCCGCACCTGCAGGTCCTCGATCGAGCGGAACAGGAGCAGGTGCACCGCCTCGGCAAACCGACCCTGCCGCGCCAGAGCGTCCGCCTCCTCGAGCAGCGACCGCGCCGCGGCCGCGTCCGGCCTCAGATCCTGCAGCACATCGTCCTCGCGCTTGTCCTTCGGCGGCTTCTTTCCGCCAAACCGCATCCGGATGGCCTCGCCGAACAGGAAGTAGAGCAGCCCGGCCACAATCAGACCCACGGCGATCCAGAACACGACCTGGAAGAGCGGCCCCAGCGCTTGCAGGAACTCCGCGAACGCCCGCAACCAGCCGGGCGGCGGGGACGGCTCCGGTATGTCGAGATCTTCCTCGGGCCGCTCCAGCTGCAGTTCGCCGTCCGCCAGATACGCTGCATGCGTCCGGTCAACGGCGGCCAGGTCCGTCTCGATCGCGGGCGCGTCCTCGCTGGCTTCCGCCGGCGGTCCAAGGTCTTCTAAGGCCGGCTCTTCAATGAAAGGGGCGTCCGGCTCGAGCTGCGCGTGCGCCGGTAGCGTCAGCAACAGGCAGAGGGCCAACGCACCCAGAGGCGTCCTCAACCTGCTCATCAAGGACCGGTCCTCCTCGCGATTCCACTGCACGTCCCGCTGGTAGACTATTTCAGAGGTCGCCGCGCCCTTCAACGGGCACTTGCGGTAGGGTGCAATCCGGCGTTACAGGCCCCGCATGACCGCAGAGAGGCAGGATATGGACAAGGCAGAGGCGTACCGCCAGCTCACCGAGGAAATCGCCAGCGTCGTGGAGGGGGAAACCTCCGACACAGCGCGCTATGCTAGCGCTGCCTGCCTGCTGACCCTCGCCTTCAAGCCCCGCTTTTTCTGGACCGGCTTCTATCTGGTCGATCCGCTCAAACCGAACGAACTGGTCGTCGGCCCGTATCAGGGCACGCTCGGCTGCCTGCGCATCCCGTTCGGCAAGGGCGTCTGCGGCCACGTCGCCGCCACCTGCGAGCCGATCATCGTGCCGGACGTCCACGAATTCCCGGGCCACATCGCCTGCGACTCCGCGTCCAATTCCGAAATCGTCGTGCCGGTCTTCAAGGCAGACGGCACACTCGCTGCCGTCCTCGACGTCGACTCCACGGAATATGACGCCTTTGACGAGATCGATCAGGCCGGCCTGGTCGAAATCTGCCGGATCCTACTCACCGCCTGACCCGGGCAGGGCCAGGATAGCCGGAACGGTGGGTTCCAGCGTCTCCGGCTCGGGCGGCGGCGGCGGGGCAGGCGGCGGCCCGGCCATCTGGTCAATCCGGTTGCGCAGCGCTTCTTCGAGGATGTCCAGCTTGCGTGCGCGCAGGCCCTCGATCGGCTCCGGCTTCGCGTCCAGTTTCATCCAGACATCGCCTTCCGCATCCGTCACCGGCCAGGCCGGCAGGCCTTCGCCGTTGGGATTTCCAGTGCGCGCAAAGTTGGTCCAGTAACTCACCATTCGCTCGGTCAGCTTCCGGTCGCTGTCGGTGATCTTCATGCCGCTGATGTGGCTGTCGAACACGAAGGAGATTTCGGCCGCATGGAACGCGCCGATGGTCTGCTTGCGCGACGGCGGCACGCGCGTGAAATGATACAGCCAGGTCGGCGCGCCGGACTGCGCATTCTGCCGGCCCACAAACCGCATGTGCACGCCGAACATGTCGTCGCCCAGCATGTCGGTCGCGCCCTTGTCCCAGGTCTCCAGCGTATCCAAGCCGTACAATGCCTGCAGCGCCTTGGCCGGGTTCTGCCCGAACACGCTCGCGAGTGCGCCTTCGCGCTCTTCCAGCGTGCCGGTCATCCGAGGACGGAGGATCGTCGGCGACTGGAAGGTATCGTAGAACAGCGAGCCTTCATCCGCATTGTAGCCTGCCAGCATCGGCACGCTCGGCACAGCCCCGTCGCGGAACGCCGCGCCGATCGCGCGCGGCACGTTGCGCCCGTCCACCACGGGCAGGAAATAGCCGTTGAGATCAGACCGCGCATCGGAGCGCGAAATGATCGCCGCCGCCGGAATCGCGCGCAGGTCTTTCGCTGTCGCGGCCTTCGGCGCCAGCGTCGACAGGAACTCCGCGCCCGCTTCCTCGGCGCTCAGGATCCCGGCGAAAGGCGAGCGCTTCAGATGCAGCACATTGCCCGTGCTCGCGCCGCTCTGCAGGATCACCTTGTGGTAGAGTCCGTCCGCCGCCGGAAAGGCCATCAGCTCGGTGATCGACTGCGCCCCGGCGCTCTCGCCGAACACGGTCACGTTGCCGGGATCGCCGCCAAACGCCGAGATATTGTCGCGCACCCAGACCAGCGCCGCCGCCTGATCCATCAGGCCGTAATTGCCGGACGTGCCCGCTTCCTCCGTCAGCGCAGGATGAGCGAGATAGCCTAGCGCGCCCAGACGGTAGTTGATGGTGACCAGCACCACGCCCTTCTTGACCAGCGCATTGGACTGGTAAATCGCCTGCGAGCCAGAACCATATTGGTGCGCGCCGCCATGCAACCAGACCATTACCGGCTGCTTTTCCGTGCCCTTGAGATTGCCGGTCCGTACGTTGAGCAGCAGGCAATCTTCAGACTCCGGCGGCGTCTCCTGCGCCGACATGACCACCCGTGCGGCGGAGCGCTCGAAGAAAGACATCCCCATCCCGTCGATGATCTGGTTGACGAAACTGCCATACCGGGTGCGCGGCTGGAGGCATTCCGGCCCGAATTCGCGCGTGTCGCGGGAGGTTGCGCCCCATTGCACCGGTGGCCCCGGCGGGCTCCAGCGCTGGGCGGAGGCGTAGGGAATGCCGTTGAACAGGCGGATGTTCGGATCGTCGCGGTCAATGCCGCCGATCACGATGCCCTGGTGAATCCGGACAGGTTCCGAAATCTCCAGAGGTTTCGGCGGCTGCCGCAGGGCGAACCATCCATAGATGCCGCCAATCAGCAGAATAAAGAAAAGAACTATACTTATACGGCGCATGATCAGGTTCCCGGCCCCCGGCTGCAAGCACTATACCAGCGTGACTCGCCTGTCATGAACAGTCCGCAGGCCTGTAAAATCAAGCGTCGAGCGCTGAAAGCGTCGCCGCCACCAGATCGCTGACCGGCTCGATCCCGCAGGCAAACCGGATAAAGCCCGCCGGTACCGCGTCGCCCCAGCGGATCCGGCACTCGGCGCTGGAATGCACCCCGCCAAAGCTCGTCGCCGCCGCCGCCAGAGGATGGCGCGCGATGAACCCTTCCGCCGCCTCCCGGCTTTCGAGGCAGAAGCTGACGATCGGCCCGTAGCCCTTCATCTGCCGCCGCGCCACGCCGTGCGCCGGATCGCTCGCGAGCCCCGGATAGCGCAGGCCCGACACGCGGGGATCGCCCGACAGCGCCGTCGCAATCGCCATCGCATTGGCATTCGCCCGCGCCACGCGCAGCTCCAGCGTCTCTAGGCCGCGGTGCAGCAGGTAGGCATCGAACGGGCTCACCACCGCTCCGGCCAGCCGCCGCCAGGTGCGCACCGGCGCCATCAGCGCCTCGCTCCGGCTCGCCACATGACCGGCCAGAAGGTCCGAATGCCCGGCCATCGCCTTGGTATCGGCCATGATCGAAATGTCCGCCCCCAGATCCAGCGGGCGCTGGCACAGCGGCGTCGCGGTCGTATTGTCCGCCATCAGGATCGTGCCCGCCGCCTTGGCCTTCGCCGCCACCGCTGCAATGTCACACACGTCGAGGCCAGGATTGGACGGCGTCTCGATCAGCGCCAGCTTCACACCGGTGAAATCCGCCGCCGCAAAGTCCGAGGTCGCCACCGTCTGCACGTGCACACCCATCGGCTCGAACTGCGCCGCCAGCAGTCCGCGCGCATTATAATAGCCGTCGGCATGCACCAGCACCCGGTCACCCGGCCGCAGGTGGGCATAGAACACCGCCGCAATTGCCGACATGCCGGACGGGAACAGCACCACATCGGCGTCCTCGATGAGGCCGATTTCCTCTTCCACTTCCTCGACCGTCGGGTTCCCGTTGCGGCCATAGAAATGCGTGCCATCCGGATCGCCCGGCTGATGGAAGGTCGAGGCGGCCACAATCGGCAACGCCACCGGCTCGCCCTTGGCAAGGCGCTGCGTGCGGTGATGCAACAGCCGCGAAATGGGGGAATAGGGATCAGTCAAGAATGGCGGCTCCTTCGCCGATCAACCCGCGCAGCGTGGCTCTATCATCTGCGCTCAGCGCGTTCCACCCCGCCCGCAACGTGTCGAGGCACTTCGCCTGGTACTTGAACACGCCCTGCGCGTAGCGCGCGCCTTCCAGCGTGACCTCGAAGGTGTCGGCCCCGGCGGCCAGCGCCTCGGCATTCGCCTTCAGGAAGGGCAGGTAGGTATCGCCCGCCTGCGCCAGCAGCGCCTTCGCCGGCGCCGTCGCGATCGCTGCGCCCGGCTCCAGCCACTCGTCGTCCAGCCCGCTCGCATCATCGGCGAGGTCCAGCCAGCGATAGAGGTAGGGCGTCTCGGCCCGCAGCCACGCCATCGGCGTCGGATCCACGCTCATCACCTTCAGCTGCCCATAGAGCGCAATGTCAGCCAGCGAGATCCGGTCCCCGAACAGGAACCGCGTCGGCCCCGTCGCCATGCTTTCCAGCGCCTTGTTCGTCCGCTTCCAGCTCGCCTCGATCACCGGCGCCGTCTCCGGCGTGCAGCCCACCAGCGCCATCCGCGAAATCTGCCGTGAGCGGATCATCGCCGCGTTGCGCTCGACGCCTTCGCGGCCCGCATTCGGCAGCGAGTCGAACATGATCCAGTTGGCGCACCATTCGGCGTCTTCCGGATAGGCCCAGCGGTAATGGAACATCGCCTTCATGAACCACTCGTCCGCCATGTCCTCGATCAGCAGGCAGACGAACTGCAGCTTCGGGTCTGTTGGCACCAGCGCCCGCCCTTCGCCTTCCAGGCCCAGCAGGAACGGCGTCGAGTCATTCGTCCAGCTGCCATCCGGCGTGCGGATCACCGGGATCACCTGCGCCTTGACGTTCGGCATCACGCGCCCCCGGTCCTCCGCCGTCATCCCGGTCCAGGTATGCGGCAAGCGCTTTGCCCGCAGCGCCGCCCGAACTTTCAGCGAATAGGGCGAACCCAGCGCGCCATAGACTTCGTATCTGCTCATATCTTTTTTCCTCCCGCCCATGTGGGCCGTGTCACGATCAGTTCCTGGCACAGCAGCCCCGCCTCGCGGTGACGCGCCATCTCCTTGTAGTCCTTGTGGTTCAGCGTGGCGATGAAGGCCTGCCGGTTCGGGAACTGGTTCACCAGCACCCCGTCCCAATCCCCGCCGCCGATGAAGTAGCGCTCGGTATCGCCCAGCAGCAGCGTCGTGCCGCCCACCTCTTCCATCGCCGCCGAAAACGCCTCCGAATACCGCGCATACGCCTCACGCCCGCTGATATCCTCGCCATGTTCCGGATCACCCGGCGGATACTCCGCCTTGATCCGAAACTTCAGCAGGTTCACCTGCGCCACCGGCCCGTCATGCGGGTCATCGCGGAACGCCCGGAACTGCGCGGCAGTCGGCTGGAAGGCTGGCATGTCGTCTCTCCATCAAGGTGCCAACAGTACCCCGGATTCCGGCCCTGTCACCTTCTGGCACGGCGAATGCCGTAACGATTTTTCTTCCCTTCCGCAGGCCGGGTGTTATTTCCTGACCGCCTGTCTCGGGGAGGGTCAGCTCATGCGTCGTACCATCTTGATCGCTGCCGCGGTTCTTGCCGCTGTCCTGGCCGGCGCCTTCTGGTGGCTGATGCTGGCCGACTCCAAAGCCCCCGCCGAAGCCCCCGGGCTCCTCTCCCTCGAGGACTGGCGCGCCCAGCTGCCCTCCGACACTTCCCAGCTCCCCACCGAAATCCGCGTGCTCGAGATCGGCCGCGACAAGGCCCCCGGCTTCGCCGCCCGCGCCGGCGGCTTCGGCACCGACTGGAACACGACCTACAACTCCGTCCAGATCGTCTGGCCGGACAAGACCTTGATAATCGACGGCGCTATCGACGCCGAAACCGCCGCCGGCATGAAACAGTCCGAAACTGACTGGGCCTTCGACCCCGCCGCCTACGAGACGCTTACCGCCGCCATGCTCGCCGCCGATCAGGTCCTGCTGACCCACGAGCACCTCGACCACGTCATGGCCGTCGCCCGCCACCCCGACCCGGCAGGCCTCGCCCCCGGCCTCGTCCTCAACGCGCCCCAGATCGCCGCCATGCCGATCTTCGCCCGCGACACCCTCGATCCCGCCATTGCCAACCTCGCCCCGCGCCTCGACGGCAGCGTCCAGCAGGTCGCCCCCGGCGTCATCGTCATCCCGGTTCCCGGCCACACGCCCGGCAGCCAGCTCATCTACATCCGCCTTCAGGACGGCGGCGAGTTCCTGCTCATCGGCGACGTCGCCTGGTCCCTCGGCGCCATCGAAACCCTCACCACGCGCCCCGTCCTCACCCAGTACATCATCTTCGACCCCAACGAGGACCGCACCGCCGTCAAGGCCCAGCTGCGCGCCCTTTACGACCTGATGCAGGCCAACCCGGACCTCGCTGTCATCCCCGCCCATGACGGCGACCATATCAAAGCCCTCATCGCCGAAGGCCGCCTCTCCAAAGGCTTCACCCCCGCGCCCTGACCGGGTCTCGGCTGCAATTGCGCAAAAGCCGGGAGTTTCGTATATTTCCCGCATGAAGTTCCGCTCCATTCCCCTCGATGACGAAACCTACGAACGGCTCGAAGCGCTGGCCGAGCGTGAGGGCAAACCTGTCGCCGAGCTCGTGAAGGCGTGGATGGAATCTGCCCTCCTCGCGGCAGGTGTCGTTCGCACCCTGAATGAGCGGGATATCGAACGAGAAGCGCTGCAGCTGAAAGAGCGGGCGGCAAGGGCGAAGGTTCAGGGCTTTTCGACCCGGGACAATCTCGCCCGCAGTGACCTCTACCGCGGGTAGGCGGCTTGGCGGCATTTCTGGATACCAACATCCTGATCTATTCGATCAGCGACTCCGCTGATCCGGCCGAATTTCTGAAGAAATCCCTCGCCGTCGATCTGCTGCAGCGCAGACGCGATCTGGTTCTGTCGGTGCAGGTCCTGCAGGAATTCTACGTTCAGGTAACCCGCTCCACCCGGCCGGGCGCGCTTTCACACGAACTCGCCTGTGAGTTCATCGAAAGCTGGAAGCGGTTCCGGATTGTGGAGACCAGCATTGAACTGGTCGATCGCGCGCTGGCCATCCGGCTGGAGACCGGCTTTCAGTATTGGGACAGCGCTATCGTGGCCGCCGCGCAACTGGCGGGGTGCGACACGCTTCTGACAGAGGACATGCAGACCGGACGCGTTCTGGACGGCGTGACCATCCTGAACCCCTTCACCCCCGCGCCCTGACGCCGCCAGCGCTTAACGCTTGATCTTCGCCGCGCGGCGCGTCACATCGCGCGCTGATCCCGTTTTCATGCCTGCAAAGGAACCTCCGCCCATGGCCGGTCCCCAGTTCGTCTTTCACATGCAGGGCCTCACCAAGGCCTATCCCGGCGGCAAGAAGGTGTTTGAAAACATCCACCTGAACTTCCTGCCGGATGCCAAGATCGGCGTCGTCGGCGTCAACGGCTCGGGCAAATCGACTCTCCTGCGCATCATGGCCGGCGTCGATCAGGACTTCGTCGGCGAAGCCTGGGCCGCCGAGGGCGTGAAGGTCGGCTACCTGCCACAGGAGCCCAAACTCGACCCCACGAAAAACGTGTTCGACAACATCGCCGCGACCTGTCCCGAAAAGATCATGGTCGACCAGTTCAACGCGATCTCCGAAAAGCTCGGCGAGGACTATTCCGACGAGCTGATGGAGCAGATGACCGCGCTGCAGGAGCAGATCGACGCCGCTAATGCCTGGGACATCGATTCCAAGATCGAGATGGCGATGAACGCCCTGCGCTGCCCGGAAAACGACGCCGACGTCACCACCCTCTCGGGCGGCGAAGTCCGCCGCGTCGCCATCTGCCAGCTGCTCCTGTCGAAGCCCGACATGATCCTGATGGACGAACCGACCAACCACCTCGACGCCGAAACCGTCGCCTGGCTCCAGAACTTCCTGATCAACTTCCCCGGCTGCGTCATCCTCGTCACACACGACCGCTACTTCCTCGACGACATCACCAACTGGATCCTCGAACTCGACCGCGGCCGCGGCAACCCCTTCCAGGGCAACTATTCCGGCTGGGTCGAGCAGAAGGCGAAACGCATGGAGCAGGAGGCGCGTGACGATGTCGGCCGCAAGCGCACCCTCGCCAAGGAACTCGAATGGGTCCGCTCCGGCCAGAAAGCCCGCCAGGCCAAATCCAAGGCGCGTATCAACGCCTATGAGAAGATGGCGGCCGAGGCCGAGCGCGAGCAGGTCATGACCTCGCAGATCCGCATTCCGCCCGGCCCCCGCCTAGGCGGCGTCGTGCTGGAAGCGGAAAACCTCTCCAAGGCGTTCGGCGACAACGTCCTGATCGACAACCTCTCCTTCAAGTTGCCCCCCGGCGGCATCGTCGGAGTCATCGGCCCGAACGGCGCCGGCAAGTCGACGCTGTTCAAGATGATCCTCGGCCAGGAAAAACCCGACAAGGGCGCCATGCGCGTCGGCGAGACGGTCAAGATCGGCTACGTGGACCAGAGCCGCGACAAGCTCGACGCCAACAAGAACGTCTGGGAAGAAATCTCCGGCGGCACGGACGTCATTGACCTCGGCGGCGTCACCGTCATGTCGCGCGCCTATGTCGGCGCCTTCAACTTCAAGGGCACCGACCAGCAGAAGAAGGTCGGCATCCTGTCGGGCGGTGAGCGCAACCGCGTCCACCTTGCCAAGATGCTGAAGGGCAGCCACAACCTGCTCCTGCTTGACGAACCGACCAACGACCTCGACGTGGAAACCCTGCAGGCCCTCGAAGAAGGTCTCGACAATTTCCCCGGCTGCGTCGTGGTCATCTCGCACGATCGCTGGTTCCTCGACCGCATGGCCACCCACATCCTCGCCTTCGAAGGCGACAGCCATGTCGAATGGTTCGAAGGCGATTTCTCGTCCTACCTCGAAGACAAGAAACGCCGCCTCGGCGAAGACTCGGTCAACCCGAAACGCCTCAAGTTCAAGAAGTTCGCGCGGTAGCCTCGACTTCCCCCCTCTCCCGTTCACGGGCTTGTGAGGATCAGTAATCGCACTGCGATTGCCCGAACAAGGGGCCGGGGGTGAGGGACTTGCCCCGCGAAGCAACCCGCGTAACTTGTCCCTGACATTTCAACGGGGACCTCGCGCCATGCATAACAAACTCATCGCCGCCCTCGGCGCGCTCGCCCTCGCGGCTTGCGCGACGCCGGCCAACGCTCCGTCCGCACCCGCCGTCGCCGCTGAAGAAATGCCCGCCGCCGTGCCCCTCGCCAGCTACGAAGCCACCGGCTGGCTTGCCAAAACACTCCCCGAGCTCTCCGACGCGCTCATCCGCCGCGAGATCACCTCCGTCGAACTCACGCAGGCCTACCTCGACCGCATCGCCGCCATCGACCGGGCCGGCCCGCGCCTCCAGTCCATCCTCGCCGTCAACCCGGACGCCCTCGCGCAGGCCGCCGCCAGCGATGCCCGCCGCGCGGCAGGGCAGGCACTCGGCCCGCTCGACGGCATTCCGGTCCTCCTGAAGGACAACATCGAATCCGCTGATCCGATTGCGACCACCGCCGGCTCCCTCGCTCTGAAGGACAACCTGACCGGCCGCGACAGCCCGCTCGTCGCCGGCCTGCGCGATCACGGCGCCGTCATCCTCGGCAAGACCAATCTCAGCCAATGGGCGAACTTCCGCTCCAACCAGTCGCTCAGCGGCTGGTCCTCCGTAGGCGGACAGGTCCGAAACCCGCACATGCTGGACCGCAACCCCTGCGGCTCCAGCTCCGGAACCGGCGCGGCCATCGCCGCTTCGCTCGCCGCCGGCGGCGTCGGCACCGAGACCAACGGCTCGATCATCTGCCCCTCCAACGTCAACGGCCTGGTCGGCTTCAAGCCCACCGTCGGCCTCATCCCGCAGGACGGCATCGTCCCCATCTCGCCCAGCCAGGACACCGCCGGCCCGATGGATCGCACCGTCCTCGGCGCGGCCCTGCTGATGAACGCGATGGACGCGGGCGAGACCGACTATACCGCCGCCCTTACGCCCGGTGCCCTGAAAGGCGTCCGCGTCGGCGTCCTGCGCGCTGCGCAAGGCTCGAACCCGGACATCATCGCCCGTTTCGACGCTGCGCTCGAAGTGATGAAAGGGCAGGGCGCCGAACTCGTGGAAGTCGAGGGGGTGGAACCGCCGGAAGGTTTCTGGCCAGCCTCGCTTCTGGTCCTCGAATACGAGTTCAAGGCCAGTCTCAGCACCTATCTGGCCGCGGCGCCGCCCGCCGTCACAACCCGCACGCTGGCGGACGTCATCGCCTTCAACAACGAACACGTCGCCGAAGAACTCGCCCTCTTCGGCCAGGACCTGTTCGAAGCCTCGGACGCCCTTGGTCCGCTGACGGACGAAGCGTACGTGAACGCCCTCAAGCTGGTGCAGTCCGCTACGCGCGAGAACGGCATCGACAAGCTGCTGGCAGACCACAACGTCTCCGTCCTCATCGCCCCCTCGGGCCCGGTCTCTCCCCGCGTGGATCCCGTCAACGGCGATGTCTGGCCCGAATGGGCGGGCGCCGGCTGGGCCGCCGCGGTCGCCGGCTACCCCAACCTCACCGTCCCGATGGGCGATGTGCACGGCGTCCCCGTCGGCATCTCCTTCATGGGCACAAGGAACACTGACGCGATGATGCTCGCCTACGGCCATGCCTACGAACAGGCGAGCGGCATCCGCCTCACCCCGAAATACCTCGAAACCGCCGAAGACCGCCCCGAAATAAAAGCCGCCATGCAGAAATAAGCAGGCCGCCGCGAAGGCGATAAGGGGCGATAAAATTCCGCTACGGAATGATAAAAAATGAGAATCTTTGATAGAGAATCGACGTGCCGTGTGCATTGAGTGCACACGGATGAAGCACCCTGGAGAGGGCAGGCGAGTTCAGAACCCGGGACTTGTGCCTACAAGAAACACCCCGCCCGAAAAATAAATCCCAACCCCGCCAAGCCCTTATAAATTAGTTCGCATTTCCTTCCGCCACACCTCCGTGCACGGAGTTATACTGCGTGCAAGATTTCACTTCAAAAATTCCGAAACCCCAAGACCCTCATCTCGAGGAGTGAGAAGGGAGAAGGCGATTGCTACTTTTCCACTTCCCCGGAGGTCGTGGGAAGTGAGGGTCTTGGCCAACATGACGGGTGCAACCCCTCAATTTCCACCCCTCCCGCGATAAAACCCTTGCCATCCCCGCCCGCATTCGGTCAGTTCTGCCCCGAATTCATGGGAGATGGCGAATGACGGATGCACCGGTCGCGGCAACGCAGAAAGGTTTCCTCGGTTTTGTGGAGCGCACGGGCAACAAGCTGCCTGACCCCGTCTTCCTGTTCTTCTACCTGATCTTTTTCCTGATGGCCGTTTCGGCGGCGGCCGCTGCCTTCGGGGTTTCGGCCATCCACCCGACCCAGGTGAACGAAGACGGCTCACCCGTCATCGTCTCCGCCGCAAGCCTCCTCTCACCGGCCAATCTCCAGCGCCTGTTCGTCGAAATGCCGGCGACCTTCACCCACTTCCACCCCCTCGGTTTCGTGCTGATCGTGATGCTCGGGGCCGGTGTCGCCGAACGCTCCGGCTTCTTTGCCAGCGGCATGCGAGCGGCCGTTCGCGGCGCACCGAAACACCTGTTGACGCCGGTCGTCGCCTTCATCGCGATGCTCTCGAACCATGCTTCAGACGCCGGCTATGTCGTTTTAATTCCGCTCGCCGCCGTTCTGTTCGCGGCGGCTGGCCGTCACCCGCTGGCCGGAATCGCGGCGGCCTTTGCCGGTGTCTCGGGCGGTTTCTCGGCCAATATCACACCGGGCCAGCTCGACGCCTTGCTGCTCGGAATCACACAAACGGCCGTGGATTCCTCGGGCATCGTCGAGAATTACTCCGTCAACATTGCCGGCAACTGGTGGTTCATCATCGGCCTCACGGTGGTCTTCTTGCCGGTCATCTGGTTCGTCACCGACCGGATCATCGAGCCGCGCCTCGGCGCCTGGCAGGCCGGGCCGGAACATGCCGCCCAGTTCGCGGAGAACGACAAGCCGCTCGACAAGGGCCAGAGCCGGGGCCTCGCGATGGCGGGGCTCGCCACGCTCGGCGTCGTCGCGCTCTGGGTTTTCTTGACGATCGGGCCAGGTACACCGCTGATCAATGAAGCGGCCTGCGAGCCGGGCACGGTTGCGGCCGGCACCTGCTCGGTCCACCTGACGCTCGACCCGTTCTACAAATCGCTCGTCGCCGCCTTCTTCCTGATCTTCCTGTTTGCGGGCTGGGCCTACGGCGCCAGCGCCGGGACAATCAAGAACCACCGCGACCTTGTCGGCATGATGGCCGAGGGGATGAAGGAGATGGGCTACTATCTGGTGCTCGCCTTTGCGGTCTCGCACTTCGTCGCGATGTTCAACTGGTCGAACCTCGGCCTCATTGGCGCTGTTCACGGCGCCGGCGCGATCAGCGAAAGCGGCCTCCCGCTCTGGGCGGTGATCGGAATCACGATCCTGTTCACGGCCTTCCTGAACCTGTTCATCGGATCGGCCAGCGCCAAATGGGCCTTGCTGGCGCCGATCCTCGTGCCGATGCTGATGCTGCTCGGCGTCAGCCCGGAAGGCACGACGGCGGCCTACCGCGTCGGTGACGGAGCCACCAACATCATCACGCCGTTGATGGTGTACTTCCCGCTGATCCTGATCTTCTGCCAGCGCTGGGTGAAGTCGTTCGGCCTGGGCAGCCTCACGGCGCTGATGCTGCCCTATTCAATCTGGCTCCTGATTTCCGGCACGATCATGACAGTCGTCTGGTTCATGCTGGAACTCCCGCTGGGGCCTGGAGCCGCCGTCCTCTACGCCTTGCCGGAGATCGCCACCCCCTGACCTCAAGGAAAGCGCGGGTGCTGAAGCATAAGGATTTGCAACCCCATTTGACGGGAGTATGAGACGAGCGCTCATCAGTATTGGGAGAGGGGGCATTTCATGTTTTCGAGTAACGCTTCGGCACGTTCCCGTGCCGGCAGCATGGGTCTTCGTGTGGCCGGACTGGCCGTAGGCGCGCTCGCCTTTGCCCTTCCGGCGCTGGCCGAAACGGCAGGCGGTCCGCTGGCCGGCACGATCCCCGCGCATGTGGGGCCGATCCCGGTTGATTTCATCCTGTTCGCGCTGACGCTTCTCGGCGTCGCAGTTTTCCACCACCGCGTGTTCACCGTTGCGGTGACCGGTTTAAGCGCCATCCTCGCCTGGAAATTCCTGGTCGTCGGCTTCAAGCACGGCGCAGGGCTGGGCGGCCTCACGGCCCACATGAGCCATGAATGGGTCGTGCTGGCGAACCTGTTCCTGCTGCTGCTCGGCTTTGCGGTCCTGTCGCGGCACTTCGAAACGTCGAACGTGCCGGAAAAGATCCCCGCCATCCTGCCGGACAACTGGATGGGCGGCGTCGTGCTGCTCGGCCTCGTCTTCGTCCTGTCGAGCTTCCT
>CAMDAC010000009.1 GCA_945888325.1 Candidatus Sulfopaludibacter sp. SbA3
CGCCCGATACATGACACTGGAAACGATCAGCCAAATGAGCGATGATCCGCTCGTCAGCCTGCCAATCGCGGCGCGCTGATCAATCCGGCCCCGCCGGCAACGCATGACCATGGCCGGTCAGTTACACCATGGGCTGGGACACGATCCGAGCGGCCGTCTGCGCGATCCTTGCCATCATGCAACCCGTCAGTGCCCAGCGTATCGAAAACGCCATCCGGATCGTCGCCCGGCTGATAGATGTGGACGGCGATGGATACTGGCCGATCCTAGAACGGCTAGAAGCCGAGCACGCCGCCCTTGCCAACCGGGAGGAACGTCTCGCCCGCTACCTTGCGGGAGGTCGGCCTCAAGCCGCGCGGCGTTTGCTGCCGAAGCCGGCGCGCTCAATGCCGCGCGAGGATCGCGCGCCGCACGAATGACGGCTCAAGCTGCCTCAGAGCGCAATCTCCCGTACGAGCCGCGCCACGTGATCAAGCGAAGCGCCCTTGCCATACCGTTCCCGGTCAAGCCGGTGGCCGAACAAATCGCGCCGGATGCGGTCATCGATGCCAGCTGCCAGCATCCGGTCCTCAAACGCATGGCGTAGCGAATAGAACGAGTGCGCCGGTGTCTCGAGCAGGCCATTGGCCTTGAGGTACTTGTTGACCGTCGCGCTGAGCCCCGCGCTGCTCTCCCGGTAGCGCGGGAACCCGTCCGGGAACGCCTTGAACGCTTCCAGCGAGACGCCGGTCAGCGGGATCACACGCTTTGCATAGGCGCTCTTCAGCTGCCGCCCCTCAGGCTCGATGGCGATGTGCGGCACAGCGGCGTCGAGCCGGATCGTCCTCGCGGTGAGGCCTGCGCCTTCCGACGGCCGGTAGCCGGTATTGACCATGCCGAGCAGGAGGCCGCGCGCCTCATCGTTGAGGCCCGAGAGCGCGCCGGGCGCAAGCAACTTGTTCCGGATCCACTCGGGGCTGAACGGCGGGCGGGTGCGTGTTTCGCCTTCGCGGAACGAGAGCTCTCCAAGCGGCAGGGTAAGGCCGAGCCGCTTCATCGTGTTCACGGTCTTCAGGACGTCGCCGAGATGGATCAGGTCCTTGTTGGCCGAGTTGGGCGTCACTTCGCCCGCTTCGATCCGCTCCAGCCAGTGCTCGCGGAAGTCCAGCATGTCGTCCCGCGTGATCGCCTCGATAGGTTTGTTGCCGACAATCTCCACGAAGTTGCGCACGGCTTTGACGCGCGGGTTCTTCCAGCGCCGGAGCTGGTCCATGCTCTTGCCGAGCGTCTTCTCCCGGGCAAGGCCCCAGTAGAGCTCCAGTGCCTTCTCCAGCGTCAGGGACGGCGCTGGGACCGTGCCGAGCAGGGCAGACGCCTCTACGGTGTCCGGCGCTGCCCGGCGCGCGCCGATCGCTTCCACGCGCGCCACAAGTTCGTCCACCGGCAGCCGGGCGATGAGACCCACATCAAGGTAGCGAAAGCCCCCGATGCGGGCGAGTTCATGCGCGGCGGCGTGGCGAGCTTCGGCGTCCTCGGTATCGCCCGCCAGCCGCGCCTCCCAGGCCTCAACCAGCTGACCCCAGGCGCGGTCTGCCTTGCTGCGGGCCACCGTCTCGGAGTCGGTATGCAGGCTGATCCAGACCACCGCGCGCGGCTCCACGCTGCGATACCTCTGCGGCACCCGGCGGCGGAGCTGAAAGGTGCTCCCACGCTTTACGATCGACACGCACACCTCCGTCATACTTAGCGGACTTTGTGCAGCGAAATGTGTAGCAGATTGTGTAGCAATTCAAGTTCGAGCGCGTGCAGCGTGGTGCAAAACTGTGCAATAAAATCAATGTGATCAGCGGTTTATCATTGGAGATCTGATGTTTGGCTGGCGGAGAGGGAGGGATTCGAACCCTCGATACCCTTGCGAGTATACCGGTTTTCGAGACCGGCGCGATCGACCACTCCGCCACCTCTCCGCGCCGGGGTCTTAGAAGGGCGGTCAACTATCCCGGACCGGGCCGGAGCGCAAGCGGCCTGACGGGGATTTCCCCCTCACCCGTCAACGCAGCGCCCTCAGCGTGAGTTCCGCCAGCGCCTGCAGCTGGGCCGCGCCCGCCCCGCCCCGGGCCGCAATCCGGATGCCCGGGATCGCCGCGGTCAGGAACGCCGCCGCCTCGCCCACATCGAGCCCCTCCGCCACGTCGCCCTCGTCCTGCGCCTCGCGCACCCGCGCCGCCAGTGCCCCCGCCAGCGCCCGCTCGCCCGCCGCCTGGACCTCCGCCAGCTCCGGCCGCGAGCGCCCGAACTCGCAGACCGCGCCGACAGCCAGGCATGGCTCCCCCGCCTTCGCGCGCACCCGCGCCAGCAGGATCTCCAGCCCGTCGATCGCCCGCGGCCCGGTGCTCAGCGCCGCCAGATGCGCCTCGGTCTCCAGCGCGGTGTAGCGCGCCAGCGCCGCCCGGTAGAGCGCGGCCTTGTCACCGAACGTGTCGTAGAGGCTCTGCCGGCCGATCCCCATCGCCCGCGTCAGGTCAGCCGCCGAGCTGCCGGCAAAGCCCTGCTCCCGGAACACCCGCGTGGCGGCGTCCAGCGCGGCGTCCTTGTCAAATTCCTTCGGTCTGGCCATGCCGGTATGTGGAAATTCTGGAACGATCAGTCAATATCCCTGTGTTTTGCCGGTTTTCCGCGGCCTCCCCGCCGCCCACCAACACGCTGACCCTGTGGCCGTTGCTGGGATCTGGCCTGCCCGCCCGGCCTGAAGTTCGGATTTGACACGTCCGCCGCGTTGGTGTTTACACCGCGCTTCGGTCGCGGCACCTTCCCGGCGCAGCGGCTTCCCCGTTTCTAGACGCTATTTTCCGGAAGGTCCCGCCCATGTTCGCGGTCATCAAGACAGGTGGCAAGCAGTACAAAGTGTCCGAAGGCGACACGCTTGTCATCGAGAAACTGTCGGCTTCTGCCGGCGATACGGTCACCTTTGACCAGGTGCTGATGATCGGCGAAGGCGCCGGCATCACCATCGGCGCGCCCACCGTTGCCGGCGCCCTGGTCACCGCTGAAGTGTCCGCCGATGTGCGCGGCCCGAAGCTGATCACCCGCAAGAAGCGCCAGCGCCAGACCTACCGCCGCACCATCGGCCACCGTCAGGACCTGATGGAAATCAAGATCACCGGCATCAGCGCCGATGGCGAGAAGAAGAGAGCCGCACCGCGCAAGAAAGCTGCGCCGAAGGCTGACGCGGCCGAAGCCGCCCCAGAAGCATAAATTTTCCCGGGGCCACGGCCTCAAGCGAGACACAGGTAAGAGGAGCGGACTATGGCTCACAAGAAATCAGGCGGCTCTTCGCGCAACGGCCGCGATTCGAACCCCAAGTATCTTGGCGTGAAGAAATACGGCGGCGAAACCGTCCAGCCGGGCATGATCATCGTGCGCCAGCGCGGCACCGTGAAGCGGCCGGGCAAAGGCGTCGGCATGGGCAAGGACCACACCCTCTTTGCGCTTAAAGGCGGCAAGGTCGAGTACGCCCACAAGTCGAACGGCCGAATTTTCGTGAACGTAGTCCCGATGGCGGACGCGGCAGAGTAGCGGCCGGAAACAGCTTCCGGCCTCGTTTCAGACGAGTGGCCGGGTCGCTGTTTAAGACGACCAGTTTCCGGGGGGAGGCAGGCCACTGTCTCCCCCTTTTCGTTTGCCCTCCCCCACCCAAGGCAATTTCCCCGAGAGGCGGCCATGAGTGAGACAGAGATCAGAACCAGTCGGCTGCTGCTGCGGCCGGTCGTCCCCCAGGACAGCGGGCGCATCACAGAGCTTGTCGGCGACCCGCGCATCCACAGGATGCTGGCCCGCGTCGCCCCCGGCCAGACCAAGGCCCAGACGCTGGCCTGGATCATGACGCACGAACGTACCCGCATCGATGACATCGACCATGTCTTCGCCATCACCCTCGGCGGCGAATTCCTCGGCGTGATCGGCGCCCATCGTACGGGTCCGGAAGATCCGTTCGAGATCGGCTACTGGCTCGCGCCGAACGCCTGGGGCCAGGGCATCTGCAGCGAAGCCGGCGCCGCCATCATCGTGTGGCTGGAGCGGACGCGCGGCGCCCGCGTTCTCGTCGCCGGTCACTTCGCCGACAACCCCGCCTCCGGCCGTGTCCTCGCCAAGCTCGGCTTCCTGCCGTGCGGACGCGACAAGATGCACTGCGCCGGCCGCGGCGAGCGCGTCGAACATATCCTCATGGCGCGGATCGCCTGAAACAGATAAGAGCCCAAGCATGAAGTTCCTCGACCAAGCCAAAGTCTTTATCCGCTCCGGTGACGGCGGCGCTGGCGCTGTCTCGTTCCGGCGCGAGAAGTTCATCGAGTATGGCGGCCCCGACGGCGGCGATGGCGGACGCGGCGGCGATGTCTGGGCGGTGGCCGTCGAAGGCCTGAACACGCTGATCGACTTCCGCTACCAGCAGCACTTCAAGGCCAAGAAGGGCGGCCACGGCATGGGCCGCAACCGCTTCGGCGCCAAGGGCGACGACTCGATCCTGATGGTGCCCGTCGGCACTCAGATCTACGAGGAAGACCAGGAAACCATGATCGCCGACCTGACGCAGGAGGGCCAGAAGGTCCTGCTCGCGCAAGGCGGCAATGGCGGCTGGGGCAACCTGCGCTTCAAGACCTCCACCAACCAGGCCCCCGCCCGCTCGAACCCCGGCGCGCCGGGTGAGGAGCGCTGGCTCTGGCTGCGCCTGAAACTGATCGCAGACGCCGGTCTCGTCGGCCTGCCGAATGCCGGCAAGTCCACCTTCCTCGCCGCCGCCACCGCCGCGCATCCGAAGATCGCCGATTATCCGTTCACGACGCTTCACCCCGGCCTCGGCGTCGTCGATCTCGGCACCAGTACGCGCTTCGTCCTCGCCGACATCCCGGGCCTGATCGAAGGCGCCGCCGAAGGCGCGGGCCTCGGCCACCGCTTCCTCGGGCATGTCGAGCGCTGCAAGGTGCTGCTCCACCTGATCGACTGTACGCAGGACGACCCCGCCGGCGCCTACAAGACGATCCGCAACGAGCTGCGCGCCTACGATCCCGAACTCGCGGCCCGCCCGGAAATCGTCGCCCTCAACAAGATCGATGCGCTCACCCCGGAACTCGTCAAGGAGCAGATGAAGCTCCTGAAGAAAGCCTACAAGGGCAAGCCGCTACTGATCTCCGGCGTCTCCGGCGAAGGCGTCAAATCCGCCCTCTACGCCATCGCCGACAAACTCGGCCTCAACGCCGACCGCGAAGAAGTCCCTCCGCCCTCGGACGATCCCGACACGGAAGAAGGCTGGAGCCCCCTTTAGGATTTCCTGTTCCCTTCTCCCGCTTGCGGGAGAGGGGCTCAATGCTAAGCCCCCGCACTCGGCCTAGCGCTCACGCGCCCATGCCAGGCCCGCAAGTTCCCCGCAGCCTCCGGCACCTTCAGCCCGATCCAGTCGGCAAAATCCACCGTGCTCAACGCGCAGATGTCCGCCATCGTGAACACGTCCCCCGCCACGAACTCGGTCTTCGCCAACTCCCCGTCCAGCCACATCAGCGCGCGTTCATACGCGCCCCGGTTCGCCTCACCAAACTCCTTGTACTGAGGATTGACCACGCGCGCCGTGAAAGGATGCGCATGCCGCCAGAAGTTCCCCGCTGGCCCCATCAGCTGGAACTCCACCCGCCGCACCCACATCTCCACCTGCGCTTCCTCCAGCGCACTCCGCCCGAACATCGCCGGCTCGGGATGCAATCGCTCCAGATACCGGCAGATCGCCACCGTCTCGCTGAGACACGTCCCGTCGTCCAGCTCCAGCACCGGCGTCTGGCCCAGCGAATTGCGCGCCACATGGTCCGCCGCCTTGTGCTCGCCTTTCTGCAGCGCAACATCCACCAGCGGAATCTCCACCCCCTTCTCCGCCAGGAATATCCGCACCCGTCTCGGATTCGGCGCCGGCATCGGCGTGTTGTAGAGTTTCATGTCCTGCTCCCCATGCGCGGCGCCACAAATCCGAAAGGAACCTCCACCCGCCGCAGGCGTTGGTCCCCGGTAGTCCGACATTCCGTCGCTTCATGAAGGGAGCACACCATGACGCCGAATGAAACGAAAGATACAGCCGAGACAATTGAAACCGAGCGGGTCTCCGGCGGCCGCCGCGTCGGCCTCTGGAAAATCCTCGCCGCGTCCCTGATCATCGTCGTGATCGGCTTTGCCATCGTCGCCAGCTTCACCTCAAACCCCGTCTAATCCCCTCGCCAATCCCCTGCGCCGCGTGTATCTCCCGGCGCCATGACCGCTGACACCCTCGCGCGCGCCAAACGCATCGTCGTGAAAACCGGCTCGGCCCTGATCGCCGAGGCGGGCGCGCCGCGCCGCGAGTGGTTGGCGAACCTCGCCGCTGACATCGCAGCGCTGCGCCAGCGCTGCAAGGAAGTGATCCTCGTCTCGTCCGGCGCCGTCGCCCTCGGCCGCGCAGCCCTCGGCGCGCCGTACCAGGGCCGGCTCGAACAGAAACAGGCCGCCGCTGCCATCGGCCAGCCGCGCCTGATGGCCGCCCTCGCGGGGGCCCTCGCCCCGCACGGCCTCGCCTGCGGCCAGGCCCTCCTCACTCCCGGCGACACCGAAAACCGCCGCCGCTGGCTGAACGCCCGCGCCACCCTTGAAACCCTGCTCGAGGCCGGCGTCGTCCCCGTCATCAACGAGAACGACACAGTCGCCACCGAAGAGATCCGCTACGGCGACAATGACCGCCTCGCCGCCCGCGTCGCCCAGATGATGGCCGCCGACGTGCTGATCCTCCTGTCGGACATCGACGGCCTCTACACCGCCGACCCGCGTGGTAATCCGAACGCCCGCCACATCCCCTTCCTCGAAGCGCTCAGCCCCGAGCACGACGCCATGGCCACCGGCTCCAACGCCGCCGCCGGCGTCGGCTCGGGCGGCATGATCACCAAGCTCGCCGCCGCCCGCATCGCGCATGCCGCCGGCTGCTCCACCCTGATCACCCTCGGCAACCGCCCGCACCCCCTCGGCGCCATCGAGGCCGGCGAGCGCGCCACGCTGATCGCCGCGAAAATCTCCCCCGCCAAGGCCCGCGCCGCCTGGCTCGAAGGTCACCTCAAGCCCGAAGGCGAACTCACCATCGATGACGGCGCCGCCAAGGCGCTCGCGGGCGGCGCCAGCCTCCTTGCCGTCGGCGTGCGCGGCGTTACCGGCCAGTTCGAACGCGGCGCCGCCGTCGCCGTGCGGGACGCCTCCGGCCGCACCCTCGCCAAGGGCGTCACCGCCTACAGCGCCGAGGACATCCGCCGCATCGCGGGCCGCCGCACCGAAGACGCCGAAGCCCTCCTCGGCTACAAGGGCCGCCCCGCCATCATCCACCGGGACGACATGGTGCGCCTGTGACGGCCAAGAAGATTCGTCCGGCCAGCCTCGACGACCTTGCCGCCCTTTTGGAACTCGAAGGGTCGTTCCCCGAAGTGGACCGGTTCGACGCGCGCACCTGGCGCCGCCTACTCGCCGGCAAAGCCCTGACACTGGTTCACGAGACGCCGCGCGGCATCGACGCCGCTGCCGTGCTGCTGTTCCGGGCCAGATCATCCACGGCCCGCCTCTATTCGATCTCCGTCGCCACCTCGGCGCGGGGCCAGGGAATCGGCGCCCGCCTGCTGGCCGTCTGCGAGCAGCACGCCCGGTCCCGCGGCGCGGAACGAATCCGGCTGGAAGTGCGTTGCACAAATAGTTCAGCACACCGGCTTTACGAGGCATCGGGTTATCGCGTAATTGCGGCCCTGGAGTCCTACTATCCGGATGGAGAAGCGGCGCACAGGATGGAGAAAGTTCTCATCGCGTCCTCAGATGGAGCCCCATGACCGATTGGGTCGTGCTCGTCGAATCAGCGAGCGACATTTCGCAGGCCGAAACACCGCACAAGGTGCTGCGTATCTCGGACTATATCTCGAAACCGGCCCTCTTCGCCGGACGCCGCCCCTACATCCTGAACCTCGCCCGCTCCTACGCCTACCAGTCTGAAGGCTACTACGCGTCGCTCCTGGCCGAGGCCCGCGGCCACCGCGTCAGCCCCTCCGTCCAGACCATGGTCGAGCTCTCCAAGAAGACGCTCTACAACCACGCGCTGCCGGATCTCGGCGAAACCCTCCAGGAAGCACTCGCCAAGGGCGCGCCCAAGATCGAGAGCCTGTTCGTCGCCTTCTCGCGCTGCGAAATCCCCGCCTATGAGGAACTCGCCCGCGAGGCCATGGACTGGTACCGCACCCCCGCGCTCGAGATCGAGTTCGACCCAGAAGCGCCGCACGGCATCGCCCGCATCCGCGCCATGGCGCCCCACAAGCTCAAGGACGCCCGGCGCGCCTTCTTCCTCGACGCCATGGAGGCTTACACCAAGGGCCGGGTGAAGAGCGAAAAGGCGCGCACGCCGGCCAAGTGGGCCCTCGCGGTGCTGATTGATCCGAACGAGAAGACCGCGCCGTCCAAGCCCACCTCGCTGAAACGCTTCGCCGATGTCGCCGAGAAGATGGGCGTCGAGGTCGAGCTGATCGACCCGACCGACCTGCCGAGCCTCGCCGAGTTCGACGCCCTCTTCATCCGTGCTACAACTTCCATCGACAACTTCACCTACCGCTTCGCCCGCCGCGCCGAACAGGAAGGCATGCCCGTGATCGACGACACCCAGTCGATGATCCGCTGCACCAACAAGGTCTACCTCAAGGAAATCCTCGAGAAGGCCGGCCTGCCCATTCCGCGTACGGAGATTGTTGACGAGAAGGCCGACCTCGCCGCCCTGTTCGACCGCCTCGGCTCGCCCGTAATTCTGAAGACGCCGGATGGCAGCTTCGGCATCAACATGGTCAAGGCCCACACGCTCGACGAGTTGAAGGAGGGCGCCAAGAAAATGTTCGAAGACACCGCCCTCATCATCGCCCAGGAATTCCGCCCGACGAAATTCGACTGGCGCATTGGCGTCCTCAACGGCGAGCCGCTCTATGCCTGCCAGTACCGCATGGCACGTGGCCACTGGCAGACGGTCAAATACGGCGAGAACGGCAAGTCCACCGAAGGCGGCTTCACCACGATGCCCGTGGAAGACGCGCCCCCGGAAGTCGTCAACGCCGCCGTCCGCGCCGCCAGCCTGATCGGCGAAGGCCTCTACGGCGTCGACCTGAAAGAGACCGAGCAGGGCGTGATCATCATCGAGATCAACGACAACCCCTCGATCGACCACGATGTCGAAGGCCTGATCCTCAAGGACGAAATCTGGCGCCGCATCATCTCCTGGTTCTCCACGCGCCTCGAACGCCGGATGAACCGGACGGGCTAACCCTTCCGTTCCCGGAGCTTCTCCCGGTACGCCCCCGGCGACACGCCGAACCAGCCCTTGAACGCCCGCATGAACGCCGTCTGGTCGCCGTAACCGAGCATTCCGGCGATCTCCGCCAGCGTCAGTTTTTCCTCATGGATGTAGACTTCCGCCGCCTCCTTGCGCGCCGCCGCCAACAGCTCGGAATAGGACAATCCCTCTTCCAGCAGCCGCCGCCGCAACGTGCGCCCGCTCATGCCCAGCAGCTTCGCGGTTTCCTCGAGGCTCGGCTTGCCGTTGCGGATCTGCTTGTGCAGGCCGCTGATCACCAGCATCCGCAGCGAGCTGCCCGCCTCGAATGCGCCGAGGCGCGCATTCAGCCGCCCGGTCAGCAGCTGCACCAGCGCCGGATTGGCATTCGGCAGCGGCCGCGACACCAGCGCCGAATCGATCACCAGCATGTCTTCAGGCGCGCCGAAGCTCACCTCGTCCCCGAACAGCGCGCGGTAGAACGCGCAGGTCTCCGCCCTCGGCGGCGCGTGGCGGAACCGCACCTCCGCCACCGGCCGCTCCTGGTCCCAGAGCAGCCACCGCCCGATCGAGGAATACCCCGCCAGGATCGCCTCGGTCACCCGGCGCATCGGCTCGGCGTCCGGAAATGAAGGCTCCAGAACGATCCGGGTCTCGGTTCGCGTCATCTCCAGCCGGGTGCGGGCCACTTCCTGCGTCAGCGGCTGGTAGCGGATGTTGATCTCCAGCGCCTCGCGGATCGTGGAGGCTGCCGCCAGCGCGTAGCCGACATCCAGGAAAGTCGCTGGCCGGAATTGCATGCCGACCCTGATCCCGACCGAATCCACCCCGGTCAGCTCCGCCGCCGCATTCAGCACCGTCGCCGTCAATTCCGCAGGAAACCGCGCATCCGGGTGGCTGAAGGCCGCTCTCCCGCCAGGCACGAGGGCGTAGAGCGCCTCTGCCGGCGCCCCGAGGGCGACCGAACTCTCAATAAAGTTCGACAAATAGGCGTTTGAAACTGTCGGCACTGGGGGATAACGGGTCCGTTAATATTGTAGAGTGTGAGTAATGGGGGTCGTTTTTGCTTGTTCTGCCTCCGCGTTAACACGTATTGGCCCAAATTGACTGACGCTGTGGCCGAAAATGTCAAGACAGCAAAGTATCACAAAGTTTAACTGCAGGAACGGGACGCACGCAGCAACCGGATGTTTCGGGGGAATGCTATCGGGTTGCGGTAACGTGTAGCGGCGCTGTCTGGGTGGCAGCGCCGCTTTCCGTTTGGCGCAGAGAAAACAGCTTGCGCCCAGCCCTCATCTCATTACACCGGGACTCCGGAGCGTAGCGCAGTCTGGTAGCGCATCTGGTTTGGGACCAGAGGGTCGGAGGTTCGAATCCTCTCGCTCCGACCAAAGTTTCAAATCGGGCTTGAGAGTCGATACAGGTCATGGAAGCGCGGATCTACAAACCGGCAAAAAGCGCCATGCAATCAGGGCGCGGCAACACCAAGGACTGGGTGCTCGAGTTCGTCACCCCGGACGCCAAACGCCGGGTGGACCCGCTCATGGGCTGGACCGGCATCGACGACATGTCCGGCCAGGTCCGCCTCCACTTCGAAACCCGTGAGCAGGCGATCGCCTATGCCGAGCGCGAAGGCCTGACCTTCAGCGTCGAGGAAGCGCGCGAAAGAAAGCGCCTGATCAAATCCTACTCGGAAAACTTCTCGGCCTCGCGCAAACAGCCGTGGACACACTGAAGGCCCCCGCGCTACTCCGGGCCCACGACTCCGTAGCTCAGCTGGATAGAGCGCTCGCCTTCTAAGCGAGTGGTCGCAGGTTCAAATCCTGCCGGGGTCGCCACTCCCCTTAAAACTTGAAGCCCCCAGAGACCAACCGGTCATACCGCCCCTGTGTCATCGGGACATAGGTCGCCTCTTCGGGATCGAACATCCACAGCGGCTCGTTCACCTTGTCCGGATCGAACCCGTCCGCCACCAGCTCCACCTTGCGATACTTGAAGGTGCCAGTCGTCTCGGCTTCCGGCTGTACACGGATGAAAATCGGCACGGCATAGCTCGGCAGCTTGGCCGCGAGGGACTTGTACAGCCCCGCAAAGTCCACCTCGCCCTCGGTCGTGATCGCCGCCATCCCGGCCTTGCCGTCCGTGCCCGGAATGGCCACGCCGTAGACGTTCGCCGTCTTGATCCCGTCCAGGCGCGACAAGGCCTCGCCGACTTCATTGGTCGAGACGTTCTCGCCCTTCCACCGGTACGTGTCGCCGATCCGGTCGACAAAATAGATATACCCGTCCTTGTCCATGCGAAGCAGGTCGCCCGTGCGGAACCACAGGTCACCCTTGGTGAACACGTCGCGCAGCAGCTTCTTCTCGGTCGCCTTTTCGTCGTTATAGCCCTCGAACCGCTGGCGCACGTCGTCGCCGATCAGCCCCAGCGCCTCACCCGCCTCGTCCACAGCCGCCGGAATGCACAGCCCGTCCGGCCCGCGCACCGGTTGCTCGGTTTCGATGTCGAATTTCACGAAGGCAATATGCGCAAACTGTGATTTCAGCCAGCCCGGAATGCGCCCCACCGCGCCCACCTTGCCGTCAAAGTTCAGGAAGCTGACATTGCCCTCGGTCGAACCATAGAACTCGCACAGGTGCGGAATGTTGAACCGGTCGAGGAACGCCTGCCACACTTCCGGGCGAAGCCCGTTGCCAAACCCCGTCCGTATACGGTGCGCCCGCTCCTTAGGGTGCGGCGGCGAGTTCAGGAGATACCGGCACAGCTCGCCGATATACACGATCGCCGTCGCCTTCTCGTTGACCGCATCATCCCAGAAAGCGCTCGCCGAGAACTTGCGCCGCACGATCGCCGTCGCCCCGGTCATCAGCGCCTGGCCGATCCCGCACAATCCGCCCGTGCCATGATATAGCGGCAGCGTGATGTAGATCTTGTCCTTTGGCGTGATCCGGCACGGCGCAATGAAGCTGCGCATCATGCCCTGCGTGCGCGCCTGCGTCAGCCGCGCCGCCTTCGGCAGGCCCGTCGTGCCGGACGTGTAGACATACAGGCAGAGGTCCTTGCCCAGCATCCCCTTGCGCACCGACCGGTCCGGCCGCTTCTCCGAAAACGCCTCCAGCGCCCCGCCGAGGTCGGCGCCGAACTTGCCGCCCAGCGACCAGACCGGCGGCGAACCCGAAATCAGCCCCATCGCCGCCCGGATCGGCGCGTCCTGGTCAGACCCGGTGACGACCAGCTTGGCGCTCGCAATGTTGACGCAGTGCGCCAGCCCCTCGCCTTCGAGGTTGTGATTGATCAGTGCCGTGACGAGTCCGGCCTTCGCAAAGCCCGCCCAGGCCGCCACGTATTCCGGCCGGTTCTCCATGTACAGGGCCACGCAGTCCCCCGGCTTCAGCCCCTGCGCCATCGCCCAGTTGGCAAACCGGCTGGCCAGCGCATCGAACTCGCCATAGGTCGTCGACTTGCCCTCGAACCGGAACGCGATATTGCCCCGGTGCGCGTCCACCGCCCGTTCGAAATCATCCGCCACCAGGAAGTCGGAGTCCGGCGAAATGTCGCCCGTCCATTTTTTCAGGAGCTGCGCATCCTGAAAAAACTTGAACTCGCGCGAGAGTATGGCGATGGGGTTCATGAGCGGCGCCTCCGGCCTGAGAGGGTCGTTTGGATAAACGGGTTTGCGGTGGTTGAAGACAAGGGCGTTTCGCCCTTCTTGTCAAAGAAAACCGGCGTGATGACGCGATTGCTTTACCCGGCGTGACAGCATATTGCTGCGCCGCACAACAAGAAAGAGGAGCCGCACATGGCGACCGATCCCGTAGGCGACCTGCTGACCTTGCTCGACATCGAGCGCCTTGAACTGGACCTTTTCCGCGGCCAGAGCCCGGACGAGGAGGAAAGCCAGCGCGTGTTCGGCGGCCAGGTTATCGCCCAGGCCCTCGTCGCCGCCTACCGCACCGTGCCGGACGACCGCACCTGCCACTCCCTGCACGCCTATTTCATCCGCCCGGGCGACCCGAAAGTGCCGATCATCTACCAGGTCGACCATTCCCGCGATGGCGGCAGCTTCACCACCCGCCGTGTCGTCGCGATCCAGCACGGCAAGCAGATCTTCAACCTCGCCGCCAGCTTCCACGTCGCCGAGGAAGCCTGGCACCACCAGCACGAGATGCCGAAAGTGATCGGCCCGGACGAAGTCGAAGACCGCAGCGAATGGCGCAAACGCTTTGCCGAAAAACTGCCCGAGCGCCACCGCGGCCATTTCCTCCGCCCCCGTCCCATCGACATGCGCGAAATCGCCCCGCTGCACCCGACGCGCCCCGCCATCGCCAGCGACCAGCACGACCTCTGGTTCCGCGTCGCCCGCCCCATCGACGAGGCGCCCTGGCTGCACCACTGCCTCCTCGCCTACGCCTCCGACATGGCCCTCCTCGGAACCGGCAACCGCCCGCATGGCGTCTCCTGGATGACCGGCGAGCTGATGTCGGCCAGCCTCGACCACGCGATGTGGTTCCACGCCCCGCTGAAGTTCGACGACTGGCACCTCTACTCGATGGACAGCCCCTATGCCGGCGGCGGCCGCAGCTTCAACCGCGGCAAGGTCTTCGACGCAGCCGGCAACCTCGTCGCCTCCGTCGCCCAGGAAGGCCTGATGCGCAAGGTCGTCCGCAAACCGAAGGACTGACCCTCTTCCCTTCTCACGGCGCACCCCCATGTGCCGTCATCCCGGGATTTGCAAAACAAATACCCGGGACCCAGGCTGCCTTGCGCGAAGGCGATGACAAACCGCCACGGGATGAGAAAAAATCGATAAAAAATGAGAATCAATGAGAAAAATTCGACATCCCCTGTGCATTGACTGCATGCGGATGAAGCAAGTTTTCGAGGACGAGCGAGCTCAGCCCCCCGGACTTGCGCCTACAGGAAACGTACTTCCCAAAAAATAAAATCCATCCCGATCAAGCGCTTGTAAAATACCCGGTAATTCCTTCCGCCACACCTCCGTGCACGGAGTTATACTCTGTGGATGGTCTCACCGAATACTTTCACAACAAAGCAAACCCCGCTGAGGCCTGCTGAGAACCTGGCCTCAGGTCACCGAGCCATACTCCGCGCCCGCCGCGCCGAACCAGTCGCGCCAGAACGCCTTCACTTCGCCCAGCGGCAACGCATACTCCTGACGCGGCACAATCCGCGCGACCACTTCGACGCCTTCCAGCCCCGCCCGCATGTCCGCGAGCGAAGACTCCGCCCAGACGTCCGCATCTACGCCGCTCTTGTACATCGAGAAGCCCGGCGAATGCTGCATCAGGTCGGACACGAGGATCAGCCGGCGCACCGGCACATGGCCCTGGAAGTCCGGACGGTCGGCCAGCGTATACATCGCCTCCATCAGCGGCGAGCTCGGCGCCACGGTATCGCGCAGCGACTCGTCGGCCCGCAGCATCAGAGGCGCATGGAATCTCCGCTCCCAAGCCGCCGCGATCATCTTCGGGTTCTGGAAGATCGGATTGGATTCTGCCGTGCTCCCCGGCGAGCAACCGGTGAACACCTGCACCGGATCATACGGCGAAGCCGAGTTCGGCACGACCAGCGTCAGGCGCCCATGCCGCGGCAGGCTGCGCGCCTCCCCATCGAGCAGCGTGCGGACCCATTCGAGGTCCGTCGCGTTGAACGGATCGGACTGGTCGACCAGAACGATCGTATGCACCGGATCCTCGCGGTCCAGCCGGCAGCTCGTCTCCTCGTCGGTGGAGGGCGGCTGATGGATGGCAGCGGCGGCAAACAGTCCGAATACGGAGGTCAGCATCAGCGCAATCGCGATGCGCCAAAACCAGGGGCCTTTTTCTCTACGACGCGGCATGGTCTATCCTGTCCTCTTGGCTTCGCCAGAGGCTTTCACCTCCCGCACCCGGCCGATTTCTTCGGCCACTTTCTTCTCGATCGACGACAGACCCTGCTGCACCTGCTGGATATGCGTCTCCAGCCATTCGCGCGTCAGGTTCAGCGCCGTGATGTTCTGGTAGATCACCTTGATCGCTGCATTCGCCTGCGCGCGTTCCTTCGCATAATCCAAGGGCGGCAGTTGCGGCGTGATGATCTCGTCGAAATAGGCCGGGCATGCCGCCTGCTCGCCCAGCTTGTCGCGCAGGCTGTTGCGCGTGCGACGGTGCGCCTGGCGATAGGCGACCTTCAGGCCGCGCTCCTGGTCGGCCGCCTTGGCGGCAATCGAGACAGCAATATCGCGCCGCGATTCCAGCAGGTTCATCGCCTTCTCGATTTCCCGCTTCGCCATCGCATGGCGCGACAGCTGCGTCTCGAACCACATCCGGCTCGCCGAGAAATATCCGGAAAGATCCCCTCGCAAATCCTCGCGCAGTTGCTGGCGGTGCTCGTAGGCCTTGCGCTCCTTGCGCCACACCCGGCCATAACCCGGATAGGGATCGGAAATCCGGTCATAGCCCTCGTAGACCGCCAGCGCGAAAACCGTCAGTCCAAGGATCAGCAGCGCCAGAGCCACGAAGCTCTCGAAACCGATGATATTCGGGAACATGTCGCGCACGACCAGTCCCGGCGGGATCTGGAACATCGAGAACTCGGCCAGCGTCCCCGCCGCTTCGGCGGCGACAAGCCCCTCTTCCACCGCGTCGCGGAAGTGCGCAACGAAGAAGTTGAGGAAGATGCCGGTTAGGATGCAGATGCCCGCAATCACCCCGCCCGCCACCTTGGCCGGCATCGCCGGATGGTTGAGATAGCGCAGGCCGAAGAAGCCCGCCGTCACGCCGAACAAAACGTTGACCGCCGAAACGCCGAACGCAACCAGCAAACCGCCCAAGAGCCCGGCGCTCTGCGCGTCTTTGAACAGGAATGCGTTGAACGCGCCTTCCACCAGCATGATGAAGACGAGGATGGCAATCGCCTGCTCCACGTTCTTCTTGATGTCCGGCGTCCGCTGGCCAATGCCCGCGCCGTGGCGTTCCTTGAACGATTGCAACTCGATGATCGCGGCGGAATGGCGCTCCTTCGCGTCATTGGAATCGTCGGTCTCATAGTGGCGGTATTCGTGCTCTTCGGCCTTGATCGCCTCGCGCAGCTGGTCGGGGTGAATGTCGGCCGGCGCGGTGTCGTGGATATAGTCGCGCACCCTGGCGGCGGTCGTCGACATCCAGGTCGTCAGGCCCCGGCGCACTTCCTCGGCGCGCTCGGCGATCAGCTGTTCGCGCTCGCTCCACTGGTCCTGGTTCATCGCTTCGGATGAAGGCAGCGCATCCTCTGCGTCACGCCGCGCGTCCTTGCGGGTCATGCCCCGGCTGAGGCCCAGCTCGCCCTTGGCGCGCTTGCCTTTCAGTCCGTGGTTTGACAATTCATTGCGGCCCTCGAGCGGTTTGATCTGCTTCGGGCATCCGATGTCCGTGCCCCAGCGCACAGTCTTCTTCATCCTGTCTGTCCTTGTAGCGTTATCCGAAAGCCTCCCATCAGGGCCTGATGCGAAGCGTGGGCGCCGAGACTTGACAGAGTCTGAACGTGGAAGGCTCCTTCCAAAATGGTAATGTTCGTTAACTGAGCAATTTGTAATGCGCTGCAGGCACGCGCAATCCGAACGAATTCATCGGCTTAGGGGGCGGCTGTATCCACGAGGACACAGCAGGCGCAAATCTTGCGCGGTAAGGCTTTGCTAAGGCCTGTGTTCAAACGGAGGTCAAAGCGCCCGGATCAGGCGCATTCGCGCAGCAACTCCAGCAGCGCGCCGCCGGACTGGTAAGCCGCGAAGATATCCCCGCTCGGCAGATAGCCGAAGGGGATCGCCACCCGCTTCGACTCCGCCTCGAAACCCGCCTTCCAGGTCTTGGTCGTCTCCGACCCTGACAGCGCAATCCCGCGCATTTTCGCAAACACGCCGTCGATCAGAAACGGATCATCGCTGAGCGAATAACGCATCTCGTCCCGGAACGTGTCCGAATGGATTGTGGAGCCGATCGCCCAGGCCGCCTCGATATCGCGCACGAAGCTGCTCACGAATTGCATGTCGCCGGCGCTCTTCTGGGTCACGGTCTCATAGAACCGCCGCGCACCGATGCGCCGCGTAATCTGGCGCAGCGCCTCCAGCGAAACGCGCGCACCGGCAGGATTCTGGAGGGCCTGAACGAGGATCGGCCCGAACCATTGCGGGCGAAACTCCACCAGGATGTCCCGGTTGAACACGCAGTTCACATAGGCCGAATAGGTCACCCGCGGCGAAGCACTGGCGAGGCGGTAACCCACCGGGCACGCCGATCCGACCGAGACCAGCACGACATTCTCCAGCTTGGCCTCATTGAGGAAGTGTTCGAGCAGCGCCGCCTGTTCGTCCACCGCGCCGACCCGGTCCGACGCGCCGAAGCCCGGCCGGCGGACCGCGAAAGTGCCAAACCCGGCTTCCGCCGCATCGACGCAGAAGCCCCAGGCCGGACAGTTCGCGTATTCCAGGGAATGCAGGAAAATCAGCGGCCTCAGATGATCGGCGCCAAACTGCATGTATTCCAGCCGCCGCTTCGACGGCCCGACCCGCGCCGACTGCCACACCCGCAGCACACGCTTCTTGTCGCCGACTTCGTCGAGCGCATTTCCGCGCGGAGAATCCGCCGGCGCAGGAGAGAGAATCGAGACATTGGTCATGATTGATCAGCGCGGTACCTAACCCGCCGGCACGTTTTGGCAACTAGCGTGCAGGAAGTGACGCAAAGTTGATGTTCGGCGCCTCAGGCGCGGTCTTCAATCAGCTGCAGAAGGGCGCCCGGATTGTGGTAGAGCGCAAACAGGCTGCCCGTCGGCAGGATGGCGGTGGGGATTCCCAGCTCGGCCGATTTTTCCTCGAAACTGGTGCGCCATTCGGCCTGTGTATCAGCGCCGATGACCGCAATGCCGGGAAATCCAGCGAGTGCACCCGGTGTCAGGGACGGATCCGGCTCCAGGCCGCGCAGTTCGCGCTGGAAGGTCTCGAGCCTCAGCGCGCAGATACAGGCCCAGGCCTCGGCCAGGTCCCGCGTCTGGCTGTGGATGAATTGGGTATCACTCTCCACCTTCAGGAAATTCTCGTACAGCGACAGATGGCCGGAACGGCGCCCGATCTGCGAAATCGCCGTCAGCGCCAGACGCGCACCTGCACTCGTCTGAACGGTCTGTATGAGCAGATCGCGAAACCAGGGCTCGATGCTGCCAAAGTTCGGCGCGGCATAGGCGGGCCGTGCCTTCGGCGATCAGCACGGCGTTCTCGAACTGCGCTTCCTCCAGGAAATCCTACAGCAAGCGAACTTCCTCGGAAATTGTCGAGACCGGGCTCGTCTCGCCAAATCCCGGGCGGCGCACAGAAACGATGCTGTAACCCTTGTCGGCGGCATCGACGCACAGCCCCCAGGGCGGCGCCATCGGATAGTCGACCGAGTGCAGCCAGATCAGCGGACGCAGGTCCGCCTGACCGAACTGCATGAACTGGACGTGTTTGCCGAGTCCGCCGAGATAGGCCGTCAGCCAGACGCGCAGGATGCGTCTGCGGCTGCCCACCTTGTCCAGCTGGTTCGCATACGGATCGATCGCGCCGCCGCGCCCCAAATCTTCGGGTGGCTTTCCAAGGCTGGGTATTGACTTAGCCATGAACGGTTCCGAAGCACTCAGTATTGTTACAGTGTAGCCTGTTTGCCGATTCTTGAGGAGTAAGGCAAGCAGGCAGACCGCTGGCTGCGGCATTGGCACGCGCGCCGGTTTCGCGTTTTGCAGGAAGATATGTCAATCGGAGTGATTGAACATGCAGACGAAGCGGCGAAGTTTGGCTTGCATACCGTGGCGGTAAAGGCGCAGCCTGCAGCCTTACAAGAAACCAGACCACCGGAGTGAAACGCGATGCCCGATCCGACTATCATGAAGCGCCTGCATCCCGAGTTCGAGCCGTTGTTTGCGCAGTTCGCCGTAGTGCCGGAAACGCCGCCGACAATTCCCGAGACGCGGGCGATGTACCGGATGCTGCAACCGATGGCACCGCAGCTGAAGGTCGGCGAGATCCGGGATGCCAGCTTCCCCGGCCCCGCTGGCCCGGTGAAGGTGCGCCACTATATCCCCGAGGGCAAAGGTCCCTTCCCGGTGATCGTCCATTTCCATGGCGGCGGCTTCATCATGGGCGATCTCGAGACGCATGACGCGCAATGCCGCCTGCTGTGCCGCGAGAGTGGCTGTATCGTGACGGCAGTGGACTATCGTCTGGGCCCGGAACATCCCTATCCCGCCGGACACGAAGACAGCTTTGCCGCCCTGCGCTGGGCCGGGTCGAATGCCACCCAGTTCGGCGGCGATGCCAGCCGGCTCGGCGTGGCAGGCGACAGCGCCGGTGGGCACCTCGCGCTCTACTGCGCGCTGCGCGCCAAGCGCAGCGGCGGCCCGTCGATCAAGGCCCTGCTCGCGATCGTGCCGGGCGTCGTGATGGGCCCTCCGCTGACGGACGAGATCAAGGCGGGGCGCGAGACGCGCAACAACAGCCTGCTCGGCACCGAAGGCATGGACAATTTCGTCGCCGCCTATTTCCAGCATCCTTCGGACCCTGCCGATCCAGCACTGAATTTCCTGGGCGCGGATGTCTCTGGCCTTCCGCCCTCGATCATCGCGCCTGCCGAAATTGACGTGCTGCATGATGAAGGCGTGGAGATGGCCAAACACCTTCAGGCCGCCGGCGTGCCCACCCAGCTGATGGTCGCTGAAGGCATGGTGCACATCTATTTCTCGGTGACGGAAGTTTTCCCGTCCGCGAAGCCCTGGGCAGTGAAGGCTGCGCAGGCGATGGGAAAACTGATGCGGGCTTAGGCCCGCTTCACTCACCCGCGGGAGCCACCACCACCGGAACGTCCGTGAACGGTTTGATGCCGAAGTGCGGATAGATCTCGCTCGGGAAATAGACGGTGTCGCCTTTCGAGACGAGCCGGATGGTCTTGATCGCCTTCAGGTCGTCCACCGGATTGCCGGGCACGAGGAAGAAGTCCGCCTTCTTGCCGGGCTCGATCGAGCCGAGTTCGCTGCCGAGACCCATATAGTCGGCGGCCTCGAAGGTGGCGCGGGCGAGGATTTCGGGCGCCGTGAATCCGGCCTTCTGGTAGAGTTCCAGTTCGCGGTGCAGCGTCAGCGCGCCGCCGAGGTCGGTGCCGAAGACGATGAAGATGCCGCGATCCTTCATGCGTTTGATCGTGCCGGCCATCTGGTCGAAGGCGCCCTTGTAGGCCACGTCTTCCTCCGGGCTGCCGATGGCGGACCAGGCCTCCTTGGCCTGACGCTGCACGGCGACGGGCATGTTGGCGACATAGTCCGCCATACCGGCCTGCAGCTCGCCATTGCGCGAGAGCAGCAGCGCCTCGTGGATCGCGAAGGTCGGGTCGATGGCGACGCCGTTCTCCACCATCAGGTCGAGCGTATGGGCGACCTGCTCGCCGCTGAGGTCGACCTTCGGCAGGCGTTGCAGCGCGGTGAGGCGCAGCAGCGTGCGGGTGTCTTCTTCCGGCGCCAGCACCCAGCCGAGCATCAACTGGTTGATATGCGTGATCTCGTCATAGCCGGCCTCGATCATCGTGTTCGCATTCGTGAAGGCGGGCACGTGGCCGGAGACGCGCAGGCCGCGTTCCTTGGCCCGCTCGACCATCGCGGGCACCCATTCGGGGGTCATCGAATTGTAGATCTTGATCTGCCAGAAATCACCCTGGTCGGCATACCAGTCCACGGCGGCGAGGGCCTCTTCCTCGGTACTGACGAGGATGCCGTTGTTGGAGCTGAACGGGCTCTTGCCTTCGATGAAGCCGGAGCGGACGACGCGGGGGCCGGCGAGCGTGCCGGCGTCGATCTTGGTGATCAGTTCACTGAGCACCGTATTGTCATTGCCCATGTCGCGGACCAGCGTCACGCCGGCGGCGATGTTCTTCAGTGCGTCGTCTTCACCCACATGGCCGTGCATCTCGGCGAGGCCGGGGATGAGCGAGCCGCCCTGCCCGTCCACCACATAGGCGCCGGCGGTATCCGCCGCGCCCGCCGTGACGGACTTGATGCGCCCGTCCTCGACGATAACGGTCGACGGCGCGGTCATCGCCTTTGCCTTCGGATCAAAGAGGCGGACATTGGTGATCGCCAGCGGCGCGTCGTACCGGTGCGCGGTCTCGGCCTGGATCGTCTCAAGGCGCTGCGTGGACAGACGGGTCGCCATGTCCTTCAGCTGGTCGTCGGCCTCTTCATAGCCTTCGCGCACGATGACGAAGCGCGGCGACATCAGGGCGAACAGACCGCCCGTTTCGTCCACCAGGAAATAGGTCGGGTCCGTATCGTCGCCGACGAGCGCGTAAGCGGCGGCCTCGACCGGGCCGCCCGAACCATCAACGCGCACGGTGTCCAGCGGGCTCATCGACAGGCTGCCCGCAGGCCAGGCCGGCAGCGTGCGGTCGGCGTCCGCCAGCAGCGCCTTGGCGTAGACCGCCAGCGTGTACGGCGAGGCATTCTGCGGCACGTAGATCGTCGGCTCAGTCATCGCGGCAGTGGATGAGCCGGTCGTGTCGGTCCAGCTGGCGACGCCGTTTTCCAGCGCGAAGGTTTCGTGGATTTCGTTGCCGAACGTGGTTGCTCCGTCGATGGTCCAGCCGACCGGCAGGCCATCCGCGCCGAGCTTGATCGTCTCGGCGAGTGTCGGGCCGCGGCCGTTGTTGCGGTACTCGTAGTCGACCTTGACGGTGTCGCCTGTCGTGGTGGCGAAGAGTTGGCCGAGGGTCTGGTCGAACAGGCGGACGGAGAAGGTCTCGGTGGTCGCTTGCGGCTCTGCGAGCGGCGCCTTCGCCTCGTGCGCGCAGGCACCCAGTACGAACAGCGCCGCCAGCGCCGTGGAGCCAAACCGGTTGATCATGTCGGATACCCTTCCCGCCCGGGCCACTCGTGCAGCGGCCTTGTTGCGGGCATTGGTGGCATATTGCGGCGGGGGTGGGAAGGCGCGGCACAAACAGGCGGCGGAATTTCAGCCCAGCTCTACGACACCCGCCAAGCCACGCTACTCATCCTGAGCGAAGTCGAAGGATGGGCAGCCGCACGCTTGCTCTGTTTGGCCCATCCTTCGACTTCGCTCAGGATGAGCTGCAGTGTTTTACGAACTTTTCCTAAAGCGGAATGTTGTCGTGCTTTTTCCAGGGGTTGGTGAGCTTCTTGTTCTTCAGCGTACGGAGCGCCTTTGACACGCGGCGGCGGGTGTTGTGGGGCATGATGATGTCATCGAGGTAGCCCTTCTTCGCGGCGACGTAGGGGTTCGCGAAGTTCTCTTCGTATTCCTTGGTGCGGGCGGCGAGTTTTTCCGGGTCGCCCGCTTCCTTGCGGAAGATGATCTCGACGGCGCCCTTGGCGCCCATCACGGCGATTTCGGCGGTCGGCCAGGCATAGTTGACGTCACCGCGCAGGTGTTTGGAGCTCATCACGTCATAGGCCCCGCCATAAGCCTTCCGTGTAATGACGGTGACTTTCGGCACGGTGGCTTCGGCATAGGCAAAGAGGAGCTTGGCGCCGTGCTTGATCAGGCCGCCGTATTCCTGCTTGGTGCCCGGCATGAAGCCCGGCACGTCCACGAAGGTGACCAGCGGGATGTTGAAACAGTCGCAGAAGCGCACGAAGCGCGCAGCCTTGCGGGAAGCGTCGATGTCGAGCACGCCGGCCAGCGTCATCGGCTGGTTCGCCACCACACCGACAGTGGAGCCTTCGATGCGGCCGAAGCCGCAGATGATGTTGCCGCCGAATTGCGGGCTGACCTCGAAGAAATCGCCCTCGTCGACCACCTTGGTGATCAGCTCCTTCATGTCGTAGGGCGTGTTCGGGTTCGGCGGGATGAGCGTGTCGAGGCTCATTTCCTGACGGTCGAACACGTCATGCACGGGGCGGACAGGCGGCTGCTCGCGGTTCGAGGCGGGCAGGAAATCGATCAGGCGGCGCATCTGGATGAGCGCCTCGATGTCGTTCTCGAAGGCGCCATCGACGACGCCGGATTTCTTCGCATGCACCGACGCGCCGCCGAGGGTTTCGTGGGTCACTTCCTCGTTGGTGACGGTTTTCACAACGTCCGGACCGGTCACGTACATGTAGGACGTGTCCTTCACCATGAAGATGAAGTCGGTCATCGCGGGCGAGTAGACGTCGCCACCGGCGCAGGGGCCCATGATGACGGAGATCTGCGGGATGACGCCGGAGGAGAGGACGTTCTCCATGAAGATGTCCGCATACCCCGCAAGCGAGTCGACGCCTTCCTGGATGCGCGCGCCGCCGGCATCGAAGAGGCCGATGACGGGCGCGCCGTTGCGCACGGCCATCTGCTGGATTTTCACGATCTTGGAGGCGTGCGCGAGGCTGAGCGAGCCGCCGAACACGGTGAAGTCCTTCGAGAAGACATAGACGAGGCGGCCGTTGATCGTGCCCTGGCCGGTGACGACACCGTCGCCGGGGATCTTCTGGTTCTGCATGTCGAAGTCCGAGCAGCGATGCTCGACGAACATGTCGTATTCCTCGAAGCTGCCCTCATCGAGGAGGACGGCGACGCGCTCGCGGGCGGTCAGCTTGCCCTTGGCGTGCTGGCTGTCGATGCGCGTTTGCCCGCCGCCCATCCTCGCCTGCTCGCGCTTGGCTTCCAGTGCCTCGATCAGTTTGTTCATGCCCCGGCGCTCCTCAGGAAATCTGTTCAAAATCTGCCGGGAAGACTGATACCCCCTCGGGCGGGGTTGGCAAGCTAGAGCGCCGCGACAGTTGAGCCTGCCGTAACGGAAAAGAAGCGCCCCGGATGTCCGGTCCGGGGCGCGGGTTGGAAGCTTCAGGGATTACGTTGCGTTACCAGCCTTAACGGGGCGGCTTGCCCTTGTAGGGGTACGGGATGCCCTCGACGCTGACGACGCTGCCCCGGCGGATTTCGCACGAGACGCGGGTTTCCACATCGCGGCGGCGGCCTTCGAACTCGACCTCGTCGAGGGTGACGAAGAAGCCGCGCGCACCGATCTGGCGGACCCGCTCGTCATCATCGATGTCGACATCGCGGTAGCCGAGCTGACGGGCTTCGTAGCGGACGGCCTGGCGGCAGGCCTGGACGGCGTCACGGGAGAGTTCACGCACCTCCCAGTCGGTCTGGCCATACTGGTTGAGGCCGCGGCGATAGCCGCTGCCGCGGTGGTAGTCGTCATAGCCCGAGCCGATGGCGAGCGTCAGCGTCGTGTCGCTGCCGAGCAGGGTTTCGATCTTGGCGACGCTGCGCGTATCCGCGGCGGCCGGGAGGGTGAAGAGCGCCGGCGCAGCAAGCGCAACGACGGCGGCTTCAAGGGACTTGACGGGTTTCATCATGGGGGCAGATTTGCACACCCCTGCCAAACCAGGGCTGAAGCGCCCGTTCATTCCCGGTTTCGTTCCGGTTCACCTTGCTTAGAGCTCCGGCACTCCGGAAAATTAGTGAGCGTTCGTTCGCATTGTCACATTTTTGCCGTATTTAGATGTGAGTGAATGTTTGTTTGCAAATATGGAGACCGAACATGACCGCCCGCCTGATGACCCCCTTCTGCTTTGCCTCGCTTCTGGCCGCTGCGCTGATCGCGGAGGGCGCCCTGGCCCCTTACATTCCTGCTGACACCGTCAAAGTGCAGCCGGCCGCCGACGACGACGCCACCTATGCGGATATCTACCGGCTGGAACTGTTGCACGACGAAGCTTGATCGGCTCTCCAGTCGGCCTGCCCTCCCTTGGCGGTGGCAGGTGGCCGCATCAAAGGAGCGAGAAGCCTCGGAGCGGGATCTTTTCGTCAAGGATGAACGACCGGAAGTCGGTCAGGGCCTGCGACCACTGGTAGCCTTCATCCAGGCCGAAACTGTTCTCGTCGTCCAGATAAACCCGCACCACCGTGCAGATGACGGGGCCGAGATCCTCGGTCTTGTCGATGGTCATCGTGCCGCCATAGCGGTTGAGGTTGAAGCGATTGACGGCTTCCAGCAGGTCAGAGCGGTCGCTGGTCTCCGCAAGGGGAAGACAGGCCTTCAGGGCCACTTCCTCGCAGCGCTGGGAGTCGAGCACATCCCCCGCGCAGCGGCGCAGCCCTGCCACGAAGCCGAGGCCCTGCAACTCTGCCGACAGCATAGGCTGGCCGTAAAGGATTGCGGAGCGCGTTTTTTCGACACCCACCGATTCCAGGGCGGCGCGGACCGAGGCGACACTCGCAGGCTCCGCGGCGGCGGCGCCGGACAGGGCCGCCAGCGCCAGCAAGGGCGCAGCAAGCCGACAGAAAGAAACATGCATGGAAAAGACCTGAAGGAAACTCTGAAGCTGTTGCAACGATAGGGTTTCTACGCTGACCGACAAGCGCCCAGCCGCAGCGCGCAGGAACCTTTCAGACGTCTGCTCGTTTACGCTTCATTAGGGGGGAATGATGCATGCGTGCGCGCATATTGGACACTTCACATTCAACGTTGGAAACGCGGGCGCCGAAGGCGATGCAGACCCTTAAAATCGAGATGGCCTTTGCCGGCGCCGCGCTGTTTGCGCTGGGCGCATTCTTTGGCACGCGCCCGTCTGGCGCAGAGGCAGACACCGTGGAAGCAGCGCCTGTCCGGGCGTTCACAGAAGCGGACTATGCCGTGTTCGACCGCGGCTTCATGCTCGACAATGAGCCGTGCACCGTCGGCCTCGAACGGCAGAACATCTGCTTCTCGCCCTCGCCGCTGGAAGCGCGCATTCATCCCGGCGCGGTCGTACCAATGGATGTGCCTCTGGTCGCGGCGGAATTCCGCGTGATCGTCGAGACCGACCTGAAGGACCCTGCCCTGCGCACGGTGCGCTTCGGGCAGTCGCTGGCCCTGGTCGACCCCGAAACGCGCGTGGTCGTTGACTTGATGCGACTGGCGCCTTCCGCGAGCTAAGGCTTGGCGCGGCAGCGGCTCCGGCGTAAGCGGGGCGGATGACCGATCCCCGACCCAAACGTTTCTACAAGATCGCCGCCGCTGAACGTCTCGGCGACGGCTGGACCGTGGCGCTCGACGGGCGCACGATCAAGACGCCCGAACGCGCGGCCCTTGCCTTCCCCACCCGAGGCCTTGCTGAAGCGATCGCGGCCGAGTGGGATGCGCAGGAAGAGTATATCGACCTGTTGAACCTGCACCTCACGCGCCTTGCGAACGTCGCCATCGACCGGACGCCGGACGCGCGCGACGGGATGGCTGACGAGCTGGCCCGCTTCTGCGAGACCGACCTGATCTGCCACATCGCGGAGGAACCCGAAGACCTGATCGCGCTGGAGGAAGGCCACTGGGCCCCGGTGCGCGACTGGGCGGCGGATGCGCTGGGTGTCATCCTGGTGACGACCGAGGGCGTGCGCGCCACGCCGCAGCCGGATGCCTCGCTGGAAGCGGCGCGGGACTATGCGCTGAGCCTCGATGATTTCCGGCTTACGGGAGTGGTCTATGCGGCGGGGCTGTATGGCTCGGCGCTGCTGGCCATGGCGGTGTGCGAAGGTGTTCTGCCGGCGGAAGAAGCGTTCGAAATGTCGAAGCTGGACGAGGCCTGGCAGGCTTCGCGCTGGGGCGAGGACGAAGAGGCCGCCGCCGCGACCGAAGCGAAACGCGAGGAAGCGCGAGCGATCGGGCGTTGGTTCCGGGGGCTCGCGGGCTGAAGACTTGACGCCGCGACAGCGTTGGCAGGCCCCGCTTCGGTGTTATCCTCCCTCAAAGACCAGACGCAGACGGGAGGAAGTTTGCCATGGCGGACGATATGCGTTTCGTTCTGGAAGTGCCCGGCCAGGCACACCAGCCGGTTTCGCCGCAGCGGACAGCTTCGGCCAAGACCCGCGACTGGCCGGCAGGCACAACGATCATCTCCGCCGACAGCCACATGCTCGAAACCGATTGCTGGGTCGACCGCTTTCCGGCGCACCTGAAAGACAAGGCGCCGCGGATGGAATTCCGTGACGGCGGTTGGCAATTTACCATCGGCGGCAAGCCGATGATGCGCCCGCACGATATCGTGCCGCTGTGCGAGGCGATGGAATGCCACCCCGGCCTGACGAGCATCGAGGCGCGGCTGAAAGATCTGGACACGGAGGGTGTCGACAAGGAGCTGATTTTCCCGCAGCGCCTGTTCGGCCTCTACATGATGACCGACATGGAGATGCGCGCGGAGATTTTCGGCGCGTATAACGAGTCGATTGCTGAGCAGTGCGCGAAGGGCCAGGGGCGGCTGTTTGCGGCGATGGTGCCGAACTATTGGGACATGAGCGAGGCGCGCGCTTCGGTGCAGCGCTGCAAGGAACTCGGCGCGCGGTGCCTTATGGTGCCGATCAATCCGCGCAAGGACCTCGATGGCAACCCGATCCTCTACAATGATCCGAAGATGGACACGCTGTGGGAAGCGATTGCCGACAGCGGCATTCCGCTGTGCTTCCATATCGGCGAGAACATTCCGACCGCAGCGCCGGGCGCGACGGGCACGTTCGTCCTGACACAGATGGGCGGCTTCCGGCAGAACTGGGGTATGCTGACCTTTGCCGGGGTGTTCGACCGGTTCCCCGCGCTGAAAGTGGTGTTCGTCGAGGCGGGTATCTCGTGGGTGGCGAGCATGATCCATGACGCCGACATGATCTACACGCACTTCCCGACACAGGTTCAGCCGAAGCTGAAGCATCCGCCGAGCTGGTATTGGCACAATCACTGCTACGCGACGTTCATGACCGATCCGGCGGGCCTTGAGCTGCTGCACCGCATCGGCGCAGACCGGGTGATGTGGTCGTCCGACTATCCGCATCAGGAGAGCACATTCGGCTATACGCGGGGCGCGATCCAGGCCGTGTTCGATGCGACCAGCGTCGAGAATGCGCAGCTGATCCTGGGCGGCACGGCGGAGCAGTTGTTCCGGATGTATTGAGGGATCTCAGGCGGGAGCGAACGCCTCAAGGCTCTCTGTCAGTGTTCGGAATTCGTGGTGCACTTCGTCGGCCCCGGCATCCTGCAGCTCATCCGCGCGGCCGAAGCCCCAGCTGACGCCGAGCGAGCGCACGCCGGCCGCGCGGCCCATGGCGATGTCGTGGATGGCGTCGCCGATCATCAGGGACTGGGCCGGGCCGCAGCCGAGGGCGCGCATGGATTGCTCGATCATGAAGGGATGCGGCTTGCCGGGGCCATCGTCAGCGCACCAGACCGTGTCGAAATAGGACTTGATATCGTGCTTGGCGAAGAGCCCGTCGAGGCCGCGATGCGTCTTGCCGGTAGCGATGGCGAGCAGCCAGCCGTCCTGTTTCAGGCGGTCCAGCACTTCGCGGGCGCCGTCATACATCGGCTCGTGCAAGGCGGGATCGGCGCGCAGGCGCGTGAAGGTGTGGCGATAGGCATCGACGAGGAATTCGAGGCGCGCGGCGCCCAGGTCAGGCGGGGCGAGCTGCGCAATGCCGGCGGCAAGGCTCAGGCCGACAATGCGGCGCGTGGCGTCATAGTCCGGGGGCGGAAGGCCTGTGTCGCGGAAGGCGGCCTCCATGCAAGCCTGGATGACCGCGCGGGAGTCGACGAGCGTGCCGTCCACATCCCAGATGGCGAGGCGCAAGTCGTTTGAAGTCTGCGGCATCAGATGAAAGGCGCCAGCGGGTCCTTGCCCGCTTCCTGTTCGAGGAAGCCGAGCGTGGCAAAGGTTTCGACCATGTGCGGCGGCAGCGGCGCAATGATCGTCGTCGGCTTGCCGCGCTCCCGTGGAATTACCAGCGCGCGGGCGTGCAGGTGCATGCCTTCGGCCAGGCCCTGCGGGACTTCGCGGCGGGACTGGTACTTGTAGTCGCCGAGGATTGAGGTGTTCATCTCCAGCATGTGGAAACGCAGCTGGTGCATGCGGCCGGTTTCCGGACGCATCGCGACCCAGGCGACTTTGCCGCCGGCCTGCGAGATGACAGTATAATCCGTGATCGCGTGGCGGGCACCTTCGACGCCCTGCGCCGAGCGGATCATGCGCTCGCGGTCTACGTCGCGGCGCTTCGAAGTCGATTTAGGATCATAGGGCCGGTAGCCGGAGGGTTCGTCCGCATCCGGAATACCCTTGATCATCCAGCAGCGGATCTGGCCCATCGGCGGGTTGGGCACTCCGACCGTGACCGCCCAGTAGACCTTGTCCATCTCGCGGCCCTTGAACATGTCCGCAAGCTGGTGGGCGGCACGCGGGTGCTTGGCGATCAGGAGGACGCCGGACGTTTCCTTGTCGAGCCGGTGGACGAGGACAGGGCGGTGCTCTTCCTCGCCATAGACACCCATCAGCAGGCCGTCGATGTGGCGGCCCTGCCCCGAGCCGCCCTGCACGGCGATGCCAGCGGGCTTGTTCAGGGCCATCATGTAATCGTCTTCGTAAATGATGATCGACTTCAGGAATTCCTTGTCCTCGGCGCTCGCGCGGGCTGTGTGGTGCGCCTTCGGCGCCATCGTCTCGGTGCTGAAGATCGGCAGGCGGACTTCATGGCCCGCCTCGAGGCGCGTGCTCGCTTTGGCGCGGGCACCGTTTACGCGGATCTGGCCGGTGCGCAGCATCTTCTCGATCTGGCCCTGGGTCAGCTGCGCGCGGCGCTTGATCCAGCGATCAAGGCGCGCGCCAGCTTCCTGGTGGGAGACGGTTTCGGTGATGATCTGGCCGCTCATGCGAAGGCCCGCCTTGCAACCCAGAGGCCGAGGCCGAGCGCGGCAACGCTGAGAATGACCGACAGCGCGGCATAGGCAAGCGCTTTGCCGGCCTCTCCGCTGCGGAGCATGTTCATGGTTTCCAGCGAAAAAGCCGAGAAAGTGGTGAAGCCGCCGAGGACGCCGGTGGCGAGGAAAAGGCGCAGGTCGTTGCCGCCTTCGGCGCCCTTGTAAGCGAACCAGCCGGCAGCGAGCCCCATGGCGAAGCCGCCAAGGAGGTTCACCGAAAAGGTGGCCCAGGGCCAGTTGGCCGGAAGATGGCGCACGCCGAGAAGACCGGCGCCGTGGCGCAGGGATGCGCCGATGGCCCCGCCTGCGGCGACGAGAAGAAAGCTGTTCATGGCGGGCATTTACACGCGCGAAAGCCGCCGCGCCAGTGTGTATTGGCGGGCCTTGCGCGGGGCCGCGTTACGGCTCAAATATCGGCATCAAAGCGGGTGTAGCTCAATGGTAGAGCAGCAGCTTCCCAAGCTGACGACGGGGGTTCGATTCCCCTCACCCGCTCCAGTCGCGTGCTTGCGCATTCTGCAAAGCGAATATATCCGATCTCGCTCTGCAATGATTCCCGCGTAGAAATTAAACACCAGCAGCTAAAAAACCCACGGTTTTACGCTGCTTTTTGAACTCACCGCCTTACAAAGGAAACTGAAATGGCCCTGAAACCGAAAACCGCAACGAAAGCTCCCGCCGCCAAGGCACCGGCCAAAAAGGCCCCTGCAAAGGCCAAAGCGCCCGTGAAAGCTGCAGCGAAAGCGCCTGCAAAAGCTGCTCCGAAGGCCGCTGCGAAGAAAGCTGCGCCGGACGTGATGACGATCAAGCACCTCGCCGCTGAGCTTTCGGAAGCCCACCAGATGCCGAAAAAGCAGGCCGAATCGGTGGTAAGCGACTTCATCGACCGCATGGGCGGCTACCTGAAAAAGGGCAAGAAACTGCGCATTTCCGGCCTCGGCATCCTGCAGGTACGCGCCCGCCCCGCCCGCAAGGGCCGCAACCCGGCCACCGGCGAAGCGATCAAGATCAAGGCCTCGAAGAAAGTGGCTTTCCGTCCGTCGAAAGACCTGAAAGACCGCGTGCTATAAGCGCAAGCTTCAGAACGTTTCAGAACGCCCGGCCGCGATAAACTCGCCGCCGGGCGTTTTTTGTTGGAGGCGCGATGCTCAAAAACCAAGGCGTTGAACCTCCCGGCTGCACGATTCAGGGCGTTTCGTTACATTCCCCTCATACGGCAGCCACATCCGGAACGTTCGCGCCGGTGACCCGTTCTCTGTGCTCACCTCCTGAAAAGTGTGCGCTCATGCCAGCAACGTCCTTTCCCGTACGGCCCAATCTTGCCCGCCTCGAACAAGTGCCCTCGCTTCCGGTTGCGGCAGCTCGTGTGACTGTGCGCGTTGAGCCGGATACGCTCAGGCTGGCACTTGTGGGCGGCTACGCGCCGCGCCGGTGCGGGATTGCCACGTTCACCACCGACATTGCGGAGACGTTGCAGGCGTTCCGGCCGGGACTCGGACTCGATGTGTATGTGATCGGCGATCCCGCACAATCGATGCAATACGGCCGTGCAAACGGCGTGATCTCCGCGAACGATCCAGCCTCGTACCGCGCCGCCGCGGAGCAGATCAACGACAGCGGTATCGACGCCGTCTGGATCCAGCACGAGTTCGGAATTGATGGCGGCGAGAGCGGCGAGATGATCTGCGATTTTGCCGATCAGATTGCCGCGCCGCTTGTGTTCACCTTTCATACGGTTCTGGCTGAACCGTCCGACGTGCAGCGCAGGATCATGCTGCACCTGATCGCGCGCGCGACGCGCATCATGGTGATGTCCAAACACTCCCGCGACATCCTTTCGCGCGTGTATGGAGCGCCTTCGACGGTGATCGACGTGATCGAGCACGGTGCACCCGACCGGCCGTTTGGACGGCAGGCAACCTTCAAGCAACGCTTTGACCTGGAAGGGCGGACGGTGCTGATGACGTTCGGATTGCTCGGCCCCGGCAAGGGGTTAGAGCATGCCATTGAAGCCCTGCCCGGCATCGTGCGCGATCATCCGGATGTGGTTTACAGGATCGTCGGCGCGCCCCATCCGAACCTCGTCGCCCGGGACGGCGAAGCCTACCGCGAAGGGCTGATGGCCTTGGCGGAGCGCCTCGGTGTGGACGCGCACATTCAGTGGGACAATCGTTTCCTCGATCTGCCGGACCTGCTCGACCAGCTGGAAGCTTGCGACATTTACCTGACGCCGTATCCGAACCTGCAACAATCCACCTCCGGCACGCTCAGCTACGCCGTTGCGCTCGGCAAGGCCATCGTCTCGACGCCGTATGTGCATGCTAAGGAACTGCTCGCCGACGGCAACGGCGTTTTGATTGCGCCCGGCTCGCCGGCAGCCGTCACCGAAGGTGTGAACCGGCTGCTGGATCAGCGCAGTGAGCTCAAGGCGTTGCAACAGCGTGCTTACGAGCGCGGGCGCGCGACGATCTGGTCACGCTTCGCCGACGCCACGGCCTCCATGCTGTCAAGCGCGGTGACGCCAGCGCCGGTGATCCGTTCGCCGCTGCGGGCGCCGGACCTTGGCGCCATGTTTGCGATGAGTGACGATACCGGGATGTTGCAACATGCCATCGGCGTGGTCCCCCACCGTGCGCACGGCTATTGCGTGGACGACAATGCACCGGCGCTGATGGTGACGACGCGCGCGTCGCGGCATGATCCATCCGTTTCGCGGGCGCGCCGGATTTATGCGGCCTTCGTTCAGGACGCTTGGAATCCGGACACCAAGCGGTTCCGCAATTTCATGTCCTTTTCCCGCCAGTGGCTTGAAACGGAAGGATCTGAAGACTCCAAGGGCCGCGCCTTGTGGGGCCTGGGGTGGACCATCCGCACTTGCCAGGAACAGGACATCCGTACGTGGGCGGAAGGTGTGTATGACTGCGCAGCGAGCCATATGATGGCGTTGGGCAGCCCGCGTGCCAAGGCCTTCACGATGCTGGCGGCCGCCGAGAACCTTGCAGGGCGGCCCGGGCACGGCGTATCCCTCGACCTTATCGAAGCGGGCGCCGAGCGATTGAACGCCCTTCTTGCCACAGCGACAAAGGACTAGCGCTGGTTCGAACCTGTTCTGGCCTATGACAATGCGCGCCTCTGCCAGGCGATGATCGAGGCTGGCGGTATCCTAGGCCGCCGCAATTTGGTGGAAAAAGGGCTGGACACGTTGTCCTGGCTATCGGCTCGGCTATTGTCCGCCAACGGAAATTTCCGCCCCGTCGGTTCCGAGAGTTTCGGTCGCGTGCAGGAGCAATGGCCGTTCGACCAGCAGCCGCTGGAAGCGTGGGCAGCGATTGATGCGGCTGCCGCAGCCTACCGCGCGACACGCAACCCGGCCTGGTTCGAATATGCGCAAACGGCGTGGCGCTGGTTTCTGGGCGACAATGATCGCGGCGCCGTCATCGCCAACCTCGATACGGGGAGATGCTGGGGCGGGCTGACCCCGCGCGGGGTCAACCGCAACAGCGGAGCTGAACCAATACTTGCATTCCAGCTGGCTTACCATTCCATGAGCACGTTCGCGTCCCTGACCTCCCGCCGCGACACTGGAGCCTGATTTGAAATCCAATCCCATCCTGCATCCCAACCAGATCAGGATATTCGACACACGGCTGAAGGCCAACCCTTCGAGGGTTGTGCTGCGGCCATTTCACCTCGGCTGGCAGGCGCAAAATGCTCCGGGCGGCCGCGCCATGAAGCTGGTCGAAGATATCAACGCATTGTCACCAGAGGACACAAGGGTGCAATACCGGCGCGTGCTGAAGGATTTCAAGGCGCGTCATTGGCAGACGGAGAAGATGTTCTCTGCCCGTTTCGAGGAGGTGGTGACTTCGCTGGAACTCAAGGCGAGCAATTATTCGGATACAAAGCGCAAGCTAATTGGAGCCTATTTCTGCCACGAGTAGACCTATGCGGCTGCGGCGCTGATGAACCCCTCTATCGTTCCACATCCGGATCAATCCGGCGTCAGCGAGGGTCACTGCCGTTTTGTAATGAGCCTGCGCGCTGTGGGCGAAGGGCATATCAGCACGATTGCGTTCCGGGAGGGTATTGCCAACCCGGACGGCAGCTTCTCGCTCTGGCCGGACGGTCCCTTCGCCACCTCCGCCGAACTTGATGATGCGACCCTGACAGATGAAATGGGCGGGGTCATAGTACACCGCCACTGCGACAGCACCCTGTCCAATACGGTCATCTTTCCGATCACGGAGCAGCAACGCAACGGGCTAGAAGATCTTCGGCTTGTCCGCCTTGACCATGGCGGCGGCGACTATGAATGGGTTGGTACGTATACCGCCTATTCGGGATCGTCCATCCGATCAGAGCTGCTGCGGACGCGAGACTTCTTCACCTTTGACCTTGAGCCGGTCCGCGGCGAGGCCGGGCGCAACAAGGGCATGGCCCTGTTCCCGGAACGGATCAACGGCCTTTACACTATGATCGGGCGGCAGGACGGGAAGAACCTTTTCCTGCTGCAATCCGACACCCTTTCGGAATGGAAACGCGAAGACACGCTGCTGATGGAGCCCAAGTATCCTTGGGAGTTCATCCAGATCGGTAATTGCGGGAGTCCGATACGGACGAGCGAAGGCTGGCTGCTGCTGACGCATGGCGTCGGCGCGATGCGCAAGTATGCATTGGGCTGCGCGCTGCTGGATCTGGACGACCCGTCGAAAGTGATCGCCCGTTCGCGCGAGCCGATCCTGACGGCGGAGAATGCCGACCGATCGGGCTATGTGCCTAACGTAGTATACACCTGCGGCGCGCTGCGCACCGGCGATCATCTCCTGATACCGTACGGCATCTCCGACAGTGCCATCGGGTTTGCGACGGCCCGCATCGACGACCTTCTCAGCACGATGAAGTCCGGCGCCTAGGCGCTCCAGTTTCCTGCGGCGACGGCTTGGCGGGCCAGCGTGACGGCGCCGATCATCCCGGCGTCATCTCCGAGCGCCGGGCGCTGAATCAGCGTTTCGATATCCGCCTCGGAGAGTTCGAGATAGCCGTTCAGCAACTTCGCAAAGGCGGCGCGGATTTTCGGCATCAAGCCTTCGGCGAGCATGACCCCGCCGCCGAGCAGAATGCGCTCTGGCCGCGCGGTGAGCGTCAGCGCAAGACAAGCCTGCGCAAGGTAGAAGGCTTCGATGTCCCAGGCCGGATGGTTTCTGGGGAGCAGCGTGGGATCGCCGTAGCGGCGCGCGAGCGCGGTCGCGCTCGCAAGGCCTTCGAGACAGGCACCATGGAAAGGGCACACGCCTTCGAAGGCGAGATCATCAGGATGTCGCTCAACGCGGATGTGGCCGAATTCCGGATGCGCAGGTTTTGACAGAAAGCCCCCCGGACCGAACAGGCCGGCACCGATGCCAGTGCCAATGGTAACGTAGGCGGCGGAGCGCATGCCCTTGGCCGCGCCAAGTTCGCGCTCGGCCGCCAAGGCGCCGTTGACGTCCGTATCCAGAACAACCGGGGCGCCGAGACCAGCGAAGAAGCGCTGCGTCAGGCGTGTGCGCGACCAGCCAGGTTTGGGCGTAGAGAGCAGCGTGCCATAGTCCGGAGAGGCGGGATCCACATCCACGGGCCCGAAGCTCGCGATGCCCAAACAAGCGAGTTTGGCGCCGCGCACAGTCAGCATCTCCCGGAAAAAACCGAGGCACCCGCCGATAGTTTCTTCCGGAGAGGTTACAGGGATACGCCGTGTGTCAAGGATATGGCCCGTCGCATCCGCGAGGGCGCACTTGAAGGTCGTACCGCCGGCATCGATGCCGCCGAGAAGGCGGACCGGAATCTGGGGCGCGGGGGTGTGCGACATGGTTACCGCTTTCTTGTCCGTCAACATGGCGAGACCTCCCGTTTGCACGATCTCATTCGTTCCACGGGCGGATTGCGAAAGATTTACACGAACCTGTGCAAATAGGCGGTCCCGTGAAGCATGAAGCAACAGCTTGCCTTGCGGCGGGGTTGTGGGCAATCCGTGTGCATCGCGAACGGGTGGGAGTGGGATGACAGTATTTCAGGCGCTGCACGGACGGGCCAGCTCGCTTGTGCTCGAGGTTGTGCCGGACGGCGCGCCGCTCTGGCGCTACTGGGGGCCACGACTACCGGAGGACGCTTGGCCAGAGGCGGCTCTGGCGGCGACGCGGCCGCTGCCAACGTTTGCGCTGGACAAGGATGTGGCGCTGAGTGTTTTCCCTCTGCTCGGCGAGGGCTGGTTCGCGCAGAGCGCGCTGCTGGCACACCGGGCGGGCGCAGACTGGGCGCAGGCGCTGACGGCGGCGGAAGTGACCCACGAGGGCGCCGCATTGGTGGTTCGGCTCGCGGACTCCGTTTCTGCCCTAGTGGCGGAGATTCGACTTTCGCTTGATCCGGAGACGGATGTTCTGACGGTCTCGACCAAGCTGACAAATGCCGGCAGCGCCGCCATGGACGTTCAATGGCTCGCCGCCGCGTCCCTGCCCTTGCCGCCGGAAACGCGGCGGATGCATTTTTACAACGGCCGGCATCAGGCGGAGTTTGGTCAGCAAATGCAGGACCTGACACGCAGTCTCTGGCGCCGGGAAAACCGGCGTGGGCTGACCTCGCATGATGCGCCGCCAACCGGCTTTGCGGAAACGGCTGAGGGGCATGTCTATGCGGCGCACCTCGCCTGGTCCGGCAATTCCGTGCAGCAGGCCGAGTGGCTGGATGATGGGCGTTATCTCTGGCAGTTCGGCGAGTGGCTGGCGCCCGGCGAAGTGCGCCTGGAGCCCGGCGAGACGCTGGAGACGCCTGAACTGATCGCGACCTTCTCGGCCCAAGGCCGCAATGGCGCCATGCAGAACTTCCATGCCGCGATCCGTAAACGGATGACCTGGCCGGGTGGAGCGATGCGGCCGAGACCGGTGCAGATCAACACCTGGGAAGGCTTCTACTTCAATCACGACATGGCCGGCATGACGGCGCTCGCGGATGAGGCAGCGCGGCTCGGAATCGAGCGCTTCGTGCTGGACGATGGCTGGTTCGAAGGGCGCGGCAACGACAAGGCCGCGCTGGGCGACTGGACGCCGGACCGGAAGAAGTATCCGGACGGGCTGGGGCCGCTGGCCGCGCATGTGACCGGGCTCGGCATGGAATTCGGGCTTTGGGTGGAGCCGGAGATGATCAATCCGGACAGCGACCTCGCGCGGGCGCATCCCGAATGGATCCTGACCGGCGCCGGGCGGCCGGTGCTCACCGGGCGTAACCAGATGGTCCTTGATCTGACCCAGCCCGGCGTGACGGACTATTTATACGGCGTTCTGTCCGGCCTGCTGAGGTCCCTGCCGATTTCTTACCTCAAATGGGACCATAACCGCGAAATCGTGGCGGGCGGGCCCCGCGCAGTCTACCGGCGCCAGGTTCAAGCGACGTACGGGTTGATGGCGCGTTTGCGGGCGAATTTTCCGGAGGTCGAGATCGAGGCCTGCGCGGCGGGCGGCGGGAGGATCGACGCCGGAGTCCTTCAGTATACGCACCGGTTCTGGACCAGCGATTCTCTCGACGCCGTTCAGCGCATTGCCATGCAGCGGGAATTCCTGCGCGTGTTCCCGCCCGAAGTGATGGGATCGCATATCGGAACGGCGCCGGCGCACAGCACTCGGCGCCGCCAATCGCTAGATTTCCGGGCCGGCGTGGCGCTGGCGGGGCATTTCGGCGTGGAGCTTGATCCGATGAAGCTGGACGCAAAAGATAAAGCGCGGCTCGCAGACTGGATCGCTGAACACAAGACGCTGCGGGACCGGCTGCATTCCGGGCGCGTGTGGCTCGGCGAGGCGGGCGACGGGGTCGTGTGGCAAGCACACGGCGACGCGCGTGACCTGATCCTGCTGCTCTACCGCGTCGAGCCGACCATGCAGCGGCACATGCCGCTGGTCCGGCTGCCCATGCTTGAGGATGGCGCCCACACCGTCACGCGGCTCGACCGTACGCGGACGAACCATACGTCCCCTTTCATCGAGGCTATGAAAGAGGGCGTTGAAGTATCCGGTACCTGGCTGCGGCAATCGGGACTGACGATGCCGACGATCGCGGCGGAGACGGTTGCGATCTTCAGGCTTGTGGCGAAGTGAGGGTCACACCGGCCAGGCCGCGACGCCGCCAAGACTGAGATGCGGGCCGCCGAGCTTGTAGGCGGCAGCCTCGGACGGGGCTCCCAAAGCTGTCAGGTCGACCGTGTTGGGTCCGTAGTTGAACGCAAACTGCAGCCCGCCCGCGCGGCGCAATCGGATATCCGGACCCGTGCGGCGGACCGCAAGACCCGCTTCGGCGCTCAAGGTTTCCAGGATATCGTCGAGCAGCTTTTCATCCGGCCATGTTGCGAGGTAATGTGCAGGACCGTTGCTGGTCCACGCCGGGGCACCCGTATCGAAGGTGGCGCGCACCATCGCACCGGTATCGATTGTTTCGAGCCAGCGGCCAGACGTGTACATCATGCTGTCCGTTCGCACCTTCAGCGTTATGTGCGGCGCAAGGCTTTCGAACCGGATCATCCGCATCGGGAGGAGTTCGGGCAGCGGGCCGAGATCAGGACGCGGCGGAAGATGGCCCTCTTGGGTGCGGCAGCCGGTGAGCGCGGTCGCGAGGACGACCGCGCCGCTCGCCTTGAGGCGTTTGTCGATACCTTCGGGCAAGATCGAAGGGCTGGGCAGAACAACAAGTTTGTATCCCGCAAAATCCGACGTGGCGGGAACAATGTCCACATCGAGGCCGAGCTTGCGCAGGCCCGTATAGAGCAGGCGGCAAAGGTCTATGGCGGCGCCGCGGCGGCCTTGCGGCTGGATTTCATGGTGCCAGAGGCTCGGATAGTCGAGAACAAGCGCGACGTCAGCGCGCCCATTCTCTACGTCCCCGAGCGCGTCAATTTCGGAGGCGACGGCGCGCACCTCATCCATGCCCGGCTGCGGCGCGCGGTCCCATCGCAGCAGGCCGGCATGCGTCTGTTCCTGCGCGACTGGCAGCTGGCGCCAGCGGAAATAGCTGACGAACCTGGCGCCGTGCGCGAAGGCTTCCCATGTCCAGAGACGCACCATGCCAGGTGCGGGCGCGGCGTTGTGGCGGGCCCAGTTTACCGGGCCGGGCTGTTGCTCCATGATCGCCCAGGCGGGCGCCGTACCGCGGTAGACGTCATGGTTGAACGCCGCGAAATCGGGATGCCCCTGACGCAGCCAGCGCGACTTCTCGTCCGGCGTGAAGTGGCCTTCGCTGAGCAGGCCGATCGGATAGCTGTCCCAGGTTGCGATATCGAGGTGCCTGCCGATGTCGTGATGATTGAGGCGGATGAAGTCCCCGATGAAATTGTGCGTCACCGGACGATCTCGGCTATGACGGCGGATGATCGCTTCCTGTCCGGCATGGAAGCTCACCATCTGATCGCTGTTGAAGCGGCGAAAATCGAGGATGTGGGAGGGGTTGGCTTCGGTGACCGTGGCGCCGGGGAGATCAACTTCTGAGAAGCTTCGATATTCCTGCGACCAGAAGACCGTGCCCCAGGCAGCGTTGAGCGCATCGACCGTGCCATACCGGCGCTCGAGCCATAGACGAAACGCGGCATGCGCGTCGGGCGAGAAGCTCTCGTCGCTGCCATGGTGGCCAAACTCGTTGTCGGTTTGCCACATGGCAATCGCGGGATGCAGGCCGTAGCGGCGAGCGAGCGCTTCGGTAATCCGCGCGCTTTCGCGCCGATAGGTCTGTGAGGAAAAGCAATAGTGGCGGCGGGAGCCGAAGCGGCGGGGGCGGCCATGCTCGTCATGCGGGAGGATATCCGGATGCAGATCCACCAGCCATTTCGGCGGCGTGGCAGTCGGCGTGCCGAGGATGACGCCCAGTCCTTCCGCATGAAGGGTTTCGATGGCGCGGTCCAGCCAGGCCCAGTCGAAGCGGCCGGGCTCCGGCTCGATCCGGGACCAGGCGAACTCGCCGATCCGCACCAGGCTGAGCCCCAGGTCGCGCATCAAGCGGGCGTCTTCCGCCCAGTCGGCCTCCGGCCAGTGTTCGGGATAGTAGCAGACGCCGAGTTTCATGCCGCGAGAATCTCCATTCAAGGCCGCCTTTCTGGCACGGGCCGGGATGACTTGGAAAGAAAACGCTGCCAATCAGGCGAACGATGACAGGCGATATCGTCAATACCCCTCTCGAGGGCCGGGCGCGCGGCGTTTACCGGCGCGACCATGCCAAGGCTGACGGGCGCGCGCTGCGGATTTACGGATTTGCGCCGCATCTGGGCCTGCCGGGCGAGGAACTGCTGGCGTCCACGAGCGACCAGAGCGAGGTCCGGCGCGACCCGATGCGGGGGACATATTCGCTCTACGCGCCGCACCGGCAGACGCGCACCTTCAATCCCTCGGCCGCAGCCGATCCGCTGGCGCCGGCCGGCGGCGCGGTGACCGAGATTCCCTTTTCGGAATTTGAGCTGGCCATTTTCGACAACCGCTTCCCCAGCCTGAAGCCGGGCGCGCCGGCCGGGGCGCTGACCGGGTGGGCGGAAGGTCCGGCCACCGGGCGGTGCGAAGTTGTCGTCTATACGAGCGCGGCAGAAGGCAGCCTGCACACGATCGGCCAAGACCGCCGCGTGCTGCTCCTCGAAGCCTTGATCGACCGGTACCAGGCGCTGCATGCCGACGGCGCAGCCTATGTGATGCCCTTTGAAAACCGGGGCGAGCAGGTCGGCGTCACCCTGCCCCATCCGCACGGCCAGATCTATTCCTTTCCTTTCGTGCCCGCCCCTCAGGCGGCAGCCGCCAGGGCCTTTGCGGAGGGATATGATCTGACGGCGGATCATGCTGGTTGGGGCGGGCGGTTTGATGTCGCCTCGGCAGGCGGCGTGGCGGCGTTCTGCCCACCGTTCGCGCGCTTCCCTTATGAAACCTGGATCACACCGACACGGCGCTGCCCCGGCCCCTGGGCGATGACCGGCGACGAGATCGAAGCGTTAGCGACGCTGCTTGGAGACGTGCCGAGGCGGCTGGACGCATTGTTCGGGGCGCCGATGCCCTACATGATGAGCTTCCAGGCCGCACCCGGCGGCGAGAGTGCGGGCTTTCAGTTCACGGTACAGTTCTATCCGATCCTACGGGATGCCGGGCGGCTGAAGTATCTGGCAAGCGTGGAGCAGTTCACGGGCGTGTTCACGGTGGATGTTGTACCGGAAGCGGCGGCAGAAAGGTTGCGGGCGCCATGAGCGGAGAAACAATCGGCGTGCGGGTTCCGGGACGCGTCAACCTCATAGGCGAGTGGATCGACTTCAGCGGCGGCACAGTTTTGCCGATGCCGATCCGGAGTGAAATCCGTCTCACCCGTACGCCCAATGGGACAGATACGGACTATATCCAGTCGGCCGAATTCAGCGACGAAGTGCAGATCGGCATCGATGCACCCGCTTCGCGGGACTGGACCGATGCCATTCGCGGCGCGCTGCAGGCCGCGCGGGCGATCGGCTGGATCCAGGGCGGGCAAGATGTAACTGTCCGCAGCGACATCCCCGTGGGCCAGGGTCTTTCATCGTCCGCCGCGACAATCGTGGCGACACTGAAAGCCTGCAGGCCTGCGCACGAAAGCGATGATGTGGCATTGGCCCAGGCAGCGCGGCGGGTGGAAAACGAGTTCATGGGGGTGCCGTGCGGGATTATGGACCAGATGGCCGTGGCGGTAGGGCGCCGCGGGCAGGTCCTGGCACTCGATACACGTGATTGCAGCTACGAGCTTGTTCCGATCCCGGAAGATTGGGAGATCGTGGTGATCCAGTCCGGGGTGCGCCGGGAACTTGCAGACGGCAGCTACAAGGCGCGGCAGATGGAGTGCCAGCAAGCGATGGACGCACTCGGGACGGCGGACCTCTGCCAGGCTGACCCGGCGCAGTTTGCGGGACTGGACGGCGCGGTGGCAAAGCGTGTGCGGCATGTCTGGAGCGAAGGCCAGCGCAGCCTTGCGGCAGTGGCGGCGTTGAAAACGCGCGACCGGGCCGCGTTCGGCGCGCTCATGCAGGCGAGCCATGTTTCCCTGCGTGATGATATGGAAGTGTCGGTTCCGGTGATCGACCGGATTGTGGAAGACGCCGTTGCGCTGGGCGCGGCCGGCGCGCGTATCACCGGCGCAGGTTTTGGCGGCTGTGTTGTTGCGCTGGTTGCGCCAGACCACGTGGACACCTGGTGGGCGGCGCTGAAGACGCGCCATCCCCGGATCGAACGGGCCGACTGACCTGTGGAAGCTGGCTCGCTCACCCTGCGCGCGCATGATTGGGTGGTCGAACTGGACCCGGCCCATGGCGGACAGATCGTCCGCGCAGATTGGCAAGGGCTACCCGTGTTGGCGCGCGGGCAAACGGGACGGGCCGCGGCCGATCAACACGCGGGTTGTTTTCCGCTGGTGCCGTTCTCCAACAGGATACGGGGCGCTGCGTTCCGGTTCCTCGGCCGCGAGATACATCTTCCGCCTCCGGAGTATATGGAGCCGCATGCCTTGCATGGGACGGGGTGGCAAACCTCTTGGTCCGCGGAAGCGTCCGGACCTGGAAACGCAAGGATGTGGTTTGAGCATGCACGCGGGCCTTGGCCCTGGCGATACCGCGCCGAACAGGCGGTCAGCCTTGAAGCCGGCCAGTTGTACATCTCGTTGTCGATCCTGAACCTCGACAGCGAACCCATGCCGGCCGGTATTGGACTGCACCCCTATTTTGTCCGGCCGCAAGGCTTGTGGCTGAACGCACACACGGGCGGGCGATGGGCAACGCTTCCGGGAGAGACCGGCCTTCCGCACGCGCGAGAAGCTGCGCCAGAAGACCTCGGCGCCCCCGGCCACGACCATTGCTTCTTCGGTTGGAACCGGCAGGCGGAATTTGGCGGTGCGGACGGGCTTGCCGTGTCGATCACGGCGTCGCCTGCACTTGGAAATCTGGTCATCTACACTCCGCCGGGCAAGCCCTACTTCTGCATCGAGCCGGTCTCGCATGTGAACAATGCGGTCAACATGGTTGAGCTTGCGAAGGCCGAGCAGATGGGAGTGCTCGCGCCCGGTGAACAACTGCAGGGCGCCGTGATGATTTCGGTCAGGCCAGCCTGAACCTTCCGATGGATTGACTTTGGGTCATGCGGCTTCGGGAGTTGGCCAGCCCCGGCTTTTCTGTCAGCTTGAACGAACAGAGACGGCCAATCTTTACCGGCACAGTCCGCGCAGCGGGGTATTGAAGCGATGAACCTTGATCTGACAGCCCAGGATGTAGAGTTTCGCAATGAAGTAAGGGCTTTCCTCGAAAAGAACCTCATACCGGATCTTGCCGCAGCCGGTCGGCTTGCGACCAGCGTGTTTATCGAGCCCGAGTTCACGCTGCCGTGGCAGCGCATCCTGCATGCGCGAGGGTGGGTTGCGCCGCACTGGCCAAAGGAATATGGCGGCACCGGTTGGGACGAGATGCAGCGCTATATCTTTGCCTCGGAATGTGCACGGGCGGGCGCGCCGGGGCTGTCACCCATGGGGCTTGGCATGGTCGGCCCGTGCATCATCGGCTACGGCACGCCCGAGCAAAAGGCGCACTACCTTCCCCGCATTCTCTCGGGCGAAGACTACTGGTGCCAAGGATATTCCGAGCCCGGCTCGGGATCGGACCTCGCCTCGCTGCAGCTGAAAGCCGAGAGCGACGGCGACGACTACGTGCTCAATGGCACCAAGATCTGGACCACCCACGCGCATCACGCGAACAAGATGTTCTGCCTTGTACGGACGGATCCGGTGGCAAAGCCGCAGATGGGCATCACGTTCCTGCTGCTGGACATGAAAACACCTGGCATCAAGGTTGATCCGATCATCACCCTGGCGGGCGAGCACGAGCTCAACCAGGTGTTCTTTGATGACGTGCGCGTGCCGAAATCGGGACGGTTGGGCGCCGAGAATGACGGCTGGTCGGTCGCGAAATACCTGCTCGAGTTTGAACGCGGCGGCGGATCTTCGGCAGGACTGGAAGCCGTGCTGGCCCGCTTGCAGAAACATGTCCACGCCGATTCCAATGCCGAAATGGCGCTGATCCGGCGCATCGGCGAACTCTCGATGCGGCTTGAGGCGATCAAGACGACCGAGCAGCGCATCCTCTCGGATCTGACGAGCGGCCAGCCTCCGGGTCCGGCCGGGTCAATGCTGAAAATCCAGCGGACGGAACTTATGCAGGCCATCGACGAGGCGGGCGTCAGTTCGCTCGGCGTCCATGCCGCGCCGTATCAGCCGGACGCTTGGCAGCCCGGCGCAAATGTAGCGATCCTCGGTCCGGACGCGCTGGTGACCGGCATGGCGCGCTATCTGAACAACCGCGCCGGGTCCATCTATGGCGGGTCGAATGAAGTTCAGCGCAACATCATGGCGAAAGCCGTCCTTGGGCTTTGAGACCTGCTGCGGCGGGTCATTCGGGCCATCCAAGGGCAGGCTTCCGGCGAAACTCAGGACCAAGGTCGGTGTGCGAAAAAAAACTCGCCTGCAAGGCGAGCGGCAGGCATTTTGCAACAGGGCGGTCAGACCTGCGTTCGGAGACCCTTGTCCATGTTGCGCCACCTCTTGCCTGCAGCCGCCCTGATCGGCGCGGCCCTGATCACCGCCTGCGCCCAGACGGGGGGCATTCCGGCCACAACATTTGCTGTGCCGGCTGAACCGGAAGCCGGCTGGCGCCCTTTCTCGGCTGACAGCCCCTGGAACACGAAGATCCCGGCGGACGCCAAGATTGACCCGAAATCGGACGTTCTGGTCGCCGATGTCGGCGCCGCCGGTTCGTTCTATGTGAACATGCCGGAATGGTCGGTTCTGGTTAAGTATATTGACTCGTCGCAGGCTCCGAACCTGCCGGTGCGCGCCCTTTATGAAGGCCGCTATGGTCCAGGCTTCGAACCGGGAAAACGGGTGCCTCTGCCCGCCGACACGGTGCCTGCAGACACCACGTCTGCGCAGCGTTACTACATCGCGTTGGTGGACCCGGCGCGCAACCTTGCCTGGGATACGCGCCAGCTAGGCCGCACCGAGGAAGGCGAATGGTTCGCCGGCTTCGGCGCCGTCGTAGATCTCTCCGGCACGGGCGTCGCGATGCCTTGGATGAAAGCCGAACGCGCGGATCTCTCCGGCGGAGCTCGTCCGTCAGGCGCACCACTGATGGCCGGACTGCTCCGGGTTGACGAAGTAAAGGCCGGCCGCATCGATCATGCGCTCGCCTTCGCTTATCCGCTGGCACAAACCGGCAAGTTCCTGCCGCCTGCCAGCATGGCGCTCGACGCGCCGGACAAGGCCAGCGAACGCCCGATCGGCCTGCCCATGGGCGCGCGCATTCAGCTCGACCCTGCATATGATATCGACAACACCCTGCTTTCGCCCGGCGCCAGGGCCGTAGCCAAAGCGCTGCAAGAGTATGGCGCGATCCTCGTCGATACGGCTGGTGCAACCGTGCTTTACGCCGAGGGCGGGCCGGAACAGCTGGCAAAGTGGGAGGGCGTGCTTGCGCCCGGCGATCTTCAGTCGCTGTTCACGAGCGATTTCATCGCCACGCACTTCCGCATCATCGATACCGGCGAGCCCCTGCCGGGCGTTCCGCGCCCGGTAAAGTAGGCCGTCAGCTCGGCCGCGAGGTATCGTAGGGACTGTCGAGCGAGAAGGTCGGGATCACCGCGACCATCTCCTCGCCGTTCTCATCAATCAGGTCATAGGTCCCACTCATGATGCCGGACGGCGTCGCGAGCGGTGTGCCCGAGGAGTAGGCGAAGCATTGTCCGGGCGCGAGCGTCGGTGTCTGCCCGACGACTCCCTCACCATCGACCGCCAGCATTCTCCCCGCCATGTCGACGATCCGCCAATGGCGGCGCGCGATGGTCCAGGTCCGGTCACTCTCGTTCTCCACATCCACCGTGTACGACCACATGAAACGGCTGCGGCCGGGTTCGGACTCGTCATGCAGGAAGCGCGTGCGCACCCGGATGCGCACGCCGTCGGTGACCGCTTCATATTGCGGAGGCGGGGCGCGCCTGGCCATCCCTTGAGGCACCTTTTCGAATCTACACTGCGCTCAGGGCGCCGAGAAAGTCTGCCTCAAGATCATCCCCGTCCTCAAGCCCGACCGACACGCGCACCCAGCTGCGGTCGAGTCCCATGGCGGCCTGCTCCGCGTCTGACAGCGCTCGGTGCGTGGTGGTTGAAGGATGGCAGGCCAGCGTCTTGGTATCCCCGAGATTGTTGCAGATATCGGCAATTTTCAGCCCGTTGAGGAAGCGGAAGGCTTCCGCCTGACCGCCCTTCAGCGACATCGCCAGAAGCGTGCCGCCGGACTTCATCTGCTTCTTATGTATTTCGTAATGTGGGTGATCCTTGCGGTGCGGATAGCGCACAGCAGCGACCGCTGGATGTGCTGCGATCGCATCCGCAAGCCGCGCGGCAGTGCGGCTCTGCGCCTCGACGCGCAGCTGCATGGTCTCAAGACCCTTCAGCACGACCCACGCGTTAAACGGCGAACAGGCAGGACCGACATGTCGCAGCCAGGGGTCGTAGACTTCGGACATGTACTTCTCAGTCGCCAGGATCGCGCCGGCGAGGACGCGGCCCTGTCCGTCCATGTGCTTCGTAGCGGAATACGCGATCACGTCCGCGCCGAGTTCCAACGGGCGTTGGAGCACCGGCGTGGCGAATACGTTGTCGACCACGAGCAGAGCGCCGGCCTGCTTGCAGAGCTTTGCCACCGCTGCGATATCGACGCCGTCGAGCAGCGGATTGGCCGGGCTCTCGATCAGGACGAGCTGGCAGCCCTTGCCGATCTCGCGCTCCCAGGCCGCCATGTCGGCGCCGTCCACGAACACCGCTTCGATGCCGAACTTCGGCATCTGGTTGGCAAGGATCCAGCGGCACGAGCCGAACAGCGCGGTCGCGGCCACAACACGGTCCCCTGCCTTCAGCGGAGCGAGAATGGCCGAGGAGATGGCGCCCATGCCGGAGCCGGTGACGCGGCATGCCTCGGCGCCCTCGATCAGGCAGAGGCGCTGCTGCAGCATCTCGGCGGTCGGGCTGCCATAACGGGAATAGACGAAGCCCTCTTCCCTGCCGGCCATGCGGGCTTCGGCCTGCTCGGCCGAATCGTAGGCGTAGCCGGAGGTCAGGAAGATCGCCTCGGAAATCTCGCCAAACTGTGAGCGCATAAGGCCGCCGCGCACCGCCTGGGTCGCGGGCTTCCAGCCCTTGGGGTCATCACCGCCGGGTGCGTCAGCCATGTCAGCGCTCGTCCTTGTGTTTCCGGGAGAGGGACTTATGCCTGATGACCTATGGGGTGCAAGTGATGGCGGATTCGGCGGGCGTCTTGCCCGACTTCGAAATTGAAGCGTTGGTGGCCAGCGGAGCGATCCGCAGCACGCTGGCGCTTGAGCCGGGACAGGTGCAGCCAGCCAGCCTCGACCTGCGCCTCGCCGAAGATGCCTATAGGTTGCGTGCAAGCTTCCTGCCCGGCAAGGACCGCGCCGTGGCCGACCTGCTGCAGGACCCCGGCATCCGGCTCCACCGTATCGACCTGACCGAAAAGGGCGCCGTGCTGGAAACCGGCTGCGTCTATCTCGTGCCCCTGCAGGAATCGCTGCGTTTGCCTGCGGGCTTGGCAGCCCGGGCGAACCCCAAGAGCTCCACCGGCCGGATCGACGTTTTTACGCGGCTCGTCACCAATCGCGGCAAAGCCTTTGACGAAGTGCCGACAGCCTATTCCGGCCCGCTCTATCTGGAAGTCAGCCCCCGCACGTTCCCGATCATGGTGCGCCCCGGCGACCGGCTGGCGCAGCTGCGCTTCAAGCGGAAAAAGCCGGAAACGCTGAAGGAAAAGGTCGTCTCGATCGATCTGGAACCACCCACGGGTCAGCCAGCTGGGTACCGCGCCAAGCCGCATTCGGGCGTCGTTGACCTGCGTGGGATCGGCGCCCACGAAGTCAGCCAGTTCTGGGAGCCCGTTTATCCCAAGAACGGCCGCATCGTCCTGAACCCCGAAGAATTCTACATCCTCGTCAGCCGTGAAACCGTGAAGGTGGCGCCGGACGAGGCCGCCGAAATGGCGCCGATTGCCCCGGAACTCGGCGAGTTCCGCGCCCACTATGCGGGCTTTTTCGATCCAGGATTCGGCATGAACAAAGACGGCAGCCGCGCCGTTCTGGAAGTGCGCTCCCGCGATGTGCCGTTCATTCTCGAGCACGGCCAACCCGTGGCGAAGTTGATCTATGAGCCGATGTCGGCGCGCCCGAAGGCGCTCTATGGCGGACAGGGCTCGAACTATCAGGGTCAGGGACTGAAACTGTCCAAACATTTCGGATCTTGACCAGGAACCTTGCCCGGGTTCATGCGTTTCAATCTCGACTGCGCCCATAAGCGGTCACCAGATTTCCCCAACTCAAGGCCCGAAAAAACCGGCGTCACTTTGGCTTGCGGGGCTTCTGATCAGAGCAACCGAAGAGGACGACCCCCATGAAAATTCGTATTCCTGCAGCCATCGCCGCCGCATTTGCCGTCTCGCAAGTCGCTGCCCCGTTCGCGTTTGCTGAAGCCCCTGCCGCCCAGTTCCGCAGCGTCGAAGCGCAGCCGTTCAGCAGCGCCGACCTGCAATCCTACGGCCTGTCTTCGGAAGATGCCGCAACGGTTGTGGCCTACCAGGAGCAGGGCTATTCGGTCCAACTCCTGACCGCCGAAGAAGCTGAAGCCTACAACGCCGGCATGTCCACCAAAAACGTGCTCGCCATCGTTGGCCTCGTCGTCATCGTGCTCGTGGTCGCTTCCGCGATCTGATCGATGTTGAGAACGGCAGCTGCGGCGCTGGCGTTCGGGGTCAGCGCTTGCGCCACCACCCCGAGCGCCAGCCCCGACGCTTTCGCGGAGCGAAGCGCGGCCAACAGCTTTGAGTTCTTTGATCGGGTCGTCGATCCGCCTTCAACGCTCCTCTTGCCGGTCGTGCACGATCGCCAGACCAACGGCATTTCCTGCGGCGCACATGCGCTGGCAAGTGTCACGAACTACTGGCTCGGCCCCGGCCATGTTTCCGGCACCGATATCTTCGCCGCCACCCCTCCCGCTAACATGCAGACCGGCTATTCCATGGCCGAGATTCTGAACCTGGCGGGCGAGCAAGGCTTGCTGGCGAGCGCGGTGCGTTTGCAGCCGGACGGCATCCTGCGCGAACTCGAAGCGGGCCGCCCCGTCCTCGTCCCAGTGCGCGTGCCGTCCGTCTTTGTGCAGGGCTGGCAGCTGCCCGGCGCCAATATTCCCGTCCTCGGATTTCCCGCCGCGCTGGTGATCTCACGCAGCGCCCAGCTCTCGGAAATGACCGGACAGGGCATGCTCAACCACTATGTCCTCGTCGCCGGCTATGATGGCGACACGTTCGTGATCCTCGAGCCCGTCATGGGCCTGCGCACCATCAGCGCTAAACGGCTGGCCCGCTACCGCGAGGCCTTCGGCAACGCGGCAATCGTCTTCAGCCCGGCCCCCGGCGCCACCTGACCCCGAATACAATTTCGCCGGCTTGCGCCGGCGAAATCTCGGGATCTAGTCCTTGATGGGCGGCACGGCCTGGGGCGGCGCATCCGCATCCAGTTCATGCACTTCCGTCAAACCGCGGCCGACATGGCTGTGTCCCCGGCTGTAGAGGAAGTAAATCGCAAGCCCCACAGACCCCCAGATGGGCAGGACCAGCTTCGCCACCAGCGGCAGGTTCAGGTAAAGACCGAGGCAGCCGGCCGCGGCGAGCGGTGCAACCACCCACACCAGCGGCGTACGGAACGGACGGTGACGCCCCGGATCCTTGATGCGCAGCAACAGCACTGCAATCGCCACCATGAAGAAGGCGAACAGCGTTCCGGAGTTCGAAACGTCGGCCAACTGACCAACCGGGAAGAATGCCCCAGCCGTGGCGACGACGATGCCCGTAACGATCGTCATTTTCCAGGGCGTGCGGTACTTCGGGTGAACGTCAGCAAGTTTTTCCGGCAGCAGACCGTCACGCGCCATCACGAAGAAGATGCGCGTCTGGCCGTAGATCATCATCAGGATCACCGATGGCAGGGCGATTGAGGCGGCAAGGCCAACAAGGTCGCCCACCAGGCCGAAATTCATCAGGCGAAGCGTTTCTGCAAGCGCTTCCTTGGAACAGGCAATCGGCGTTTCACCGAGCGCTTTCAGTTCAGCGCAGCGCAGGGCGAAAGCTGCGCCGTCCGGCGAAAGGACCACGCCGGCCGCATCCCGGATTGGCTGGGCGCCAACCGTGCCAACGACTCCGGCTGCAACGAGCAGGTAGAAGATGGTGCAGATACCCAGCGATCCGATCAGGCCGATGGGGACGTTGCGCTGCGGATTCTTGGTTTCTTCCGCCGCCGTTGAGACGGCATCGAAGCCGACATAGGCGAAGAAGATCGACGCCGCCGCGCCGACCACGCCAAGACCGCCTTCGCCAAAGAAACCGTTCGGCATGAGCGGCGTGAAGTTCTCGCCCTTCAGGATCGGCAGGCTGAGCACGATGAACGCGGTGAGCGCGACGACCTTCACGGCGACGAGAACGGCGTTGACGTTCGCGCTTTCGCTGGTGCCGAGCACGAGCAGCCAGGTCACGAGGCCCGCAACGATGATGGCCGGAAGGTTGATCACCCCGACGCTGAAATCCACGGTCGGCAACATGCCTTCCCAGCCCCAGGCCGGACCACTACTGAGGAAATCGGGCAAGGCGAGGCCTGTGGTACTCTGCACCAGCCCCATGACATAACCGGACCAGCCGACGCACACGGCCGAAGCGGCCACGGCGTATTCGAGGATCAGGGCCCAGCCCACCATCCAGGCCATCAGCTCGCCCATGACCGCGTAGGTGTAGGTGTAAGCAGAGCCGGAGACGGGCACCATCGAGGCAAGTTCGGAATAGCAGAGCGCCGCCACGGCGCAGACAAATCCGGCAATCATGAACGAGAACATCATGCCCGGCCCGGCCTTCTGGGCCGCAGCGGCCGTCAGAACGAAAATCCCGGTGCCGATGATGGCGCCAATACCCAGCATGGTGAGCTGGAAGGCCCCCAGCGAACGATGAAGCGATTTCTTTTCAGCCGTCGCAAGAATCGCGTCGAGCGATTTTACCCGATCAAAGATCATACGTTTGAATCCTGATTGTTGGCGTTCGTGCCGTGCGCGTTGCCTCGGCCCCCTGAACCGGTCAGCCTTAGCCAAACGGCTGCCACGTTCAAGGCTGATCACGCAAAATCATGCCACCGGGGGGGCCTAGAACGAGAACCCGGGCAGCGAATCGAACGCTTTCTTGAGCGCTTCGCCCCAGCCGTTCGATATCGTCTGGTAGTAGGGGTCTTCGCCCTCGATCCGCTTGGACATGCCGAGACGGAAGGCATCCCGGTCAATGACCTGCAGGTCCAGCGGCAGCCCAACCGAGAGGTTGGCTTTCACCGTAGAGTCGAAAGAAACGAGAAGGAGTTTCGCCGCGTCTTCGAAGCTCATCGCCTTGTTGTAGGCCCGCACGAGGATCGGCCGGCCATACTTCGTCTCGCCGATCTGGAAGAACGGTGTGTCATCGCTGGCCTCAATGAAGTTCCCTTCCGGGTAGATCATGAACAGGCGCGGCTCCATGCCCTTCACCTGCCCGCCCAGGATGATCGTCGAGTTGAACGCCGAGTCCGCCTTTTGCCCGGTGGCCGAATTGGAATGGATCACATCCCGCAGCGTTTCGCCCACATACCGCGCGATCTGGAACATAGTCGGCATCTCGAGGATCGACGGCCTGCGCTCGGACGGCGCCTTGGTGCGCTCTTCGAGGATGCTGACAACCGACTGCGTGGTCGCCAGGTTGCCCGCCGTCATCAACGCCAGCGCCCGCTCCCCCGGCACCTGCCAGGTGAACAGCTTGCGAAAGCGCGAGACATTGTCGACCCCGGCATTGGTCCGGGTATCGGACATGAAAACGAGGCCGCGATTGAGCTTTAGACCGACACAGTAAGTCATGGGGCGAAGAACCGATAGGCGGGTTTCTTATTGTTGTTGCACCTGTATCGACACATCGAGCGATTCGCTCGCGGCGCCGAACCGCATGCCAGAAACGGGTGCGGCCTCCCGGTAGTCAAGTCCTGTCGCTACGCGAACGTAGCGGCTGTCAGGCGAAATAGCATTCGAGATGTCGAAACCAACCCAGCCGATGCTGTCGACATGAACCTCTGCCCAGGCATGGCCGGCATCCTGCTGGATCCGGTCGTTCATCATCAGGTAGCCGCCGGCATAGCGCGCCGGATAGCCGAGCAGCCGGGCCGCCGCGATGAATACGTGCGCGTGGTCCTGGCAGACGCCATGCCCCTTCTCGAGCGCGTCTTCGGCCTTGGTGTCGGCGTCCGTCCAACCGGGTTCATACCGGATCGCGCCGCGCACCTGCTCCGCAATCGCGTGCAGGCGCGCAAGATCGCCCTGCGAACCGTCGGGCGCCGCCTTCGCCAGCTTGCGCAGCAGCGGCCCGGGCCGTGTCAGCGCTGTTGACCGTTTGAACAGCCAGAGCGGCGTGAACCCGCGGTGCTGGCCGATCACGCCCGCCCGGTCTTCCACCTCGACTTCGCCCTCGCTCGCAATCGTCAGCGCCTTGGCGCCGGGATCCAGGCTGATCAGCTGAACCCAGTTGGCATTGTGATCTTCGTATTCCGCCTCGATCCGCCCGCCTTCGATGACGTGCTTCCACCGCAGCACCGTCTGGCCGACGCGTGACTTCGGCGTCTGGCGCAGCTGAAGCAGGCCATACGAGACAGGGCTCGTATAGCTGTAGTTGGAAGCATGGTTGATTTTCAGACGCATCGATCTTTCCTCATCTGTTGAATCGGAAGTCTTCCTCGACGTGGGCGGCGAGGGCGTTGTTGGACTGGATGAACTTGGTCAGGAATTCGTGCAGGCCGCGTTCCATCACCTGGTCGATGGTCAGCTCCTCCAGCTCGTCGCGCAGGCTCAGCGCATAATCGAGGCTCGGCCGCCGCACACCGTAATCCGCACACAGATGACCCAGGTTGCCGGCAATCTTGCGCAGGCAGTAGAGCAGCGAGCGCGGCATGCGCCGGTCCAGGATCAGGAAATCCGCGATCGTCAGCGGACGCGTCTCGCCGCCGTACAGCCACCGGAACGAGCGCTCTGCCGACGCCGCGCGCAGGATCGTCTCCCACTGGACATTGTCGAGCGTCGTGCCGACCAGCTGCACCGATGGCAGCAGGACATAATATTTCACGTCAAGGATCCGGGCGATGTTGTCGGACCGTTCGACGAAAGTGCCCACCCGCGCGAAATTGTAAATGTCGTTGCGCAGCATCGTGCCGACCGTTGCGCCCCGCACCAAGGCGCTCTGGTTGCGGATGAGGGTCAGCACATCCGGCAGGTCCGTCTCGCGGACCGGCCGTGCCAGCGCCGCCTTCAAGGTTATCCAGGTCTCGTTGACCGCTTCCCACACTTCCCGCGTCAGCGCCGTGCGCACCAGGCGCGCATTGTTGCGGGCGGCTTCAGTCACCGAAATCACGCTGGAGCGGTTGGCCGGATCGCGTAGCAGGAAATTGATCACGCTCGGGCCGTCAAACTTGCCGCCGGCGTCGAGAAACGCCTTGCGCGCCGAGGCCGTGTCGATGATCGAAGCCCACTCGTCCTCGGCATGGTCGGAACGTGTCAGCGCGATGCGGAACCCCGCATCCGCCAGACGCGCGGTGTTCTCCGCGCGCTCGAGATAGCGGTACATCCAGAACAGGCCGCCTGCGGTTTTGCCCAGCATTGCGCCTAGTCCTCCAGAACCCAGGTGTCTTTGGTGCCGCCGCCCTGGCTCGAGTTCACGACGAGCGACCCCTTTTTCAGCGCCACGCGTGTCAGCCCGCCCGGCGTGATCTCGATCCCGTCCGGCGACATCAGCACGAACGGGCGCAGGTCCACATGCCGCGGCGCGAGACCGGCGCGCGTCAGGATCGGAACGGTCGACAGCGCAAGGGTCGGCTGCGCAATATAGTTGGAAGGCTTCGCCGTGAGCTTCGCGCGGAACGCTTCCAGTTCTTTCTTCGACGCTGCAGGCCCCACCAGCATGCCGTAGCCGCCGGAGCCATGCACTTCCTTGACGACCAACTCGGCAAGGTGATCGAGCACATAGGCAAGCGAAGACGGCTCCGAACACCGCCAGGTCGGCACGTTCTTCAGGATCGGTTTCTCGCCGGTGTAGAACTGCACGATGTCCGGCATGTAGGAGTAGATCGCCTTGTCATCGGCGATTCCGGTCCCGGGCGCGTTGGCAATCGTGATGCCGCCGGACCGGTAAATGTCCAGGATGCCCGGCACGCCCAGGAACGAATCCGGGCGGAAGTTCAGCGGATCAAGATAGTCATCATCGACGCGGCGGTAGAGCACATCGATCGGCGTGTAGCCGAGCGTCGTGCGCATCGCGATCCGGCCATCGACAACACGCAGGTCATGCCCCTCGACGAGCTCAGCGCCCATCTGGTCGGCCAGAAAGGCATGCTCGTAATAGGCCGAGTTGTGGATGCCGGGCGTCAACACCGCAACGACGGGCTTGCCCTTGCAGGCGGGCGGCGCGCAGGCCGACAGCGACCGGCGCAGCATCTTGGGATAATCCGAGACCGGCCGTACACGGATCTTCGTGAACAGCTCGGGAAACATCTGCAGCATCGTTTCCCGGTTCTCCAGCATATAGGAGACACCGGACGGCGTGCGGGCATTGTCCTCCAGCACGAAGAACTCGTTCTCGCCGGTGCGCACCAGGTCCACCCCGACGATATGGGTGAAAACCCCGCCCGGCGGCGAGACGCCCAGCATCTTCGGCAGGAAGGCGTCGTTGTTCTCGATCAGCGCTGCCGGCACGCGGCCCGCCCGCAGGATTTCCTGGCGGTGATAGATATCGTGCAGGAAGGCGTTGATCGCGCGCACGCGCTGCTCGATGCCCTTGGTAAGCCGCGCCCACTCCTTGGCCGAAATGATGCGCGGCACGATGTCGAACGGGATCAGCCGCTCGTCGGCGTCCGCCGCACCATAAACGTTGAAGGTGATTCCGGTACGCCGGAAGAAGCTTTCCGCTTCCCGGGCCTTGCGCCGCAAGCGTTCGGGCGGCTCGCCCGCAAACCAGTCACCATACCGGGCGTAAGGCGCGCGAGGCCGTTCGCCGCCCCCGTCCATCTCATTGAAAAACGTCGGAGTTTCTCCCATGCGGGCCACCTTACTGGGGATTCACGGCTGCTCAACGGCCTTCGCCTGCGAGGCACAGTCGAGGCGACCGTGCCCCATCGCCGGGCAAAGCACCAGAAAGTGTGCCCGAAAATGTGGCAACACCTTAAGGCGCGACCGGAACGAGCGGCCAGAAGATCGGAATCACGAAGGCGGCCACCACCACGAAGATCCAGTTGAGCGGCGATCCGAACCGCACGAAATCCATGAAGGTGTACCCGCCGGCACGGTAGACCAGCGTGTTCGTCTGGTAGCCGATGGGCGTCGCGAAGCTCGCGCTGGCAGCGAACATCACCGCCACGACGAACGGCCTTGGATCGATGCCGATGCCTTCGGCAAGGCCGATGGCAAGCGGCGTGATCAGGATCGCGGCTGCGTTGTTGCTCATCACCTCCGTCACGACGGACGTGAACGCGTAGACGATAACGAGCAGAACCAGCGGCCCGAAGCCTGACGAAACCATGCCGAGGAAACCAACCACAAGATCAGCCGTCCCGGTCTTCTCCAGCGCGATGCCGAGCGCCAGCATGCCGAAGATCAGCATCAGGATATCCCACTGGATCGACTGATACGCCTCCTGGTGATCGAGGCATCCGAACGCCACGACCGCCGTGGCGGCGATCAGGGCCAGACCGGCGATGGGCATCAGCTCGAACGCGGCAAGCCCCATGACGAGCAGCACAGCCCCGACCGCAATCGGCGCCTTGTCCCGGCGGATCGCCCGCTCGGTGCTTTCCGTCAGGTTGTTGAGCACGCCGTCCTCGAACATCTGGCGCATCCCGCTGGGCGGCCCCTCGATCAGCACCGTGTCGCCGATCTCGAAGCGCAGCTCGTCAATCTGGCGCGCCATGTTCTCGCCGCGGCGATGGATGGCGAGGACGTAGACACCATAGAGACGCGCAAGACCAAGCCCCGCGAGACGGCGGCCGACGAGGCGCGACTGCGGCCCGATCACGCCTTCCATCACTACCGTTTCGGTCGTCTGCACGGGCTCGAACGAGGCTGGCGCATTCGCCTGCGCGCCCAGCGCCACATTGCCCGCTTCCTTGAGCGTCAGCATCTCGGACACCGGCGAGCGCAACACCATCCGGTCGCCCGCCCGCAACACGATGGCCTTCAGGTCGTTGCGAAGCGACAGCCCCTCACGGAACACGTCGATGACCGTGAAACCCTTCTCCACCGTGAAGCCCGTCTCTGCGACGGTCTTGCCGATCAGGTCAGAGTTCAGCGGGATCAGGATCTGCGCCACGAACCGGCGCTCCTTCTGGTCCGGCAACATTGAGGACAGCGACTCACGGTTCGGCAGAAGGAACGGGCCAAGGATCGCCGTGTAGAGAATGCCCACCCCGGCGAACATCAGCCCTGCCAGCGTGATCTCGAACATGCCGAACGGCGCCATGCCCTGCTGCTGCGCCACGCCGTCCACGATGATGTTGGTGGAAGTGCCGATCAGCGTCGTCGTCCCCCCAAAAATCGCCGCGAAGGAAAGAGGGATAAGCAGCTTCGAAGGCGAAATATTGATCGCCCGTGCGAGACGGATTGCGACCGGGATGAGAATGATCACCACAGGAGTGTTGTTGATAAATGCGGAAAGCAGCACCACGCCGAGCATCAGCGCAATCACTGCCAGCGTCGGCGAGCCCTTCTGCGCAAGTGTCGCCACCTTTCGCCCGACCCAGTCGATCACACCGGTACGTTCGAGCGCCGCCGAGAGCACGAACATCGCCCCCACGGTGATGGGGGCTGCATTCGAGAAGACAGACAGGGTATCGCTGACGGTCAGGATACCCGTCAGCATCAGCGCGCCCATGGCCAGCAAGGCCACCACGTCCGACGGCACTTTCTCGCGCACGAATCCAAAGAAGACGAGAACGACAAGCACCAGCACAAAGCCGATCTGGAAGGCCGAGCTTTCGAGAATCGGTGCGAGCATGAGGAGTCCGGATGCCGTTGAAGCAGCCGCCACAGAACCCCGAACCGCGCCGCAGTGCAACTGGTTCAGACTTCTGCGATATGCGCCTGCGTATACGCAAAGGAGTCCGGATGCAGCCCCAAGATGAGGAATGTCAGTTGCGCCTCTCCCCTGACCTGCAGCGGATGATGGATTTCGTGCGGGCGAACACTCGTCTGATGGACGTACCCGGCCTGTTTCTGCCCCATGCCGGCGTGCCGCGTCCGCTGCGACTTTGGCTGGCCGACGAGATCACGCCGATCTGGACCGCGACCGAAGCCGGCCTGGAATCAACCGGCATCGATCCCCCCTTCTGGGCTTTCCCCTGGGCGGGCGGTCAGGCCGTCGCCCGGCTCGTGCTGGAAAGGCCCGAGATCATTCGCGGCCAACGCGTGCTCGATATCGCTACCGGCAGCGGCATGATTGCCATCGCCGCCGCCAGCGTGGGCGCCGCGCACGTCCTTGCCAACGACATCGATCCGCTCTGCGAAGCGGCCCTTGCGCTGAACACGCACGCAAACGAAGTGAATGCCGGATGGCTTGGCGGAAATCTGCTCGACCACGCCCTACCGGACGTGGACGTCATCCTCGCCGGCGACATCTTTTACCAGAAACAGATGGCCGATCAGTTTCTCGCCTGGCTCGGCAAAGCGGTTGAGCAAGGCATCAGCGTCTACGCCGGCGATCCCGGCCGCGCCTATGCGCCGGACGGCACCGCGCCCCTCGCCGAATACGACATCGACACCACCTTCGACCTTGAAGGCGTCGCCTCGCGGCGCGCGCGCGTCTGGAAACTCTGAAGCGCTGCGTTCCGCCGCGCCGCGACTCACTCTTCGTCGACCTCGGCGCCCATGCAGCGGCGCACCAGCGTCCCGCTGGCCTCTCCGTTGCCGGAAAAATCGACGGTCCATGCGTCCGCGCAAGCGCCGTCCATCACCGCGCGTGTGCAATAGGCATTCGCCTCGTCACAGCTGAAGCCCTGCGAGACGAGGTCCTGCATGATCTGCGCGGCCGGCATGCCGCCTGCGTAACGCGCCGCAACCGAACGCGAGAAGTCGGTATTGTCGCCGTCGCCGCTGGTCTTGCCCTTCTCCGAAAGGTCGAGCGCAGGTTTCGCCCCTTCCGTGAGGGCTTCCCCGGCTGCGCAAGCTGCCAGTACCAATGAAAGACAAGCTATCGCGATCCGTTTCATTACAAAGTCCCCTACAGTCAGCGCGGCGACTGTGCTGTGCGCGCTCCCCCGATGTCTACAGCTTATCGCAGGGTGAGATATTCGGTGGTCGGGTCATTGGAGCGGGTACACGGGATCGAACCGAGATAGCTAGCTTGGAAGGCTAGTGCATTACCATTATGCTATACCCGCCCGGCTGGGCCACGTTGCGCTGGCGGCGCTGGCGGGGTGGTGGAGGGAGCTGGATTCGAACCAGCGTACGCTAGGCGACCAGATTTACAGTCTGGCGGATTTAACCACTCTCCCATCCCTCCACGGGACCCGCGCCAACGCCGTTTGACGCCGCCGCGCCAGCGCTTCAAAAGGGCTTTTCCAAACCCCGATCCACGCCGGAAGCGGCCTTATAAGGATGAACCTCATGGCGCGCAACCATGCAAAACGGCCCGGCAACCGGCCTCCAGGCCCTCCGGGCGCGCGGCCCGGCCCCGCTAATTTCGCCCGTCCCGAGCGCGAAAAGGAAGGCGGGCCCGTCTGGCTGTGGGGCACACATGCCGTGCTGGCCGCCCTCGCCAACCCAGACCGGCAGTTCCTGCAATTCCTCGCCACAGAGAACGCGGCGGAGCGCCTGCCCAAGCTGCCGCTCTCCCCGCAGATCATCACCGGCAAGGAACTCGACCAGCGCTTGCCACCTGGCGCCGTGCACCAGGGTATCGCCATCAAGGCCGAGCCGCTCGAGGCCCTCGCTCTCGAAGACCTGATCGCCGAAGGCGCCACGCGCGTCGCGGTGCTCGACCAGGTCTCCGATCCCCACAATCTCGGCGCGGTCTTCCGGTCTGCCGCAGCCTTCGGCTTTACCGGCCTCGTCCTGCAGACCCGGCATGCCCCGCCGATCTCGGGCGTCGTCGCGAAAAGCGCCGCTGGCGCCGTCGAAACCGTCATCGAAGTGCGTACCGTCAATATCGCCCGCGCGCTGGAACAGCTGGGTGAGGCCGGCTTCCACACCGTGGGCCTCGCCGGCGAGAGCACACGGCCGCTGGACCTGGCGGTGAAAGGCGCGGCGAAAGTCGCCATCGTCCTCGGCGCCGAAGGCTCAGGGCTGCGCCCAGCCGTTTCAAACGCCTGCGCGGAACTTGCGCGCATCCCCATCGCGGCAGCGATGGAAAGCCTCAACGTGTCAAATGCTGCCGCAATTGCCTTCTATGAGGCGAGCCGCGGCAGTTTTCCCGCCGCCTGAACGTCTGCTAGACTGAACGCCATTGCCGGGGAGACCAACCATGCTGCGCATCCTGTCCGTACTGCTAGTTATCGTGGGTCTTGTCGTTGCCGGATTTGGCGGCGCGGCGTTGCTGGAACGCTATGCGCCGCAGGAAGAACTTGCTGCAGCGTCCGCCCCCGCTGAAGAGGTCAGCGCCGCCTCGGCCCCAACCGAGGAACCGGCGTTCGAGGTCGCCTCGGCAGAAGCCCCCATCAACGAGGTCGCCCCCCCGCCGGAAGCGAGCGCCAAGAGCGTTCCCGAAGCCGCCGCCGGAACGCGCGAAGCCGGCGAACCCGCCATTTCGGAAGAAGAATCGCAGTTCAACTTCCAGACCGAAATGGAGCCCTCCCCGATGGCTCGCTCCGCTGCGCCGGAGGCGAGCGAGAGCTTCGAAGCGATGCCGGAAATCTCGGCAATGTCCGCCCCCGCCTCCGCAGAGCCTTCGTTTGAAGATACGCTGAGAACCGTCCCCGTCGCCCACGAGACACCGCGCTCGGCGGAATACAAGCGCGCCTTCGATGTCACCTTCGCGATCGACGCCACCGGCGACACGTCCGCCGCCGACGCCCTGCCCGGCCGAGGCGTGATCGAGGAAAGCGAAGCGAAAGTGTCCGAGCGCGTCGAGGTCCGCGTCTCCGGCGCAGCGTTCAACATAGTCGCCGCCTCGCCGCCGGTGCAGACACTTTCTCCGATGACGGAGAATACCTGGCGCTGGTCAGTGACCCCTCTGACAGCGGGTGACCATGACCTTGTGTTCGAAGTCTTCGCCATCGATTCCGACGCGGTCACCCCGCTGCGCACTTTCGAGGACACGGTGACCGTCAAGGTCTCTGGCCTCAACCGCGCGATCGCGTTTGCCGATCAGGCAAACCCCCTCTTCGTCCTCCTCGGCGGCCTCGGTTCAGCCCTCGCCGGCCTCTTCGCCGCCTTCCGGTTTTTCGGGAACAAGTAGATCAATAGCTCTTCGGCAGGCCCAGTACGCGCTCGGCGATGAAGTTCAGGATCATCTCGCGGCTTACCGGCGCGATCCGCGCCAGCATCGCCTCGCGCATCATCCGCTCGACATGGTATTCGCGGGCATAACCCATGCCGCCATGCGTCAGCACCGCTGTCTCGCACGCGGTGAAGCCCGCTTCCGTTCCGAGATATTTCGCGGCGTTCGCTTCGGCGCCGCAATCCTGCCCGGCGTCAAAGAGCGCCGCCGCCTTGTAGGCGAGCAGCTCGGCCGCCGAAAGCTCCGCCCACGAACGGGCCAGCGGATGCTGGATGCCCTGGTTCTGGCCAATCGGCCGGCCGAACACGACGCGCTCATTGGCATAGCGCGCCGCGCGTTCCAGCGCCGAAAATCCGAGCCCGACGCTCTCGACCGCAAACAGCACCCGCTCCGGGTTCAGCCCCTGCAGCAGGTACTTGAAGCCCGCGCCTTCTTCTCCGATCAGATGTTCCTTCGGCACTTCCAGCCCGTCGATGAACAGCGTGTTGCACTCGACAGCCTTGCGGCCCATTTTCGGGATCGGGTTGGCTTCGATCTTGTTGCGATTGAGATCGGTATAAAACAGCGACAGGCCGAGGTGCGGCTTGGCACACTGGTCCTTTGGCGTTGTGCGCGCGATAATCAGGATCTTGTCCGCACGCTGAGCACCTGTTGTCCAGATCTTGCGGCCGTGGATCACATAGCCGTTGTTGGTGCGCTCTGCCTTCGTCTCAAGGCTCGACGTATCGAGACCCGAGTTCGGCTCAGTCACCGCAAAGCACATCTTCTCCTGCCCGGAGATGATCTTCGGAAGGTTCTCGCGCTTCTGTTCCTCGGTGCCGAACTTCTCCAGCGGCTTGGGCCCGAAGATGTTGAGGTGGATCGCCGACGCGCCGGAATAGCCCGCGCCGGTGCGCGTCACCGTCTGCATCATCAGCGCCGCTTCCGTCAGCCCGAGACCGGACCCGCCATACTCCTCCGGAAAAGCAATCCCGAGCCAGCCGCCCTTCGCCATCGCCTGGCAGAACTCCTCCGGCCAGTCGCCCGTCTCGTCGGTCTTCAGCCAGTAGGCATCATCGAAGGGCGCCAGCGTTTTCGCCACCGCATCGCGGATAGCGGCCTGGTCCTCGGTCATCGGCTGGATCACATGCATGCCCGTAACTCCCTTTGGCGCCGAGACTTAAGGCGGCCCTCACCGCTCGTCCAGCGTCAGGGCGTCGCGGCCTGCACTCCCCCGAGGGGCGTCACGGCAGAAGCGCGACGGCGTCGATCTCGATCTTCCACGATGGATCGACGAGCCGGGAGACGAACACGGCGGTCGAGGCGGGCCGATGCTCGCCGAGATGCTTCGCGCGCGCCCGGCGCACGCAGTCGGTGCCATCATCGTCTTCTGTCAGGAAGGTGGTCAGCTTTATGATGCTGGACGGCAAGGCGCCCAGCGAGGCGAGGATTGCCGTGATGTTGGCGTAAACCTGGTCCGCCTGCCCGGCCAGCGTTTCGGGGACTTGCCCGTCCAACGCGACCGGCACCTGCCCGGACAGGAAGACCATGCGCCGGCCCGCCGGCACCTCAACGGCATGGGTGTATCGACCCAAGGGGGCGGAAACGGAGTCGGGATTGTGAAATACAAGGTCCATATTTTCTCCTCAAAGCATCAGTGGGCGGAGGATAAGGTAACGGGGCCAGCGAACTGCCTCCGGGGCGAAAAGGCCTCGATCAGATCGCTGCGTTTACCATCAAGAATGAGGTCGGCCAGGAAGCGCGCCGTGACCGGCGCCAGAAGGATGCCGTTGCGGTAATGCCCTGCCGCCACGAACAGGTCCGGCGTGATCGTCTCGCCGATGAACGGCGCCTGATCCGGCGTCCCCGGTCGCACGCCCGCCCAGCTTTCCGCCACCGGCGCATCCGCAAGTCCTGGACACAGCCGCACGCCCTCCAGCCGCAGCGCCTCGATGACCTCCGCCTCCGGCGCATCGATCACCCGGGCCGGCTCGACCGTTGCCCCGATCACCACCTGCCCGCCGCGCGGCACCAAATACACATGCCCCGCGCGCACCACGCGCCCCGGCGCCCCCTCGGCCGCCACCACCGAAAGCATCTGACCGCCATGGCAATCGATATCGTCCAGCGCCGTATCCCAGTTCACGAGGCTGAACAGCGCGCCGTGCTCCTCCACCTTGACGACCGCCGTCTCCCAGCCCGCCGCCACCAGTACCGCGTCATGCCCCTCAAGCGTGAGTGTCCCGCCCGCCGACTTCAGCGGCGCCGCCCCCTCGACGAACGTTACGTTCGGACTCGCCCGCAGCGCTGCCAACAAGGCCGTCACTGTCTGCCGGTTGTGCACCCGGAAATCACTCGGCAGCTCCAGCCCGCTCAGAACCGCCGGGTTGATCGCAGGCTCCAGGCGCAGAATGTCCGCCGCTGCGAGCGCCGTGTGAGCCACGCCCGCCGCTGACAACACTGCTGCAATACAGCTCAGCCGCTCAGCCTCGCCGCCGTCCAGAGCCGCCGCCAGTGAAGGCGTCCGGTCAAACCCCAAATCGACACCCGACCGCGCCGCCAGCTCTCCCGCAAACTCAGGCCAGAGCGCCGCGCTCGCCAGGCACAGCTCGAACAATCGCGGATGCACGCCGGGCTCCGCGGCCGCCTCGAACGCGGGCGCCAGCATCCCTGCCGCCGCCCAGCTCGCCCCCCGCCCGGGTGGCCGCACATCAAAGATCGTCACACGCGCGCCGCGCCGCACGGCCAGCTCATACGCTGCCGACAGGCCGATGATGCCTGCGCCGATGACGGCAATACGAGGACGGGGAGAGAAAAATGCCATGTCGGATATGCCTCTGCGCGGGTCTAGGGGCCCGGCGGGCGACATTCAACGGGGTGCGTCAGCCTCAGTTAAGGCCGCGAAATGCGGCCCAGAAAGAATTGAAGGCGTGCGCAAGGTCATTCTGCTGGAAGACAATCTGTTTCAGCCGCTCGCCGCCGGGGCCCAGAACAGTACGCACCATAAGGTCAAGGTCGAACGCATCACCCCGAAAACCGGATTCATGCATGCTGACAAAGGAATCAATCGCTGCCGACAGGCGGACATCCTCGTCCTCGCTGCTCAGTTCGACATCCAGAACGAAGTCCGTCATCGCGCCACTCCACCAGTTAACAACAAGTTAACAGACAATCCGCCCAAACAGAAACGTTTTCGCAGCTGCAACATATTTTTGCGACTGTGGCTCGCCTGCCAGGCGAGCCGATGATGCAAGAACCGGGCTAGTCTTCCAGCAACCAAGTCACAACGGTCGCAGCTGCGATTAGTTCCTATTTGCAAGCAAGTGTGATTGGGATGATATAAAGCTAACAAGGATCCTCTCATGTTCAGACTCTCCCTAGCGGCAACCTCAATGGCCGTGCTCGCCGCCTGCGGCCAACCTGCCCAGCAGACCGCCGCGCCGGAAGCTGCCGCGCCCCCCGCCGCCACTGCGCCCGCGGAAGGCCAGGTGCTAAATGTCTATTCCGCCCGCCACTATGATTCGGACAAGGCGCTCTACGCAAAGTTCGAGGCCGATACGGGCATCAAGGTAAATGTGCGCGAATCCGGCGCGCCGGAACTTCTGGAAACGATGAAGGCTGAAGGCGAGGCCAGCCCCGCAGACGTGATCATCGTGTCCGACGCCGGCGCGCTCTACCGGTTCCAGTCTGAAGGTTTCACACAAGGCGTGCGCTCGGACGCGCTCGAAGCTGCCATTCCGGCACAGCTGCGCGAAAAGGACGGCCACTGGTTCGGCCTAGCCAAACGCGCGCGGGTTATCGTCTACGATCCCCAGCTATTGCCCGCCGAAGAGGTCGACACCTACGCCGACCTCGCCGAGGACCGCCTGAAGGGTGAGCTTTGCGTCCGCTCCAGCACCAACATCTATAACCTGTCCCTGCTCGGCGAGTTCATCAGCCGCAACGGCAGCGAGGCCGCCGAGGCCTGGGCGAAGGGCGTTGCCAGCAATTTCGCCCGGCCGCCAGAAGGCGGCGATTCAGCCCAGATCGAAGCCGTAGCGGCAGGCCAGTGCGCCGCCGCGATCGTCAACCACTACTACTGGGTGCGCCTTGCCACCGGCACCACGGAAGAACGCATGACCGCGGCCAAGACGTCGGTCTCCTTCCCCGACCAGACTGAAAATGGCACGCACATCAACATCACCGGCGCTGCCGTCTCGTCCACGTCGCGTGCGCCCGAGCTCGCGGTCAGGTTCATCGAATTCCTGGCCACGCCGGAAGGCCAGACGATGCTGACTGCGGAAACGAAGGAATTTCCCATCGTGGCTGGTGCTCCGAACCCGGAGGGTCTCGAAATCCTGCCCGGCTTCAAACAGAGCGACTTCCCGCTCTCCGAACTTGGAGCCTATCAGGCAGAAGCCCAGGCGATCTTCGACCGCGCAGGATGGAACTGAAGACGCCAGCCCTCTCCGCGCCGGCGCTTCGCCAGATCCCGGTCCTGATGGCCGGGCTTGTCATTGCCCTGCCGGTTGCCATCGTCCTCGTCACCGGCCTCGCCGAGGGCGGAGGCGCAGCATGGGATCACATCCGTGACACGCTCCTGCTGCGCTACCTGACCGGCAGCCTAGCCGTGCTGGCACTCACGGCGATGCTCTGCCTGCTGATGGCTGTGCCGGCCGCATGGCTCGTCACCATGTTCCGCTTCCCGGGCCGGGGTCTGTTCGAATGGCTGCTCGTGCTGCCGCTGGCTGCGCCCGGCTATGTGCTCGCCTATGCCTGGAGCGATCTCGCAGGCGTCGGCGGGCCGCTGCAGTCCGCGCTGCGAGACGCCACAGGCTGGTCGGCCCGTGACTACTGGTTCCCGGACATCAGCTCCCTTCCGGGCCTGTCTTTCGTGCTGGCGTGCACGCTGTACCCGTACGTGTATCTCACCGCGCGCGCTGCGTTCATCTCACAGTCTGTCTGCACCATGGAGGCGGCAAGAAGCCTGGGCGCCAGCGCTGGCCGGACCTTCTGGTCGGTTGCCTTGCCTGCAGCGCGGCCAGCCATCGCGGCCGGCCTCGCCCTCGCCCTGATGGAGGCCGCCGCCGATTACGGCGCGGCGGAGTTCCTGGGCGTGCCGACGCTGACTTTCGGAATCGTCCGCGCCTGGAAAAGTTTCGGCGAACCCGCCGCCGCCGCGCGTCTCGCCTTCGTGCTACTCGCCCTCATCCTCACCTTCGTGATTGTCGAGCGCCGCTTGCGGGGGCGCGCAGGCTCGCAGCAAAGCTCGATCCGTTGGCGCCAGATTCCGCGCGCTGCGCTGTCCGGCCCCGCCGCCCTTGGTGCGACAGCACTTTGCACCAGTCTTTTCGCGCTGGCGTTTGCATTGCCCGTTGGCCGACTCGTCTGGCGCAGCCTCGAAGCCGGCGCGCGCAGCACGCGGGTATGGGACGCTCTCGGCAATTCTGTCCTCCTGGCCAGCGCCGGAGCAGCCCTCGCATTCATCCTTGCCCTGATCATTGCCTTGTCTATCCGCGCCAAGGGGCCACTCGCCACATTTGCCCGTATCGCCGCATCGTCGGGATATGCGATTCCAGGCGCCGTTCTGGCATTGGGCGCCCTCGCCATCATTGGCTGGCTGCCCGTCACCCTGTCCGGCATCACGGCGCTCGCCGCCCTCGCCTGGGTCTATGCGGTGCGCTTTACGGCGGCCGGCACCGAGCCGATGGCAGCCGCGCTCGCGCGCGCGCCCGTCTCCATCGGGCAGGCCGCGCAGAGCCTCGGCGCATCGCCCTTCCGGCGCACCTTCGCGGTGGACCTGCCGGTGGCGATGTCCGGCGCTGCGGCCGCGGCGCTGGTGCTTTTTGTCGAAGCCCTCAAGGAGCTGCCCGCCACCCTGATGCTACGCCCGTTCAATTGGGACACGCTCTCCGTGCGCGCATATGCGTACGCGAGCGATGAGCGCCTTGCGTCGGCCGCGCTGCCAGCTCTGCTGATCACCCTGGCCGGCCTGCTGCCAGTGATCCTTCTGTCCTGGCAGATGTCCCGCGCCCGGCCGGGAGGCGCGGCATGACCGAACGCCTCGAAGCCCTCTCGGTCACCCGCCGCTACGGGGCCCGCGCCGTTGTTGATACCGTCACGTTGTCTCTGGCGCCCGGCGAGATCACCGCCCTGCTGGGAGGCTCCGGCGCAGGCAAGTCCACCCTGCTGCGGCTCCTCGCGGGACTTGAGCCGGTCGATGCCGGTGAAGTTCGCCTCGGCAGCCGCATTCTGTCCGCACCCGGACGAACGCTGCCGCCGGAACAGCGCAGGATCGGTCTCATCTTCCAGGACTTTGCGCTGTTCCCGCATCTCACCGCGGCGCGCAATGTCGGCTTCGGCCTGAAACATCTGCCGCGCGACCAGGCCGCCGCAACGGTGGATCGCTGGATCGGCCTCCTGGGCCTCACGGACCGCGCCGGCGCCTATCCGCACGAACTCTCCGGCGGCGAACAGCAGCGCGTGGCGATTGCACGCGCCCTTGCGCCGGAGCCCGCCGCCATCCTGATGGATGAGCCCTTCTCGGGTCTCGATCCTGCGCTCAGCGGCAGCGTGCGCGAGGCGGCGCTGGCGGCCGTCCGCGCCGCAGGCATCCCGGCCTTGATGGTGACGCATGATCCGGCCGAGGCGCTCGAAAGCGCCGACCAGATTGCCATTCTCTCGGGCGGCCGCCTCCTCCAGTCCGGCACCGCGGAAGATGTGTACCGGCGCCCGGCCAGCCTCGCGGCGGCCCGCGCGCTCGGCGCCGTGAACATCGTCCCGCGCGCCAGCCTGCCGGCGTCCTGGCAGGCGGCGCTGCCACAACCGGGCGACTCGATCGGGTTTCGCCCGGAAGGCGTACGTCTCGATCCTGCCTCGCAAACCCGCTTCATGGTCACCGGCCGGCGCCTGATGGGCCCGTTGGTCCGGTTAACGCTCGGCGGTCATGGCCTGCAGCTCAATGCTCTCGCCATGCCTGCGTCAGCGCCGCCCCGGGGCACTGAAGTCGGCGTAAGTCTCGACCCTGCGCTCACGTTCACATTCGCGTCAGGCGAAATCTGACAATTCAGTAACCGGTGCCCCGGAGCCTCGCTTTCGCCGGTTTTAGGTTCTAGACTCTATATCGTTCAATGGAGACTTTCTGGATGGCCGCAAAACTGTTCCGGGCCGCTGCCGCTGTCGCCGTTTCGGCCATGCTCGCTCTCGGCGCATCCGCGCAAGGCCTGATCCGCGACGCCGAAATCGAGCAAACGCTGCGCGAATGGACAGACCCCATCCTAGAAGTCGCCGGCCTCGTACCGGCTGACGTCGAACTCTATATCATCAATGATCCGTCGCTGAACGCGTTCGTGGCCAACGGACAGCGCATCCACCTGCACACCGGGCTGATCATCGAGGCCGAAAATGCCTCCCAAATCAAAGGCGTGATCGGCCACGAAACCTGCCATATCGCCTGCGGCCATACCGTTGCCCGCACACGCGCGGCGTCCGTCGCGATGCGCCCGGCCCTCGTCTCCATCGGCCTCGGCATCCTCGCCATCGCTGCCGGAGAGCCCGGCGCCGGCGCCGCCCTGATCGGCAGCTCAGGCCAGTTCGCCGCCCTCAACTTCTACATCCACACCCGCTCCGAAGAAGCCGCCGCCGACGCAGCCGCGGTAAAATACCTCGCAGCACTTGGCCAGTCGCCGGCGGGGATTGTCGAGTTTTTCGAGAATTTCCGGTACCAGGAAGTTCTCTCGGATGCTCGCCGCTATCCTTACTTCCGGGCGCACCCGCTGGCGTCGGACCGGATCCGCACCACGCGCGAGCTCGCCGAGGCGACGGGCCTGATGGACACTCCGCCTACGGAGCGTGAGCAGCGCCAGTACGAGATGATGCGCGCCAAGCTCGTGGGCTTCCTCGACTCACCGCTGAAGGTGCGCCGCGATTACCCGGCGACCGACAAGACCGCGCCGGCCCGCTATGCCCGCGCCATTTCCGGTTTCCGCGCGTCCGATATCCAGACTGCGTTGACCGAGATCGACTCCCTGCTCGCCGAGGAACCGGAAAACCCATACTTCAACGAGCTGAAGGGCCAGATACTGTTCGAGAGCGGCCGCGCGGCGGACTCTGTCGAGCCGCACAAGCGCTCGCTCGAACTGCTGCCGGGCCAGCCACTGTTCCTGATCAACTACGCCCGCTCACTGAACGCCCGCAATGCCGACGGAGACACCGCCGCCGCAGAGACGGCGCTGCGTGACGCGCTCGTTGCCGAACCGGACAACGCTTTCGCCTGGGCGCAGCTCGCCATCACGCTGGAACACCAGGACCGCCGCGCCGAAGCCCAGCTCGCTACCGCGGAGTCGGCCTACTGGGTCGGCGACATTGTGCGCGCCAACGCCTTCGCAAAGCGGGCCGCCCAGACGCTCGACAAGTCCACGATCACGTATCGCCGCGCCGATGACATCATGCTGATCACCGACCCCAACAATCCAGACAACCGCGAGTTCTACGAACGCTATGGCCGCAAGCCTCGCCTGTCGCTTGAATCCTCGCAACGCCCTATGCCTTTTGGGGATTTTTCGTCTGCCAGCCGCCCGTAACACCTGTGTGAGGATGGGTGGACTGAGGCGCGCGCTCGCCTATAGTCCGGTCAAATTCATTCACAGGACCGACGCCTCATGACGCCCCTCCTCCGAAAACCCTCGCTCGTCGTCGCAGTGACAGCTCTCGCCCTGCTGCCGGCCTGCGCGCAGCCCGGCGCTGGCGGCGCCAGCAAGTCGGAGATCGAGAAGATCGTCCGCGAATACATCCTCGAAAATCCGGAAATCATCGAGGAAGCGCTGATCTCGCTTTCGGAGAAAGAGAAAATTGCGCAAGCTGCCGCCGCCCAGGCCGCGATCGCCGCGAACGCCAGCGAGCTTTATGCCCATGCCGGCGACCATTCGATCGGCCCCGCCGACGCAAAGGTCACCGTCGTTGAGTTCTTCGACTACCGCTGCGGCTATTGCAAACGCTCGGTCGACTGGGTCCGCGCGTTGCCGGAAGAGTATGACGGCGAAGTCCGCGTCGTCTTCAAGGAACTTCCTATCTTCGGCGGCATCAGCGAAACTGCGGCCCTTGCCGCCCTTGCTGCGGGCAAGCAGGGCAAATACCTTGAGATGCACGTCGCCCTGATGGGCATCAAGTCGAACGACGATCTTACCGACGCCAACATTGATGCGGTCGCCAAGGCCGCCGGCATCAACGTTGCCAAGATGCGCGCCGACATGAAATCGACGGCCGTCCAGCAGCAGCTTGCAGACATGATGGTTCTTAGCCAGAACCTCGCGGTCGCCGGCACCCCCGGCTTCTTCATCGCAGACCAGTATATCGAAGGCGCGAATATCCCGCTGATCGAATCTGCCATCGAGGACGCGCTGAAGAGCTGATCCCGGCGGCGGGCCTGAGTGTCATTGTCAGGGCTCGCGCCCGCCTGGAAAGGTCCACAAAGCATCTTGCATCCGCTTTACGCCTTCAAAACTGCGCTGACGGCGAGGAACCGTTTTCAAGCTTCCTGAACGCAGGTTCCCCGCACCGAACCCAGACTGCCGAGCCAGCCGGAACTGCTTATCCCGGCCTCCCGGCAGCACCCCAGAGCGGCGGCTGGACTGCGGCGGACCTCAGGTCAACGGCTGTCGGCGGGCAAGCGCCTGGAGCCGGGCGCTGATTTCAACGCGCCGGTGTCCGTCGTCAGGTATTTTGAGACAGAAGGCTGCCTGACTTAAGGAGGGTCTGGCGCATCTGGGTTTGAATTAAGCAGCAGACTCGGCGTGCTGCAAGCGCCGAAGTTTCATCGTCCTCCTTTTGATTTTCTCACGTTCGAGCAGGATGGTCTGTCCCCGGCCGGTGTAGACGTCGGCTGGCGTAAGATTTTTCAGGCTCTCGTGATAGCGCTGATGGTTGTAGTGCGCGACGAAGGCATCGATCTGCGCTTCAAGATCTCCGGGCAGGAAGTAGTTCTCCAGCAGGATCCGGTTCTTCAAGGTTTGATGCCAGCGTTCGATCTTGCCCTGCGTCTGAGGGTGATATGGCGCGCCGCGCGTGTGCTTCATGCCTTTGTCGGCGAGATATTCGGCGAGGTCGCCGGAGATGTAGGATGGTCCGTTGTCTGACAGCAGGCGTGGGCGATGAACGACGTTGGCGGTTTCGAGCCCCGAAGCATCGAGCGCCAGCTTGAGCGTATCCTGCACATCACTCGCCGCCATGCCCGTGCAGAGCTTCCAGGCAATGATGTAGCGGGAGAAGTCATCCAGCACCGTGGAGAGGTAGAACCATCCCCAGCCTATGACCTTCAGATAGGTGAAGTCCGTCTGCCAGAGCTGGTTGGGTGCAGTGGTCTTGTCGCGGAACTCACTGGCGGCTTTCATCACGATGAAGGCCGGGCTGGTGATCAGGTCATGCGCCTTCAAAAGCCTGTAAACACTGGCTTCCGAGACGAAGTAACGCTTCTCATCCGTGAACGTCACCGCCAGCTCCCGGGGCGAGAGTTCCGGCTGGTCGAGGGCCATTTCCAGAACCTGGTCACACACCTTCGCCGGGATGCGGTTCCAGACGCGGCCAGAGCCACCGCGCCGGTCTTCCAGCTCTGCCTCGCCGAACCTGCGATACAGGTCATACCAGCGATAGAAGGTCGGACGCGGTACGCCGATCTGGTCGAGCGTCTTCTTCACCGGCTGGTGCGAGTTCTCGACCAGCCGGATGATCTCAAGCTTTTCGGATGCGGGGTATCTCATTCTTCGGCGTCCCCATCCCCGATCACGCTTTTTTTCAGAATGCGGTTCTCAAGGGTCAGGTCCGCCACAACCTCCTTGAGATCGCGCATCTCACGCTTCAGGCCTGTCACTTCGCCCGACGTCGCCTGGCGCTCCGTGTCGCCCGACAGCCGCTTCTTGCCGGCTTCGAGGAACTCCTTCGACCAGGTGTAATACAGCCCCTGGGCGATTCCCTCGCGCCGGCACAGCTCGGCAATCGAGTACTCGCCGCGTAGACCTTCAAGGACAATCCGGATCTTCTCCTCGGCTGAAAACTTCCGCCGGGTCTGACGCTTGATTGCCTGTACATGCTTCTCGGCCGAAGACTCCTTCGGCCCGGATTTCTGTCTCATCTTCACTCCTCGTATCAGTTACGATGAGCCAGAAATCCTCCTTAAGCAATTTTGCCGATCTGTCTCACAGTCGCTGACGGGGAACACGGCGCTAGTATTGCTTGGTGCATTTCTTGCGTCTCTCACGACGCACCCAATCTCAAGAACCCAGCACCCAGAACAAGGCTTGTGGGCGACATACTACAGAGATCTCGGGTCTGCGAAGTATGTTGATCTGACCCACACGATCACTCCGGCGATCCCAGTATGGAAGGGATTTGGACCACCTGCCTTTGCACCCGCCAAATCGGCTTCCGAAGTTGCCGGGTTTACTTTTGTCAATGAAGAGTTTTCCTACGAGAAGCACGGCTTTGAGGCGACAAGCTATACTCTGAGTACTGATCAACTAGGCACGCAGCTGGATCCGCCTGCGCATTGGGCGCCAAACTACCCAGCGATAGACGAACTTCCTGCCACTTATACGCTTCGACCATTGGTCGTGATCAGCATCGCTGAACAAGTCAGGCAGGACTTTGGCTATTCACTGACCGTGCGAGACATCCTGGATTTTGAAAACACGCATGGAAGAATCCCCGAAGGTTCAGTCGTGTTTGTACATTCCGGCTGGTCGGAAGAATGGCCGTCAGCTGCGCTGGCTCAGCGAACACCTTTTCCTGGCGTCAGCCTTTCAGCTTTGAAGCTGCTGCACCTTGAACGGAAGATCCTCTTTCACGGCCATGAGCCGCTCGACACCGATGCTTCACCGAACTTCGAAAGTGAAGCCTGGTTGATGCACAATGGCTACACACAGGCCGAAGGGGTGACCAACCTCGACAAAGTGCCTCCCACAGGCGCGCTCGTTGCTATCGGATTCCCCAAATTCGGAGGCGGCTTGGGCGGTTATGCGCGGTTTGTCGCCATCTGCCCTCCGGACTGGGGTCATGGGGTGACGATTGCAGAATCAAGGGACGCACCGTTGCCACGTTATGAAAAGCCACTGGTTTATGATTCTGAAAAGGGCATGCGCGTGCGCCGCTAGAGTGGGCCTACGCGCGAGTGATCGGCTCAGAAACTCCGCCTCTATTCGTAAGGATAAATTGACCAGGCCAACTGAGCCACGGTCTAGGCTTCGGCCCTGAAAGTTACAGGTTGTCACAGAGTGCGCCAGGCAGGAAGCGAGACGCGATACGGCGCTCGGCGGAAGGTGTCGGACACATAAATCAGGCACATCGATGGAAGACGCAGAAGCTAGGCTCTACAAACGCATCGCAGTGCGCATCCTGCCGCTATTGTTTGTTGGCTATGTTGTAGCGTTTCTGGACCGAGTGAATGTCGGCTTCGCAAAACTGCAGATGGCCGAAGACCTGGGGCTCAGTGATGCCGCTTACGGTCTGGGAGCCGGCATCTTTTTCCTTGGATACTGCCTGTTTGAGGTGCCCAGCAATCTTATCCTTACGCGCGTAGGGGCGAAGCGCTGGATGGCGCGGATCATGTTTACCTGGGGCATATTGTCGAGCCTGTTCATGTTCATCGGTGACTGGCGCTGGGGCTCATTCTCCGAGGCATTGGGCTTGAGTGATGCTGAGTTCAGCTTTTATTTTCTGCGCTTCTTGCTCGGCATCGCAGAGGCAGGCTTCTTCCCGGGTGTCATCCTCTACTTAACCTACTGGTTTCCGCGCAACCGGCAGGCCGGCGCGATCGCATTGTTCATGACTGCAGTCGGCGTATCCAGCGTCATTGGCTCCCCCTTATCCGGCGCCATTCTGCAATTCTGTGATGGCTATCTGGGATGGCGCGGCTGGCAATGGCTATTCCTGATCGAGGGCTTGCCATCTATCATCATAGGCATCTTCTTCTTCCTGCTTCTTCCGGATCGGCCCGCCAAGGCGACCTGGCTTACCACTGAAGAGAAAGACCGCATTTCGCAGCTCATTGGCTCAACAGGCGAAGAGATAGCGCAAATGCCAGCCGGTAAGGCTTGGAGGGTATTTGGCAAAGGGAGACTCTGGGCCTTTTCGGGCGCCTACATTTGCAGCACGATTGCACTTTATGCCGTCTCGTTCTGGATGCCGACACTCGTTGCCCAGCTTGGGATCCCCAAAGGCGCCTATTTGCAGGTTGGGCTGCTCAGCATCATTCCCTGGGGAACGATGGCACTTATTCAGGTCGCCTGGGCAAAAAGCTCTGACCGCATGAATGAAAGGCGCTGGCACAGCTTTGCAGGTTACCTACTTGCTGCTGGCGGTTTCATCCTTCTGGCGCTCACACCAGGTAACACGGTCGTGGGATTAACTGCGCTGACGATGATTACCACCGGTCTTGGCTGTGCAGTGGTGACGTTCTGGCCGCTTGTTCAGCCTTACATCACCGGCATCTCAGCAGCAGCGGCGATTGCCATGATTAACAGCGCAGGGGCATTCGGCGGTTATATAGGTCCCGTTCTGCTAGGCTTTGCCGGGGCAGGATCCCAGAATGGCGGCGCGATAATGTTGCTGCTGGCCTGCGTGCCGCTCTGCGGAGGTCTCATACTTCTGCTTGCCTCCAGCAACGGTCGTCAGGAGCAGACACCGCACGCACGGACCTGAACAGTCTTGACCCACGCAGCCAGACGAAGGACACTTTCAGTCAAGCAGGAGCTGCAAGGCGTATCGGTAAACGCATTGGGCTTTGGTTAACTGTCTATCGTCTCCAGCAGTGGCGGCGATGTAAACTGAGCCCGCAGCAAGTTCGTTGACCAGGATGGGAGCGATCCCTATTCAGAGCTACAAAATTTTTTGCTCAGAATACGGAGTGATTATAATGCGCTGGCTGTTCGCTCATTCACGCTTGCTGCTTACCGCCTTGGTCACAATGACAATCTGCGATAATTCTTACGCGCAGCTCAAGGTTCCGTTTTCGCAAAGCGAAACAACGCTCGGGCAGCCCCTTTCCTACCCTGAGGGGACGCCGGTTATCAGTTCAAGCATACTAAAAATGGCCCCGGGCGCGCGAACTCCCCTGCATATCCACGATACAATCCTTCTCGCCTACATCCTGAACGGCGAGATTGAGGTTCACTATGAAGGCGGCATTACCAAGACCTATCGCACAGGTGAGAGCGTTATCGAAGCGGTGAACCTTCCCCATTGGGGAAGAAATCCCGGAGATTCGGAAAACGAAATTCTGCTCTATTTCCTTGGGACGAGCGACCGGCGGCTCACCATCGAACTTGGCTTCAGCAATTATCCGAACTCAAGTGACATCGCTGAGTAAAGTCGGCTGAAGTCAGTTTCAGGCTCTTTGCCTGAATACATTCGTGCGCAGCCAAAGGCCTCGCGAAAGCCCCATCGCCGGGCTGCCTCCAAGGCGGTGCCACATGTTTCGGGAATATCGATCTGAAACTGGACGCCCGGATGTCCGGCAAACATCGCGTCAGCAAGCGCCTCGAAGGCTTCTGACGTGTCCGCCAGCATCGGCCCGATCTTTACACCGCGTGCAGCCGATCGAACGATGCCATATCCGTGCAGCACACCGCCCTTGCGTATGACCTCGAGATGGGTCGCCGGGGCTTCGAGCCATTCTCGCAGCAAGCCAGACCGGTCATAGCCTACAATCGCGCTGTCATACTCTGCCAGCTCCCCCGCCGAAGCGCCCCCCCCTTCAAGCCCAAGGGCGCGAGAGCGCGGCGGCGCGACGCCTTCGAATCTGTAGGTCCTGTAAGCGGTCTTGAACCCACCTCTTGAATAGAAATCCTCCATGTTGAAGACGCCGTCGAGGCCGATCGCAGCATCGCCGCCCAGCCTGGCTTTAAGCATCTCGAGCCGGGTATGCCAAAGCCGCTTACCCAATCCTGCCCCCCGAAGCTCCGGACGCACAATAAACAGACCCATAAAGCCAAAATCCGCGGAATGCCGGAAAATGCTGCCGCCGCCGGCGAGCACGTCTTCCGTATAGAGACCAATGAAAGCATCAGAGTCAGCCGCCCAGGCACAATCAAGATCGCAGTCGCCGGGATTCCACCCTTCACTGCTCGCCCACATGAATAGCTTGCGCGCGTCGTCCTTCGACATAGAGCGTATCAAAGCGTTTTCCTTTCACGTCATGATGATTACCGGTCCTGGCCACCCGCAGCGGGTCTGGCAGACCAAGCTCGAGATTCCTTGATCTGGGCTACGACCGACATGGCGGCAGCTGCGGGGCCCAGCGCCGTGAGGGAGATGCCCGAGACAACAAAGGCATGATTGTGGTCAATCTTGCCGGTTTGACTCCATAACCGGCTGTCCACATTGCATACATAGGCCGAAAAGCAATCGTGACCGGTCCCAGGCCTTTCACCGATGATGTTGATGAGACATCTAACGCCTCGCGCGCCGGAGAACAGAAGCTCGCCGATCCGATAGCCGGTTCTGACCCTCCCGCGCCGTACCCCGATAAGGCGTCTGTTGATTTTTAGGCCGAGTTCGGAGAGCGCCTGTGTCAGGCTCAGGATGAACGGATCAAGCAGGTCTCGGTTCATGACAGCCGGCGCGTTTAGTCCGTCACTGATGACGAGCTGGACGTCAAATTCATCCGACTGAATTGTGGCAAGCGATTTAAGGCTTTGTTCAGACGCTGGGCTGAGTGTCTCAGCCTTTTCCGGATGCAGAAGAAAGTCAGACCTGCTGTCGGCTTTGCTCTCTACGATTACTAGGTCAGGGATAGCCTCAAGAAACCCCTGTGCGAATTCGGCACGTATCTGCTTGCGACCATGGTCAATGATTGCAGCGACCCGTGTCTCGATGTCTGGGCGCAGAACCTCTGGAGTAGAACCAAAGCCACTCGTGAGGATTACCCCCCTTTCCTCGACCCTTAATGCATCAGCCTTCGCCTCTAAAAGCAACTGCCGATCACTCCTCTCGTCTCCCTTAAGCCGCCTATAAGCTACGTACAGCAAGTCCGGGCGGGCAAAATTGACGCCAGGTCGGTCTTCGCTATCGAGTATCTTCCAATCCCGGAAGAAGCGGCGCATCCCCGCGCCTACCCTGAACCCGAATTTCTTTCGCAGCCGCAGGTGATCCTGATAGCCTGTGCTGAGATAGCCCAGCATGGGATCAATCTTTGTCGGCAAGGCCATCAGGTAAGCAGGCTCTGCCGCAGCCACGATATCCAGACAATTATCGAGGTCAGAGGCAGAAACGTCCATGTGGAGCGTGGCACAAACGTCAAGGCCCATACACAGCCCGTGAAGCTTGCCCATCACCAAGTCTTCGAGGCAGGTGCGAACCAGTTGTTCAGGCGTGCGGAATACTTCGGGCCCAATAAAGCCTGAAACATCATTGACGTGCACCCACGCCTTTCGTCCGATCTGTCGCTCTACAATCTGAGATAGCCGACGCGCGACGCCATATTTGCGCGATTCATGAATGACCATATCCATCGATTGGGCATGACCATTGGTAAAGTCAGCCCCTTGGCCCGTTTCAAAGTAAAGGGCAAACTGCCCCGTCCGAGCGCTCGCATAGCGGGCAAGTAGTTCTGTAGAAATACCGAAAGTCTCGTTTGCAGCGTCGGTTCCGGCAAGGCTTTGAAACCACAAAGCGGTCGAACCTGGCTGGGTTGTTTCGATCGCTGCCTGGATGTCGATGTGAGACAACACGCAATGCGGCAAGGCGCTCGCCAGACCAAAGGTCTCAATCACATCCCTCAGGACATCGTGCAAAGCACGAACATTGCCGATCTGACTGCTGACAGGATTTGTTCCGATAAGGAGATCACCTACCCCGAACGCCCAGGCATTGAGTATCTGCCATAAAACATCCGCGGCATTATCGGTGGGCGAGTTGGGTTGGATCCTTGCGCCGAGTACACCGTGTGATCCGATATCACTGCCAGGCAACGGATTGAAGATTTTGCGAGAGACTTTGGTAAGCGCATTATTGTCGAGAAGCTTGATGACCGCTGCGACCACATCACTCGACAGTCCGGGCATCAAACCGGAAATCGTCTCTGCGGGTGCGGCGCATAGAAACTCGGCAAGTTGCCCAACAGTCCATGGGGCCAGTTGTGCCTGTATCTCAAGGTCAATCGCTTCTGCAGCAAATCTGTAGGTCTGATCCTTGACGAGGGCCCGGGCCTCTATAGCGCGCAACGTCGTCGCAGCGAGCGCCTTTCTTGCAATCGCCCTGTGCGCTTCGTCCCGGGCAGCAAGACCTGCCAACGCATCCCCCTCCTTGAACGCGCTGGCGGCGCCAAGCCATTTCGCATAGTCTTCGTCCGACCACTGTCCACTGTCCGAAAAAATGCGACCTTCGATTGAGTCTCGTGCGCTCGCGGTGACTCCAAGGTTTGAAATTGAGGAGCCCGCAAACAACATGGGCACAGCCGAAACAGCCTTGAGCACACCCCGCCGATCGAGCGGCTCATTAATCTTTTTAACCATGCTCTGCTGCCGGCATAGCGTCGCCATGCGCTGGCTGCATGGCAAACGTGAAGACGAACGCGGCAAGCCCGATCTGTCTGAAGAAGTAGTGGCTCATTTTAGTGGTCTCCAGATCAATCTTACCTCGCTCGTATTTGCGCGCCATGAGCTCAAAAGCAAAACGCCCGTGCGGTTGCAAGGGTGCGCCGCGAAGAGTGCTTGGCAAAGCCCCCCTCCAAGCATCACCATCCCTTCGCCGAGAGGTGATAGCCATTGCGGCGACGGCTTGAAGCGCAGCAAGAACAGCCACAGGATGCGACGCCGTTTCACTGGGTTGATATCTAAACATTCGTTTGGATAGGTTTCATTTCACCCGCCTCAAGACTTAGCCCTGATTAACAGTCTCTGGCACGCGCTTTTCCAGTCAGGTGAAGCAACCGACTGGCTCAGAGGCCTAACGTAAAACCAGAGTAAAAAGGTCCAATATGCCTAGCTTCATTCCAATGGCCAAAAAATGGGCGCCACATATCTACGCGTCGTTTGCCGCTATTATCTTCCTCGACAGCCTTCGTTTCAAATTCAGCAATGCGCCTGAGACTCAGGTGATCTTCACGAGATTGGACGGCTGGGCGGGCGATCTAGGTGCGGCGGGCCTTTTTGCTCAGACAGGCCTCTTCAGCCAGTACGTCATCGGATCCGCAGAGCTATTGGCATCCGTCTTGCTGCTGGCCGGGTTTTTCCCCCGCTTCACTCGCCTCCGGATCATTGGAGCCCTGATTGGGCTTGCCGTCATGACAGGTGCGATCAATTTCCATCTGTGGACACCCCTCGGAATTGATCCGAACCAAGATGGTGGCGGCTTGTTTGTCGCCGCTGTAACCGTATGGTTAAGCTCTATCGCGTTTCTGGCGGCCTATCGGAACACGCTCGCAAACATGGCTCACGAAATATGGACTGCTATTGCACCGCCGACCAAATCGGGAAGTTAAACTTGACCGATGTCTTCTACTTTTTAAGCGACCGCGTTCTGACAAATCGCTATAGCTAGCCATACCGCTCGCAAGCAAAGGGGCCCGGAATGGCTGTGCGGACAATCTTGAAGATGGGCGATCCCCGACTTCTTTGCCGGGCGCTGGCTGTCAGCGATTTTGGGACAATGGCGTTGCGTGAACTTGTCGAGGATATGTTTGACACGATGCGCGCATCAGACGGAGCTGGCCTCGCGGCTCCGCAGATCGGAGTATCGCTCCGTGTGCTGATATTCGGATTCGAACGAAACCTGCGCTATCCTGAAGCACCGCCTGTTCCAGAGACGGTCCTGATCAATCCATTTGTAGAAGCAGTCACCGACGAAATGGAGACCGGCTGGGAAGGGTGCCTGTCTGTCCCGGGCATGCGAGGTGCCGTCCCCCGGTACACTCAGATCAAATATGGTGGATTTGACATCTCTGGCACCCCCATGCTGCGCTCTGCGTCCGGGTTCCACGCCCGGGTCGTGCAGCATGAGTTTGACCATCTGGAAGGCGTTCTTTACCCGCAGCGTATTCGCGACATGACAAAGTTCGGATTTGCAAGCGAATTGCCCCTGAACGGAGCTCTTGAGGCATGAGCGGGGACACGGTCGGACGCGTGCTTTCTATCCTCGCTGTACATTCAGCAGATGTGATTGCTGAAAATCTCTCCTTTGCTGCATTCTGGCCCTTTGCAGGTGCTCAACTGCATAGAGCCCCAAATGGATCGACCGTAATAAGTCTGCGGCTTGAGCCTTCCGTTCTTGGGAGCATGCCGGAAAGCCATCAGCACTTAGACTTGTTTGTACTTCAGCCAGAAAGCGAACTCGGCGCTCATTTCCATAAACAGGCAACGGCTCATGTTTTTGGGCTTGCTGGCGAAGCGGTTGCAACCGTCGGCCCTACCCGGCTGAGATTGGCTCCGGATTGCAAGGCCGTGTTCAAAGCCGGTGAGATCCACAATGTTCAGTCCGCAGATGAAACGGTCGTCTTCGCATCTTTTCAGGATAGCCCGATTATCCTGTCAGACGGAACATTGGACTATTTCTTGCCAGATGATCCAGACTTCGAAGGCTGAAGCAAACCTTCGGCTGGCGAAAATCGGCATTAAGAGCGTAGGTTTACCCGCGCTGCATTCCTGACAGGTCGACCTGGTGCTCGTTCCGGGAAAACCAAACCGCGATATGCCTAGCCGCTCATCATTGGCTGCCAGAAACGGGCATTGCCTAGTGCCAAAACGTGCTGACCTGCCACTGAACTTTTAATGGTGCACGCAGGCGTCCTGCTGCAATCGGGGCAGTTCGGCCTCGTTAGAGCCCATTCGCAGTTTCAGGCGTGGCGACCGGCGACCACTCAGGATTTGCTGCTAACCGCATCACGGCTTTCAACGCCTCTGCGAACGATGCTCATGTTCTCTATTGGTCGCCTTCGGGTAGCCATGGACCGCCGACCAGTGGTTCCAATCGTTCAAGCGACGCATCAAGGACAGGCAGATCGTCCTGGATCGTCCGCCACACGTCGGGATGCGAGACACCTTCCTCATACTGATGGGCCAGGAAGTCGCGAAACCGCGCCGGCTCACGCCAAGGGCCGGTGGGATCGATCGCCATAAGATCCTTTGCACGCGCCAAATCCTTGATCGCTTCGCCGATCGCGATGAAGTTCCGCTCGACCGCCGCCTGGCGCTCTCGTTGGCGAGATAGGATTCTTCGGTATCGTCTTTGGTCCACGCATAGATCGACGCAATACGTCGGCGCGCGTGATGGACCATTTCAGCGGGCGAGATCTTGCTGCGCCGCTCAGAAGACATTGACGAGTTCGGCGTTCACGCGCCGCTTCAGGTTCTTCGTGTTGTCGAGCCCTCGCCGTGAGATCACATCGACGGGGCGACCGAGGATCGCTTCGAGTTGGTCCTGGATCTGCGCCAGCTTGAAGAGACCCGGCGCGCGTCCATCCGCCGTGTCGACGACAACATCCACATCGCTCAGCTCATCTGCTTTATTGCGCGCCACCGAACCAAACAAAGCGACATGCGCAATGCCGAGCTTGGCGAGCGTCTCGCGTGCATGGCGGATCCGGTCGATGGCGTCGTTGCGTTTCATGATGGCAGCGTACCCCGTTTCCGCCTTTCCGTCAGGGGGAAGATGATCGTCGTCCCCGTTCTGGCAAAGCCGATGGTACTCTTCGACCGACATGACAATGAGCGTCGGCTCACCGTTTGAGGTGATCGTAAGCGGCGCCTGCAGTGCCTGCCGCTGAAAAGCGGCTGGCCGCCGCTGCATCTCAAAAGCGGTCATGGCGCGGTCCGGGAGAGGTTTGCTTTTGCTACGCATACTACGTAGTATACGTATTTAGTTGCTGAATTGCCAGCAGATTCAGCGGGGCCTCGCCCACTCCACAGAAAATTCAGGCGCTCCAACAGCTTGGGCTATTCCCCCTTGATGTATGTTCTTTTTATGTTCCCATTAAGGGGCATTGATGGGCGAGTACAAGGACGATGAGACAAACGGCTTTCAGTCACCAGCACAGGACTACATCGAGGGCGTGGTGGATCTCGCCGCCATTCTCGATCTGCGCCGCCCTGGGCGTACCCCGTGCGCGTCAAAGGCCATGCCCTCGCTGGCCGCGGCATTCGGGACGGCGATATCCTTGTCGCCGATGCCGCAGCTGAACCCAAGGCCGGCAAGGTCTGCGTCGCTATAGTTGGCGGCGACGTCATCCTTGCGACACTGACCCAGCGCGACGCGCAGTGGGTCCTGGCACCGAGTTCCGGCCCGCTCGTCACCATCGCCGACGACGTCGAGATCTGGGCGATCGTCGAAGCGCTCGTGCGTACACGGATCTAGCATGTTCGCACTCATCGATGGCAACAGCTTCTATTGTTCCTGCGAACGGGCGTTCGATCCGGCGCTTCGTGGCAAGCCTATTGCCGTACTCTCCAACAATGACGGCTGCGCGATTGCGCGCACGCACGAAGCCAAGGATCTCGGCCTCAAGATGGGCGAGCCCTGGCACCTGGCGAGGAAGCGGCCTGAACTGAGGCCGATGATCTGAATGTCATCGAACTACGCGCTCTACGGCGATATGAGCCGGCGCATGTATGACGTCCTCGCTGAGAACGTCCCCCGCGTTGCCCCCTACTCCATCGACGAGATGTTCCTGGATTTCTCAGGCCTCACGATCGAGCGCGAGGCCTTTGCCGCCAGTATTCGCGATAAGGTCCGGCGCATCGCCAAGATCCCCACATGTGTCGGCATCGGTCCCACCAAGACAATCGCCAAGCTGGCCAACAAGGTTGCCAAGCAGAACCGCAACGGTCCTGGCGTGTGCGATCTTTCAGACGAAAGCACACGCCTCAAGGCCTACCGCGACCTTGACCTCGGCGATGTCTGGGGTCTTGGCCGCGCCTCGGTTACCAAGCTCAACAAGCGCGGTGTCACGACTGTCGCGGATTTCATCGCCCTGACCCAGGAAGAAGTCCGTGAACTGCTGACCGTGGTTGGTACGCGAAACCATGCCGAACTACGCGGCGTGCCGTGCTTCCCTTTTGCGGTAGCGCCTCAAACCCCCAAGAGCCTCGCGGTGCCCCGGAGCTTCGGGCGTCCTGTGCTGACCTGGCAGGAGATGCAGCAGGCCATCGCCTCCTACGCCACGCGGGCGGCGGAGAAGCTGCGCCGGCATGGCCTGGTCGCCAACGCCATGCAGGTGTTCCTGCGTACCAACGCGTTCAACAGCGATCCAAAGTATGGCAACCAGGCCACGTTTGAGATCGAACCCTCGGCCGACACGATGAGCCTGATCGGCGATGCCCTTCGCGCCGGGCGGCGCCTTTGGCGTGATGGCTACAAGTACGCCAAGGCCGGCGTCGTGCTGCTCGATCTGAAGCCTGCCGCCGCATTGCCGGACACCCTCTTCCCGACACGCGATCCAGAGCGCTCCGCGCGTCTCATGGCTGCACTCGACGCAGTCAACGCCCGCTACGGCCAAAAGATCGCTCGTGATCACAGAAGCACCTAAATTGCCTTTTTGTTCCGTTTTTGCGTGCTAATTACGTGCTAGCTGGCAATGACTGGCAATCACTCCGGCTATTCCGCGACCCTCCGAAGGTGTATGTCATTTGTATTGACAAATACGCTTGTGCGGCCCATCATAAGATCCATAAAGGAATTCACATGATGACTGCCCTTCGCCGTGACCGCCAAATCCAGATCCGCGCTCCCCAATCGGTGCAAGCGCTGATTGATCGCGCCGCCGCTGCAGTCGGCCTGTCGCGGTCGCAGTTCATGCTTGAGACGTCAATCCGTGAGGCCGAGAACACGCTGCTCGATCAACGCATATTCGTGCTCGATGCTGACCAATGGGCAGCCTTCGAAACTGCGCTCGATGCGCCTGTCGATGTCACCAAACTCGATGCGCTTCTGAGCAGCCCCACACCCTGGAAAGTGTGATAAACTTTTTCCAGTGCCGCAACTAAACGCTCCCACGCTCTTAACCGCCGACCATCAGGTTGACGGTTTTGACTCGGGTAAACCGAGCCTGGACGATTGGTTGCAGCGCCGCGCCCTCAAAAACCAAACCGAAGGCGCCAGCCGAACCTATGTCGTCACAAACGATGACGGCTGCGTGCTTGCCTATTATGCCCTCGCCGCAGGCAGCGTGATCGCCGCTGAGGCCACCGGCGCCGTGCGTCGCAATATGCCCTCCCCGATCCCGGTTGTGATCCTGGCGCGCCTCGCGGTCGATAGAAGCCTTCAAGGCAAAGGCTTTGGGACAGCGCTGCTCCGAGATGCCTTGCTCAAAACTGTGCGAGCCGCTGACACCATCGGTGTGCGCGCTCTATTGATTCACGCCCTCGATGAGGATGCGGCCGCTTTCTATGAGAAATTTAGCTTCAGCCGCTCGCCCGCTGACAGCCTCGTGCTGATGATGCCCCTCAAAGCCGTCATGGAGCGCTTTAGAGACAAATAGCGCAAGGCACTGCCCGATGAACCTTCGGAAGCACCCTCAGCTTTCGCTTTTCACCAAACCCGCGTGCAATGCATCGTTCAACCCGGTGGTTGATATGCAATCACTTGTTGCCGTACGATCTCTTACTGACATTCAGGGGGATCTTGATGCGGCGGTTTTCGCAGCTCTCAGTTGAGGATCTTGAACGCAGGGCTGCGTCGCTGCATCGCGGACTGGCTGGTCAGGCTCGCGGCCTCGGATACGACCCGGCGCTGGGGCTTTGGCCTGTGCTATCTGTTCCTGCGCAATGTGAAGGGCTTCCGGTGGAACCATAAACGCGTTCGCCGCATCTATTGCGAGCTGGAGCTGAACCTGCGGATCAAGCCGAAGAAGCGCCTGGTTCGGGAAGTTCCTGAACCTCTCGCAGTTCCGGCGCGGCCGAACGAAATGTGGTCGATGGATTTCATGGCGGACCAGCTCAGCGACGGGCGATCCTTCCGGACACTGAACGTTCTTGATGACTTCAACCGTGAAGGCCTTGCCATTGAGGTCGACTTTTCCCTGCCGGCAGCCCGCGTCGTGCGAACGCTCAACCAGATCATCGAGTGGCGCGGAAAGCCGATGGGTATTCGGGTCGACAATGGCCCCGAAAATGTCAGCGCCGCGCTGCAAACCTGGGCGGCAAAGCGTGGCATCGGGATCTTCTACATCCAGCCCGGCAAGCCGCAGCACTGCGAACCCGCACGCCACCGGTTCGAGTGCGGTGAGCAGGCATATGTCGAACGCTACAATCGGACCGTCCGGCAGGAGTGGCTTGGGCAGTTCATCTTCAACAAGGGTCGAGGAGGTCAAGGAACACGCCACCAGGTGGCTATGGACTTACAACAATGAGCGCCCGAACATGGGCATCGGCGGCATCACCCCCGCCATGAAACTGAAACTTGCCGCGTGAAGCCCAATAATCCGGCCGCTTAAAAATGGGATGATTACCTGAAGGCCTCGCATGGACGCCCGCCGTCGCGCTCGAGAGTCGCCCGTTGACTTTGAGGATCTCGCATTACACACGGCTGCGCTTCGAAAATGCTGGGAGTTGTTGATGGGAATTTGGCGTATTACGGTTTGCCTTGTGGCGCTGGCATGCGGTCCGGTGGGCCAGGTGCTGGCCCAGGACATGGGCGAAGATGACGTCGCCGAGCTCGACACAGTGGTCGTTACCGGCACGCGGATCTCGGGGCTCAAGGCCAGCGAAAGTCCGGCGCCAATTCAGGTTTTGACCGAAGCAACACTGGACCGCGCGACATCGACCGACTTCGTGAACCAGTTAGCGTTGATCGTCCCTTCGTTTACGGCACAAGCGATCGGAGGCGACACCGCCAACGAGACGCTGTCGGCCCGGCTACGGGGGCTAAGCCCGAACCATGCGCTCGTTCTGATCAACGGCAAGCGCCGGCACGGAACTTCCAACCTCGCCATCCTGTCAAGCGCCTACCAGGGCGGAGCCGCCGCCGACCTTAACTTCATCCCGGCCGAAGCCATCGCGCGAATCGAAATCCTGCAGGATGGCGCGGCTGCTCAGTATGGCTCCGACGCGATCGCAGGCGTAATCAATATAATCTTAAAAGACGAGGCAAGCGGAGGTTCAGCCAGCGCCATGGCCGGCCGCTACCTCGAGGGCGACGGGGAAACAGCCGAGGCTGCGTTTAACGTCGGCTTCTTGCCGGTCGAGGGCGCTTTCGTCAATTTGACCGCACTAACCCGCTATCATGGTTACTCCAACCGCGGTGGGCCTGACCAGCGCGTCGTGCAGGCGGTCAACTCCGGCGCACACCCCAACTGGGCAGACCTGCCGGGTTACCCACGTGTGAACAAGATCTTCGGTGATGCGCGCTACAAGCTGGACCTGTTGACAGTGAACGCGGGATTGGATCTTGGCCGCTCAACCCACGCCTACGGGTTCTTTACCTACGGCAGCAAGTATGCGGCGGGCTGGGCAAACTTCCGCCTGCCGACCCGCCTGCCGGCCATGTATCCGCTCGGCTTTGATCCTCTCGATACGACCAAGGAAGAGGATTACGCGTTGACCGCCGGCCTGAAAGGACAGGTGGGCGCCTGGAGCTGGGACCTGTCGACCACCGGCGGCCGCGACGACATCGCGGTAATCGTCACAAATTCCGCAAACATTGACCTCTTCAACGATACCGGAAGCTCGCCGACGGAATTTCACGCCGGCGACTTCATTGCTAGCCAGCGGACCACGACCCTGGACATCACTCGGCCAATGGAGATTTTCGACCAACCAGCCACCTTCGCCCTCGGCGCCGAGCGCCGTGACGATGTTTACGAGATACGCGCTGGCGATCCGGCGTCGCGCTATAAGGCAGGCTCGCAGTCCTATCCGGGTTTTGCCCTGACGGATGCTGGCAAGCATGAGCGTGACAACTGGGCGGTTTACGCCGACCTGGCCTTCTCGACGTCGCCGAATATGACCTTCGACCTCGCCGTTCGGCACGAACAGTTCAGCGACTTCGGCGACACAGCAGTTGGCAAGCTGACAGGCCGCTGGGATATGACGCCAGCGTTTGCCATCCGCGGCACCGCGAGCACTGGGTTCCGCGCACCAACTCTGGCTGAATCCTACTATTCGGCAACGAACGTGCAACCCAACTCGGCCTTCGTGCAGTTGCCGCCCAACGCCGCAGCGGCAGCGCTGATCGGCATCGACCCATTGAGCCCGGAGAAGTCGATCAACTACAGTCTTGGCTTCCAAGCTCGGCCAGTGGGCGGCCTTTACGTAACCTTTGACGCCTACCAGATCGAGATCCAGGACCGTGTCGTCGGTTCTGGCACGCTTTATGGCTACTATAACGGCACGGTGAGGTCGGAAGCGGTGAACGCGGCCATTGCGGCCAACGGAAATGTGCTCGAGCCGGTACCGTTTAGCGGCATCAACGTGTTCTCGAACGGCATCGATACCCGGACCCAGGGCGCCGATCTGCTGGTCTCGTGGTCAGGGAGCCCGGGGCTGCCGGGGCGCATTGACTGGACCCTCACAGGAAATGTCAACAAGACAAAGGCCATAGGCATTCGTGCAACGCCTGCCGAGCTGGGCGCTTCCGGCCAGAGCCTGTTTGACAAGGTAGCCCTCTCCACGCTGGAAACCGCCTCGCCCAAGGCGAAGGTGTCGCTAAGCGGCCTGTGGCAGCTTGGGCGTTTGTCCGTCGATCTGCGGGGCACCGCCTACGGTCAAAGTTCGCGCTATAGCGATCCTGGCGACGGAAACTACTATCTCGACAAGGCGGGGGCGAAGATGATCACTGACCTTGCTGTAGAGTACGAACTGACCCGGAAGGCATCGCTGAAGGTAGGAGCCACCAATCTGTTCGACGTCTATCCTGAACGGGCGCAACCAGAAGGCCTGGCTGCAAGCGCCGCGGCTGGCAACCCGGCGGTGGAAATCTATCCGGCTTTCTCGCCGTTCGGCATCAACGGCGGCTTCTGGTATGCGCGGGTCGACTACAGGTTTTGACAATGCGCCTTGTTCCGATCTCGAACGGGCAGGGCACGATTGATACGCACACCTCCGTCACACCTAGCGGACTTTGTGCAGCAAAATGCCTAGCAAATTGTGCAGCAGATCAAGCTCGAGCGTGCGCAGCGTCATGCAATATTTTGCAATAAATTCAATACGTTCAGAGCGTTATGGAGGGCGCGGCGGGGCTCCATGAACGATGGGAAGTAGCTGCCTGTACGCAGCTTCGGGATCCGCAGTTCGACATTGCCGGCCCGTGTCTGCCAGTCGCGCTCCCGGTAGCCATTGCGCTGAGCTTTGCGTTCCGGATGTTTCTCGCCCTAGGCCGCGCCGGCGCGCACGCCAACTTCCAGCTCCCTCAGCCGCTCAGCGGCAAATCCAATCATCTCCTTGAGCAGGTCCGCGTCCGCACTTTTCTCAACGAGCTCGCGCAGGTCCATCATAGGCTTGGTCATTGTCGGTCTTCCTTTCTTCAGGCTGGATGTCGCAACCCAACCCTACCAAGAAACCGGCAATGACCAACCGCGCTGCGAGCCTCGTCCTACAGCGCCATCTGGAAAGGCGCGGACGAGACCCGCAGCGCTAACCAGCTACACCACGACCCGGGACGTGATCCAGGTGAAGCCGGTCTCAGGCGATAGGCAGGTCCTGATGGCTTGATCGGACAGGGTGCGGGCGCTATCGGTCCGCCCGTCCTGTTGCCCGGGCAGCCTGCAAGCCCATGCAAATCGCGGGTGAAGCCCCATGGACCAAATCGCACGCCTTTCAGACCTGCATCAACGGCACAAGCGCCAGGGGCCTGGCGGCGAATCAGAGACGCGGCTGGCGCTCAGCCTGTCTGGCCTCGCTGGCCGGACAGGGCTCAGAATCGCCGACATCCTGACCGCGATCCGGAAAAGCAGGGCAGTCCGCACCGGCCCGGCCTAGTCGTCGTCGCCGACACCCCCGCGGAGGGCTTTGACCTCGCCGCGCTTCTTCTTGGATGTAATGCGGCGGCGCACGCTGCCGGCGGTGGGCTTGGTCTTGATCCGGCGTTTCGGGGCGACGGAGGCCTTGAGGATCATCTCGGCGAGCCGGGCGCGGGCGGCCTGGCGGTTCTGCAGCTGGCTGCGGTGTTCGCTGGCCTCCAGCATCAGCCGGCCGTCCGCCGTGATCCGGCTGGCATAGAGCTTCTGGAACCGTTCCTTGATGGCGGCCGGCAGTGATGAGGCGCCCACCTGCCAGGTGAGCTGCACCGCGGATGACACCTTGTTCACGTTCTGCCCGCCGGGCCCGGATGACCGCACGAACGCTTCGCTGATCTCCCAGGCCGGGAGGGTCAAGGTGCCGGAAATGCGCAGATCGCCAAACTCGCTCATCGGAGAAACCTGAAGGACCTGTTCAGCCAAAGTTCAGACGCGGGGGCAGACATTCGGCCCCAAGAAACCGGTGTTTGCGCGCTTAGTCCAGCTTGCGTGCCGGCGCCAGGTAAAGTCGATCCCGAAAGGCCCGTGTTACCATGACCCCTCTGAAGACCTTCACCCGCTTCATGGCCGCCGCTACGGCCGCAAGCTTCATCCTTGCGCCTGTGGCGCATGCAGACCGGGATGACCGGCGCGGCAAGGACCGCGGCGGCTGGGACCGGTACGATGATGATGACGATGACCGCCGTTACCGTAAGAGCGACTACCGCGACGATTACCGCCGCCACAAACCGGTCGTCGTCTACCGGCCATCCTACAACTACTATCCCCGCAGCTCGGTGACTGTGACCTACGGCCACTCTTACGGACCGTACTACTATTCCGGCTACCAGCCGCGCTACGACGTCGGCCACTATTACAGCTATGGCCCGCGCCGCACGGTCTACATCAACGACTACAGCCATTACGGTCTCTACGACCCGCCGCGCGGCTATCACTGGGTCCGCGACAATGACAGGGGCGACGCTATCCTGGCTTCGGTTGCGACCGGCGCCATCCTTGGCCTCGTGATCGGCGCTATCGCCACGGACTGACCGCGCAAGCCTCTTTCGACCCCTTTTGAGGCTCACTCGCGCCCGGGCTGTCCTTCAAAGGCGCCCGGGTGTTTTTTGTACGAATGCCATAATCCATGCAGCGATGGCCGCGATGTTAACTTCACATTGGCGCAAATCATGCTTAGGTCCGGACTGCACCGGATGGTCCGGAGCAAAGGCCGTGCATACCGCACGCGTGAAAGGAGGTGATCCATGTCGAGTGAGAAACCAGGTGAGGCCATTGGGTCTGTGTCCTACGGTGTCTGGCTGGAGCAGCCTCTGACCAGCGCCTAGAGATTTGAAGGGCCGCTGAAACGCTGCCCGGACCTGATTGCCCCATGGGCTCACGGAAGCCGCTCCTTGATCGGGGCGGCTTCTTTGATTCCGGTTTGATTTTGGCGGCCTGTTGACGAGGCTTTTGCGCCGGGCGGTTTTTCCGCTAAGGCAGCGCCAGCAAGAAGGAGCGGCCCCATGAGCATCGTCACCCACAAGGCGTCCGGCTGGTCGATTGGCTCTGGCCAACCGCTGGCCGTGCTCGCGGGCCTCAACGTGCTGGAGGACGAAGGCCTCGCCTTTGAGGTTGCAACCGAGCTCAAACGTATCTGTTCCGGTCTCGGTTTGCCTTTCGTTTTTAAAGCAAGTTTCGACAAGGCGAATCGATCTTCTATCAAATCTTATCGCGGTCCGGGCATGGACGGCCTCAAGATCCTGGCAAAGGTGAAATCCAAACTGGGCGTACCGATTGTCACCGACCTGCACGAACCCGCGCAAGCCGAACCGGTTGCCGAAGTCGCCGACATCCTCCAGCTCCCCGCCTTCCTCGTGCGCCAGACCGATCTGGTGATCGCGGTCGCCGAGTCCGCGGCCAGACACGGCGCGCTGATCCAGGCCAAGAAGGCGCAGTTCATGGCGCCCTGGGACGCGAAGAACATCATCTCCAAGATCGCAGAAGTCGCGCCGGATGTTGGCGTGATCCTGTGCGAGCGCGGCGTGAGTTTCGGCTACAACAACCTGATCGTCGACATGCTGGCGATCCCCGAGATGAAGAAGCTCGGCGTTCCGGTAACGATTGACGCAACCCATGCGGTGCAGCTGCCCGGGGCTGACCCGCGCACGGGCGGGGCCTCCACCGGCGGGCGGCGTGACGGCGTGGCGATCATCGCGAAGTCGGCTGTTGCCGCCGGCGCGGACGGCGTGTTCCTCGAGTTCCACACCGACCCGGACAAGGCGCTGTGCGATGCCCCCAGCTGCCTGGCGCTGTCGGGCGCGGACGCGTTGCTGGCAACCCTCAAAGCCCTGCACGAGGCGGTCAACTGAAAATCATCCTCCTCAACAAGCCCTTCAACGTGCTCTCCCAGTTCACGGATGAAGGCAGCGGCAAGCGCACGCTGAAGGAGTTCGTGCCCGTGCCGGATGTCTATCCCGCAGGCCGTCTCGACTATGATTCCGAAGGCCTGGTCGTGCTGACCGACAGCGGCCCGCTGCAGGCCCGCATCAGCGACCCGAAGCACAGCCTCGCAAAGACCTACTGGGCTCAGGTCGAAGGCATTCCGGACGAAGCGGCCCTCAACGCGCTCGCCACCGGCGTGGAGCTGAAGGACGGGATGACCCGCCCGGCCAAGGTCCGCGCGCTACCGGAGCCCGACAATATCTGGCCGCGCGATCCGCCGATCCGCTTCCGCAAGTCGGTGCCGGACAGCTGGGTCGAACTCAAGATCACCGAAGGCCGCAACCGCCAGGTGCGCCGCATGACGGCCGCCGTAGGCCACCCCACGCTGCGCCTGATCCGCGTTCAGGTCGGCGAATGGACCCTCGAAGGCCTTGCCCCCGGCGAAATCCGTTTCGCCAAGGGCTGACGGGCGTCAGCGCACCCAGGCCCCCGGCGAATTCGTGCGGTAACCGAGCGCGGTGTAGGCCGCATCGATCAGGCTTTGCCCGCGATCGTTGACCAGAAGGCCATTGCCCATCTGGTTCATGGTGTAGCTGAAGGCGAGGCCGCATTCCGGATCGGCAAAACCGATGGAGCCGCCGGCGCCGACATGGCCGAACGCCTTCTCGCCGATGACCGCGCTTGTGCCCGGCCCGAAGCCGCCTGCCCGGTTGTCCATCGACTTCATGAAGCCCGAGGCAAACCGCGTCGGGATCAGCAAGGTCGCGTCGCGCTGCGTGGCGGTGGACACCATGCTCATCGCCGCGAGCCGGTCGGACGAGACCAGCTTGCCCGAATTCGTCGCAAGCTCCGTGTACCACGCAACCTGACCCCGGGCATTCGACAGCCCGCCGCCGCCGCCGATCTCGGCCGCCTGGCTCTTGCGGTCGTTGAAGTCCCAGCCGCCGCTGTTCATGAAACTCTTGTGCTGGATCGAGTCCGGCTCGGTCATCAGCTTGATCGCAAACTCCGAGGGCTGATCACCCGGCTTCGGCGCATATTGCCGGATCGGGGCGATGTGTACCTTCTCGCTTTCCGGCAGGCCGATCCAGAATTTCGCGCCCGTCTTCTCGGCCACTTCCTCGCGGAAGAATGTGCCGAGCGACTTGCCGGATACGCGGCGCACCAGCTCGCCAACCGTCCAGCCGAAATTGATCATGTGATAGCCGTTGCGCGTGCCCACTTCCCAGAAGGCTTCCTCGTCCGCCATCCGGCCGACCATGTAGTTCCAGTCGGAGTATCCGCCGGGCTTGACGGGATCGCGCAGCGTCGGCAGCGCGCTCTCATGGTTCAGCATCATCTGGACGGTGGTCTTCTCTTTCCCGTTCTTTGCAAACTCGGGCCAGTACTCCTTCACCAGCGCCGCGGGGTTCAGCTGTCCCCGGTCGATCAGGATGTGCGCGCACAGCGCCACGGCCGCCTTGGTGCACGAGAAGACGATGGAGATCGTGTCTTCCTGCCAGGGATCGTTCGTTTCCGGGTTCGCCATGCCGCCCCAGAGATCCACGGCCGTCTGGCCGTTCACCGACAGGCAGACGCTCGCGCCCACTTCGCCCCGCTCGGCGAGATTGCGCTCAAGCTCTTCCTTCACCTTCGCGAATTTCGGATCGCACTTGCCGTGAACTGCCATGATGTTCCCTCCCGGATTGTTGTTTGGCGGAACCATAGGCGCCGCCCCTGAAACGCAAAAGGGCTGCCGCATGGGCAGCCCTTCCGGGTAGTTCGAGAAATCGGAGGCCTTAAGCCGCCGGCTCTTCGGTGGCGTCCTTGGTCGCCTTCTTTTTCTTCGCGGGTTCCGCGAGGTATTTGAAGGTGAGCTCGTCCTTCTTGTCGTCGAGGCCGATCTTGACGAGGCCGCCCTTCATGAGCTTGCCGAACAAGAGTTCCTCGGCCATCGGCTTCTTGACGAATTCCTGGATCGTCCGCGACAGCGGGCGCGCGCCCATGTCGGGATCGAAGCCGCGTTTCGCCAGCCATTCGCGGGCCGCCTTCGACACTTCGATCGAGACATTGCGGTCCTCGAGCTGGACTTCCAGCTGCAGGATGAACTTCTCGACGACACGGTCGATGATTTCCGGCGTCAGGCCGCCGAAGGTGATCGTCGCGTCGAGACGGTTGCGGAATTCCGGCGTGAACAGGCGCTTCAGCGCCTCGTCGGATTCCTCGTCCTTCTTGCCGCGGCCGAAGCCGATGGAGTTCTTCGCCGCGTCCGACGCACCGGCGTTGGTGGTCATGATCAGGATCACGTTCCGGAAGTCGACCTTGCGGCCGTTGGCATCCGTCAGCGCGCCGTTGTCCATCACCTGCAGGAGGATGTTGAACAGGTCCGGGTGGGCCTTCTCGATTTCGTCGAGCAGCAGCACGCAGTGTGGATGCTGGTCCACACCGTCCGTGAGCAGACCACCTTCATCATAACCGACATAGCCCGGAGGCGCACCGATCAGACGGCTGACGGTGTGGCGTTCCATGTATTCCGACATGTCGAAGCGCAGCATCTCGACGCCCATAATGGACGCCAGCTGCTTGGCGACTTCGGTCTTGCCGACGCCGGTCGGGCCGGTGAACAGGTATGAGCCGATCGGCTTGTTCGGCTCGCGCAAGCCGGCGCGAGCAAGCTTGATCGTTGCCGACAGTGCGACGATGGCTTCGTCCTGGCCGAACACGACGCGCTTCAGGTCGCCTTCGAGCGATTTCAGCGAAGCGGCGTCATCGGACGTGACCTGCTTGGGCGGAATGCGCGCGATCTTGGCGACGACCGCTTCGATGTCGCGGATGCCAACCTGTTTCTTGCGCTTCGGCGCGGGCAGCAACCACTGGGCCGCGCCGGCTTCGTCGATCACGTCGATCGCCTTGTCCGGCAGCTTGCGGTCCGTGATGTACCGGTCCGACAGTTCCACCGCCGCCTTGATCGCATCGTTCGTGTACTTGAGCCCGTGGAAATCCTCGAACTTCGATTTCAGACCCGTGAGGATCTTGATCGTGTCCGGCACAGTGGGCTCCACCACGTCGATCTTGCGGAACCGGCGCGACAGCGCGCGATCCTTCTCGAAGTGCTGCTTGTATTCCTTGAAGGTCGTCGAGCCCATGCAGCGCAGGCCGCCGGACTGGAGCGCAGGCTTCAGCAGGTTCGAGGCGTCCATCGCGCCGCCGCTGGTCGCGCCGGCGCCGATGATCGTGTGGATTTCGTCGATGAACAGGATCGCCTTTTCCTGCTGTTCGAGTTCCTTCATCACCGACTTGAGGCGCTCCTCGAAGTCGCCGCGATAGCGCGTGCCGGCCAGCAGCGCGCCCATGTCGAGCGACCAGATGATGGCGTCGTCCAGGATTTCCGGCGCTTCGCCGTCGACGATGCGCTTGGCGAGGCCTTCAGCGATGGCGGTCTTGCCGACGCCGGGGTCGCCGACGAGGATCGGGTTGTTCTTGTTGCGGCGGCAGAGAACCTCGATGCAGCGGTTCACTTCCATGTCGCGGCCGATCAGCGGGTCGATCTTCCCGGCCCGGGCGCGCGCATTGAGGTTCACGCAATAGGTGTCGAGCGCTTCATGGCCCTGCTTCACAGGTTCTTCCTCGGAGGATTCGGCGCCGCGCGGCGTGGATGGCCGCGACATGCCGGGTTGCTTCGCCACACCGTGCGAGATGTAGTTGACCGCGTCATACCGCGTCATGTCCTGCTCCTGCAGGAAGTAGGCGGCATGGCTTTCGCGCTCGGAGAAGATCGACACGAGCACGTTGGCGCCCGTCACTTCCTCGCGGCCTGAGCTTTCGACATGCAGGATCGCGCGCTGCACGACGCGCTGGAACGCGGCGGTCGGCTGCACGCGGCCATCGCTGCCGTCGACGATCAGGCTCGAAAGCTCCTCATCGATATAGCGCGTCAGGTCGATGCGGAGTTCGTCGATATTGACCTTGCAGGCACCCATCACATCGCGCGCGTGCTCGTCCTCGGTGAGGGCCAGCAGCAGGTGCTCCAGCGTGGCGTACTCATGGTCGCGTTCGGACGCGAGCGAGAGGGCCTTTTCAAGAGCGGTTTCGAGAGAGGTGGAGAGACGGGGCAAGGTGTGAGCCTTTTCGAAGGTCGTGTTACTAGGAGGCGTTGGCATTCATATGGGTAGTCTAGTCCTCTTTCTCCATGACGCACTGGAGAGGATGTTCATGACGCCGGGCAAGGTCCAGCACCTGGGCTACCTTGGTCTCGGCAACCTCGTATGTATAGACCCCGCACAACCCAACGCCCTTTTGATGCACATGCAGCATGATCCGGGTCGCTTGCTCGCGCGAACGGTTGAAAAAACGCTCAAGCACGAACACGACGAATTCCATCGGCGTGTAATCATCGTTCAGAAGCAGCACGCGGTAGAGCGAAGGCTTCTTGGTCTTGATGCGGGTTTCCGTGGCCAGGTCGAAACCTGTGCCGTCGCCCTCGTCCGGCATGCCGCCGCCCGGGGCGCCCGGCGCCGGCGGGCCCGCCATACGGACCGGGTCAAACACGCTGCTCATGGGTGACAAGATATACCTTCCTGCACGAGATTGAAGATGCAATTGGCGTCTGAACACAGCTATGCCCGCTTTCAAGGCGTCAGCAGGGCTGCGGAAAACGCGTCCAGCCGTTTGCGGTTGGCGCCGAGATCGGAAAACCCGACGCGTGACCTAGAGTAAGCCGCGAAGGTGGATTTGTCCGGTTGTCCCGCGACCGGCAGGACCACGACATCGACATCATCCTTGAACCGCATGATCGCCGAAGTCGCGACGAAGTTCAGCCGCATGGTCGCGGCGTCCTGCGAGCCGAGCTGCCATTCGCGGCGCTCGCCGATCAGGCGAAGCGCACGCATATAGAGTTCGCTGGGGGCAACATCATAGATCGGCGCGGCGCCATCCGCCTCGGCGGAGGCGGCATAGGCCGGCGGCGCGAGCAGCGCTGTGTTCGGGCTGCCGGGGCGTACAAGCGTCTTGAAGTTGGTGAAGTCCGGCATCGAGGCAATCCTGTCTCTGGTCAGTGCGCGCGCAAACCGGCGCGGCGGGCGAAAGCGATATTGACGCGGCTCTCCGGCCGCAGCGCGAGACGTTCCAGAACAAGCGCCCGCGCGAGCGGCGTGACCTTACCGCGGATTGCGGCGTCGGTCAGCGTCCAGTCGATCACGTCGCGCTGCGCATGGCTGCCACCGAACGTGCCCGCTATCTGGCGTGCCCACAGCAAGGGATCAATGGCTGCCTCGAAGTCTGCGCTGTCATAGGCCAGCAGACCGTCGATGATCGGCGCGCCGGTATCGCGCATCCAGCGGTTCATCTCGCTGCGCTCACTGCCGGATCGCGCGATCTTCAACAGGTCCGTCGCCTCGCTGCGGCGGCCGGCGCCGATATAGGCGAGCGCGGCGTGCACATCGTTGAAGGGATAGCATTTTCCGTCCGCGTGCTGGGTCCAGGTATCGGCCAGCTCGTCCCACCGGTCGCCCACGTCGATGCCGAGAATTTGCAGCCGCCAGAGCAGCGCCGAGGCATCCACCAGATTCTGCGCCACAGTGCTCGCCTCGCCGCGCACCTCTTCGTCGTAGAGCGCCAGCGCCGCGTCGGGCTCACCCAGTTCGAGATGGCAGAGCGCGAGGTGCCACCAATTGTGGACCTTGAGGAAATTGTCCGGCTGCGCCCAGTGGGCCCGGCGTTTAAGCATGAAGTCGCGGCCTTCGGCGGCCCGGCCCTGCATCTCCAGCACATGCGCCACGGCATGGTGCGCCCAGCTGTCATCGGGGTCCGCTTCCAGCGCCTTCATCCCGGCCGCCTCGGCGCGGTGATAGTCGCCCATCTCTTCAAGGCCGAAGGCGAGCATGCCGAGCAGGTGCGAGCGTCCCGGCACGCCGTCCCAGGCCGGCAGCGCCCGCGAAATCCGGTCGCGCAGGTTGCGCGCATTGGCGGTGAGAAAGTCCACTTGGTGGCCGGCGAGCAGGCCGATCAGGTCGCAGGGGTAAGCGGCGTTGTGCAGGTCGAGCGCCCGGGCGGCGAGGGTCCATTCGGTCAGTGACGCGGTCTGCAGCGCCTCGAGATGGCTTTCCTCCCGAGGGCCTTTCGGCATGCCGGCCAGGTCTTCCACCATCCGCCGCGCCAGCGCCGTGGCCTGCGGCTCGGTCGACATGGCGTAGATCCAGGCCTTGGCGATCAACGCCATCGAGAAATCCGGCGAGTCGGCCAGCGCTTCCCGGAGCGGCTCCACCGGATCTCCGCAGAAATGTGCAAAGCGGCTGATCGCGAGGTCAAATAGCTCCGCCGCCCGGGGCGAAGCCCCCGTCAGTTCTCCCCCTTGCCGGTCGCGAATCGTCATCGCCTGGCTCCCGCCCGCGTCGCCAGATTGCATTGTGTGACCATGGGGCCCGAGTCGCAAGCGGCGCGCAGGGCCCACCGCAACGAAAAAGGGCTGGACCAAAAAGGTCCAGCCCTGAAACTCTACGCGTACACTCTACTGCCGGCCGGGTCCGAAAACCCTGAACGGCGCCGAGATTACTTGGCGAAAGAAGCCATAAACGGTTTCGCGGCATTGCGCCATGCGCTGACGCAAAGCTCGGTCTGGGCCGACATTTCCGTCGTGAGGGCCGAGAACATCGATTTCGCGAAGGCCGACTGGAGCTCGAACATCTCGCGCGGGTCGCGGACGTTGGCGAGGGTCTGGCCGAGTTCGACGCTCTGTTCCATGGCCTGGGTCATGAACGTCATGTTGCGGGTGCCGATCTCACGCAGCACTTCGGTCGAGGCGACCGCGCTGTCGGTGAGGGCTTTGACGCCGCCTTCAGCCATGCCGGTGAACTTGCCGGCAAAATCGGTCATCTGGTCCAAGCCAGCTTCGATTTGCTTGGTGGTTGCGGTGTTGGGGCGGGCTTCCGCTTTGGCGCGGGCCGTAGATGCAGTGGTCTTGGCCATGGGAGGAATCCTTCTTCTTGTAAGGTGTGGTTTGGATAACACACCCCCCTCGCAGATGCAATAAATATTGTGCGCTGCAACATTAAGCATTTGGCGTTCGAATTGCATGCAACCCGGGCCGGTTACAAAACTGTCAGCGGACAGGCTGCGTTAAGGTGTGGTCAACTGGTTTGTCGGATTCTAGTCTTTACTCGGGTCGTCCGGGGTTTTGCGTATTTGGAGGTTGCCATTCATGGCGCTGCTCAACCTTTCCTTGGCTCGTCTCGCGGCTCTGTCGGCTGCCGTTGGGTCAACCTCCCTGCTGGTTGCCCAGACTGCCACGGCCGAAAAATACGCGGCGCTCGTCATGGACGCCGAAACCAACGAAATCCTGCACTCCCGCAACGCCGATGATGCCCGTTATCCGGCTTCGCTCACGAAGGTGATGACGCTTTACCTTCTGTTTGACGCGATCAATGCCGGCGAGGTCAGCCTGACCGACAAGATGACGGTGTCCCGTAACGCCGCCGCCCAGCCGCCTTCGAACCTCAAACTGAAGGCCGGATCCAAGATCAAGGTTGAGGACGCCATCCTCGCTCTGGTCACGAAGTCCGCCAATGACGTGGCCGTCGTCGTCGCCGAGCACCTTGGCGGCACCGAGAAGAAATTCGCGGTCATGATGACTGACAAGGCCCGCGATCTCGGCCTCAACAATACCACCTTCAAGAATGCCTCGGGCCTGCCGAACACGGCGCAGGTGACCACCGCCTATGATCTGGCCCTGCTCGCAGATGCGCTGCTTGAGCAGCATGGCCAGTATTACCACTATTTCCAGAACGAGAAGTTCTCGTGGGGCCGGATGGTTTACAAGAACCATAACGACCTCATCGGTGACGTGGACGGCGTCGACGGCATCAAGACCGGCTACACCCGTGCCTCCGGCTTCAACCTGATGACCTCGGCAGAACGCGATGGCCACCGCGTCATCGCCGTCATGCTGGGCGGCGCCACCGCCAAGTCGCGCAACGCGCACGTCGAAGACCTCGTCGAAGCCGCCTTCGCCGCGCTCGGCGGCCCCGCCGACCCGACCTCGCCGCAACTGCGCGGCACGACGACCTTCGCCTCCGTCCAGACCCCGGTGAACCCGAACGGCGCCGCCGAGCCGATGCTCAACGGCCAGCCGTTCAGCTCCTACAAGGCTGAGCCCATCAACCTCGCGCTCGCCGACACGACCGAAGGCTCCGTCACCGAAGACATGATCATCGTCGAAGGGGACGCCGCCGAGGATCTCGCCTCGGTGCAGCCGTCGCCGGCCCTGCCCGCACCGGGCGCCAGCTTCTCGGTGAGCGACTACGAAGCCCGCCAGACCGCCAACGCGGCCAAGGCTGCCGGCGTGACGGTTTCGGAATATGAGGCGCGCCAGAAAGAACGGGCCGCCAACGCTGCCCGCGTGGCCGAGTATACACTCCGCCAAACCCGCCGCTGACCTTCCCGCCGCACCGGGGGACTTGCCGAAGCCGCCCGGCTCCCGCACAACGCCGCTCGCTGTCCTGACCTGGCCCGGGAGCCGTTGAACCGTGAGCGCAAACTCAGACCTGACCCTCGCCCGTAGCGTGATCCGCCTCGAACGCGACGCGCTCGACAAGCTCGAGGCCTCGCTCGGCAACTCGCTGGTTGAGGCGGTCGAGCGGATCCTGTCGACCGACCGGCATGTCGTCGTCGCCGGCGTCGGCAAGTCCGGACACATCGGCCAGAAGATCGCGGCGAGCCTTGCGTCCACCGGCACACCCGCCTTCTTCATCCATCCGACCGAAGCCAGCCATGGCGACCTCGGCATGCTGATCCCCGGCTCGGTGCTGATCGCGATTTCCTATTCCGGCGAAAGCCGCGAAATGGTCGACCTCTTGCGCTATTGCAAAGGCAACGAGATCCCGGTCATCGCGATGACGCGCGACGCGGGCTCCACGCTCGGGCGCTTCGCCGATATCCTGCTCGAACTCCCCGTCGTCACCGAAGCCTGCCCGAACGGTCTGGCGCCGACCTCCTCCACCACCATGGCGCTCGCGCTCGGCGACGCCCTCACCATCGTGCTGATGGCCCGGCGCGGATTCTCGCGCGAAGATTTCGGCTTTCGCCACCCGGGCGGCAAGCTCGGCCGCTCGCTCCAGACCGCCGGCGATTATGTCCGTGAACGGAAGGAACAGATGCCGCTCGTCGCGGCGGACGCGACCTTTGAGGCCGTCGTCTACGCGGTCTCCGAGGGCCGCAAGGGCTGCGCGGGCGTGACGGGCCCGGACGGCACGCTGATCGGCATGGTCACTGACGGCGACCTGCGCCGCGCCATGATGGCGGGCATGACCAGCGCCGCAGCGGGCGACGTCATGACGAAATCCCCGCGCACCATCGATCCCGAAGAGCGCATGCAGGTCGTGATCAAGCAGCTCAGCGAGAACCGTATCTCGAACGCCTTCGTAGTCGGCGAGACCGGCAAACCGCTCGGCCTCATCGACATGAAGGACCTTCTGGCCGAAGGTTACCTCTGACCTTACTTTACCAGCTCGAACAGCACGCTGACACTTGCCGTCACGCCCACTTCGCCGGCTGCGATCGGCGTCGGAGCTCCGGCGTCCATCGCCATCTCGGCGCGCTGCATCATGACCGGCTGCGGCGAATACTCGTAGCCCTCGCTGATCGACACGATCCGCGCGACCTTCAGGCCCGCGGCTTTCGCATAGAGCTCAGCTTTGGCGACCGCGTCCTTCATTGCCTGGGTGCGCGCGTCATTCTTGATCTGCTTGTCATCCTCGATGGCGAACGAGACGCCGGAGAACGTGTTGCCGCCGGCTTTCACGAGACTGTCGATGGTCGCGCCGAGCGTATCGAGATTGCGCACACGGGCGGTGATATTGTTGGTGGCGACATAGCCCGCCAGCTTCTGCTCGCCGCGCACGCTGCCGTCGCGCTGCGGGACCTCGATGTAATCATACCGCGGATAGAGGCTGAGACCCGACGTCTGCATGTCTTTCTTGGCGATGCCGGCTTTCTCGAGCGCCGAGAACACGCCGTTCATCGCGGCCGACTGGGCGGTCATCGCCTCACTGGCGGTGGCGCGCTCTTCGGTGACACCCGCCGTGATATAGGCAATGTCCGGCGCCTTGTTGATCTTGGACTCGGCGTTGATCTGCAAGGTCGTTTCAGGCTGGATCGAGTTCGGATGAACAGTCATGGCGGCGGGGCTCGCAAGCAGGGGCGTGGCAGCGGACGCAAACGGCATCTGGGCGCAGGCGACGGGTGCGGCGGCGAGGAACAGGGCGGCGATAGCCAGAAAGGGGCGGTTCATGGGCAGCTCCATTGTATTGTGACCAAAGCGGTACGCCTGTCTTCCGCGCCGAACAAGGCCGTTGCAAGGCGCACCCGCGGCGCCTAAACGTCCGTTCCGGGGCCTGTAGCTCAGTTGGTTAGAGCGGACCGCTCATAACGGTTTGGTCAGAGGTTCAAGTCCTCTCGGGCCCACCATCCCCGGCCGTATCGGGCCTGCGCGGGAAACAGCCACGCAGTACCTGCCAGCGAACCGGCAGACGCAGGCTCGCAACACCTTCAGGAACCGGCTGCGGGCGACCAGTTTCCGGCACCCCGATACCATCCGGGAACGTGCGGACATGCACAGACATTGTCACGGCTGTGTCACTTGTCGGCACTTTTGCGATTTCGCGCTTGGGATTACAGTTTCGCAATGACAACGGGGTTTGCGATGGCTGCGATCAGTGGCACTAAACGGAAGAATCGTCCCGGCGGTTGAGTTCAGGGGAGTAGAGACCGTGAAATCCAAAGACGCCGCAAGGCGCGCAATGGCTCTCACACTTTCCTTCGACGTGGCCATGGCCGGCCTCGCGATGACGCTTGCGCATCTCGCCATGCTCTACTCCGATCCCGGCGTCACAACTTTCCCGGTCAGGGCCTGGACGCTCGCGACCACCAGCTTCATGCTGGCTGCCGCAGCCGGGTTCGTGATCGGCGGCGTGCACCGCCAGGTCTGGCGCCACATGGGCGCGCCGGACGCCGTCCGCCTCGTCCAGGGCATTGCGCTCGCGGTATTCCTCTACCTTCCGGTGATGGTCGCGCTGAATGGCCGCCTGATCGATCCCCTGCCGGCCCTGCTCGTTGCGACCGCGCTGTGGACCGCCGCCGCCTTTGCCGGCCGCATGATTGCGCGCTACCGCTCGACCAACGCGCCCTTCCAGATATTCCAGCGTATCCCGCGCCAGAGCCAGCCTGTCCTCCTCGTGGGAGACCCCGGCAGCTGGATCGACGTCCTGCGCCGCCTCGAATCCTCCGCCAACGGAAGAACACTGCGCGTGCTCGGCCTCATCGACGTCAATGGCAAGGAGCCCGGCCGCGCGGTTCGCGGCCTGCCGATCATGGGCAGTCTCAAGGAGCTCGGGAACGTCATCGATGTGCTCGCGCTGCGCTATGGCAGCGCGCCCTGGATTGCCGTCACCGGCCCTGCCCGCGACCGCACCACGATGGGCGAGATTCTCGAGATCGCCTCGACGCACGGCGCCCACATCATGGCGCTCGGCCATGACGCCACCGCCCAGACACTGGAACCCGTCCGCCCGGCCGACCTGCTCGCCCGGCCCGAACGCGAGCTGGACCTTCGCCCGGTGCGCGAACTGCTCTCCGGCGCCGATGTTCTGGTGACCGGCGGCGGCGGCTCCATCGGCTCGGAACTTGCCCGCCAGGTGGCGCGCCAGTCGCCTGCCTCCCTCTCCATCGTCGAGTCCTCGGAGTTCAATCTCTACCAGATCGACCATCACCTGCGCGCGCTGCACCCCGGCCTGCCCCTCGCCTCGCACCTCGGTGATGTGCGCGACACCGCCCGCCTTGCCGCCATCTTCGCCGAATCAAAGCCAGAGATCGTCATCCATGCCGCCGCACTGAAACACGTGCCGCTTATGGAAGAGAATATCTGCGAAGCGATCCTCACCAATGTCGGCGGCGCCGTCGCCGTCGCGCGGGCGGCCGCCGCTTCGGGAGCCAGCCGTTTCGTCTTCATCTCGACCGACAAGGCGGTTGCCCCCGACAATGTCATGGGCGCCACCAAGCGGCTCGCTGAACTCGCGGTCAGCCGGATCATCTCAGAAGCCCGCATGGGCGGCGCCATGGTGCGCTTCGGCAATGTGCTCGGCTCCTCCGGCTCGGTCGTGCCGCTGTTCGAGCGCCAGATCGCCGCCGGCGGCCCGGTCACGCTGACCGACCCCGAAGCCACCCGCTATTTCATGACCATCGAGGAAGCGACCTCGCTCGTCCTGCAGGCCGCTGCACTTCAGCAGGATACACAGCATGCCGAGCTGTTCGTGCTCGACATGGGCGAGCCGATCGCGATCCGCCAGCTTGCCGAAACGATGATCCGCCTCAAGGGCAAGGTGCCCGGTGTCGATATCGAGATCACCACGATGGGCATGCGCAAGGGCGAGAAGCGCCACGAAGCCCTGACCTATGACCACGAGGCGTTGGAGCCGACCGCCGTCGAAGGCGTCAACCGCGTCACAAGCCAGGCGCCCGTCGGCGAGCTGCTCGACAAGCAGGTCAACGCGTTGATCGAGGCGGCCCGCCGCCACGACACGTCCGAAGCGCTGCGCCTGCTCGGCGTGCTCGTGCCGGAATACGGCGCCGAACGCCCGCAGGACGAACAGCGCCGCCCGGCCTGATATTCGCATTTGCCACGAAAAGGGCCCGGAGCTTTGCTCCGGGCCCTCTAAAGGTTTCATCGCACCCCAGTTCAGAACTGCGTGCTGAGGGTCACCTTTGCCGTCAGCGGAGCCGAAAGCGTGATGTTGTTGTCATTGTGCGCGCTCACCGCATAGAGCTCGCCGGTCAGGTTTTCCACATTCAGCTGCACGGACAAGTCATCCGTAAGCTGATAATAGGCCGCCGCGTCCAGACGCGTGAAGGCGGGAAGCACAACCGCGTTGGAAACCGTGGCGAAACGGTCGTCCTGCCAGACGAGGCCCAGACCCAGATCGAGCCTGTCGGTCGTGCGAACCTTGCTCCAGAGGCTTGCGCTCTGTTCTGGCACGAGCGGCACGTCGCGGCCCGCCGGCGCGGCGCTGGTCGTCTCTGAAATCTCGGCGGACTGCCAGGCATAGGCTGCCGCTACATCCCAGCCGTCCATGATTTCGCCCTGCAGGGCGAGCTCCAGCCCCTCACTGCGCTGGGCGCCCGTCAGAACCGACTGGCCAGCGACCGGCCCCGGCGCGAGCGTGTTGGTGCGGTCAAGCCGGAACAACGCCGCTGTCAGCAACAGCTCCCGGGACGGCTGCCATTTGACGCCCACTTCAGTATTTTCGAACTCTTCAGGATCGAAATCCGCGAGCGCCGGAGTCAGGTTTCCGAACTGCTCGCCAGACTGCGGCAGGTAGGACCGGGCCCAGCTCGCATACAGTGCCAGATCATTCACTGGCTCGTACACAACACCGAAGCGCGGCGAGACGAATTCATCCGTACGCGCCGCATCTGCGCCGATGCGGTTGTCGAATTCGAAGTCGAAGCGGTCAAATCTCACACCGGCAATCACCTGCAGCTGCTCTGTCAGCCTGATCTGGTCCTGGGCATAAACAGCAAGCAGGTTCAGATCGTTCAGATTGTCCCGCGACACACGCCCGAACACGGCAGACGAAGCGCGCCCGCGGTCCGCCACCGACACCGTCAGGCGCTCCAGCCCGCCCGCCGCCGGGAATTGCCCTTCGACACGCAGGTTATCGCTCTTCTGCTGACCGGCTTCCACACCGAGGAGCAGCGTATGCTTAAGACCTGCAAGCTCGCCCTTCCAGATCAGGTCCGTCTGCGCGATCAGGTTCTCCCGCGTCGTCAGCGCATTGTAAGCCGCCAGCTGTACCGTGCCGTTCGAAACATTCACGGCGCTCGCCGCGAAGATGTTCTGGTAGAACTTGTCATAGTCGCCATAGAGAACGGTCGTGCGCAGCTCCAGCGACTCCGAAAACGCATGTTCAAGGACTGCCGTCAGCGAGTTGACGGTCACGTCACTCGGGCTCAGGTCCGGATTGCCATAGAACGCTTTCTCCGAAGCCTCAAAAGGCCGGCCATTGATCGACGGCACCCCGCGATCGGTCACGCGCTCATCCACAAAATGCTCCGCTGACAGACGGAGTTTGGTTTCTGCACCGAGCGCGAACGCCGCGCTGGGCGCGAGGCCGTAGCGTTCAGACGAAACCTCTTCGCGGTAGCTGCCTGCCTGCTCGTAGAGCGCATTGATCCGGGCATCGACACC
>CAMDAC010000010.1 GCA_945888325.1 Candidatus Sulfopaludibacter sp. SbA3
GTGGGCGCGCCGGACAAGCTGTTCATCCAGGAAGGCCGCAAGGTGTTCCGCGAAGTGGTGCCGATGGTGGCCGAGATGATCGGCGAGCATATGGGCGAGCTGGGCCTTGCGCCGGAAGGCCTGCGCCGGATGTGGCTGCACCAGGCGAATGCCAACATGAACCGGCTGATCTCGGCCAAGGTGCTCGGCCGCGACGCGACCGAGGATGACAGCCCGACGGTGCTGGACACGTATGCCAACACCTCGTCGGCCGGATCGATCATCGCCTTCCACAAGCATTCGGGCGACTTCAAGCCCGGCGAGCGCGGGCTGATCTGCTCGTTCGGCGCAGGCTACTCGGCGGGCACGGTGTTTGTCGAGCGGGCCGGGTGATACGGCGGGCGGCCTTCTGGGCGGCTTTCGGGCTTGCCGGATTGGCTGCGTGCGGGGGGCCGAAAGACGTAACGCCTGCAGAGCCCCCGCCGCGCCCGGCGGACGCGGTGCCGGCCCCGCCGATCGTGCTGGACCAGTTCGGCTACCGGCCCGATGACCCGAAGATCGTCCGTATACGCCAGCCGGTGACCGGCTTCGATACCGCCTGGGCGTCGCAGCCGCGCATGACCTATTATGTGCGGGATGCCCGGACCGAGGAGCCGGTGCGCACCTTCACGCTGAACGCAGACCTTGAGGCGCCGGTGGACGCGCTGTCAGGCGATCATGTCTGGTCGCTGGACATCTCGCGGGTGCAGGCGCCAGGCGAGTATGTGGTGACGTCCGGTGACGGGGCGCAGGTGTCGGCGTCGTTCAGCGTGGACGAGGACGTCTACAAGCCGCTGATGCGCGAGGCGTTCCGGACCTTCTATTACCAGCGTGCAGGCTTTGCGAAATCGGCGCCGCAGGCGGGTGCGGGCTGGACCGACGCGGCGAGCCATCTGGGGCCCGGACAGGACGGCGAGGCGCGGCTCTATTCGGCGCCGGAAGACGCCTCGACGGCGCGCGACCTGCGCGGCGGGTGGTACGATGCCGGAGATTATAATCAGTACACGAACTGGACGGCGGACGAGTGCCGGACGCTGCTGATCTCCTATACCGAGAACCCGGACGCCTGGGGCGATGATTTCGGCATTCCCGAAAGCGGCAATGGCGTGCCGGACGTGCTGGATGAAGCGAAATGGGGCCTCGACTGGCTGCTGCGGATGCAGGGCAAGGACGGCTCGGTGCTGTCGGTGCTCGGGCGCGATTCGGCCAGTCCGCCGTCTGCCGCGAAAGGGCCGAGCCGGTATGGCCCGGCGAGCACGTCCGCGACGCTGTCGGCGGCGGGGACGTTTGCCTTCGCCGCGCTGGTGTTCCGCGACAGCCCGGCGGCGGGGCATGCCGCGTATGCCGAACGCCTCGAGGCGGCCGCGCTCGCCGCCTGGCGCTGGGCCGAGGCCAATCCGGCGGCGATGTTCTACAACAATGACAAACGGTCCGGTTCGGAAGGCCTCGGCGCCGGGCAGCAGGAAGTCGAGCCCGAATATCTCAACGGCAAGCGCTATGCGGCGGCGGTCTACCTCTCCGTGCTGACCGGGGACGAGGCGTTCTTGCCGGTGATGGATGCGGCCTTTGCGGAAACGGCGATGTCGCGCAGCGGCCTGGTGGACGCCTATCGCTACGAGGTTCAGGACGCGGCGCTGTTCGTTGCGCGCCAGGAAGGCTCGCCGCCGGAGCTGCGCGCCTACCTCGCGGAAATCTATACCGCGCGGCTGTCGCCGGAACGGGCGCCGGGATATGGCGTGCCGGTCGATGTGCTGCACTGGGGCAGCAATGGCGTGATGTCGACGACGGGGGCGTTGTATCTGGAGGCCGGGCGGCTGTCGGCCGATGCTGGCCTCGCCGCGCCCTATGCGGCGCGGGCGCTGGACTACCTGCACTATCTCCACGGCGCCAATCCGATGGGCATGGCGTACCTCACCAACATGGGCGCGTTCGGGGCGGACTCTTCCGTCGGCGCCTACTACCGCACCTGGCGGGCAGACGTGCCGATTCCCGGCTTTGTCGTGGGCGGGCCGAACCCGGAATATGACTGGGATGCCTGCTGCCCGGAGAGTTGCGGGAACGAGACGCTGAATGCCGCCTGCCTCGGCGAGCGGCTGTCGCCGCCCTATGGGCAGCCGCCGCTGAAATCGTATCGCGAGTTCGGCGACGGGTGGCCGCTCAATTCCTGGCAGGTCTCGGAGAATTCCAACGGATACCAGGCCGCGTACCTGCGGCTGCTGGCGAACTTCGTGGAATAGGCCCTACTCTTCGAAGTCTTCGGTGAACATGTCGCCCCAAAGGGCGCGGCGGCTGGCGCGGACAGCCTCGACCACCACCACGAGCGTGCCGCAGGCGAGCATCATGACTGCAAAGCCCTGGCCGGTCAGGAAGTTGGTCAGGGCGTCAATCATGGGCGTCGGGCCTCTCGTGGTTTCTGGGAACCGTTATGCGCGACAGGCCTTAATGCGGCATTGGGGAATGGTGCCTGCAAGGGGGCGAGAGTGTAACCGGATCGCCGTGGTTTCTTTACCCGGGCTACCAATCCCTTAAGGATGCCCGGATGGAGACCCGCCTTGAAGCGATCTGTTAAGCCGCCCCCCGCGCCGCCGCGTGTCTGGCAACGCATGCTGTCCGGCCGGAGGCTGGACCTCGCGCATCCGTCGCCGATGGATATCGAGATCGAGGATATTGCGCACGGCCTCGCCCGGGTGGCGCGCTGGAACGGGCAGACGCGCGGGGAGCATGCCTTCTCGGTGGCCGAGCATTCGGTGCTGGTGGAGAGGCTGGTGCGCCGGCTCGAGCCGGGGCTGGGCCCGCAGGACTGGATGACGGCGCTGCTGCATGACAGCCCGGAATACGTGATCGGGGACATGATCTCGCCGTTCAAGGCGATCCTCGGGGAGAGTTACAAGGGCGTCGAGGCGCGGCTGCAGGAGGCGGTGCATATCCGGTTCGGCCTGAAGGCGGTGACGCCGGCGGGGCTGAAGAAGGTGATCAAGCGGGCGGACAATATCTGCGCCTGGTTCGAGGCGGTGCAGCTGGCGGGATTTTCGGAGGCGGAATCGGACGGGTTTTTCGGCAGGCCGCCGGAGGGCCTGAAGGTGACGCTCGCGCCGCTGCCGCCGACCGAGGCGCAGGCGGCGTTCCTGGCGCGCTTCGGCGAGGTCCAGGCGGCAATGCTGCGGCAGGAGACGATGCGATGAGCGCGCCGCGCCTGCTGATCGGACTGTCGGCCGTGATGGTGGCCCTTAAGGACGGCGAGCCGAATGTGCTGGTGACGCGGCGCGCGCGCGGCGAGGACGCCCTGCCCTTCGGACCGTTCGACCCGGCCAACCACCGGACGTTCGACCTGTCGCTGCGCGGCTGGGTGCGCGAGCAGACGGGTTTCGAGATCGGCTATGTCGAGCAGCTCTACACCTTCGGCGACAAGGACCGCGAGACGCCGGAAGCGAGGCTGATCGACGCCAATGCCGAGTCGCGGGTGATCTCGGTCGGCTACCTCGCGCTCACGCCGGAGGCGCGGCCGGCGGGGGCCTCGTTCGAGGCGCGCTGGCAGGACTGGTATCATTATTTTCCGTGGGAGGATCACCGGCTGCGCCGCCCGCCGATCATCGAGGCGGAGATCGAGCCACGCCTGAAGACCTGGGCGGCCGGCAACGAGCGCCGGCTGGGGCGGGCGCAGATTGCCTTCGCGCTGGACGGGGCGCGCTGGATGGAAGAGCGGGTGCTGGAGCGCTACGAGCTATTGTACGAAGCGGGGCTGGTGGCCGAGTGCACACGCGATGCGGGGCTGCCGGACTCGGGATTGCGGCTGGGTGGGACGATGGCCTCCGACCACCGGCGCATCCTGGCGACGGGCCTCTCGCGGCTGCGCAGCAAGATCAAGTATCGCCCGGTCGTGTTCGAGCTGATGCCGGACCGGTTCACGCTGTCGGCGCTGCAGCGCTCGGTCGAGGGCATCCTGGGCCTGCAGCTGCACACGCAGAATTTCCGCCGCGCGCTGGACAAGGCGGGACTGGTGGCGGGCACGGGGCAGATGGAGACCGGGACCGGCGGGCGCCCGGCGGAGCTGTTCACCTTCCGGCGCGATCCGGCGAGCAGCATGTCGGCCCCGGGGCTGGCGACGCCGAGACGATCCGTGGACTGAGGGTTGTCCGGCAGCCCGGTGCGACTCATCCTGAGCGTCCTTCGACCAGCTCAGGATGAGCGTCGAAGGATGGGCCAAGCCGAGCCGACATCTCCCGTGGCCCATCCTTCGACTTCGCTCAGGATGAGCTGCTTTGTTTGGCGGAGGAACTGAGCTTGGCCTTGTGGCTCAGGGGGCTGGCGATTCTCCGAGCGCCGGCATTTCGATGCCCTGCGGCTCGCCGACGATGATGAACGAGTAACGCGCCGGGTCGAGGTAGCTCTTGGCGACGCGGTTGACGTCTTCGAGGGTGACCGCTTCGATCAGCTTGTTGCGGCGGTCGAAATAGTCGACGCCGAGATTCTCCTGGCGCACGGTCATCATCTGGCCGGCGATCTTGGCGTTGGAATCGAAGCCGAGCGGATAGGAGCCGACGAGATAGGCTTTCGCGTCGGCCAGTTCGGCCTCGGTGACGCCGCTGGCGACGAAGGCTTTCATCTCGTCCTTGATGCCGGTGATGAATTCGCCCGCGCTCTCGTTCTTGGTCTGGCCGCCGCCGGACCAGGTGAGCAACGAGGGGTTTGGATCGAGGCTGGTGGAGACGCCGTAGGTGAGGCCCTTGGCGACACGCAGGGTTTTCATCAGGCGGCTTTCGAAGCCGCCGCCGCCGACGGTGTAGTTGAGCACGAAGGCCGGGAAGAAATCGGGGCTCGCGCGGTCAATGCCCGGGCCGATGAATCGCACGAGGCTTTGCGGCTGCGGCAGGTCGACGACGGCCTGGGCGACCGGGGCGCTGGCAAGGTCCACCGGGGGGACGGGCGCGACGGTGCTCGTTTCCGGCAGGCCGGCCGCGACCTGGTCGATCAGCGGCGCGAGCTCTTCCGGCGAGACGGCGCCAACGGCGGTGACGATCAGCCGGTCGCGGGTCATCAGTGTACGCATGTGTTCGCGGGCCTTGTCGGGCGTCAGGCTGGCGAGGCTTTCCGCGGTGGTTTCACGCGCGAACGGATGGTCCGGGTACAGAGATTGCGCAGTGGCGCGCCAGGCGAGATAGTTGGGGTTTGTCTCGCGCGTCTGCAGGCCGACTTCTTCCTCGCGCAGGAAGCGCTCGAACGGGCCCTGGTCGAAACGCGGGGCAGCGAAGGCGGTGGCGACGAGTGCCATCGCGGCGGGGGCGTTGTCGGTCAGCGAGGAGACCGAGCAGCTGGTCCACTCGGCGCCGGCCGTGCAGCTGAAGCTCATGTTGAGGTCTTCCATGGCCGTCTGGAAGCCGAGCGAATCGAGATCGCCAGCGCCTTCGTTCATGTTGTAGGTGACCAGTTCGCTGAGGCCTTCGGCGCCGGCGGGATCGGACGCGGAGCCGGCCTTCCAGGCCATCTGCACGGCGACGATCGGGATCGACGGTTCGGAGACGAGCCAGACCGAGACGCCGCCGGGCGTGACGAATTGCTGGATCTCGGCGAACTCGCCGTCATGGACGGTGACCGCCAGCGCAGGCTTTGCGGTCTCGGCCAGGGTTTCGGCGGCGGGCGCTTCCGGCGCGACGTGGAACCAGGCGGAAATCGTTGAGCAGCCGGCGAGCGCGGAGAGGGCGGCGGAGGCGAGGAGGAATTGGGTCGTCCGCATCTCAGAGGTCTCCTTCGGCGGGCAGGAGGTGGGCTTCGATATAGTGTTTCTCGGAGCCGAAGACGGCGCGCACGGCGGCGATCGCCTGCTCCGGCGTGACGGCGCGGACGGTGTCCGGATAGGCGAGGATTTCCTCGACCGTGCCGCCGATCGCGAGCCAGCCGCCGAACGCGTTGGCCATGCCGGACTGGCTGTCGCGGGCGTAGATGGCATCGGCCGCGAGCTTGTTACGGGCACGGACGACTTCAGCTTCGGTGAAGCCTTCGGCGAGCACCTTCTCGACTTCGGCCATCAGCGCGGTCTCGAGCGCGCCCAGCTCCACGCCGGGCGCGGGGCTGGCGGAGAGGACGGCCGGGCCTTCGTCGTGCAGCGTTGTCCAGGCATAGGCATTGGCGGAGATGGCGAGTTGCTGCTGCTCGACCAGCGACTGGTAGAGCCGGCTGGTCATGCCGCCGCCGAGGATTTCGAGGCCGACGTCGAGCGCGATCGCGCCAGCGGGCTGACGGCGCTGCGAGAAGCCGTTGTAATAGCGGCTCCAGTTGGGCTGGCGCACTTTCGGATCTTCGTGCGTCATCAGCTGCGTTTCGGCGAGCGGCGTGACGGGCTGCCACTTGCGCTCTGCTGTGACAGTGCCGGTCGGCGTGATGACGCCGTAGTGCTGCTCGGCGAGCGTGCGCACTTCCTCAGGCGTCACATCGCCGGCGACGACGAGGATGGCGTTCTCGGGGCTGTAGTATTGCTGGTAGAAATCGAGGCCGTCCTGCGGGGTGAGCGCGGCGACTTCCTCCATCTTGCCGATGACGGTGATCTCGTAGGGGTGGCCCTTCCAGAATTCGGAGAGGACCTTTTCCTGCAGGATGACGCCGGGATTGTTGTCGATGCGCTGGCGGCGTTCTTCCTTCACGACATCCCGCTCGGAGATGAACGGGCCCTTGGGCTCGTCGTTGATGATGAGGTTCACCATCCGCTCGGCTTCCAGTTCCATCATCTTGCCGAGCTGGGGCTTGGCCACACGCTCGTAATAGGCGGTGTAGTCCCAGCTGGTGAAGGCGTTGAGCTGGCCGCCCGAACGCTGGACGATGGAGGTGAACTCCTCCGGGCCGATATTCTTCGTCTGTTTGAACATCACGTGTTCGAACAGGTGGGCGATGCCGGACTTGCCGGGCGCCTCATCGACGGCGCCGACTTTGTACCAGACCATGTGGGTGACGACCGGGGCGCGGTGATCCGGGATCACGACGACGTCCATGCCATTGTCCAGCGTGAAGGTGGAGGGCGCCCAGGCGGCCTCCTCGGCGAAGGCAGGCAAGGCAAGCAGGGCGAAAAGCCCGGCAGCGAGACTCCGTTTCATGGGCGTCCTCCGTTTTTGTACTGGCAGTGATCTAGGCGGAAATCAGGTTCCGGGAAGACGCAGGCGCGGGCCGCCATCCTTGCGCTCGATGGTGACCGGCTGGTCACCCGTCGCATTGTCGGTGGCGGCGGAGGCGGCGTCTTCCGGCTTGTCCTTGCGCCAGAAGAAGACGCGGTCGGTGATGCTTGTGGATTTGCGGATCGCGCGGGCTTCCTCGTAATCGACCTGCGCGCGGATGGCGGCGTTGGCGGCGTTGGCGCCGGCGGCGGCGACGAGGGCTTTCTCGGAGGCGCTGGCGTTGACGCCCATCGTGGTGCCGAAGGCGGTGGTGATCGATGTGGTGGCGGCGTCGACTTCAGCGGGGGTCGTGGTGCCGGCGGCTGGCGGGCGCAGGCTGTATTCCGGCGGGACGCTGAGCGGGGCCTTGGTGACGACGCGGAACTCGTTGGGGGTGCTGCCCCCGTTGCTGCCGCCGTTCGAGGAGCAGGCCGTGGTGGCGGCAAGGGCCGCGCCAGCAGCGAGGATCAGGAGGGATTTCTTCATGGCGGGGCGGGTCCGTTTCTGAGGGGCTGAAGCCCGGGGTTACGAGGTGCTAGCCGGTTTTGGCCGCGAAAGTAAGAACTGGTCGACAAACAGGAGCACGGCGCCAACGCTGATTGCGGCGTCGGCGACATTGAAGACCCAGGGGAAATACAGGCCGTTGGCATCGATGAAATCGACCACGGCGCCGAAGCGGACCCGGTCGATCAGGTTGCCGAAGGCGCCGCCGATCACAAGCGCGAGAGCGAGTTTCAGCCAGCGGCCTTCAGCCCGGGTGAGCCAGACGAGGAAGCCGATGGCGATGGCCAGCATGATGGCGGCGAGGATCCAGCGGCCGATACCGTCCGACTGAAACAGGCCGTAGCTCATGCCGCGGTTCCACAGCATCGTGAAATCGAGGGGGCCGGGCAGCACGATCCGGCCGCAGGGCTCCATCCGGTCGAGGCAGCCGAGCGCGTTGAATCGCGGCTCCTCGAGCACAAGCCACTTGGTCCACTGATCCAGCAACACCACGACGGGCACCAGGAAGAATGGCCAAACATAAGATGACGCCAGTTTCATGCGGCTGAGATTGCAGACCGCGCCGGGGGGATCAAGCGTTTGTGTGCACTTGGCCCCCCTCCCGCAAGCGGGAGAGGGGTTCCAGTGCTGTCAGCCCGCCGCCTTGTCCCAGGCTTTCACGGCGAGCGCGTCGCGGGGGGTGATGTCCGGGAAGCCGGGCAGCGCGGTTGCGGGGTCGAAGTATTTCCAGCTGCGGCGGCATTTGATGCCGGGGGCCGGCTTGGGGACGACCCAGATGCCGGGCGAATCGTCGAGCGTGAAGGCGCCGGCCGGGCCGGAAGCGCCTTGCACGAGGGCGGCGCCGGAGGTGATGAACAGGTCAGCGGCGTCCTCGCCCGCGAAGGCGTCGAGGAGCGCCTTGTCGCTGACGATGACTTCCGGGGCGGCTTCCAGCGAGGCGCCGATGCGTTTCTCGCGCCGTTCGACTTCGAGGGCGCCGGTGACGACGCGGCGGACCTTGAAGATCTTCTCCCAGCGTGCGGCGAGGGCTGCGTCGCGCCAGGCGGCGGGGGTTTCCGGGAAGAGCTGGAGGTGGACCGACTCGGCGGAGCCTTTCAGGTGGCTTTCGCCGAAGGCTTCGTCCGTCGTGAACGGCATCACCGGGGCGAGCCAGCACAGCAGGCGTTCCATCACGGCGGCCATCACCGTGCGCACAGCGCGGCGGCGATTTCCGTACACGGAGGTTTCGGCGTCCCAGGCTTTCGCGGCGGCGAAGGACGGGTCGCAATAGAGCGCGTCCTTGCGGATGTCGAAATAGACGGCCGAGAGTTCGACGTTCACGAAGTTGACGATGGCGGTCATCACGCGCTTGAAGTCGAACACCTTGAAGGCGGCGCGCACTTCGCCGTCGAGTTCGGCGAGGCGGTGGAGGATGAAGCGTTCGAGGCCGGGCATGTCCTTGGCGTCGATGGCTTCGGCGGGCGTGTAACCGTCCAGCGCGCCGAGCATGTAGCGCAGCGTGTTGCGAAGCTTGCGGTAGGTCTCGACCGTGCCCTTGATGATCTCGTCGGAGATGCGGGTGTCGTCCCAATAGTCGGCGGAGGCCGTCCAGAGGCGGAGGATCTCGATGCCGTGCTGTTTCTGGAACTCGTCCGGCTCGATCGTGTTGCCGATCGATTTCGACATCTTCTTGCCGTCAGCATCGACGACCATGCCGTGGGTGACGACCTGCTTGTAGGGCGCCATGCCGCGCGTGGCGCAGGACTCGAGCAGCGAGGACTGGAACCAGCCGCGATGCTGGTCGGAGCCTTCCATGTAGACGTCCGCCTGCCCTGTCGCGTTGTCGATGATGCCGCGCTTACGCAGGGCAAAGGCGTGGGTCGTGCCGCTGTCGAACCAGACGTCGAGGACGTCGGTGACCTTTTCCCAGCCATCGGGCGAGACGCCCGTGCCAGCGAAGAAATCGGCGTTGGGCGTCGCGAACCATCCGTCCACGCCGGTTTTCTCGATGGCGGCCTTGATGTTGGCGTTGAGCTTGTCCGCCTGATCGCGCGGCAGGGCGGCGGTGTGCGGCTCGCCCTTGGCGTTGACGAACAGGGTGATCGGCACGCCCCAGTTGCGCTGGCGCGAGATCAGCCAATCGGGCCGGCTCTCGACCATCGCGGAGAGGCGGTTGCGGCCTGTTGGCGGGAAGAATTCGGTGTCAGCGATGGCTTTCATCGCCAGTTCGCGCAGCGTCTTGCCGGCGTGGACAGGCTTGTCCATCGCGATGAACCATTGCGGCGTGGCGCGGCGGATGACCGGGGCTTTCGAGCGCCAGGAGTGGGCATCGCGGATCGTGGTGATGCCGCGCGCCAGCAGGTTGCCGCTCTCGGCGAGGAGTCGGATGACCTCGTTGTTCGCCTTGCCGGCCTCGCCGCGCTTCTTGCCAGAGGTGACGATGATGTCGAGACCCTTGAGGGGCTCAGGCACATCGTCCGTATAGCGACCATCGGCATCGACGATCTGGCGGATGTCCTGCGCCGTGTGGCCGGTGGCGAGCCAGACGTTGAAGTCGTCTTCGCCGTGGGCTGGGGCGGTGTGGACGAAGCCTGTGCCGGCGTCGTCCGTGACGTGATCACCGGCGAGCATGGGGATGTTGTGCTGGAAGAAGGGCGAGAGGGCGTGAAGCGGGTGGTGCAGCACCCAGCCTTCCGGGTTGATGTCGCCGAGCCTGTTGAACGACCTGGCTTTTGCCGAAGAGAGCGCGTCGGCTGCAAGCTTGTCCGCGAGCACGATCCTATCTCCGGTTTTGACGTAGGGCGCAAAGCCGAGTTCGGCCTCCGTCATCACCTCGGTCACTTCGTAGAGACCATAGGCGATTTGGGGATTGAAACTAACGGCCTGGTTCGCAGGGATCGTCCAAGGCGTTGTGGTCCAGATCACGACATGATGATCTGCGCCCTTCACCGGAAACTTCACCCACACCACCGGCACCTTGCGGTCGTGGTATTCCACTTCTGCTTCGGCGAGCGCGGTGCGTTCGACGGGGCTCCACATGATGGGCTTGGCGCCGCGGACGAGGCCGCCTTTCATCGCCATGTCGAGGAATTCGGAGACGATCATCGCCTCGCTCTCGAAGGCCATGGTGAGGTAGGGGTTGTCCCATTCGCCCTCGATGCCGAGGCTGCGGAATTCCTTGCCCTGCACCTTCACCCAATGCTCGGCATAGGCGCGGCAGGCGGCGCGGAATTCGTCGGCCGGCACGGAATCCTTCGGGCGGTTCTTGGAGCGGAACTCCTCCTCCACCTTCCATTCGATCGGCAGGCCGTGGCAGTCCCAGCCCGGCAGATAGGAGGCGTCGAAGCCCTGCATCTGGTGGGAGCGGACGATGATGTCCTTGATGATCTTGTTGAGCGCCGTGCCGAGGTGGATGTGGCCGTTGGCGTAGGGCGGGCCGTCATGGAGGATGAAGGGCTCGCGGCCCTTGGCGGTCTCGCGGAGCTTCGCGTAGAGGCTCATCGCGTCCCAGCGCTTGATCCATTCGGGCTCGGCCTTCGGCAGGCCGGCGCGCATCGGGAATTCGGTTTTGGGCAGGAACAGCGTGTCGCGGTAGTCGCGTTCAGTCGCGGAAGTGTCGGTCATCTTGGGTCAGGTCTTCGTCAGCGGATAACGGGAATGGGCGAGCGGCCTCAGGCCAAACGGGCTTACCCGGCCACGGCTGAACAAAGGGTTCAGCCGGCGGCCGGGCCGCTAATTCGAATTGCCTGAATCGCCAAGGAATATGTCATCGGCGCAGCGGTTATCACGCCCGAACGGGGCCTGTCACCCCTTGCGGGGCGGGCAGCTACCACTCGTCGTCGTAGTATTCCTCGTCGTCATAGACGACTTCCTCCGCGCCGCCCGGCGCATAGGTGCCGGTCTGCCAGACATAGTCGGCCACCTGCGGGGCAATCGCCAGCAGGTTCAGGAGGTTGTCCTTGATGTTGCGGATCGTCATGCCGCCATCGAGGATGACGTAGCGGGTGATGCCGACGGTCGGCACGGCCGAGCCAAAGCCCTCAGCCGAATACCAGGCCGAGGTGGCCGCCCACATCAGGTTGGCGTCATTGATCCGCTCGAGCGATTCCTGACCGTCCGCGTCATAGCGGACCTGCATGTTGATCCCGAGGCAACCGGGTTCGTAGCCTTCGAGATCGCAGGCAGTGCCGAGAACGTTGAAGATCAGGCCGGTGCCGGCGGTATCGGTGGCGCGCACCGAGACCGCGCCGTCATCGCCGGTGCTGTTGATGGTGTAGCCTTCCTCGGCAATGATCCTTTGCAGATCCTGCAGTGTGACCCCTTTGACGAGTTTTGAGTCGTCCGCAAAAGCGTGCCCGGCCAGAGCGACGAGAAGTCCCAGAGATGTCAGAGTGCGGCGCATGTTTTGTCCTCCCCGTTCGCGTTCAACGCAACGAACATCCTCCCGTTTTGCGGCCTTGTGAAGGGCGGCGAAGCGGTCAGATTGCGGAAACTTTATGTTTCAGCCGGGCGTTGCGAGGATTGCGCGCGCCTCGGCAGAGTCGAGGTGCATCTGCTCGACCATCAAGTCGAGGCTGTCGAAGCGCTTCTCCGGGCGCAGGTAGGCGACCAGCTGGACTTCCAGCCGCTTGCCGTAGATATCACCTTTGAAATCAAAGATGTGGGTTTCCAGCAACGGGTCGCGCAGGCCGGTGGTGGGAGTGCGGCCGAAATTGGCGACGCCGGGGCGCCAGTCCGCCTCGCCTTCGATCCGGGCGCGGACGGCGTAGACGCCGTGCTTGGGATGGATCAGTTCGCCGAGCTGCAGATTCGCGGTCGGAAAGCCCAACTTGCGGCCGTTCTGTTCGCCGGATTCGACGATGCCGTCGGCCGTCCACGGGCCGCCGAGCATGTCTGCGGCAAGGTCCGGCTCGCCGGCCATCAGGGCCTGGCGGATCGCGGTGGATGAGGCCTTCGCGCCCCTGCCCTCGACTTCTTCGACGATCGTCACCCCGAAGCCGAGGGCCCGGCCGAGGCTGGACAGGCGCTGGGCATGGCCCATCCGGCCGCGTCCGAAGCGGAAATCGAAACCGACCGAAACATGCGAGGCGCCGAGCCCGTCGACCAGGACGTTGCGCACGAAACCTTCATCCGTCATCGCGGCCATCTCGCCGTTGAACGGCAATTCGAAGACGGTGCTGGCGCCGGCGGCGAGGATCGCGGCATTGCGGCGTTCGGGGCGGAAAATGCGGAACGGCGGATCACCGGGGCGGAAATAGGCGCGCGGCGGCGGCTCGAAGGTCGCCACCGAGAACCTGCCATGCCCGGCGATGCGGGCGGCTTCCATCACCGCCTTGTGGCCGGCATGCAGCCCGTCGAAATTGCCAAGCGCGATCGAGGCGCCGCGCGCGCTTTCGGGCAGTCCGCGATACTCCGCGAAGACGGCCATCAGGCCCCCCGGCTGGGCGCCACCACTTCGGCTTCGCCCGTGATCACGCGTTTGCCCTCGACGAGGCATTCGACTTTCAGGGTGACGCGGTTGCCGCGGTCCTGCTTCTCGGCGACTTCGGCGCGGACGGTGACGACATCACCGATATGGACAGGGCGTTTGAAGCGCATCGACAGGCCGACAAAGATCGCGCCCGGGCCCGGCAGGTTGTTGCCGAGGATGCCGGAGATGTAGCTGGCGGTCAGCGCGCCGTGCGCGATGCGCTTGCCGAAGATCGTGCCAGCGGCGAACTCGTCGGACATGTGCAGCGGGTTGAAGTCGCCGGAGACTTCGGCGAAGCGCTGGATGTCGTTCTCGGTGATCGTGTGCACGGTCTCGTGCGCCTGTCCGAGTTGCAGGTCTTCATACTTGTATCCAGAGAAAGTCGTCATGCCGTCGGGGCTCCTGAATCCTTGATATTTCGTCCGTTACACGCCGCCGCGCGCGCCGTCACCACCTGAGGCCGGTCATCGCGTAGGTAGCGTGCTCGCCGTAATCGGCGAGAAGGTCGGTCACTTCTGCTTCAAAATTCGCGCCATGCTGCTTCAGGCCGGTGCCGACATACAGGCTGTCATAACCCTGCAACCGGGCGCCGCGCACGTCCGTGGCCGGGCTGTCGCCGACGCAAAGAATTCGCCTGGGAGGCGATTTCAGCTCGGAAAGCCTTGCAACCGCGAGCTGGTAGATCGGCGCATAGGGCTTGCCGGGATAGATGACCTGGCCGCCGAGGTCTTCGTAGACGTCCGCCAGCGCGCCGGCGCACCAGTAGAGCTTGCCGCCGATCCGGACCTGCTTGTCGGGGTTGGCGCACAGCATCGGGAGGCCCTTGGCGACGGCGCGGCGGAATTCCTCGCGGTAGTCCTCCGGCTGGTCCTTGAGCTGGTCGCGCAGGCCGATGCACAAAAGAAGGTCAGCGGTGTCGTTGTCGATGAAGGTGTTGCCGAGGCCCTCGTAGAGGAATCGGTCGTGTTCCCAGCCTTCATCCCCGCCCATCCGCCAGACGGTCATGTCGGGGCGGGCGGCGAGTTCAGCGCGGGTGGCGTCACCGGAGGAAACGCAGGTGTCGAAGGCGGTCATCGGCACGCCCAGCGGCTCGAACAGGCGGATGACCTGCGCATTCGGGACAGGGGCATTGGTGATCAGGCTGACCTGCCCGCCCTGCGCGCGGAATTTCACCAAGGCATCGCAGGCCTCGGTGAAGGCGGCGCGGCCATTGTGGATGACGCCCCAGACATCGCAGAGGATGGTGTCATAGAGGGGCGCGAGGCCGGCGAGGCCGGCAGGAAACTGGGAGGAGGTCATTGGCCGGCGAGGTAGGCCGGACCGCCTGCCCGGTCAACCACCCAGCCCGCAGGCAGACGCCGGCAGTGGATTGAGCACCCATTGCACAGCGGTCGGGATCGAGACCGATTGCGGCAGGAAACACCCGCGCAGGCGGTAGACCGTGCCGAGCGTTTCGTCGGTGATGTTGCCCGGATCGTACTCGCAGGCGAACAGGTTGGCGGGGTGGTCTACGGACGAACCCATGCGCACGTCGAGCAGCATGTGGTTTGATCCGGTCGGCACCGAGATCACGCCGGCCTCGAGGGGGCCGAAGCCGCACTCGGTGATCGGGGTGTAGAAGCCGTCATCACCCTGCACGGTGGGCTGCAGCGGTGGGCGGAGCGTCAGGTCGAGGCGGACGGGCACGAGATCCATGAGCGGATCGAGCAAGTCTGGCGGCAGGTCGTTGCCCTCTTCCGGCAGGCTGCCGGTGATGCCGATGAAGGCGAGGCGCGCTTCGGCGACGGTGGTGACTTCCGGCGCGGCTGCCAGTTCGGTGGTCGAGGGCGCAATCACGCAGGCTGCCACGAGAGCCAGCAGGCTGGCCGGGATCAATCTGACGAACTGCATGGGTTGGCTTCCTTCGCACGAATACAAACGAGGAGGCCTGTAAATTCCGGCGAAATCAAGCCGGGCGCCGCGCAGGCTATTCACGTCCGAAGCTGGGCGAGCAGGAGTTCGATCATGTCGGAGGCAAGTGATGGCGTGTGGCTGAAGCGCAGCCGGTCAAAGTTGATCGGCAAGGCGATGCTTCCGTGCAGCCCGGCCCAGACCAGCTCCATCTGCCGGTCGACCGATCCCTCGCGGATGAGTCCGGCAGCCTGGCCGTCGCGCAAGGCGGCCCGTAGCAAGTCGCTGAAGACCGCGGCGACCTGAAGGTCGTCGTCCGGCCCCGGCAAAGGCTCAGCGCGGACGAACATGAAGGCGTTCCGGTAGAGTTCGGGAAATTCGTGGGCGATCGCCACGTACAATTCCATCAGTCCCCGAAGGCGGGCGACAGGATCTTCGTGCGAGGCCGCAACCTCGCGAAACCGGTCATTGAACTTTTCGAGGGGCTCGATCCACAAGGATTGCATCAATGATTTCAGATCACCGAAATGGGCGTAGATCGTCCCGACCGAGACGCCGGCGGCGATGGCGACCGCCCGTGCGGTCACGCCTGCAATACCGTGCTCCCTGTAAACGCTCACCGCCGCGCTGCGCAGGCGCCGGCGAACCTCCTGGCGTTGGCTTTCAGTGGCGAGTTTGCGCGCCACCTTTCTCAGGCCGCCGCGAGTATGCGCGTGTTGACGAGATTCATGCGTGTCCGGAGCACTTCGAGCGGCGTGTCGATCTCGTCTTCCCAGCGCTCGAAGTTCAGGTTCTTCGCAGCGCGGCCGTAGGTCCAGCCATCGACGAAAGCATCCATGGCTTCCGGAATGAAGCCGGGGCGCAGGAACGCCATATGGGCCGTCGTCACGGCGACGCGCATCGCATGATACGGAAACCTGAGTTGCGCGAGGTAGAAGGCCGCGAGGGCGAGTTCGCCGTAGATCGTGGCCTCGTACCCCGTCAGGACGTGCTGGAAATCATGGATCTGAAAACCGCGCACCATCATGAAACTGAGGTCGTCCGGGAGGCGCTCCAGCTTACCCGAGGCATGCAGCTGCGTGTTGAAGTCCCGGTAGTTGCGGCCGAGATTTTGCTCAAGACCATTGTCGAGGATGAACTTCCGGTATCCCGCGCCGAGCGTGCCCGGCGCACATTTCGCGAGGCGTTCGAGCGACAGCGGCTCTGCAATGAAACGCGCTGCGAGACAGGCCTTGGCCTCAGGAATGGCGTGCAGCTCCGCGAGATAGGCCTTGATCGCCTCCTCGGGCGCGGCTTCCCACCAATCGTGAAACAGGAAGTAGATTCCATAATCGAGCGGCGTCTCGACTGATTTCAGAAACTTTGCGGCGAAATCCCGGTCAATTGCTGGTGCGGCATTCATCTGGAGCCCCTTCACTGCTTCATGCCGGCGTTCTAACACACGCCGATAGTAAAATGAACATGTTCATTTTATTATTTTTGATCAATGGACCACGGGCTCGCGACCCGCGAAGGCCGCGAAGGTCAAAGGAGAAATGGCTGCAGACCTCTCAACCCGGAATCGCGTGGAAATTCGGGCGGAGGTCTATGTCGGCTGTCGTGACGTCGACCGGTCAGCCGAACTTGAACAGCCGGTCAATGAGGGACTTTGGGGGCTGCGTGTCTTCCATCAGGGACGCCTTGATCGGGCGCGGCCCGCCGAACACGTGGCCCTGGCCATACGGGATTTCGTATTCAAGGATTTCGACGACGCTGGCTTCGTCCTCGATCTTCTCGGCGATCAGCGTGATGGCATAGCGCGACAGGACGGCACTGACTTCCTTGCCGTCGATGCGCCGGTTGATGTTGGAGACCGGGCGCTCCCCCTGCGGATCGCGCAGCTGCTCGATCAGCTGGCCGCCATTCATCTTGACGAAGCGGACGCCGGCGCCCTGCAGACGCGGCAGGTCCAGCGCGAGGCTGGTGGCGTGGTCGATCGAGAAGCGGAAGCCGAGGGCGGCGAGCTTCTCCATGTTGGCGCGCATCACGGCCGAGCGGGACTCGAACTTGTCGGCGCGCAGTTCGAAGATCACGGCGCCCGAGAGGTCGCGGTTCTCGGTCATGAATTCGAGGAAGAGCGGGAACAGGGCCGGGTCTTCCAGCGAGGTCGCGGCAATATTGCAGAAGACGCCGACGCGGCGGTCGCGCTCGGCGAGGCGGCGGACGATCTGCACGCAGCGGAACATCAGGAAGTTGTCCATCGCGCCCATCAGGTTGGCGCGGCGGGCAGCGTCCAGGAAATCAGCCGGCAGGATCAGCGAGCCATCGGCGCGGCGCAGGCGCGTGAAGCCCTCATAGAAGGAGACGCGGCGCTGTGGCAGCGACACGATCGGCTGCAGGTGCAGGTCGACACGGCCGGCCTGTAGCGCTTCGCGCACATCGCGCAGCAGCGCGTCTTCAAGGGTCGAATTCTGACGCGGGATGGCGACATCCGCCTGGCGCTTCTCCATGCTGAGAGCGAGGCGCTCGATCATCTTCTCAAGATGCTTCATCTCCTTGACGAGGCGGTCACGCTCTTCGCCGAGTTCGTGCTTGACCGTCTCCTCGAGCGCATCGGTGCGCGCCTCGATGACCTTGTTGGTGCGGGAAACCTCCGTGACGACCTTCTCGATCGAATCGAGCCGGGCTTCCGTCTTCTTCGTGACCGCGCCGGCGCGCGCCAGGATGTGGACCTGGCCGAGCATGGCGGAGGTGATGGCTCCGCCGGCAATCGACAGGGGCAATCCCACGGCGGTGAACGTGAAGATGCCGTAGCCCACGCCTGCGCCGGCCGCGAGGTATAGGAGAAACAAGACAATCGTCATCAGACCAGCACCCGGAAATACCCTATCAATCTTAACAATAAGGCAGAATTGGTTAACGAATTGCTCGGAATTGGCTTGATTTGCCCCCTCCGGCAACCCGGGTCCGGACCGTTGCCCGAAGGCAACACGCGGTCACTTCCTTCGTCGCGGCAGCGCATCCGGCATGGACCAGAAGACCTTTCAGCGCTTAACAAAAGCTTAAGCCTGTTCGTTCGCCTCAGGTCCGCGGCCTTTTTTGGCCGGAGCGGGGCGATCTCGGGGGAGACAGGGGCCTTGTCCGAAAGGATGAGGCCCCGTCGTTCATTCCAGACCGGCGCTCAGCCGATCCGAAAAGTCCCCGGTTCCTCCACAACTTTATTCTCGATGTGGCCGAGACCGTCGATTTCGATGCGCACGGTATCGCCCGCCTTCAGCCATTTCGGCGGATCGAATCCCGCGCCGACACCGGCCGGTGAGCCGGTATAGATGACGTCGCCCGGCTCCAGCGTGAAGGCGGCGGTCAGGTGTTCGATCTGAGCGGCGATGTCGTGGATCATCTGCGAAGGCTTGCCGGTCTGGCGCAGCTCGCCATTGACGAAGGTGCGGATCTCCGCGCCGGAAATGTCGCCCGCCTCGTCCGGGGTCACGATGGCCGGGCCGAAGACGGCGTGGGTGTCGAAGCCCTTGCCCATGATCATGGTCTGGCTCGCCTTCTGCCAGTCCCGGACCGAGTAGTCGCTGCCGACGCAGTAGCCGGCGACGATCTCCATCGCCCGGTCGCGGGGCACATGGCGCCCAGCCTTGCCGATCACGACAACGAGCTCGCCTTCATAGTCGAGCTGCGCGGAGACTTTCGGCAGGTGGACGTCGTCATACGGTCCGTTGGTGGCGGTCGCCTGCTTGTTGAACCATTTCTGCACTTCGGGTTTCGCGGTGTTGACGAAGCTGACACTCTCGGCGGCGTGGGCTGCATAGTTGACGCCGATGCCGAGGATCTTGCCCGGCCGCGCGACCGGCGCGAGCAGTCGAACCGATGCCAGCGCCACCGGCGCCCCGGCGGCCTTGCCCGCCAGCACTTCGCCGAGACCCGCGCCTTCGACCGGCTGGATAATGTCGCCCTCGAGCCGGCCATAGGCCACCTGCCCGCCGAGTTGGAACCGCACCAGCCGCATGGCGTTACTCTCCCGTCACACTCTACCGTGAATTACATTGCGCAGCGTTCATGTCTCGTTGTGAACGCCTTTGGCAAGGGCTAGGGAGAGGGCTTGTAGAAGGGTAGAGGCATGCATCTCGGCGTCCGCGCGCAGGAAAGTTCACTGAGCGATGTGTTTGCGCCGGGCGAACGGCTGCGGATGCCCCCGTATCAGCGCAGCTATTCCTGGGGCGAGACCGAAGCAATCGACCTGCTCGGCGACCTGCAGGAAGCCACCGACGCCCAGATTCCGCACTTCATCGGCGCCGTTGTGTTCGTCCATGGCGAAGAGCCGGGGGTGCTGGAAATCGTCGACGGGCAACAGCGTCTGACCACGCTCACCATCCTTCTGTGCGTCCTGCGCGACCTCGAGCCGGACAAGGACCGGGCGCGCGCGCTGCATGCGCTGATCGCCGACGAAGCCCGCCCGATTCTCGGCGAAGGCGCCAACTGGCGCATCGCGCTGAACTACCAGGATGGTGCGTTCTTCCGCGATACGATCCAGCGACCCGGCGCGACGATGGAGCTCGACGCAGACCCCGGCGAGAGCGAGAGCCAGGCGCGCATGATGGCCAACGCCGCTGCCTTCCACAAGGAACTGGGCCAGGTGGAGCCCGAAAAGCGGCGCGCGCTGACCGAAATCGTCATGAAGGGATGCGCGCTGGTGCGCGTGGTCGTCGACAACAAGGACCAGGGCTTCAAGGTGTTCCGTGTGCTGAACACACGTGGCAAGGAACCCGGCGCGCACGACATCATCAAGACCGAACTGTTCCAGCGCGCGCGGTTTACCTCCAGCGAGGCAGCCCGCTATGCCGAACGCTGGGCCGAGCATGAGGCGACCCTCGGCGGCACCGCCTTCGACGATCTGCTGCGCCAGATCCGTACAATCTTCGACCGCGGCACCAAGGGCGATATCGTCGCCGCCTTCCAGAAAGGCGCGCTCGCCCGGATCGATGCGCGCAAATTCCTCGACGAGATCCTGCCCGCCTATGTGCGCGCCTATCGCCAGATCGAGACGGCGCAGCTCGAGGAGAGCCCGCGCGCGCAGGCGATCGCGAACTGCCTGCACCAGATGCGCGCCCTTGAGCAATCCAACTGGCGCGCGCCGGCGCTGCATTTCCTGGCCGAGCGGGGCGTGGACGATGCCTCCGCGCCGGAATTTTTCCAGAACCTCGAACGCCTGTCCTATGTCACGCAGCTGCTGATCCATGACCGAGACCAGCGCAGCCGGCGCTTCTCGCGCGTTACCGAGGCGGTGCGCAATGACCGCGTGCTGCTGTCCAAGACCGGTCCGTTCGCCATCTCACGTGATGAGGGAAAGAAGGTCCGTGAACGGTTGATCGGCCGGTTTGCGACCTTCGGGCAGCGCCGGGCGATTGCGCTGCGCCTGTGCGCGGCGCTCGCCGGGGGGCGGACCATTCCGCCGGAATCGGACGCAACCGTTGAACACGTTCTGCCGCGCACCATCCCGGACGACAGCCACTGGCTGGACACCTGGCCGGACGCCGCGCGCCGCCGCGAGCAGTGCGACACGATCGGCAACTTCGTCCTGCTGACTACCAAGGTGAACCAGAAAGCCGATCGTCTCGACTACCGCGCCAAGAAGGAAATCTACTTCAATGGCGGCGGCGGTCAGGCCTTCGCCCTGACCCGCGACCTGATGGAACAGGACGCCTGGACGCCGGAAATCGTCCGCAAGCGGACGGAGAAGCTCGCTGGTATCCTCGCCGACGCCTGGGGACTCTAGGCCGGTTTTCGGCGCAAGCGGTTTCCGGCCGAGATCAGCCCGTCGATCACCAGGGCTGCCAGAAGCGTCACGCCCGCCATTGGCAGGAACAGGCAGAGCGCCAGGATCAGCACGACGACGCCAACGGCGAGCCGCTTGTCGGCCGGCATCGGCGGCGTGCCGAGTCGGCCCTTGGGCCGGCGGCGCCACCACATGATGCCGCCGGTGACGCTGAGCAGGATGACGCCGAGCGTGGCGATCACGCCGACGGCCTGGTTGAGCCAGCCGAACAGCGCGCCTTCATGGAAGGCCACGCCGAGCGCCATGAACCGGTCGACCGGATTGTGATCGGTGAATTCGATGCGCATCAGTTCCGCGCCGGTCCAGCGGTCATGGTGGACGGTGATCCGGTCCGGCCGGGAGGCGGCCATCGAGCGGATCGTCCAGACGCCGTTCTCGCCGCGGGGCGGCTGCACTTCCACGGGGGCCGCATAGCGCTCCGGCGCGGCCAGAACTAGCACCGCCTGCAGGGAAAGCGGGGCGACTGCGCCGGCGCCCGCCGACGCCGACTGCACGCCAACCTCATCCGAGGCCTTGCCCTGATCCCAGAGTTCGGCGCCAGTGCCATGATCCATACCGGCATGCATGTCGTGCATCGAGTGATCCGCGTGCGGATTACCGGACTCGAGCGTGACGAACCATTCCTGCCCCGGCGCTTTCAGGCCCGCGAGGTCTTTGGCCTTGTTGAATCCGTCACCCCAGACCTGCGTCCACGGCAACCCAAAGAACAAGATGGCCAGCACGACCCCGCCGATCCAGGCGCCGCCCATGCCGTGCACCTTGCGCCAGGTCTCCCGCCTGCCCGGCCCTTCGCCGAACTTCGGAACGAACACGCGCCACCACGCGGTCCCGCGCGGCCACCAGAGATACACGCCGGTGACGATCAGGATGATCATCCAGCTTGCCATGATCTCGACGACGAGCGAGCCGCGATCCCCGGCCAGCAGCGTGCCGTGGATGCGCTTGACGAAATTCATGAAGCGGCCGGGCGTTGAGGTGTTGTGGAGGACCTCGCCGGTTGTGCGTTCCACCCAGAGCGTGCGAGGGCCTGCCTCGCCGCGGATGTCTACTTCGACCGTCGGATCCGCGCCATCCGACGGCAAGATGAGTTTTGCAAACTTGCCGCCCGGATAGGCGGCAAGGCCTGCCTCGACGAGCGCGTCCGCCGGCAGGATGTCTCCTGCCAGCGGCGCCGCCCGTGCGTTGATTCGGGCCTCGACCGCCGCATCGAATTGCGGCTTGAAGAGGTAGATGGCCCCCGTCAGTGCCAGGATGACGGCGAAGGGAATCACCATCAGCCCGGCGAAGAAGTGCCAGCGCCAGACGCGGTGATGAAGCGTTGTGCGAACGGCGCTGGCCATGGATCAGAACCTCGCGCGGATGCCGCCGAAGACCGAGCGGCGTTCCACAGGGTTGTAGATCACCGAGGCCGGCGTCGCCGTGATCACGGCGCTGACATCGCCGACTGCATTTTCGTCCGCGAGGTTGCGGCCATCAATGAAGAAGTCGATTTTGTCGGTTGCCGACCAGCTCGCGGTCGCGCCCAGAAGGGTATAGCCATCCGTGCGGGTCGTGTTTCTGTAATCCGACCACGGACCATCAGCGACCCATTCAAGGTTCGGCGCTACGGTGAAGCGGTCACCGGAGAAGCGCAGCTCGGCACGATAGACATGCTCCGGAATGACCGGAAGCGCGTTGTCGCCATACTGGGCGTCGTCTTCGAACTTGAAGTCCGAGTACTGGTAGACCTGGCGAAGCGTCAGCCAGTCCGTGAAGTCGAGCGACAGACCCGCCTCGATACCTGCATGGGTCGTCTCATCGGCGTTGAAGGTCGATGCCGGGATATCCGGTCCAACCGTGAACTGAAGGAACTCGCCTTCCACATCAGCCGAATAGAGCGAGACGTCCCACTCGGCGATGCCGGCGCTGCCGCGCGAGCCCACTTCGAACGTCCAGGCTGTCTGGGCGTCGATCGGCACGAAGGAGGCGATCTGCGCCACTTCGCCCATGCCGGGGAACTCGGCCGACCGGCTGTAGTTCGCATACAGCTGGATGTATGGCGTCGCCTGATAGAGCGCGCCGAATTTCGGGGAGATTTCCTCGAAATCGGCCGTGCCGAAGGCCGCGGTGGGGCGGAACTGTGTTTGCTCCCGCTCGCCCTGCGCCGCAATCACGCCGGCAATCAGGGTCAGATTGTCGGTCACGTTGTAGCGGCCTTCGCCATAGACGTTGGCGGTCCAGGCCGACTGGTCTGCTTCAAACGTCAGGGCGCCGCGCGCGCCGTTGATGTTCACGAACCGCTTGGCATCGGTCTCGCCCTCGCGGGCTTCGGCGCCGAGCGTGAAGGCGAACGGACCCTTCTCCCACTCATACCGGCCCCAGACGCCGCGATCGAGCGACTGGTAGTCGATGACCTGGAAGATCGGGTGATAGAGTTCCTTGGAGTTCAGCCACACGCCGACGGCGAGATCGCCGTCACCCAGATCGAACCGCGTCTGGTTCTGCACACGGATGGAGTTGATGTCGCGGGCCTGATCGCCCACGAAGTTGCCCTTCGAAGGATTGTTCAGCGTGTCATTCAGGTTCAGCGCGCCCGGCAGTTCCTGATTGATGTTGTTGAGGCTGAGATAGAAGCGCGTCTCGACATTGTCCGTGACGTCATAGCCGACGTTGCCGTGGAAACGGTAGGAATTGCGGCTGGCATGGTCGCGCCCGCCCTCCGAGGTGTCGGCGCTGACCGCGCCCCAGGCATCCCAGCGGCCGGAATCGACACCGCCGGAGACAAGGCCGCGATAGGTTTCGAAGCTGCCGGCGTCGCCGCGCACGTAGAGGCCGGGGGCCGTCTCGCCGGTCGGCGTGACCCCGTTGATCGCGCCGCCCAGCGTGCCCGAGCCGAAGCGCAGCGCGTTGGCGCCGCGATAGACTTCGAGGTGATCGAAGAAGATCGGCTCGAGTTCCTGGAAGTCGCCGTTGTCGTCGGCGAGGTTGATCGGTGCGCCGTCCTGAAGGAGCGTCAGGCCGCGCATGTGGAAGCCGCGGCTGATGCCGGAGCCGCGGATGGAAATGCGGATTTCCTGGCCATAGCGCGGCTGCGTATAGACGCCCGGCGAGAAGGCCAGCGTGTCGCGCATCGAGACGAGGAAGCGGTCGGCATATTCGTCATGGCTGACGACATCGGCGCCGCCGGCTGTGCGGGCAGCGTTGGCCTCGGCTTCGTTGGTCTGGGCGGTGGACGTGACAATGATGGTCTCTTCGACGCGGACGCTATCTTCGCCGGATTCGATTTCCTGCGCGGCGGCGGGGAGCGAAGCCCAGAGCGCAAGCCCAAGGGCGGAGAGGCTCACGGCGGAGCCCGTTTTCAGGGAGAAATTCATGGTGTGTCGTCTTCAGTTGAAAGTGACCCGGAGCGAGCGCTCCGGCAGACTGCCCTCCGGATGGAGAGCGGCTAGATCAGGCTTTCAGTGAAGCAGGCGGCGCGCGTGAGCCGACCGGCGGGCCGCGCGGGACATGCGCGAAGCGGACCTCGAAGACGGGCGCGGTTTGGGCCGCAATGCCTTCGGAGGGTGACTTTAGGACAACCGGCTCGGGAAGCGTGGCCGTTTGGGCGATCACGCAAGCCGGACAGTCATGGTCCGTATCCGTCGGTGCGGAATTCGAGTTCTGGGCGATGAGCTCGGCGAGTTCGGCACCAACTGCAGAGTGGGCAGAGTGCATGTCGTCTGCCGGCATGGCGCAAAGCACCGAGGGCAACTCGCCGGGACGTGAGGACGCCGCCGCCATCGCCCCAGGCATCAAGGCCTGGGAGATCAGTGCGATCACGGCAAGCGCGCGCGCAATGTGACTGGCAGCATATCCCCACATGCCCGGCAGAATATCAGGTTTGGCGGCCGGTTGAAGAGTCCGCTTCGCCGCAGGCGATTCCGGCCTGCCCGGTACGCGCGCCCGGGGGGGAGAAATTCCCCCTACGGAACCTCTAGCCCATCCGGCCCGCCTCCCATAGGGTTGCTCCCGTCATCAGAACATACAATCAGGGAGGGCCGCCATGAGCCTGTTCGATCTCAGGGGAAAATCCGCCATCATCACGGGCTCTTCGCGCGGCATCGGCCGGGCGATCGCCGAGGCCATGGCCGACCAGGGCGCCCGCGTGGTGATCTCCTCGCGCAAGCCCGGCCCCTGCCAGGAAGTGGCGGACGGCATCAACAAGAAGCATGGCGACGGTACCGCCATCGCCATCCCGGCCAACATCTCCTCCAAGGAGGACTTGCAGGCGATGGTCGACGAGACCAACAAGTCGTTCGGCAAGATCGACATCGTCGTCTGCAATGCCGCGTCGAACCCCTATTACGGCCCTATGGCCGGCATCTCGGACGATGCGTTCACCAAGATCCTGCAGAACAACATCATCTCGAACCACTGGCTGATCCAGATGTGCGCCCCGCAGATGCGTGAGCGGAAAGACGGCGCGGTGATCATCGTCTCGTCCATCGGCGGCCTGCGCGCCTCGCCGGTGATCGGCGCCTACAACATCTCCAAGGCGGCGGACTTCCAGCTCGCCCGCAACCTTGCCGCCGAATTCGGCGCCGACAATATCCGCGTCAACTGCATCGCGCCCGGCCTGATCAAGACCGACTTTGCCAAGGCCCTCTGGGACAATCCGGAAACCCTGAAGCGCGCCCTCACCGGCACGCCGCTGAAGCGCATCGGCGACCCGGAAGAAATCGCCGGCGCGGCGGTCTATCTCGCGTCGAAGGCAGGCGCCTACATGACCGGCCAGATGCTGGTGGTGGACGGCGGGGCGACCGTTACCTGATGCGAACCGAACTCTCGGCCCAGCAAGAGGCCTTCTTCGCCCGGCTCCGCTCCGGCGAATGGGAATTGCCGAACGGCATCCGCAATCTCGGCATCAAGCCGCATGAATGGCTGAAGGAGGTCTCCTACGGCTACACCCGCTATGAATGGCCCAATACCGGCGACCGCGACATACAGCCGGACCGCGTCTTCGGCGGCTGGGTGGCGGGGCTTTCCGATCACATCGTTTCGATGACAATGGCGAGCGCGCTGGACGACGGCGAATGGTTCACCACCATGGAACTGCAGACGCGGATCCTTCGCCCGGTGCCGAACGGCGTGATCAACATCGAAGGCCGCCTGATCAGCCGGGGCAAGACCACCGCCCTGGTCGAGGCCGACTGGCGCGATGACAAGGGCCGCCACCTCGCGCGCATCACCGCCGCGAAGGCGATCCGCTCAATGGCGGAGCTGCGTCCCGGGGGCTGACGCTGCAGCGCACCAATTCCCGCTGGACAAATCTGACCGGCATGCCAATTCCTCGTGCAACCCAAGGATTTTGACATGGCCGACCGCAAGGATGACGCAGGAAACCCGGTCCGCGACCCGCTGCTGGAGCGCGCGATCGAGCATACGATCTATGCCAGCCGCTGGCTGATGGCGCCAATCTATCTGGGCCTCATCGCGGCCCTCGGCATCCTGATCGTCACCTTCTTCCGCGAACTCGCCCACGCCATTCCAGGCGTGCTGGCGATGGAAGAATCGGATGTCATCCTGCTGATCCTCTCGCTGGTCGATGTCTCGCTGGCGGGCAACCTGGTGCTGATCATCCTGTTTTCGGGCTATGAGAACTTCGTCTCGAAGATCGGCCCGGCCGAGCACCGCGACCGGCCGGCCTGGATGGGCAAGGTGGATTTTTCCGGCCTCAAGTCCAAGCTCATCGCCTCGATCGTCGCGATCTCGGCCATCCACCTGCTGAAAATCTTCATGGACCTCGGCAAGTACTCGGCGGAGGACCTGATGTGGTACACGATCATCCATGTCACCTTTGTCATCTCGGGCGTCGGATTTGCGATCATGGATTATATCGACGCGCGGTCGTACAAATCGAAATAAGGTCCCCGGCCTTCAGATCCGGTATTCTGCACGTATGCTGATAGAACTCGTCAAAGGCACCACGCACGATACGCTGCGCATTGAACGCGCCGACGGATCGCGCGCGGAGGCGCAGGTCTCGAAGAAAGGCCCGCTGCCGCATGACGGCGTGCACTTTGCGGTCGAGACCGGGCTGGGCTTCCGGCTGGGCTTCCGGCGGGGCTTTTTCGGCCTGATCGCCGAAGGCCGCCACCCGGACGAGATCGCCGGATTCGCCTCGGCGATGGGCCATTCCAGCGCGGCCAAAGCCCATGCGCCTGATCTGTCGATCATCGAACTTCTTCAGGCCGAACGGCTCGTCGAGTGTTTCGAGGCGGAAGTTTGGGGTGGCCCGGCGGACCTCGAAACGCTGCAGTCCGTTGCGGATGCAGCCTTCAGCGCCTCGCTGGCTCCACGCGTTGTCCTGACCGAGAACGGCGTCTCGGCGGTCCGCTCCGGTCTCGAACAGCTCAAGGCGGATTGGCTGCGTCTGCCACTAGGTGGCACGCTCTGTTACGACTGGCCCTGACGCCTCACGGCAAGAGCAGGCAGGCGTCACCATAGGAATAGAAGCGGTAGCCTTCGCGGATCGCATGCGCGTAGGCAGCCTGCATCACATCCGTTCCCATCAGTGTACAGACGAGCATGAAAAGGCTCGATTCCGGCAGGTGGAAGTTCGTCACGAGTGCATCGGTGGCCCGGATACGGTCTCCGGGTTTCAGGAAAATGTCGGTCGCCCCGGTGGCGGCGTGCAAGGCGCCCTCCTCGTCGGCGCAGCTCTCCAGCGTGCGCATCGCGGTTGTGCCCACCGGCACGATCCGTTTGCCGGCCGCCCGCGCCTTGTTCAGCCGCGCCGCCACGTCCGGCGTCAGGCGCCGCCATTCCTCGTGCAGCTTGTTTTCCTGGATGTGCCTTTCTTCCAGCGGCTTGAACGTGCCGAGCCCGACATGCAGGCGCACGGTTTCCCGCGCGATCCGGGCGGCGTCGATCTCTTCCAGCAGGCGCGGCGTGAAGTGCAGCCCGGCGGTGGGCGCCGCCACGCTGGCGGCTTCTTCGCCAGCAAACTTCGTCTGGTAGGTCTCACGGTCCTTCGCGTCGGCGGGCCGGCGCCGCGCGATATAGGGCGGCAGCGGCATCGCGCCATGCGCGTCCAGCGCCGCTTCGAGGTCTGCGCCTTCGCAGTCGAACGCCAGCTCGATCTCGCCGCCTTCGCGGCGCCCGGTGATCGCTGCAGAAAATCCGTCGGCGAACTGAATCGTGTCGCCTTCCTTGAGCCGGCGGCCGGGCCGCGCGAGTGCCAGCCAGCGGCGAGCGTCGATCCGCTCGACCAGGTTCACATCCACGGTCACGTCCCGGCTGGCGCCATCGCGCGCGGGACGCACGCCCTTCAGCGCGGCGGGCAGGACGCGCGTGTCGTTGAACACCAGCACATCGCCGGGGGTGAGGAAGCGCGGCAGGTCGCGCACGCTCGCATCCTCAAGCCGCCCGTCGCTGTGCACCACCAGCAGCCGCGCGGCATCCTGCGGCTCAGCCGGGCGCAGCGCGATCAGCGCCTCGGGCAGGTCGAAGTTGAATTGGGCAAGGTCCATGCCCGCGCTCATCGCGCAGGCATGGGCAAAGCGTCAAGGCTGCGCTTACTTCACGATCGCCGGGATCGCCGGCAGTTCGCACACATCCACCTCGCCCTTGGTGGCGAGTTCGGAAGCGAAGGCCTCTGTGTCCGTGCGTAGCACCCAGGCTTTGGGACGGCTCGCTTCCGGCAGGTCGGCGGCAATTTTGGCCGACGTCAGCAGGTCCGGATCGTCCACCGTGCCACTGCCCGGCGCGCCCTTCTTCAGAGCCTTGACGACATCCTGCCCCGCGATCACGCGGCCCCAGGACGTGTACTGCTTGTCGAGGTGCGGCGAGTGTTCGCGCATCAGGAAGAACTGCGTGTCGCCCGAATTCGGATCATTCGTGCGCGCCGTCGACAGCACGCCGCGGCAATGCGGGATCGAGGTCGAAACCAGTCCGTCAGCGGACATCTCCGCGAAGAAGGTTGGCTGCGTCAGCATAGGGAAGCCTTTGAGGTAACCGTTCTTGCCGGTGTCCTCGGGGCCGATCACCGCGTCCAGCGGCGTCGCGGCAACGTCGCGGCGGAAGGTGAACTCGCCCGGAATGCCCGGCCAGCCGGGATCGGCGCCCTTCTTGGCCCAGACGTCACCGCCCTGCGCCATGAAATCGTCGATCACGCGATGGAAGGTGGTGCCGTCCAGGTCACCCGATTTGATGATCTTGGTGAACTGCGCGTAGTGCTTTGGTGCCACGTCCGGGAAAGCCTCGATCAGGATGCGGCCCTTGGTCGTCTCGAAGACGATGAGGTTGGCCGGATCGACCGCGCGCCAGTTGGCCTCATCGGCGGTCTCGGCCCCGGCGCCCAGCGTCCAGGCGGGCTGGGCCGCAGTATCCCCGCATGCGGGCAAGGCCAGCCCGAGAAGGCCGGCGGCAATTCCAAACGCGACACGTTTCATTTCCTGTACTTCTCCAACAGCGCCGTCTTCACGTCAGGCGTGACGAACGGCGTGATGTTGCCGCCGAGGCTCGCGATTTCCTTCACGAGCCGGGAGGCAACGGCCTGATGGCGAACATCGGCCATAAGGAAGACGGTTTCAATGTCGGGATTCAGTTGCTCGTTCATCGCCGTCATCTGGAACTCGTATTCGAAGTCCTGGACGGCACGCAGGCCGCGCACGATGATCTGGGCGCCGCAGGCCTCGGCAAACTTCATCAGGAGCCCGTGCATGGGCATCACGCGGATTTCCGCCAGCCCCGGCCCGTTCAGCCGCGCCGTCTCGGCCTTCACCATCGCCACCCGCTCTTCCAGCGAGAACAGCGGCTTCTTGGATTCGTTGACCGCGACGCCGATGATCAGCTCGTCGACCAGCTTCATCGCCCGGCCGAAAATGTCGATATGACCGTTCGTCGGCGGATCGAAAGTGCCGGGGTATAGTCCAATTCGGCGCACGTGCGGCCCTCCAGTAACCAGTCCAGTCGTCCGGCAGGCGCTTAGCCCTGTCCGCCCTCGGGTTTATCCATACCGGCTTCACCGTCTTCGACAAGACGGGCGACCGAAACAACCTTCTCGTCGCCATTGGTGCGCAGCACCCAGACGCCGCCGGTTGACCTTCCGGCAATCCGGATCTGGTCGACCGGGGTGCGGATCAGCTGGCCGGCATTGGTGACCAGCATGACCTCGTCGCCTTCGCCCACGGGGAAGGATTGGGCGACCCGCTTGACCGGTCCGCCTTTCTTGTCACGGCCCCAGATATTCTGGGCGACCAGGCCTTTGCCGCCGCGTCCGGTGACGCGGTAGTCATAGGCAGAAGAGCGCTTGCCCATGCCGTCATCGGCCACCGTGAAGATGAACTCTTCGGCCGCGCCGAGCGCCGCGATCCGGTCCGGCGACAGCGCCGCCTCGGCCACGGGTTCGTCATCGTCCTCGGAGATTTCTTCCTCTTCGCCGGTCGCTGCGCGACGCATGGCGGCCGCGTGTTTCAGGTAGGCGCGCGCCTCTTCGGAGGTGACGTCCATATGGCGCAGGATGGCCATCGAGATCACCTCGTCGCCGTCCGCCAGGCGGATGCCTCGCACGCCGGTCGAATCGCGGCCCGCGAAGACGCGCACTTCGGTCACGTCAAAGCGGATGCACTGGCCGAGCGCGGTCGTCAGCATCACGTCTTCCTTGTCGGAGCAGACCTGCACCGAGACGATGCCGTCGCCCGGATCGAGCTTCATAGCGATCTTGCCGGCGCGGTTGACGCGGATGAAGTCTGCCAGCTTGTTGCGGCGTACGCCGCCGCTGCGCGTGGCGAACATCACGTCAAGATCTTCGGTGGCCTTCTCGTCTTCCGGCAGCGGCAACACGCTCTCGATGCGTTCATCCGCAGCCAGAGGGAATATGTTGACCAGCGCCTTGCCGCGCGAGGTCGGCCCGCCGATGGGAAGCCGCCAGACCTTCTCCTTGTAGACCATGCCGGCCGAAGAGAAGAACAGGATTTCCGTATGCGTCGTCGCAGTGAACACGCGGACGATGAAATCCTCGTCCTTCATCGCCATGCCGGAGCGGCCCTTGCCGCCGCGGTTCTGCGTGCGGTAGGCGGCGAGCGGCGTGCGCTTGACGTAGCCGCCATGCGTGACCGTGACCACCATGTCCTCGACCTCGATGAGGTCCTCGTCGTCCATGTCGGTGCCGCCTTGTGTGAAGGCGGAGCGGCGCGGCACGGCGAACTTGGTCTTCACCTCGTTGAGCTCGCCTTTGATGATCTCGAGGATGCGCGGGCGCGAGCGGAGGATGTCGAGGAGGTCGGCGATCTTGGCGGCCAGGCCGCGGGCCTCGTTGCCGATCTCGTCGCGGCCGAGGCCGGTGAGGCGGTGCAGCGGCAGGTTCAGGATGGCGCGGGCCTGCTCGTCCGACAGGTAGATCGTGCCGTCATCCGGACCGCGGCGCGTGCGCCGGTCGGCGATCAGGTCGATCAGCGGGCCCATGTCCTGCTGCGGCCAGGCTTTCTCCAGCAGGCGCTCGCGCGCTGTTGCCGGGTCCGGCGAGTTGCGGATGATACGGATGATCTCGTCGATGTTGGCAACGGCGAGCGCGAGACCGACCAAGACGTGCGCGCGGTCGCGTGCCTTGCCGAGTTCGAACTTCGTGCGCCGCACGACCACTTCCTCGCGGAAGGCGATGAAGTATTCGAGCACCTTGCGCAGGTTCATCAGTTCCGGCCGGCCGCCATTCAGCGCCAGCATGTTGACCGCGAACGAGTTCTGCATCTGGCTAAACCGGTAAAGCTGGTTCAGCACGACATCGGCGCTCGCATCCTTCTTCAGTTCGATGACGACGCGGATACCGTTGCGGTCGGATTCGTCGCGCAGGTCCGAGATGCCTTCGATCTTCTTTTCACGGACGAGTTCGGCGATCTTGGTGATCATCGCCGCCTTGTTCACCTGGTACGGAATCTCCGTGACGATGATCGCCTCGCGGTTGTTCTTCGCAGTTTCGATATCCGTCTTGGCCCGGACGATCACGCTGCCGCGGCCGGTCAGCATCGCCTTGCGGCTGCCCGACAGGCCCATGATCAGGCCGCCGGTCGGAAAGTCCGGCCCCGGAACGATATCGCAGAGCGCGTCCTCGTCGATCGCCGGGTTCTCGATCATCGCCAGCGTCGCGTCGATCACTTCGCCCAGATTGTGCGGCGGGATGTTCGTCGCCATGCCGACCGCGATGCCGCCGCCGCCATTGACCAGCAGGTTCGGGAACTGCGCGGGCAGCACCATCGGCTCTTTCTGGGAGCCGTCATAGTTCGGCTGGAAGTCGACCGTGTCCTTGTCGATATCGGCGAGAAGGTAGGTCGCCTCCTTCGACATCCGGCTTTCGGTGTACCGCATCGCGGCAGCCGGGTCGTTGTCGATCGAGCCGAAGTTGCCCTGGCCATCGACCAGCATCACGCCCATCGAGAAGGGCTGCGCCATGCGCACCAGCGCGTCATAGATCGCGCTGTCGCCGTGCGGGTGATAATTACCCATCACCGAGCCGACGATGTTGGCGGATTTCTTGTAGGGCTTGTCCGGCGTGTTGCCGTTCTCGTTCATCGCATAGAGGATCCGCCGGTGCACCGGCTTCAGCCCGTCGCGCACATCCGGCAGCGCCCGGCTGACGATCACGCTCATCGCATAATCGAGATACGAGGATTTCATCTCGGACTCGATAGAGATCAGCTCGATGCCGTCCTGCGGGCGCGGCGGCCCGCCGCCATTTTCCGGGGTTTCCGGCTCGTCCGGAGGGGTCGTGTCGTCGCTCATGGGAAAGCCTTCTGCATGGGTCCGGCGAGGTCCGAGAACATGGGTCCCGAATCGCCGTTTTTCGCTGGTTTTGAGACTAGCAGGCGCCCTGCCACGGGGCTACCGCCCAATCACCAGAAAATGCAGTCACCACGGGCCTTCCGGGGGTGTTTTGGCCAGGTTCCGGACAGTCCCGGAACTCAGGGGCTTTCCGGCGCCGCCGGCAAGGCGCCAATCGACCGCAAGGCCCGCTCCACCGCCGCGCGGCGTTTGGGGGCTTCGGCCATGCCGCCGGGCATGTCCATGTTCAGCGCGAAGACGTACGTGCCGGGTGCCTCACCGGCGGTCTGCTCGGCCCAGCCGACGAACCAGCCGATATCCATCTCGCCCTCGACGCTCTTCCAGCCGGTCTTCCCGTAGAGCGTCCAGCTGTCGCCGCGCGCCAGCTCCATGACCGGGATCGCCGCTACGTAGGTCTCCGCCGAGAGCGGCAGCGTCCGGCGCACGAGGCGCGACAGGAAGGCGGCCTGCTCCGCCGCCGAGATCGCCAGCGGCCCCTCGAGCCAGTAGCGCGAGATACTCTCGGGTCCGCCAATATCGGCATTGCCATAGCCGAAGGCCTCGAACGCGGCCGTCAGCCTCTCGGCGCCGATCCTCGGCACGACGATCTGGTAGATCCACACCGTCGAGCGCTGGAAAGCCGTCGCAAAATCCTGGTCCTCGTTCCAGCTGTCGAGGAAGCGTTTCTCGCCATCCCACTTGAACCACTCGCCGGGGCCCGTCACCGCGTCCGTCTCGTAGGCGAGCAGGGTGTGCGGGATCTTTGAGGTCGAGGCCGGCGTGAACCGCTCGTGAATGCGCGCCCCGCCGCTGGACCAGACATGCTCGTCCTCCAGCCTCAGGATGACGAGGGCGGACGCAGACGGGTCAATGCCTTCGGCCCGAAGCGCGCCTTCCATCAGCGCCATCTCGGCGACCGGCGCAGGCGTCTCAGGCGCAGTAGCGCATCCCGCGAGGGCACAGACTGCCAGCAATGGCCCGATCAGCAACCTGCGCAGGAGGCCTGCCATCCGGACAGCCTCAGAACGGGATCTCGTCGTCGAGGTCCTGGTTGAAGCTCTCCTTCGGGCCGCTCATCGTGCGGCTCGCGCCGCCACCACCGCCGCCCGAATAGCCCATGTCGCGGCCACCGCCGCCGCTGCTCGCGCCGCCGCCTTCGCCGCGCCCGTCGAGCATCACGAGGGTCGCGTCAAAGCCCTGCAGCACGATCTCGGTCGTGTAGCGGTCATTGCCGTCCTTATCCTGCCACTTTCGGGTCTGCAACTTGCCTTCGATGTAAACCTTGGAGCCCTTCTTGAGGTAGCTCTGGGCGACCTTGATCAGGCCTTCCGAAAAGATCGACACGGCGTGCCACTCGGTCTTTTCCTTTTTCTCGCCGGTCGCCTTGTCGCGCCAGTTCTCGGACGTTGCGATCCGCAAGTTGCACACCTGTCCGCCGTTCTGGAACTGCTTCACTTCCGGGTCTGCCCCCAGATTGCCTACCAGGATTACCTTGTTCACTGAGCCCGCCATGAGGACCTCCGTTTTCTGTTTCGCTATCGATTCGAACTCTAATACGCTCCGGCACGTGAAATGTCGCCTCAAAGGCGATGAATTCCACCGCCGCTTTCAGCTGCGGCCAAAAGCAGCTTGCACCATTGTTCACACTTTGTTCTTGTCGTCAATCCGGACTCGCGGCACAGATCAGAAAAGGCTGTTTCGCCAAAGTCTGTTTTGAAGAGATCAGTAGATGCCTGACACCCTTACCGCCTTCGTTGTTGCTGCCATGCTGGTCTTGGCCATCGTCTGGTTCGTGATCATATCGAAAGCCCTGTCCGACAAGCCGAAGGCCGAGGCATTTTTTTCCCGCCACAAAACGCCTAAAGACATCCTGTAAAACCTTTTTCCGTCCTTCCTCCCGAGCGAGCCCGAACGCCCATGGCCGAATCCCCCTTCATCCGCGTGCGCGGCGCCAAGGAACACAATCTCAAGAACATCGACGTGGACATCCCGCGCGGTGAGCTTGTGGTGATGACGGGCCTGTCGGGCTCCGGCAAATCCTCGCTCGCCTTCGACACGATCTATGCCGAGGGCCAGCGCCGCTATGTGGAATCGCTGTCGGCCTATGCGCGCCAGTTTCTCGAACTGATGCAGAAGCCGGACGTGGAGAGCATCGAAGGCCTCTCGCCGGCGATCTCCATTGAGCAGAAGACGACCAGCCGCAACCCGCGCTCGACCGTCGGCACAGTCACCGAGATCTACGACTACATGCGCCTGCTCTGGGCCCGCGTCGGTGTGCCCTACTCGCCGGCCACCGGCCTGCCCATCGAAAGCCAGACGGTCAGCCAGATGGTCGATCGCACGATGGAGCTACCGGACGGCACGCGCCTCTTCCTGCTCGCCCCGATCGTCCGTGGACGGAAAGGGGAGTACCGGAAGGAATTCGCCGAACTGCTGAAGAACGGCTTCCAGCGCGTCAAGGTCAACGGCACCTTCCACGAACTGGAAGACCCGCCAAAGCTCGACAAGAAATTCAAGCATGACATCGACGTGGTCGTCGACCGGATCGTCGTGCGCGAAGGCATGCAGCAGCGCCTCGCCGAAAGCTTCGAGACCGCGCTCGGCCTCGCGCAGGGCATCGCCATTGCGGAGTATGCCGATATCGAGCCCGGCGAGACCGAAGCCAAGCGCATCAATTTCAGTGCCAACTTTGCCTGCCCGGTCTCCGGCTTCTCGATTCCCGAAATCGAGCCGCGCCTGTTCTCGTTCAACAATCCCTTCGGCGCGTGCCCCTCGTGCGACGGTCTCGGCGAGCAGCTGAAGATCGACGCGGCGATGATTGTTCCGGACAAGGATATTGGCCTGCTCGACGGCGCCATCGCGCCCTGGGCCAAGTCCACCTCGCCTTACCAGACGCAGACGCTGCAAGCCCTCGCCGCGCATTACAAGTTCGACCTGACGAAGCCCTGGAACAAGCTGCCCGAGCGAATCCAGGACATCATCCTCCACGGCACCGGCGATGAGGAAATCCAGTTCCTCTATGACGACGGCATGCGCACCTACAAGACGAAGAAAACCTTCGAAGGCGTGATCCCGAACCTTGACCGTCGCTACCGCGAAACGGACAGCGCCTGGGTGCGTGAGGAGATCGCGCGCTTCCAGTCCGCCGCGCCGTGCCCGGCCTGCGGCGGCAAGCGCCTGAAACCGCAAGCCCTCGCCGTGAAGATCGCGGGCCTCGACATCTCTCAGGCCGGCGAATTCTCCATCCGCAAGGCGGGGGACTGGTTCGGCGGCGTCAACAAGACGCTGACGAAACAGCAGAAGGAAATCGCCGCGCGCATCCTGAAAGAGATCAACGACCGGCTGAATTTCCTCAATGATGTCGGCCTCGATTATCTCTCGCTCGGCCGCGCCTCCGGCACGCTGTCCGGCGGCGAAAGCCAGCGCATCCGGCTTGCCTCGCAGATCGGCTCCGGCCTCACCGGCGTGCTCTACGTGCTCGACGAGCCGTCCATCGGCCTGCACCAGCGCGATAACGAGCGCCTGCTGGTGACGCTCCGCCGGCTGAGGGACCTGGGCAATTCGGTGATCGTGGTCGAACACGATGAAGACGCGATCCTGACCGCCGACCATGTCATCGACATGGGCCCGGCCGCCGGTGTGCATGGCGGCCAGATCATCGCCGAAGGCACGCCCGCCGAAGTAATGGCGAACCCGAAAAGTCTGACGGCGGACTATCTCAACGGCACGCGCGAGATTGCCATTCCCAAGCGCCGCCCGGTGACCAAAGGCTCTCGCAGCCTCGTCGTCAAAGGCGCGACGGGAAACAATCTCAAGAACGTAACCGCCTCGATCCCGCTCGGCACGTTTACCTGCGTCACCGGCGTCTCCGGCGGCGGCAAGTCCACGCTGATCATCGAGACGCTCTACAAGGCGCTCGCCCGCAAGCTCAACGGTTCCTCGGATTCGCCGGCGCCCTATGCCAGCCTTGAGGGCCTGCAGCATCTCGACAAGGTCATCGACATCGATCAGTCGCCGATCGGGCGCACACCGCGTTCGAACCCCGCCACCTACACCGGCGCCTTCGGCCCGATCCGGGACTGGTATGCCGGCCTGCCGGAAGCGAAAGCGCGCGGCTATGCGCCGGGCCGGTTCAGCTTCAACGTCAAGGGCGGGCGCTGCGAAGCCTGCCAGGGCGACGGCGTCATCAAGATCGAGATGCACTTCCTGCCGGATGTCTACGTCACCTGCGAGACCTGCAAGGGCAAGCGCTACAACCGCGAAACGCTGGATGTGCACTTCAAGGGCAAGTCGATTGCCGACGTGCTGGACATGACGGTCGAGGACGGCGCGAAATTCTTCGCCGCCGTACCGGCGATTGCCTCGAAGCTCGACACGCTGAACCAGGTCGGACTCGGCTATGTGAAGGTCGGCCAGCAGGCCACGACGCTGTCCGGCGGCGAAGCCCAGCGCGTCAAGCTCGCCAAGGAACTCTCGAAACGCGCGACGGGCCGTACACTGTACATCCTCGACGAGCCGACGACCGGCTTGCACTTCGAGGACGTGAAGAAGCTGCTCGAAGTCCTCCACGAACTGGTCGATGCCGGCAACACGATCGTCGTCATCGAGCACAACCTCGACGTGGTGAAGACGGCCGACTGGGTGCTCGACCTTGGCCCCGAAGGCGGCGATGGCGGCGGCATGCTGATCGCGGCCGGTACGCCGGAAGAGATCGCGGCGATCCCGGAGAGCCACACAGGACGCTTCCTCGCCGAAACCTTCCGCCGCCACGACGAACGCCGCGCCCAGCGCAACAAGCGCGAGAAAGCGGCGGCTAAAACCGGCAAGGACGCGCCTGCCGAAAAGGCAAAGCCTACGAAGAAGTCAAAGGCCGGCGCCGGGGCTAAGTAACCCATCACCAAACAGAGCAGCTCATCCTGAGCGAAATCGAAGGATGAGTTCGTTGGCTTGGCGACGATCAACTAGCCGAACGTGTCCGTGATCGCCGTGCCGCCCTGGTAGGTCTCCTGCCGCACCACCCAGGCCGCGGGCCCGCCGAGGGCGTGGGCGAAGGCGCCGAAGACCATCAGCACAAGGATCATGACGAAGGCCATCGGCCCCCAGAAGGTAGGCTGCGCCATCACGGAGAGTACCGCGTTCGCCGTCTCGTCTCCCGCGCTGGAATCAATGGCCGGCGCGACGAGCACGAAGGCGAGGAAGAACATCACGCCGTAGAGCACCAGCGACACCAGCGTGAACACCGCGAAGAGCGCGAAATAGCTGCCGGCCAGCGACCAGCCACGGCCTTTCGTCAGGTTCCAGCTTTCGAAGAAACGGATCTGCCGGTCACGGATCGTCAGCGGCGCGGCCGGCGAAAGGCGGGCGAACAGGTAAAGTGCCGCGACAAGCCCGACGAGGAAAATAACTCCGCCCAGCAGGGCCCCCACAACGGCGCCCGCCACGAGACCCGCGATCACCCCGGGGATGACGGCGCCAAGGATCAGGGCGAAATAGCCCGCGATCAGCAGCGCAAACCAGATCAGGCCGACGATCGCCAGGCGGCCTTCATCGGCGCCGAGCTTCAGGCTGAAGCCTTCCGCGCGCAGGTATCGCCGCTGGCTCGCCGCCTCGAAGAGCACCCACAGCGCCAGGCTGAATGGCAGCAGGATCAGCGATGCGATATTGGCCCGGAAGGACTGGGCTGACAGCTCGTCCATGTAGGGCGTGATGTCGCCGTCATTCTCGACGATGGCGCGCAGGTAAATCTCGTAGACCGGGGCCTGCGTCCAGACACCGACGACCTGCAACACCAGCGTTACCACCGCGTAGACCAGCGCGAAGCGCAAGAGGAAGCCGCGCGGACCTTCCGTGTGCAGAAAGTGCGTCGTCGCGCCTTTCAGGCTGATGCTGTCTGCGGTCATGCGCGGGTCCCGTTTCTCAGTTGGATGCTTCGATCTGGTTTTCTTCCTCGATGCCGCCGCGCGGATCGTGGCGCACGGCGAAAGCGGCGGGTCCGCCCACGGCATGCTGCAGCACGCCCTGCACGTAAAGGACGATGAAGACATAGCCCCCCATCGGCGCCAGGAATGCGGGCGAAAGGATCAGGCTGCGCATATCGGCCCCGCGTTCGGCTGCGTTGGCGAGGTTCATCGTGGCGGGCATGATGATCATCTGCGCGATGCCGGTGATCACCTGGCCGAGGATGCCGCCTGCAAAGGCAAGGATGACATACGCCCCGAGGATCGGCCAGAACCGCCCGCGCGAGACATTCCAGGCATCGAAGAAACGGATCTTCCTTTCCCGGACGGTCAGACCGAAACAGGGCGCGAGCCGGGTCGCGAGGAAAACGTAAACGGGGAACACCAGCACCGACAACCCCATCGCCCCGAACATCGGCCCGAGAATGCGCTCGCCCACTTCGGCGTCCGTCATACCTTCGGCGCCCGCGAAAACCGCCGCCAGCGCCGACCACATGATCAGCAGGATCGGCACGGCAATCAGCGCAAATCCGATCAGGCCCCAGAGCAGGCCGACGACCATCATCCGCGCCTCGTCCGCCCCGAAGCCGAGCGAGAAGGATTCGCCCCGGATATAGCGGCGCTGCGAGGCGGTTTCGAAAATTGCCCAGATCATCCAGCTGGCCAGTCCGCTGAGAGCCATCCAGGGGATCAGACGGGCAAGGCCGCCGAACAGGATTTCGAAGCCTGCCTCCGGATTGGTGCTGCCTTCAACCGCTTCCATCGCCGCAAACAGGGCGGTGAAGTCGTCTGCCGCCAGCAAGACCACTGCGCCGGACACCGCCATGAATACAAGCGCGTAGGCGAGGCCAAAGATCCACGGGAAGCTGGCGACGTGCGGCGCTGTGAACGGCCAGCTGAGTGCGCGCTCGAAGGTGAAACCCCGGATCATGCAGCGTTCCTCCTATGCTGGAGGTGAGCCTAGCCGCGTTCGGCCCCGCCGATCAACCGGAGACGGCGGGCTGTCCGGCCGCTTCAGGCCGCATCCGCCGGTAAGCGGCCGCCGCCATGCCGTGCCCGGCCAGCAGGAACGGCGCGAACAGCAGGATGCCGGCGGCGCCTTCGATCGCGTGGCCAATCGTTGTATCCGGCAGCACCGTCCGCAGCGCTGCGTTCGCCGCGAGCCCGGCGGCAAAGGGCGCAACATGAGTTGCGAGCGCGGCGGCGGCGAGCGGTTTCAGGTGGGCCTTGGTCCAAGGGAAGGTCTGGAAGACATGCGCCTTGCCCCGGTCGATGGTCGCCGCGCCGTAGAGGGTGAGGCGCAGGGCGAAATAGGCGAGGACGGCAAATCCGGCGGCGGCGACGATCAGGTAGAAGACGCCATAGGGTGTCGGCAGCATTTCGAGGAAGGCCTGCTGGACGAGTTCGGGGGCTGCGTCGGCGCCGAGTTGGTATTTGCCCTGCGCCTCGATCAGGATTCCCGGCAGGATCAGCAGGAAGAACCCGATGAAGAAGCTGAAGAAGAGAAAGGCCAGATAGACCGCAAGATTGGCATGCGAGAGCGCGAGGAAGCCGCCGGGTCGCGGGCCGATCAGGCTGCGGTACAGGCCGCGCGAAAGCTGGATTCCGGCGCCGAAAGTGGCGATGGCCATGGCGAAAGGCCCGGCGATGTTGCCGTCGAGCCGGAGGCTGGCGCTATAGAGGCCGCCCGCGAGCGCGAACAGGCCGAGCCAGCGCAGGTTGGGACCCAGCGCGGCGAAGCCTTGCTGCCAGCCTTCCTTCACGAGGTTGCGTGCCGAGATCTGCGCCGTCATGCGTCCGACAGGTAAGACGCGCGAGGCCCGGGGGCAAACGCCATCTTGACGCGCCCGCCCGCCCGGCCCCATGTCCCGGCCATGACCCTGAAACCCATTCATGTGATCGGCGGCGGCATGGCCGGCTCCGAAGCCAGCTGGCAGATCGCGCAGGCCGGTGTGCCGGTGATCCTGCACGAAATGCGCGGAACCCGCGGCACCGAGGCCCACCAGACCGACAAGCTGGCCGAGCTGGTCTGCTCCAATTCGTTCCGCTCGGACGACCATACGAGCAATGCCGTCGGCGTGCTGCATGAGGAAATGCGGCGGGCGAACGGGCTGATCATTTCGACGGCGAAGGTGCATCAGGTGCCGGCCGGCAGCGCGCTGGCGGTGGACCGCGAGGGCTTTGCCGAAGCGGTGACCGCGAAGCTGGAAGCGCATCCGCTGGTGACGATTGTGCGCGAGGAAATCGACGGAATTCCGCCGGAAGACTGGGACTCGGTGATCGTTGCGACCGGGCCGCTGACCTCGATTGCGCTGGCCGAGGCGGTGCGCGCGCATACCGGCGAGACCGACCTTGCCTTCTTCGACGCCATCGCGCCGATCGTGTATGTCGACACCGTCGACATGAGTAAGGCCTGGCGCCAGAGCCGGTATGACAAGGCGGGCCCGGGCGGCGATACGTCGGCCTACATCAATTGTCCGATGACGGAGGAAGAATACAACCGCTTCCTCGACGCGCTGATCGCGGCGCCGAAGACCGAGTTCAAGGACTGGGAAAAGAACACGCCCTATTTCGAAGGCTGCCTGCCGATCGAAGTGATGGCGGAGCGCGGGCGAGAGACCTTGCGTTTCGGGCCGATGAAACCGATTGGCCTGACCAATGCACATAATCCCACTGTCAAGGCGCATGCCGTCGTGCAGCTGCGTCAGGACAATGCGCTTGGCACCTTGTGGAACATGGTCGGTTTCCAGACAAAGCTGAAACATGGTGCGCAGACGGACGTTTTCCGGATGATCCCCGGCCTCGAGAAGGCGGAATTTGCGCGGCTTGGCGGCATTCATCGCAATACATTCCTGAACTCACCCAAGCTGCTGGACCGGCAGCTCCGTATGAAGACGATGCCGCGCCTGCGCTTTGCGGGCCAGGTGACCGGCGTTGAAGGCTATGTCGAAAGCGCGGCGATGGGATTGCTCGCCGGGCGGATGGCGGCGGCCGAACGGCTGGGCCGAACGCTGGCGCCGCCGCCGGCGACGACGGCGATGGGAGCGCTCGTGAACCACATCACCGGCGGGCACCTTGCGGCGGGACAAACGTTCCAGCCGATGAACGTGAACTTCGGCCTTTTCCCCGATATCGAGGACTATTCGAAGACCGGGCCGGACGGCAAACGCCTGCGCGGCAAGGACAAGGGCAAGTCGAAGAAGATGGCGCAGGCCATCCGCGCGCTGGAGGACTTCGACGCGTGGCTGGCGGGCGAAGTTCTGGTCGCGGCGGAATAGCAGATGCGCCGGATGCTGATGTTCTTCACCGACATTGGCATGCTGGCCTACTGGGTGATTACAGCGGCCATGGCGCTCGGTCTCCTGTCTCTTCCACCCGAGTGGCTTTTCAAGGATTATGACGACCCGCGCGTTGTCGCCTGGAACTGGTCATTCCTGCCGATCGACCTTGCCTTTTCTCTGACGGGCCTATGGGCTCTGCACCGCGAACAGGCCGGAAAACCGGACTGGAAAATCTGGGCGGCGGTGTCGCTGACCCTGACCTTTTGTGCCGGGATCATGGCGATTTCCTACTGGACCCTGACGGGGGATTTCGATCCGTCGTGGTGGATCCCGAACCTGTTCCTGATGCTTTGGCCACTTCCGTTTCTATTCCTGCTGACCCGGGCTGATTGATCCATCCTTCGTCACACGCCAGACGCGGTTGCCGACATCATCGGCGACGAGCAGGCCGCCGCGCTGGTCGAGTTTCACGCCCACCGGGCGGCCGCGCGCGAGGTCGCCTTGCAGGAAGCCGGTAAGGACTTTCTGCGGCTCGCCTTCCGGGCCACCAGTGCCAAACGGCACGAAGATCACTTCATAGCCGCTGCGCGGATCGCGGTTCCAGGACCCGTGCTGGCCGAAGAAGGCGCCGGAGCCGAAGGCGGTGGCCATGCCGGGTGATTTTCCGTCTGTAACATCGAGGCCGAGCGACGCGGTGTGGGCGCCGAGGGCATAGTCCGGCGCGATGGCGCGGGCGACGAGCTCTGGATCAGACGGCTCGACGCGCGTATCGACCGTCTGGCCGTAATAGCTGTAGGGCCAGCCATAAAAGGCGCCGTCTTTGACGGAGGTGAGATAGTCCGGGACCAGATTATTGCCGAGTTCGTCGCGCTCGTTGACCACGGTGTAGAGCGTGCCATTGGCGGCGAAATCCATGCCGACGGGATTTCGCAGGCAGGTGGCGAAGAGGCGGCCCTTGGCAGTGGCGACATCAATCTCCCAGATGGCGGCCCGGCCAGTTTCGGCTTCCATGCCGTTCTCGGTGATATTACTGTTGGAGCCGACGGCGGCATAGAGCTTCGAGCCGTCTGCATTGGCGACAATGTTCTTGGTCCAGTGGTGGTTGATCGGGCCGCCCGGCAGCAGGAAGAAGGGTTCGGGCGTGGCCGTGTTTTTCGTCTCGCCTGTCACATAGGGCACACGGACGATACCGTCGGCATTGGCGATGTAGAGTGTGTCGCCCAGCAATGTCATGCCGAAGGGCGACATGAGGCCGGTCATGTACTCCGTTTTCACTTCGGCGATGCCGTCGCCATCGGCGTCGCGCAGCAGGGTGATGCGGTTGGCGCTCGGCACGCCCGCACCCGCCTTGGCCATGGCGCGCTTCATGAAGAAGCCGCGGATGCCGCCATTGTCCTCTTCCTTGGGCGGGGCGTTCGATTCGGCGACCAGGATGTCGCCGTTCGGGAGTTCGTAGAGCCAGCGGGGATGGTCGAGATCGCGCGCAAATTCTGTCACGGCGTAGCCTGCCGCCGGCGTGGGCATCTGCCCTTCGGGCCAGATTTCGGCGGTGGCGACTTTGACGGTGGGCAGCAGGGATTTCTCTACGGCTGGCAGCTGCGGCGACGGGCCGAAGCCGGTGGACACGGGCGCCGTTTCTTCGGAGGCGCAGGCCACGAGGGCCAGCAGGGCCAGGGGCAGAAGGTAGATGCGTTTCATGCGGGTGATCCTTGGGGTTCAGGATCACCAACGCGTTCGTGTACGCGTTGGTTCCGTGCAGCCGGTGCGGCTGGGCGCAACAGAGTTCGGCAGGTTGTTGTTCGGAAGTTTCCAGAAGTGAAATCATGCAGGCAGTATACCTCCGTGGGCGGAGGTGTGGCGGAAGGAAACGGGAAGTTTTTTACACGGGCTTGGAAGCGCTGGATTTTATTTTTCCAGAAGGCGCTTTCTTGTAGGCGAAAGTTGCTGGCCTTCGCGGCGCCAGCCCTGTGCCGGCCTCTGAATCCTGCTTCATCCTTGCGACAAGCCATGTCGTTTGGATGGCGAATTTTTCTCAGTCTTTCTCGCTTTTTATCACGCCGTATCGTTTCTTTATCATCCGTTCTCGCTGCCGGCGGAGGCTGCGCTCACACCTCGCCGGTGTTCATCGCTTTCATGATCGAGAAGCGTTTGGAGATCGGGTTGGGCGCCTTGCCTTCGCAGTAGAGCTTGCGCAGGCGGAAATGGGCAATGGCCGGGCGCAGCGGTTTGGGGGCCGGGGGCACGTGCGGGCCAAAGGCGTGGCCGGACTTGCGGCGCACGGCGGCGTAGGCGGCCGAGACCGAGCGGATTTCCTCGGCCCAGTTGTGGACGGGGATGAGGATGTTGGCGGCGGCGAGCGCGACCCAGGCTTCGGGCTCCTTGGTGCGGTCCTGCTCGACGAAGGCGGTCTGGTAGCCATCAACGAGTTTCTGGAGCGCGCCGGGCTTCAGGCGGCCTTCGGCGGTTTCTTCCGCGATGGCGAGGCAGACATCATGGCCGCGAGGGGCCTTGCCGGCCTCTATTTCCCCGATGGCTTCGCGCCACCACTGGAAGCGGATGAGGCCGAGGGTTTCCTCGCTGACCACTTCCTGCACGCGCACGAGTTCATAGTTCAGGGCATAGAGCGCGGTGAGGGCGCGGCGCTGCTCGGCCGGGGCGAAACGGCTGGAAATCCAGCGGTCTTCATCGACGCGGCGGACGCGCTTGTCGATCTCGGCCCAAGGAGTCTTGGTCAGGGGTCTGGTCTCGTTTGACATGGCCCCCATATGTGCCAAACCGCTGCGAAGCGAAAGACATCAAAGCTGCAATAGAGGACGTTTCCCCATGGCCTTCACCCTGCCCGAGCTGCCGTACGCCCGCACGGCCCTTGCCCCGCACATCTCCGAAGAGACGCTGAATTTCCACTACGGCAAGCACCATCAGGCCTATGTGACCAACCTCAACGGCCTGCTGGCCGGAACGCCGCACGAGAATGCCTCGCTGGAAGCGGTGATCAAGGATTCGGCCGGCGACAAGGCCAAGGCCGGCATCTTCAACAATTCCGCGCAGGTGTGGAACCACACGTTCTACTGGCACTCGATGAAGCCCGGTGGCGGCGGCAAGCCGCATGGCAAGGTGGCCGACCTGATCGAGCGCGACCTCGGCGGCTATGACAATTTTGTAAAAGAGTTCAAGGCCGCCGGCGCGACGCAGTTCGGATCGGGCTGGGCCTGGCTGAGCTACAAGGGCGGCAAGCTGGTGATCAGCAAGACGCCGAACGCCGAGACGCCGCTGACCGAGGCCGGCACGACGCCGCTGCTGACGATGGATGTGTGGGAACACGCCTATTACATCGATTACCAGAACCGCCGCCCGGATTACATCGACACGTTCCTGAACAGCCTCGTGAACTGGGACTTCGCCAACCAGAACCTGGCTGACGCGGGCGCCTGAGCTTATTGCGGAAAAGCGGGTTCCACTTTTCGGAACGCCGCTCTAGATTCCCCTCTCCGGTGTGGAGAGGGGAGTACCTGATGTTTTGTACCCAGTGCGGCAAGGCGGCAGCGCCGGAGCATGTTTTCTGTGCCGGCTGCGGGACGCGGCTGGTGCGCGAGGCAGCGCCGGTGATGGGGCTGATGGCGGCGGTGAGCGAGCCTGTTGCCGCGCCCGAGCCTGCCCAGCCCTGGACCGGCGAGGACTGGCGCGAGACGACGAACTACCGCGTCGTGCTGGGCCACCCCGAAGTGAAGGCGCTGATCGCGGACGCCGCGAAGGCCAGCAAGGCCGGGATGTCGGCCGACGAGTTCATGAAACTGGCCCAGCCGATTCTCGATGCCTCCGGCTCGGGCGGCGTGCCGATCAAGCTGATCGCGGAGGTGGCCGCGCCGCTGTATGCCAAGATGGGCGTGAAGACCGGCAAGGACGCGAAGAACGGCTACGCGACGTCCTATGGGCGCGTGCTGGCGGCGGTCCTCTGCTCGCTGTCGAGCCGGAACCAGACGCTGGTGGCGGTGCACGAAGGGACGGATGGCTGCGTGGTGCAGGCGGCGATACCGTCCAGCATGACGACCTGGACCGGCAAGCTGTCGATGACGCTGGAGCGCAGGCCGGAGGGCACGCTGGTGTCCAGCGCGGTGGTGTTCGAAGGCCAGTCGTCAGACTGGGGACGATCCAAGCGCGTGCTGGATGATCTGCATCAGGACATTCTGAACTATCGCAGCCTGCAGCCCTGAAGCGCGCTCAAGGCTGCGCGGCGACGCGGAAGCCGGTGAGGTCGTCGCGGGTGGCAGTGTCGAGGCGGGCGCGGGCGGCGATGCGCAGCTCGGCCGGCGTTGACTTGTAGGAGCCGCCGCGCACGACGCGCAGCTTGCAGGCCGCCACTTCCACTGCGCGGCCATCGAGCGGGGCGTTGGCGAAGGTGTTGACGTAGCAGTCCTGCACCCATTCACGCACATTGCCGGAGACGCCTGCGAGGCCGAGCGCATTGGCGGGCAGCGTGTCGACGCCATGCGGCTCGGTGCCGGTGGCGGCCTTGTCGGCTTCGAACAGCGGGCCCCACCAGAAAGGCGTCGTCGTGCCGGCGCGGGCGGTGAATTCCCATTCGGCTTCGGACGGCAGGCGGTAAGGCCGGCCGGTCTTTTTCGTCAGCCAGGCGGTGTAGGCCTGCGCGTCTTTCCAGGAGACCTTGGCGACCGGCTGGAGGCCGCGGCCCTTTGTGCCTGCGGGCGGCGTGTAGCCGCCGCAGCCGCCATCGGCGACGCAGGCATCCCACTGGTCATAGGTGATCTCGGTCTGGCTGATCGCGAAGGGCGCCATGGCGACCTTGCGCTGGGGGCCTTCCCAGGCATTGCGGGCGAGTTCTTCTTCCGGCGCGCCCATCAGGAAAGTGCCGCCGGGAATGGAGATCATGTCCGGGCACATGTCGCATTCGCGGAAAGTCGCGAGGACGGGCTCGGCGGGGGTTTCGACTACTGGCTCCGCTACGGGCTCGGGCGCGATCTCCTCCGCAGGCGGAGGAGTGATCTCGGCTGCGAGTGACGCGGCGGCGGCAGGCTCCGCCTCGGCCGATTCGGGCGCTGCGAGCGTCGAGAGCTGCGTCAGGACGGGCGCGACGAGGTCCGGGCGCAGGACGTAGATGCCGGCCGCGCTGACCATGCCGAAGATGAAGGTGAGCATCACGGCGGTGAGCAGGCCGCCAGAGCGTTGTTTCTGTTTCGGCGGCTTGACGCGCTTGCGGGCCTTCTCGGCGGCGGGCCGGCCGCCCCGGCTTTCGCTGCCCTTGGACGGCGCGGGCGTCGCGGCGAGGCGTTTCTTGATGACTTCGATGAAGGCGAGCCAGGCGGGATCGTTGCGGTCGCCCTGCCATTTGGACAGGTCGGTCGTCTGGATCAGTTCGAACATGACCGGGCGGTCGCATTCCTCGATCATCAGCGGCACGAGCGTGTTCTTGCGGGCGCCGATGGTGGCCTCGGCGCGCACCCAGCGGGATTTCACCGAGCGGCTGGACCAGAGCACGACCACGGCGAGCGCCTTGTGCAGGCGGTCCTCGGTGATCTCGTCATAGTTTTCGCCGGCCTGGAGGTTCTGGTCCATCCAGACATTGAAGCCTTCGGCCGTCAGCCCGTCGACGATCGACTGGGCGATTTTCAGGTCTTCCCGGTTATAGGATACAAAGATTTCCGACATAGGTCCCCACCTCGCCAGTTGCGACCGGCACCTCAGGAAGCGCCAGATTTGTCCCGCTTGCAAGGCCTGATGCCCTGCTTTCACGGCAGAAAGCAGCTTTCGCGGCACGCCCGGGCTATACGGCATGCAAAAAATGCAGTAAGGGCGCCGCATGTTCCGGGCATGGGATTCGCCCGGCTGCAGCTCTTCAGGTCATTGGGACCGGAAAGACGCAGGACGCGCGCCGCCAATTCGGGCGGCCAGGCAAATCAACCAGACATCCCGGAGACACTACCCTTGACTGAGACCACATTCGCGGACTTCGGCCTCGCCGAAAACATCCTCAAAGCCGTTCTTGAATCCGGCTATACGACTCCCACCCCCATCCAGCGCGAAGCCATTCCGCACATCCTGATGGGCGGCGACGTGACCGGCATTGCCCAGACCGGCACCGGCAAGACCGCTGCCTTCGTGCTGCCGATGATCCAGCGCCTGTCCACCGGCCGGGCCCGGGCGCGCATGCCGCGCTGCCTGATCCTCTGCCCGACGCGCGAGCTTGCCGCGCAGGTCGCCGAGAACTTCGAGAAGTACGGCAAATACCTCAAACTGACGATGGCGCTGCTGATCGGCGGCGTCAGCTTCAAGGACCAGGAAGCGCTGCTGCAGCGCGGCGTCGACGTGCTGATCGCGACGCCGGGCCGCCTGATGGACCAGTTCGACCGCGGCAAGATGCTGCTGATGGGCGTCGAGACGCTGATCATCGACGAGGCCGACCGGATGCTCGACATGGGCTTCATCCCGGACATCGAGAAGATCTGCTCAAAGCTGCCGGCCAGCCGCCAGACGCTGCTGTTCTCGGCAACCTTCCCGACCGACATCCAGCGCCTTGCGAAGACGTTCCAGAAAGATCCCAAGAAGATTGAAGTGACGCGTCCGACCGATGCGGCGCAGACGATCACCCAGCATGTGGTTCATCTGCCCACGAACGATGGCAAGGCCCGCCGCACGGCGCTGCGCCGCGTGATCGAAGCCTGCGACGTGAAGAACGGCATCGTTTTCTGCAACCGCAAGGTCGAAGTCGATGTGGTGGCCGCCTCGCTGACCAAGCATGGCCATGACGCCGCGCCGATCCACGGCGACCTGCCCCAGTCCGTGCGCACCGAGACGCTGCAGCGCTTCCGCGACGGATCGCTGAAGCTGCTGGTGGCTTCTGATGTTGCGGCGCGCGGTCTCGACATTCCGGATGTCGGCCAGGTGTTCAATTTCGGTCCTCCGCCCAAGGATGAAGACTATATCCACCGCATCGGCCGCACCGGCCGGGCGGGACGCTCGGGCCAGAGCTTCACGCTGGTCTCGCCCGCAGACGACAAGTCCTGGGGCTTCGTGCTGAAGATGATCAAGCAGGACGTGAAGGAATTCATGCCGGACGGCCTGCTGGACGAACTCGCAAACCTTCCGCCGGAAGAAAAACGCGACCGGCCGGGTGGCCGGGGCGGACGTGACCGGGACCGCGACCGCGGCCCGCGGGGACGCAGCGAACGCGGCGAGAGCCGTGACCGCGGTCCGCGCCGCCGCGAGGAGAGCGGGGACGCGCCTGTCGCTATCGAGGCTGTGGCGACTGAAACTTTTGTGACAGCGGATGCGGTGGCCGAAGCGCCGGCCGTGCGCGACGAGGCGCCGAAGCGTGAGCGCGGCCCGCGCGGTGACAAGCGCCGGGAACGCGGTGACAAGCCGCGCACTGACCGCGCCGAGCGCCCGGAACAGCCGCGCATGGAACGCACCGAGCGGACCGACCGCGTCAGCGACAAGCGCGAGCGCCCGTCCCGCGATTTCAAACGCAAGGACGACGATCTGATCCTCGAGCCGGCGCCCGACAAGGTCAAAGGCTTCGGATCGGACGTTCCGTCCTTCCTCAAGAAGCGCTGATCGCCGGATCACCCGCACCTGAAATCAAGCCCATCCTGACGCCGGTCAGGGTGGGCTTTTTTCATGGCCCGCGGCCTGCCCGCCTGGTCTATTGGTCCGGCCGGTCGAGCACCGGGATTGACTTCCGTCCCGCGCCGCAGGTTCATGCGCGGCCAAGGGCGGAGGACACAAGATGCCTGTCATCGGAATCGGCGGCGTGTTCTTTCGTGCGAAGGACCCCGAGGCGCTGAGCGCCTGGTATGATGCGCATCTCGGCGTCGGGGCGGGCCATGACGGAACCGGTGCGAAATCGTCCGAGAGCTGGTACTGGCAGACGCAGGCGGGCCCGGCGATCTTTGCGCCGTTCAAGGCGGCCACGGACTACTGGCCGGAGGGCAAGGCCTACATGCTGAACTTCCGGGTGACCGGGCTCGGCGCCCTGCTCACGTCCCTGCGTGCTGCCAGCATCGCGGTGGAGACCCGCGCGGAATGGGACACGCCGGAGACCGGAAAATTTGCGCGTGTGTACGATCCGGAAGGCAACCCGATCGAGCTGTGGGAGCCGCCAGAGAGCGGCTGAACAAAAAAGAGGGGCCTCTCCCCCGGGGGAGGGCCCCTCTGATTCATACGTTTACGGATTACTTTTTCAGGCGGCCTTTAACCTGTGCGCGGAACTTGTCGCCGTAGGGCGGGCGCATCATGGCGAGGAGTTCGTTGTTGGTCTGGGTGTAGATCGCCTTCTTGTGGCTGAACTCGAGGAAGCCCTCGCGGCCATGATAGGCGCCCATGCCGGACGGGCCGACGCCGCCGAACGGCAGGTCTTCCTGCGCGACGTGGAAGATGACGTCATTGACAGTGACGCCGCCCGAGGTCGTATTGTTCAGGACAAGGTCTTTCTCGGCGGCGTCTTCGCCGAAATAGTAGAGGCCCAGCGGGCGCGGGTGGGCGTTGATGTAGGCCACAGCGTCCTTGGCATCGTTGTAGGATTTGACCGGCAGGATGGGGCCGAAGATTTCGTCCTGCATCACCTTCATGTCGTCGGTCGGATCGATGATCAGCGTCGGCGGGATCTTGTGGTGGGGCTGCTGGGCGAAGTTTTCCGACTTCGGGTTCAGCGTGATGACTTCGGCGCCCTTGGTGCGGGCGTCTTCGATATAGCCCTGGATACGGTCGAAGTGGCGCTGGTTCACGACCGAGGTGTAGTCGTCATTGTCCTTGAGCCCGGTGGGATACATCGTCTCGATGGCGCGGGTGGCGGCGCCGACGAATTCCTGCGTCTTGTCCTTCGGCACGAAGGCGTAGTCCGGCGCGAGGCAGATCTGGCCGGCGTTCAGCGTCTTGCCGGCCATGATGCGGCTGGCGGCTTTCTGCATGTCGGCGGAGCGGCCGAGGATGACGGGAGACTTGCCGCCGAGTTCCAGCGTCAGCGGCACGAGATTGTCGGCCGCGGCGCGCATCACGTGGTGGGCGACCGAGGTCGCGCCGGTGAATAGGATATGGTCGAACGGCAGCTTGGTGAATTCGGCGCCGACGTCCGGCCCGCCAGTGACGACGACGACTTCTTCGGGCGTATAGTATTTCGCGAAGAGCTGTTTCATCAGCTCGGATGTCGCCTCGGTAAATTCCGACGGCTTGATCATGCAGCGGTTGCCGGCGGCGAAGATGCCGGCGAGCGGCGTGAAGGTCAGGTTGACCGGGAAGTTCCAGGGGCTGATGACGCCGATGACGCCTTTGGGCTGATACTGAAGTTCGGCTTTCGAGCCGAGCAGGCCGAGCGGGAACTCGACCTTGCGCTTCTCCGGCTGCATCCATTTAGCGGCATGCTTCTTGGCGTGCTTCAGGGCGCCGATGGAGCCGGCGATGTCGGTGAGGTTCGACTGGTCCTTGGAGCGGTGGCCGAAATCTTTCGCCATTGCGTCGTTGAGCGCGTCGCCGTGCGTGGCCAGAAGGTCGATCGACTTGTCGAGCCATTCGATCCGCTTGGCGAGGGTCGGCGCGCCATCGCGCAGATGGGCCGCCTTCTGCCGGTCGAGAAGTGCGCGCATGCCAGTGCCGGGGGTACCGTCGAGGGCCATTGGAGTTCTCCGAAGTTGAGGTGCCGCAGGGGCGTTTTCTGTTGTGAACACTGTAGCGTGCGTTCAGCGTTTGCGCCATGGGGGAGTGAAAGGCTTGCCCCTGCGTGAGGCTTTTCGTGGCCGGAGCAATCGGTTTAATTCGCGCAGAAATGATCACAAGGGAGCGTCAGCGATGGCCAAGTACGAGAAGATTTCCTACGAGCGCGACGGCGATATCGCGATCATCGCCTTTGACGACGACAAGACGCTGAACGCCTGCGGGGTCGATACCGCCATCGAGCTGCTGCAGGCGTTCGAGGTTGCCGCAAAGGAAGCGCGCTGCACGATCCTGACCGGCAAGGGCCGCGGCTTCTGCTCCGGCGCGAACCTCGGCGGCATGGGCTCCGGCCCGGCGCTGGCGCACCCTGATTCGCTCCCCGACGCCGGCAAGGCGCTCGACGCGTTCTACAATCCGCTGGTCACGGCGATCCGCGAGCACCCGCATCCGGTGATCACCGCCGTCAACGGCGCGGCGGCCGGCGTCGGCTGCGCGATCGGCCTGATGGGCGACCTCGTGATCGCCGGCAAGAGCGCCTACTTCCTGCAGGCGTTCCGCCGCATCGGCCTCGTGCCGGATGGCGGCTCCAGTTACCTTCTGGCCAAGACCATCGGCCGGGTTCGCGCCATGGAAATGGCACTTCTGGGTGAAAAACTCCCCGCCGAAACAGCGCTGCAATGGGGCCTGGTGAACCGCGTGGTGGACGATGCCAAGCTGATGGAGACAGCAAAGGAATTCGCGCACAAACTGGCGACCGGCCCGACCGTGGCGCTGTCGCTGGCACGCCAGTGCATCTGGGACGCGTGCGATGACGATTTCGGCGCCGCGCTGCATAACGAACGGGTCGCGCAGCGTGATGCGGGACGCACGGAAGACTTCCGCGAAGGCGTTTCCGCCTTCCTCCAGAAGCGCCCGGCCGCGTTCAAAGGGAAGTAATCCCAGATTGAACTGCGGAAATCTATTTCCCTTAATGATTACGAAACGCATTTCGCTCTAAGTTTAACTCCGGATGGAATACCGGATTGGGCGCAATGGACTACAGGCTTGTACACTTCAACTGTGCCCGCCCAATGGGCCAGTTCGACTTCAGCAATGAATTCGTTCAGGTTTTTGTCGCACTGTTGCCGCGCATCTTCAAGGATGGCGACGCGTTCGAAGGCCTGATCTTCCATGATCACGGCCTGCGCTGCCCGGATGGCAGCTGGCGCGGGTTCACCAATGCATTTCCCTACCCGCCGGAATGGCGCGCGCCGGATATTTCCACGCTCGCCATCTGGCGCTCGATGGAAGACCTGAAGGCGTTCAGCCATAATGGCCGCACCCACCCGCCCGGCATGCGCCGGCTCGCGGGCGAGATCGACCGCAGCGACGGGCCAGGTTTCGTCATGTGGTGGGCGCCGAAGGGCGAGCGCTTCACGCTTGAGGATTGCTGGCAGCGCCTGCAGCATCTGCGCCAGCATGGCTCCACGGATTATGCCTTCTCGCTGGACCAGCCCGTGAAACGGCCGGCGGTCGCTTAGGACTTTTTCTTTCTGGGTTTGGCCGGAGGCTTCGCCGCCGCTTTCGCTTTGGCCACCGCGAGCGCGCGCCGTGCCCAGCTGCTCGCTTCATCCGGATCATCCATCGCCGAGGATGGCAGGCTGACATAGCCCATGTCGATCTCCTCGCCGGTGCTGGGTTTGGTCCAGATGAAGGCGGCGCTGCCTTCAGCTTCGAGGTCTGCCCGAAGCTTTGCGTCGGTCTTCAGGTAGACCGTGTCATCCCCGAGCAGCGCGAACATCAGGCCGTCCCGAAACACACCGGCGCCGCCGAACATGCGCCGTATGCTGACGGGGCCCATCGGGCCGAAGAGTTCGGCCACGAATTCGTGGAAGGGGTCGGGCGGTTTGGCCATTCTCTATGCGGCCGGCAGGCCCAGCCGGTAGACGCCCTTGAACGTATCCGGGTTCTCGACCGGCTTGCCTTTCCGGTAGATCGCGATCGTGCCCGCCTTGTGCAGGCGGATGGCTTCGGCGCGCACATCCTTCAGTACACGCACGAAGTTCTCCGGGCTGACGGCCTTGGCGGCGTCTTCCGGCGTGATCGTCTTGCCGGCCCCCTTGGCGGCGGTCAGCGCGAGGATCGCGTCGCGGACGGGGTTCTTCGGCGCGTCACTCACCAGTCGATGGCTGCGTAGACGAGCTGCTGGAACTGCATGCGCATCGGATACGTGGACGATGGCATCAGCTGCGTGGCCTGGATGGCGATCAGTTCTTCTTCGGGGTCGATCCAGAAGAAGGTCGAGGCGAGGCCGCCCCAGCTGAAGGTGCCGTCGCTGCCGGGCTGGCGGGTCTGCACGATGTCAGTGACGACCGAGCCGCCGAGGCCGAAGCCGACGCCGTCGGCCATCACTTCGGTGAAGGCCGAACGGCCCATGCCGCGCATGGTCTGGTTATCCGGCAGATGGTTCTGGCGCATGAACTCCCAGGTCTTGGGGCTGATGATTCGGGCGCCGTCGAGCGTGCCGCCGCGCATCAGCATCAGGGCGAACCGGTGATAGTCGCGCATCGTGGAGGCGAGACCGCCGCCGGCGTTCAGAAGGTTGGGGCGCTTCGCATAGAGCTTCGAGGCGGCGCCGGCCGGATCGGCCAGCGTGGTCTCGCCGGTCTTGGCATCCTTCTGGTAGCAGGCCATCAGGCGGTGGATTTTCTCGGGCGGAACCCAGAAGTCGGTGTCATCCATACCGAGCGGGCCGAAGATGCGTTCACGGAAGAATTCGTCGAGCGGCTGGCCGGAAATGATTTCCACAAGGGCGCCGAGCACGTCGATGGAGTGGCTGTAGCGCCATTCCGTACCCGGAGAGAACGCCAGCGGCAGCTGGCCGATCTGGCGGGCCATGTCCTGCAGCGTGTCCTTCGGGTGGCCGACCTTGTTGTTGCGGTAGATTTCGTCGGTCTCGTCCTGGAACAGGAAGCCGTAGGTGAGGCCGGACGTGTGGGTGACGAGATCGAGCACGGTCATCTCGCGGTCGGGCTTGCGCAGTTTCGGCGCGGCGGCCGTGCCGCCGTCCCAGACCATCGCGTTCTTGTACTCAGGGATGTAGCGGCTCACCGGATGGTCGAGCCGGATCTTGCACTCCTCGAGCAGCATCATGATGGCGAGCGTCGTGATCGGCTTGGTCATCGAATAGATGCGGAAGATCGTCTCGGCACTGATCGCTTCCTTGCCGCCCATCTCGGTCGAGCCGGTATAGCTTTCATGGGCGATCTCGCCGCCGCGCGAGACCAGCAGGCCCATGCAGGGCACCTTGCCGGTGTCGATATAGTTGGTCTTGAAGTAGGCGGGCATCGCCGCAAGGCGGTCTGCGTTGAGGCCGACTTCGTGCGGGTCTGTGGGGTCGTGGTCGAACATCAGAGGTTTCCTGCTTTGGCGGCCCGGGCGAGTTCGCGGGCGATGATGATCTGCTGGATCTGGCTGGTGCCTTCGTAGAGGCGGAAGATGCGGACGTCGCGGTAGAAACGCTCGATGCCGTAATCGGTGACATAGCCGGCGCCTCCGAAGACCTGCACGGCGCGGTCGGCGACGCGGCCGCAGGCTTCGGTGGCGAACAGCTTGGCGGAGGAGGCCAGCATGGTGACATCCTCGCCGGCGTCGCGGCGGCGGGCGGCGTCGAGGATCATGCATTCGGCGGCGTAGGTTTCAGCCTGGCTGTCGGCGATCATCGACTGGATCATCTGGTGTTCGAAGATCGGCTTGCCGAACTGTTTGCGCTCCAGCGCATAATTCACCATCTCGCGGATCAGGCGTTTGGAGACGCCGGTGGCCACCGCCGAAATGTGCAGCCTGCCCTTGTCCAGCACGCTCATCGCGACCTTGAAGCCTTCGCCCTCTTTCGCGATCAGGTTCTCCGCCGGCACGCGCGCGTTCTCGAAGATCACGTCGCAGATATGCGCGCCCTGCTGGCCCATCTTCTTCTCGGGCACACCGACCGAGAGACCGGGCGTGCCGCGCTCGACGATGAAGGCCGAGACGCCCTTGGCGCCGGGATCGTTCGGATTCGTCCGTGCCATGACGGTGAAGAGGTCCGCCTTGTTGGCGTTGGTGATGTAGCGCTTGGTGCCGTTGAGGATGTAATGGTCGCCGTCGCGGGTGGCTTTGGTTTTCAGGCCTGCGGCATCGGAGCCGGCTTCGGGCTCGGTCAGGGCGAAACTGGCGATCAGGTCACCGGAGGCGATGCCGGGCAGCCATTTCGATTTCTGGGCCTGTGTGCCGAACAGGATGAGCGCCTGGCTGCCGATGCCGATATTGGTGCCCGCGACCGAGCGGAAGGCGGGCGAGGTCTTGCCAAGTTCGAAGGCGACGAGACACTCGGTTTCCATGTCGAGGTCGAGGCCGCCATACTCTTCCGGCACGGCGATGCCGAACAGGCCGAGGGCCTTCATTTCGTCGATGACGTGCTGGGGTACAGCGTCTTCCTCGCCGACCTGGGCCTCGACGGGCACGCAGGTCTCGGTCACGAAGCGGCGCACCTGTTCAATCAGCGCGGCGCGGGTTTCGGCGTCAAAGGCCATGCGTTTCGTCTCCCGGGGGTCTGTTTTCTGGCGCACTTTATGCCGCAACGGCACGCTTGTCGAAGGGGGCCGTAAGGGTATGGTTGCCGCAGCCAGAGAACAGAGGGGACGCCATGCCGGCCACAATCGAGACGACGGGCGAATTCGCGGGTTGGACGACCTGGAAAGACGAGCCCTTCGAGCACGAGACGGCCGGGCCGTTCTATTACAGGGTCGAGGACGGAAAAGGCGTTTCAGCCTTCCGCGCCGCCCGCAAGCACATGAACGGCGCCGGGGTGATGCATGGCGGCTGCCTGATGACCTTTGCCGATTTCGCCCTGTTCGCCATTGCGCATGAAGCGATGGCGGGAGGTTATGGCCTGACGGTCGCCTTCACGTCGGAATTTCTCGACGGGGCGAAGGAAGGCGAGTTGGTCGAGGCGCGCGGCGAAACCCTGCGCGCCGGCGGGTCGCTGGTCTTTGTGCGCGGCATCGTGACGTCCGGTGGCCGGCCCTGTCTCAATTTTTCCGGCACCATCAAGAAACTGAGGAAACAGCCATGAGCCACCCCCCCTATCAGGAACTTTCCCGCTCTATCAAAGGCAAGACCGCGCTGATCACCGGCGCCGCCAGCGGCATGGGACGCGCGACCGCGCACCTGTTCGCGCGCGAAGGCGCCAATGTGGCCGTTACCGACCTCAAGCAGGCGAACGTCGATATCGTCGTCGAGGAGATCAAGGCGGCGGGCATCAAGCATGTCAAAGGCTGGGCGCTAGATGTCGGCGACGGCGCGGCGATCAAGCGCGTGGTGGACGAGGCAGCCGCGCATTTCGGCGGGATGGACATTCTCGTGAATAATGCGGGCTTTGCGATTCCGGCGCAGGTCGGCGAGGAGAGCTATGAGGACAGCTGGGGGCCGAGCATCAACGTGATGCTGACCTCGCACCAGCGCGCGATCCGCGCGGCGCTCCCATACATGCGCAAGAATGGCTGGGGGCGGATCGTCAATATTGCGTCCACGGAAGGTCTCGGCGCGACGCCGGGCAACTCGCCGTATGTGGCGGCCAAGCATGGCGTGATCGGCCTGACGCGCGGGCTCGCGGTGGACCTTGGCCGCGAGGGCATCACGGTGAACTGTATCTGCCCCGGCCCGATCACCACCGGCATCACGGCCGGCATTCCGGACGAGCACAAGGAAATCTACGCCAAGCGCCGCGTGCCGCTGCGCCGGTACGGGATTCCGGAAGAGGTCGCCAACATGACGCTGTCGCTGGTGTTGCCGGCGGCGAGCTTTCTCAATGGCGCCCACATCCCGGTCGATGGCGGGATGAACATCAAGAACGCCTAGCCCGCGAACCCCCGCGCGGTCATCTCCGCGTGCCAGCGGCCGAGGTTCGGCAGCTCCTTGTGCGGCGCCCATTTCATCACGCGGCAGAAGCCGCAGGTGATGTAGAGGGTGATGTCGGCGATCGTGAACCGGTCGGCCGCGACGAAGGCGTGGTTCGCGAGGTGTTCGTTGAAACGCTCCGCCATCTTGCGCGCAGCCTTTTCGCTCTTGGCGGCGGTTTCCGGGCTTTGCGGCACTTCGAGCGGCGCCATGGCGGGATGAGCGTTGCGGAACCAGCCGGCGAACTGGATGAAGAACATCATCTCGACGCGGCGGTCCCACATCTCGATGAGGGCCTTTTCCTTCGGGTCCATGCCCATCAGGTTCGGCTCCGGGAAGATGCCTTCGAAATAAGTGCAGATGGCGCGGCTCTCGGTGATGTTGGTGCCATCGTCGAGCACGAGCGCGGGCACCTGCGCATAGGGCGAGACGTCGCGGTAGCCGGGCTGCTTGTGCTCCTGCTTCATGATCGAGATTTCCTCGAGCTCGACGGCGTCCAGCTTGCCCTTGGCGCGCAGGAAATAGATCACGCGGTCGGGGTTCGGCGCGGCCGGGCTGTGATAGAGCTTCATCTGTGTCCTCCTCAGAATTTTTGTGTCAGGCCGAAGGTCGCGTTGAGCGGCTCTCCGGGAAAGTAACGCTCATTGCCGAAGGCGACATCGGCGCGGTCGGCATAGGCTTCATCCGTCAGGTTACGGAGGATCACCGATGCTTCCAGCGTGTCGGTGATGTTCCAGCCGGCGCGCGCGCCGAAGACGGTGTGGCCGGGATAGGTGACCGTGTTGGCCGGGTCGGTGAAATACTCGCCGACATATTCCAGGGTCAGCGACAGCGCGAGCGCGTCCGTGGCCTGCCAGTCGATCCGCGTATCGCCGAGCCATTCCGGGGCGGTATCAATGGTGTTGCCGGAGGTGATCCGCTCCAGCGCGGCGACGACCGGGCGGTCGAAGGTATAGGTCTGGTCGCTCCAGGCGAGATTGCCGCCGAGGCTCAGACGGTCGTCGATGCGCAGGGTCGCGGCGGCTTCGATGCCGATATGGCGGGTGGAGCCATCAACGACATTGAGGCCATCGGAATCGCGGAAGAAGAAGTTCTCCTTGTCCATCCAGTAGGCGGCAATGTCGAAATCCAGATGGCCGAACAGCGCGTCGCCGCGCACGCCGGCTTCGAGACTATTCAGCGTTTCGGCTTTGATCTCGCCGGCAACCTGGCGGTTCTGCAGACGGTAGAGGTCTGAGACCTGCGGGGCGCGGGCGCCGCGCGCATAGTTGGCATAGAGACTATACCACTCGCGGTCCAAGACGAGGCCGAGCTTGGGCGTGACAAAGCTGAAATCGTCCGAGCGGTCTGCCGGCACATTGAAGCGGCCATTGATGCCGGCCGGCGAGCGGGTGTCGTAGCTATAATCGTGCGTCTCGCCGCGCAGGCCGGCGAGCAGGCGTAGATTGTCCGTGAGCTGCACATCCGCTTCGGTCCAGACCGCGAAAACTTGCGTCTCGACGAGATAATCGTAGTGGACACCTTGAGGAAAGGCCGGGTTGGCGTTTGGATTTGGCTGGATTTCCTTGAGATAGCCGGACGCGAAATCGGTGTCGGCGCCGAAGCGCCAGCTGACGCGGCCAACGGGATCCAGATCGTAGCGCGCCATCAGGCCGCCGCCGGTGTGGGCGTTCTTCTCGACGCCGCCATAGGGCAGGAAATGCTGCGAGAAGACCATGCCCTGGCTATGCAGGTTGGGCGTGAGGATCAGCTTGCCGGGACCGAGGCCGCGCTCGAGGCGCAGACCGGCGCGCGCCGACCAGGCATCGCGGAAGGCTTCGGGGTTGGGGTTTGTTTCGGCGAGGTCGCGGTCCTCATAGGCGCGGGGGCCCTGGATGAAGCTGGCGGTTTCCTGGTTGAGGCTGGAGGCGGAGAGCCAGGTGGTGGCATCCCATTCGCCGAAGGATTGCTTTTTAAGCAGCGACATTTTCTGCTGCTCGCCGCCGGTGTCGTCGCGCCAACCCTTGTCGTCCATGAGAGAGAGATTGAAGCGCGTGTCGTCGCCGAGATTGACGGAGGCGTCGCCCCGCCAGCGGCCGAGCGTGCCGTAGCTCGCGCGCAGGGACTGGTCACTTTCCGCGTCCGGCAGGATCACGTTGATCAGTCCGTGTACGGCGTTCGAGCCATACTTCGCACTGCCCGGCCCGCGGATGATTTCGATGGCGTCGGCGATTTCCAGATGCGGCTCGATCAGGCTGTTGACGTTGCCGAAGGCGGGCGAACGGGTTGGCACGCCGTTCTCGAGAATGAGAAAACTTCCCTGCCCGGCCCCGCCGCTCAGTACTGGCGAGCGGATGGCGATCAGGTGCTCCTGCCCGGAATTCATCTGGATATTGACGCCCGGTGCCTGATTCAGGATTTCGGCGGGGCGGTCAGCGGCGGTGTTCGCGATCAACCCGGCGTCGATGACCGATTGCGCGCCGGGGTCCCGGTCCTTTCGGTCGCCCCAGACCTCGATCGGTCTGAGGCGCATGTCGGCGAGTTGAACAGGATCAGCGGGCTCGGTCTGGGCCAGCCCGGCCGGTGCCAATGCCGCAACGGCAACCCCTATCAATCCGTTGCGAAACGACACGCGCGCACTCCTTCAAAGCGGCGCAAATCAGACGAGCGCCCGCCAGAGGTTGTAGGCGCTGACGAGACAGATGGCGACCCCGACGATGACCGTCAGGATCTGGCGCGGCACACGGCGGGCGGCCCATGCGGCAATTGGCGCCGCCACGACGCCGCCGATCAGCAGGGCCAGCGCCGCCTTGCCGAAAGTCGGCCCGAGCGCAATCAGGAAGGCGAGACTCGCGAAAACGGTGACGACGAATTCCGCGAGGTTGACCGTGCCGACCATGCGGCCCGGCTCGCCGCCGCGCGCGATCAGGTTTGACGTGACGACAGGTCCCCAACCGCCGCCGCCGATGGCATCGGCCATCCCGCCCGCGAAACCAAGGATGCGCACCCGGCCGATCTTGGGCGGGCTACCGTTCGGGCGCAGGCCTTTCCAGATGACGATGACACCCATCAGCAGAAGGTAGGCGGCGATAAACGGGCGGATGAAGCTGGTGTCGGCATGGCTGATCAGGAAGGCGCCGATCACGGCGCCCGCCGAGCCGAAGAGCGCGAGGCGCCAGAAGACGTTCCAGTCCACGTTGCGCGCAATGGCGTGGGAGGTGCCGGAAGCCGCCGTGGTGAACACTTCCGCCGCATGCACGTTGGCACTGGCGAGCGCGGGCGGAATTCCCATCAACAGCATGGCCGTGGTCGAGATGACGCCGTAGGCCATGCCGAGGGCGCCGTCGACCATCTGGGCGAGGAAGCCGACGAGGATAAGCCAGAGGAAGAGTTCATCAATAACGAAAGGCACAACCGGTTTTCCGCCCAGAAACTGTAGCGCCGCTTGTCGCCAACTAAAGGACGACCCGCCACGCTGTTTTCCTCAAGCGTGCGGTAAGTCTATCTGACAAGTCGTGATTAGGTTCCGGAGAACAGCTGGTACGGCAAGGCGCCCACAACGGCTGCCGAAAGGCAGGTCGCGAGGGTACCTGCCAGCAGCGTGTGCCAGGCGAGTTTCAGGAAATCGTCGCGCCGCTCGGGCTCCATGATCGAGAGGCCGCCGATCAGGATGCCGATCGATCCGAAGTTCGCGAAGCCGCAGATGGCGTGCGCGGTGATCATCCGTGTACGGGGGTCCATGGCGTCCGCAGGTACGTTCGCCAGCTGGATGAAGGCGACGAACTCGGTCAGCACCGTCTTGACGCCCATCAGGCCGCCGGACTTCGAGGCTTCCTCCAGCGGCACGCCGACCATGTACATCAGCGGGGCGAAGATCCAGCCAAGGATACGTTCGATCGACAATGCCGAACCGGCAACACCCGGCAGCGCCTTGAAGCCTTCATTGATCAGGTAGAGCAAGGCGAGCGCGGCGATCAGCATGGTCGCGATGTTGAACACGATCTTCAGGCCGTCGGTCGCGCCCGTGGAGAACGCATCCATGGTCGAGGCGTACTTGAAATCCGGCTGCTGGTTGTTGTCGCTGGTGACTTCGGATTCCGGGATCAGCGTCATCGCCACCGCCACGGCAGCGGGCGCTGCCATCATCGAGGCCACGAACAGCTGCGTGATCGGATTGGCGAGCTTGCCATCGAGCATGGTCGCGTAGACGACCATCACCGATCCGGCGATCGTCGCGAAGCCAGCCGTCATCATGATCAGCAGTTCGGTGCGCGTCATGGTCTTGAGATACGGGCGCACGAGCAGCGGCGCTTCGGTCATGCCCATGAACACGTTGGCGGACACGGCGAGCGAGGTTGGCCCGCTGATGCCCATGGTGCGGCGGAAGATCGCCGCGAACGCAGTGGTGATCCATTTCAGGATGCCCCAGTGCCAGAGCATCGCGGAGAGCGCCGCGACGACGATGATCAGCGGCAGGATCTGGAAGAAGAAGGAGGGCGGCACCAGTCCTTCAGCGGTTGTGAACGGTGTGAAGGGCTGCGCGACGAGCGTGTTGTCGCCAACATATCCGAACACGAAGTTGGTGCCGTAGCGGGTCGCGTCGACCAGGGCCTTGATGACCGGATTGTCGCCGCCTGCCACGCCGGCGTTGCCCATGCCGAGCAGTTGCGGAACGCCGAAGAACAACAGCGCAAAGCTGAATTGCAGGAACGTCGCGCCAAGGATGATCTTCCAAGGCAGCGCCTTGCGATTGGACGACAGTGCCCAACACAGGGCGTAGATCGCGAGGATCCCGATCAGCGCGCGGCCATTGTCCCAACCCCACTCGTACTCTGCCGGCATGGTCAAACGCGCCTCCCTCAAGACTAGCACCCTTCAGCAGGCTTAGCGGCCACCTTGCGGGTTGGAAAGAAGGCAAAGGCAACCGGCTCGCCGCGTCATTCGCTTTGCGGCTGCATTGGGCAGCCATCGCCTAGCCCACCGGGCGAGTTGCGTTGACGCGGCAGGGTGATTGCCGGACGCAACCTGTAACCGGCGGCAGAAGGACCTCCCCACGCATGCCCAGACGCACGGCCTGCCTGATTGCGCTCTGCCTTGCTGCGTGCTCCGCGCAGACACCGGAGCTGCGTGTCATGCTGGCGGGCGACCCAGTGGTTCCCGCCACCGCGCCGGACCGCGACTGGTCTGTCGAGGCTGATCTTGCCGGCGAAGCGCGCGCATTCTTCTTTGGACAGGCAGACCTTTATCTGGCGGGCGCCAGCCCGGCCTCGGATGGCAAGCTGGCAGACGTGCTGCGCGCCATGGGCCGCGATGATCTTGTCGATACAGTACCGGGTTCGGAAACGGTGAACGGGTGCCCGCAGCAATGGGTCGAGCCGATCGAGATGATCGCGCGCGCCGCCGCAGGCAGCCAGATCGTGATTGTCGAAAGCGACCGGCACGCGGCCTCGCAAACCGCTTTCCTGAAAGACCTCGTCACCCGCCTCGCCTCGGACGGCTTCACGGCCTTTGCCGATGACGGCCTGACGCTGGGCCCCGGCGGCGCCGCGCATCCGGATGTGCTGCTGGTGTCGGAAGGGCTCGTCACGCGCGATCCCGGACACGGGCGCCTGATCCGCGAAGTGAAGCGCGGCGGCCTGCAGCTCGTGGATGCCGGTGTCTGGTGGACGAGTTCGCGCGAGCTGTCCTCGCTCAGCCCCGCCGAGCAGTCCGTTCGCCGCCAAGCCGCGCTCGCCGAACAGGTCAGCCGCCGCGTCTTCGCGAATGCGCCGCAGGCCCGCGTCATAGTTCATGTCGAGCGATCGGCGGATCCGTCCGCGATGATCTCGTTGAAGGATACTGTCGCCGCGCAGACGGGCCGGACACCGCTCGTCGTGTCCCTGACCGCCTGCGCACCGGCAGATTCTGAACCGGCCTTTGTGCCGTCGCTTGGAGAGGGCGCCGCGCAAGGCGCGTCGGCCGACATGGTGTTTGCCATTCCGCGCGCTGCGATCAAGGACGGCCGGCTGACTTCGGGCCGCAGCGAAGGCGAAAACGTCGTCAGCGTACCACCTGCTCTGCTGGCGTCTGACCTTCCCGTCCTCATCGAGGCGCGCCGCGTGGGCGATCCGGATCTGGCCGTGCCGGAAGACCGTTTGATGTTGCTGCCGGGCGACCGGTTGCCGCTGATCCTGCCGCCGGGCGACTACCGGATCGAAGCCTGGACGCGGATCGGACCGGTCAGCGCGCCGGTGGCGGTCAGCGTCAGTTGAGCCATTCTGCGCGTTTGACGCGCGCCGGAAGCAGGCTTAGGTTTTGCCTTTATTATCAAACGTCTGGGCGCCGATGTTGACCGGCCCCGGCGGCGAACCTTGAAGGGTTGAGCGCAGACATGAAACTCCAGGCCTTGATCCTTGCACTGCTGCTCGCCTCGGCAGCGCCTGCCCTCGCCGAGCCCGCCGCCAGCAAGGCAGACGGCGGCAAGGCCGAAGCGGAGAAACCCGCAAAGCCGGTTCCGGAACCGGTGATGTTCAAGTCCACCCATACCGGCACGTTCGGCGGACAGAAGATCACCTACCGCGTGGAAGCGGGCGAAACCCATATCCGGAATGACGAGGGCGAGCCCGGCGCGAGCCTGTTCACCATCTCCTACATCCGCGAAAACGTCAGCGGGCCCCGCCCCGTCTCGTTCGTGTTCAATGGCGGGCCGGGCTCGGCTTCGGTCTGGCTGCACATGGGCCTGCTCGGACCGAAGCGCGTGCAGGTGGCGAGCGATGCAGACGCCGATGACGGCGCGGCGCCTTACGTCCTGCGCGACAATCCGCTGTCGATCCTCGACGTGACCGACCTCGTGTTCATCGACCCGGTCGGCACCGGCTACAGCCGCGCCGTCGGCAAGGGCGAAGACAAGGATTACTGGAGCGAAAAAGGCGATGGCAGCTCGATTGCGGAATTCATCCGTGTCTGGATCACCGACCACAAGCGCTGGAACGCGCCAAAATACCTGATCGGTGAAAGCTTCGGCACGACGCGGGCCGCCTACCTCGCCAACCGGATGCTGACCGGCGATGTCGACATTGCGCTCAACGGGCTGGTGCTGATCTCGCAGGCGCTGGACTATGAAGGCTCGACCTCTGTCCACGACAACGTCTATTCCTACATCACCTACCTGCCGAGCATGGCCGCAGCGGCGCAGTATCACGGCCGCGCCGGCGCCGGCGTGCCGCAGGACCAGTTCCTCGCCGAAGCGCGCGCCTTCGCCCGCGACGAGTATGGGCCAGCCCTTCTCAAGGGCGGGCAAATGTCGCCCGCAGAGCGCGCCACAATCCGGGACCGGCTTGCTTATTTTACAGGGCTCTCGCCCGCGTACATCGAGACTTCCGATCTCAAGATCCTGATGCCGCGCTTCCAGAAGGAATTACTGCGCGACAAGGGGGTGGCCCTCGGACGCCTCGACGGGCGCTATCTCGGCGACGAAGCCGACGATGTCGCGGAAACTCCGGAGGCGGACGTTGCAAGCTACGCAATCGGCTCGGCGTATTCGGCGCTGATGAACCAATACCTGTCCGCGGATCTCGGCGTGAAGATGGACCGGCCCTACATGCTGTCGAGCGAGGCGGCGTCGACGAACTGGAACTACCGCGACGTGCCCGAAGGCGAGTATTGGGAGCCGCACTACCTGAACGTCTCGGCCCAGCTGACCACCGCGATGCGCCAGAACACGGCGATGAAAGTCTGGGTCGCCAATGGCTATTTCGACATGATCACGCCCTTCTTCGATGCCGAGATCACCTTTGCCCGCTACGGCATCCCGCAGGAGCGCGTGGCGATGACCTACTACCAGGCCGGCCACATGATGTACCTCAATGAGCCCGCGCTGGACGCCCTCGCAGCGGACCTGCGCACCTTCTATGCGGGCAAGCTGGAAGACGCCCGGCCGGAGTAACCCGCCAAAGAAAAACCCTCCGGCGGTGGCCGGAGGGTTTTGCCGAAGGCTCGTTCGCCTGGCTTAGCCGAGCTTGCAGACGCAGATCTTGTTGCCGTCCGGATCGCGGAAATAGGCGCCGTAGAAAGTCGGCATCCGGTTGCCAGGCGCGCCTTCGTCGGCGGCGCCCATCGAGATCGCCTTGGCATACACCTTGTCGACGACTTCCTTGCTGGCGCAGGCAAGCGCCGGCATGACGCCGTTTCCGACCGTGGCGGCTTTCTGATCATAGGCGTCGCCGATACCGAGCATCGGCTGGCCTGGGCCAACGCCGTAGAATTGCAGGCGTTCGTTCGCGAAAAAGCGTTTCGCGCCCATTTCGCCAAGCACGGCGTCATAGAATGCGAGCGCCTTGTCCTTGTTGTTGGTTCCCAGAGTCACGTAGGCCAGCATGGTTTCCTCCCGAGTGCTGTTTCAGAACTGAGAAAATCATGCCGGATTAACCGTGGCAAGATTGACCGAGGGATATGTCACGCGTCTTTGATCCCGGTTCGGGCGAGGTGACGCAGCGGACGTGCTTGACGTTGACGTGAACGTCTGGTGTGACACCGCCCAAATCATACAACCGTTTCAGGAGACCCCCATGTCCGAGATCCGTTTTGACGGCCGCGTTGCCATCGTCACCGGTGCTGGTGGCGGCCTTGGCCGTTGCCACGCGCTTGAACTCGCCCGCCGCGGCGCCAAAGTGGTCGTCAACGACCTCGGCGGTTCGCGCGACGGCTCCGGCGGCGGTTCGGATGCGGCCAAGGCCGTGGTCCAGGAAATCGAAGCCTTCGGCGGCGAAGCGATCGCCAACGGCTCGTCGGTGTCGGATGTCGACGGCGTCAAGAAGATGATCGATGACACGATGGCCAAGTGGGGCCGGATCGACATCATCATCGCCAATGCCGGCATCCTGCGCGACCGGTCGTTCTCCAAGATGTCGGTCGACGATATCGACCTCGTCCTCGCCGTCCACTTGCGCGGCAGCTTCCTGCCGATCCACGCCGCCTGGGACATCATGAAGGCCCAGAACTATGGCCGTATCGTTGTCACCACTTCGTCGACGGGTCTCTATGGCAACTTCGGCCAGGCCAATTACGGCGCCGCCAAGCTCGGCGTGATCGGCATCATGAACACGCTGAAAATCGAGGGCGCGAAAAACGACATCAAGATCAACGCTGTCTGCCCGATTGCTGCAACCCGCATGACCGAAGACATCATGTCCGAGCAGATGCTGACCGCGCTGAAGCCGGACTACGTGACCCCCGGTGTCATCAACCTCGTCAAGGAAGATGCCCCGACCGGCATGATCCTGTCGGCCGGCGCCGGCGCCTTTTCGATGGCCCGCATCGTCGAAACCGCCGGCGTGTTCGTTGGCGCAGGCGAAGCGCTGACAGCCGAAGCGGTCGCTGCCAAGTGGGACCAGATCACCGACGTCAGCACCACTCGCCCGGCCTTCAAATCCGGCGGCGAGCATGGCCAGAACATCTTCGCCTCGGTTGCGGCCGGCGCGAAGTAAGCGGCAGGACTTGCCAAGAAACGGCGCGAGTCGCAGGCTCTCCTGAAATCAGGAGACCAGCCCATGCGACTCGCCCTTCTCGCCCTTTCCCTGACCCTCCTGGCCGGTTGCGGCCATTTCAAGAAGGACACAGCCGCCGACGCCCCGCCGGCGGCTGACGTGAGCCGCCCGGTCGCCGCTGCCGGCGAGTTGTGCAGCGGCATTGCGGGCATCCAGTGCGCGGAAGGCCTCGCCTGCATCTTCGATGTCGGCGTCTGCAGCAGCATGGCCGACGCGTCCGGCACCTGCGTGAAGACACCTACCATCTGCACGCGCGAATACATGCCGGTCTGCGGATGCGACGGCGAGACCTACGGCAACAAGTGCGAAGCCCTCGCGGCCGGCGCCAGCGTGGCTTACGTGGGCGAGTGCCCGGCAAGCGGAAGCTGAAAAAGCGTTTGAACTCCGGGCTTCAGCCCGCGAACTTCAGACGTCGGGTTTCGGCAAGGGGACGCTAGTCCCCGCCACCGCCGCCGCCATCTCCGCCGCCGCTGTCGCCGTCCAGTGTGCCGGCTTCCACCTTGGCCGGTTTGCCGTCGTCGCCAGGTCCGGTGTCGTTTGCGGGTTTGCGGCTGGTGTCGGACCCGATGTAGATCGTGGGTGGGACAGGGCCGCCATCATCGCCGCCATGGCGCCAGTCACGCGGCGGGCGCTTGGGCGTCTGCCGCATGGCAAAAAACGCGATGACGCCGATAACCAGCAGTATGACGACGACAATTTTCAGCATCCGGTCTCCGCCAGGCTTTCAGGTCAGGCTTCGGTTTTCCGCAGATACATGGAGTTCTTCGGCATCGCGAACAGGCGCTCCACCATCGGCGCGAAGAATTCCAGCGGCTCGCTCTGGTACTCTGGATCGAAGGCCGACTGGTCGTAGAGATGGCAGAACTGCGCGCAGTATTCGAAATGCGGGTTGTCACGGAACTGGTCGCGCATGTTCCGGTCAAGGCCGAGATGGTGGAAGAAGTAATAGCCCTGGAACATGCCGTGGTTCGCCACCATCCAGTGGTTGGCTTCCGACACGAAGGGTTTCAGGATCGCGGCGGCGACATCCGGATGGTTGAAGCTGCCGAGCGTGTCGCCGATATCGTGCAGCAGCGCGCAGACGACGTATTCCTCGTCGCGCCCGTCGCGGTGGGCGCGCGTGGCTGTCTGCAGCGAGTGCGTCAGCCGGTCGACCGGGAAGCCGCCATAGTCGCCGTCCAGCAGCTTCAGATGGTCCAGGACGCGCTTGGCGAGGCCTTTGTTGAAGTGCCTGGAATGCTCGGCAATGATGTCCCAGTCTTCCTTCGAGCCTTCCAGCATTTCGCGGAACTTGGCTTGCTCTTCGATCTTGTGGCCGTCTGCCATGTTGTTTCCTCCCGTTTGAGGCGAGAGTAACCCGGAATTCCGGACCTGCAAAGCAAAGAGCCCCGGACGCTTACGCCCGGGGCTCCCTTCCCTGTCCTCGCTCAGTCCCAGATGTTGCCGAGACCCAGCCGGGCGCGCCAGTTGTCGGCCAGGATAGGCCCCGGCGCGGCCGGCGCATCATAGGCGCGGTCCTCGAGCCGGCGATGCAGCCAGCCCCAGGATTCGCCGGTGCGCACGCCCGCCGCCTGCACTGCCGTGACAATGGCCATGAGGGCCTCGTCCGGCAGGTCCAGGTTATCCCGGCCGCGCGCCTCGGCGAGACGCCAGCCGGCGGGATCAAGCCGCAGCGCAACGGCTGCCGGCCCGCCTTCTCCGCGCCAGACATAGACCGCCATCCGGCCCGCCGCGAGATCGGCCACGAAGTCCCGCAAGCAGTTGCGGAACTCCAGCGCCGTCTTGCTGAGCGCTTCCAGCTGCCGCACCGGTTGGAACGGTTCCGGAAGGACCGGCGCCGCGCCCCCCGGACCGAAATCCGGCGGCTGGATCACGTCGCGCGCCATCGCGAACAGCGCGCCCGGCGAGGCCGCACGGCCCAGACGCTGCGCGATGCCGGGCCCGGCCGCCGCGCCGCGGATGCGGAGCGCGACGGCAAAAGCCGCGGCAAGATCGGCAACGGCCAGATCGTCCGTACCCAGAAGGGTGACGATCGACGCCTGACGCAGCGGCGGCGCAAGCGCGGCAATGAAGCCGAGCGTTTCCGGACGCAGCGCTTTCATGTGGCGGATCAGGATGCAGGCCGCCGGCTCGCCGAACAGGTCGAGAAACCGGACATAATCCTCACCCCGCCACATCACTTCGCCCAGGCGGCCGAACGCTTTCATCAGCCCGCCGGGCGGATCGCGGCCGAAGAGTTCGGCGGCAAGATCCGCGTCACGGGCGCGTTCCACCATCCACGCGATGTGCGGCCCTGCGTGCGCGCTGCGGCCTGCGAGAATGGCCGCCGCGTGCCGCCGTGCCGCCGGCAGCGCGAGGAAATCCTCGTGCGGCGCCGGCCAGATGCGGGCAATCGCCGACGCATGGCCTCCGGCAAGGAAAGCCAGCAGGGGCGAAAACGCCGGCGCCGAACGAATGTCCACAGCCGCCGGCAGAGTCATGGGCGTGCCCATGATCCACCTCCTTTCAAACCGCAGACGCGCGCACGGGGCGCGCGCGAATGCGGCGTTGAACTGTTTCAGTGCGAGGTCAGGCGACTACCGGCAAAAGCCCGGGGACGCGTGACATGCTCCCCGTCTTCGCGAGGAGCAGACATTTTCTGGATGTGACCGCTTCATGTGCGGCTCTTCAGGTGATCCGGGCGCGGATGAGTTCCCGCTCGGGGGCGGGCGTATAATCCGGCCTGTGACAAGTTGTCAAGCGGTCGCGGAGCCCGGCCTTGCGGCTGAGGCCGCGCGGTTCAGTTCACGGTACCGGCAGATGCGTCGAACCGTGTACGGAAGTCTTCCAGCGTCAGCACGTAGTCATCGGCGTCGTGGAAGGCTTCGTCCGACATCGCAGGCTGCTCACCGGCCTTGTACCAGGCGGCGTAGTCGGGCGTCTCGCGGCTGAGCTGGTCGTAGTGCGTCGAGTAGGTCGCAACCCGGAGCACCGGCTCCGGCGCGCTGAAATCAAACGTCATCAGGCGCATCCAGCCATCGCCGATACCGACCGGCCAGCCCGGCGAATTGACACCGGCATCCTTCGCCGTCTGTCCCCGGTCCTGATAGTCCGCGAGCACCTGCCAGACCGGATTGCCGGCGGCATTGTCGTCCACGCGCCAGGCCTGCCCGTGCTGGTGGCCGCAGAGCACGAGGAAAATCTGGTCGTGCTGGCTGACGAATTTTTCCCAGACCATTTCAGGCGTGTTGTGGATCGGATCGACCGCGTTGCCGTCAATGATCTGGTTGGGCTCGCGCTTGCCCTTGCCGCTCAGATAATCGTGCGTCGAGATGATCGTGGGCAGGCCCTTGTACTGCTCGATCACCGAAGCCGCCCAGGCCAGCGAATCGTTCGGCGGATCAAACTGCAGGCCGATATGCAGGAAGCGGTAGCCGCCGGCTTCGAAAATCTGCGCGCTGTCGGCGCCGCCGTCATGCGAGGCGACGTACCAGGGCTGGCCTTTGAAAAAGGCCGTATCGGCGCCGAAGACCGAGCGGAAGTTGTCGAGACCGCCGGGATGCAGGACGCCGAGCGAGCTCAGATCATTCGGATCCACTTCCGCCGGGGTCATGGCGCGAACCGGGAACTTCGAATCCGACCACATGGCATCATAGTCGTGATTTCCCGGCACGACCGAGAAAGGCGTCTTGCCGGCGATCAGGGAAAAGCCCTCATGCGCCTTGGGCATCTCGACCGTCTTCACCTTCTCGGTCGGTGCGAAGTGCGCGTCGAGAATGGGGTTCGGGATGCGGCGGAAGCCGCGCGCTTCGTGCTCCGGATCGATGGCCAGCGTCTGATGCTGCCAGACATCGCCGAGCGACGTCACAAAAGCGATCTCGCCGCCTTCGCTCTCCAGATTCTCGGCGATGTACTGCATCTGCTCGAGAAAGAGTTCGCTGGCGTCAAACGGAAAGCCTTCTGCCGTCTGGTGCGTGAAATCGAGATAGTTCTGCGTATCCGGAATAACGGCGATGGTGAAAACCTGGTCGGCTGGCTGTTGGATTTGCGAGGGCGGCGGGCCCTCGGCATTCACGCAGGCGACCATCAGCGCCATCGTGGAGAGAAGCGCGGCGGCAATCATGTTCTGTGATGTGAATACCCGGCGGTGCATTGGGCTGCCTCCCGAACTGGCCTCAAATTCGAGACTGCGCCTACCGAAATTGGGTGACAGTTTCTTTCGCTGCCGCGGGCCTCGCCTCAAAAACAAAAAAGCCCGGACCGCGAGGTCCGGGCTTTTTGATCCGTTGCCGGAAAGACTATTCGTCCGCGGCTTCGAGTTCGGCCGCATGGCGGGCCTTGTCGGCAGCGCCGCGGGCTTCCGGGTCGCGGTCAACGAGTTCGAGCACAGCGATCGGGGCGTTGTCGCCCTGGCGGAAGCCGGCTTTCAGGACGCGGGTGTAGCCGCCGTTGCGATCCTTGTAGCGCTCGCCCATGACGGCAAACAGCTTGCGGACAGCGTCTTCGTTGCGGACGGTCGAGAGGGCCGAACGGCGCGCAGCCAGGTCGCCTTTTTTCGCAAGGGTGACGAGCTTGTCCATGATCGGCGCCATTTCCTTGGCTTTCGGCAAGGTGGTGACGATCTGCTCGTGCTCGATCAGGCTCGCCGCCATGTTGGCGAACATCGCCTTGCGGTGCGAGGAGGTCTTGTTGAGCTTGCGGTGTGCAATCTGGTGGCGCATGGCGTTGTTCCTTCCGAGGTGGTCAGGCCCCGGTCATATATCCTGGGCTAGATGTGATCGTCGTATTTCTTGGCGAGGCCTTCGATGTCCTCAGGCGGCCAGTCCGGCACTTCCATGCCCAGATGCAGGCCCATACCGGCGAGAACTTCCTTGATCTCGTTCAGCGACTTGCGGCCGAAGTTCGGGGTACGGAGCATTTCCGCTTCCGACTTCTGGATCAGGTCGCCGATGTAAACGATGTTGTCGTTCTTCAGGCAGTTTGCGGAACGCACGGACAGCTCGAGTTCGTCGACCTTCTTGAGGAGGACCGGGTTGAAACCGAGGTCGGTTTCGTCGGCCGAACCGCCAGCTTCGAGGGTCGGCTCTTCGAAGTTGATGAACAGCTGGAGCTGGTCCTGCAGGATGCGCGCGGCATAGGCCACGGCGTCTTCCGGCGAGACCGAACCATCGGTTTCAACGTCGAGGGTCAGCTTGTCATAGTCGAGAACGGTGCCTTCGCGCGTGTCTTCGACCTGGTAGCCAACGCGGCGAACCGGCGAGTAGATCGCGTCAATGGGGATATAACCGATCGGGGCATCTTCCGGACGGTGCGAATCGGCGGCCACATAGCCCTTGCCGGTCGCAATCGTGAATTCCATGCGGACTTCCGAGTTGCCGTCGAGCGTGCAGATCACGTGGTCGGGGTTCAGGATTTTCACGTCGCCCGAGGTCTCGATCTGGCCGGCTTTGACTTCGCCCGGGCCTTTCGCACGAAGCACCATGCGCTTCGGCGTTTCCGATTCCATGAAGATGGCGACCTGCTTGAGGTTCAGCACGATCGTGGTGACGTCTTCGCGAACGCCCGGGATGGCCGAGAACTCGTGCACAACACCGTCGATCTGGACGCCGATGATGGCAGCGCCCTGCAGCGAGGAAAGCAGCACGCGGCGCAGCGCGTTGCCGAGCGTCGTGCCGTAGCCGCGCTCAAGCGGCTCGACGACGAGCTTGGCCTTGCGCTTAGAGTCGTAGCCGGCCTGGACGACAGGGCGGTTCGGACGGATCAGCACTTTCCAGTTACGGTCATTCACGTTGGTCATCTGGTTTCCTCAGAAAAGGAATGGCCGCGCCATGCAAGGCGCAGCCTGGGGGTATTCGTGTACTAGACGCGGCGGCGCTTCGGCGGACGGCAGCCATTGTGCGGGATCGGCGTCGTGTCGTTGATCGCGGTGACCGTCAGGCCGGCAGCCTGCAGGGCGCGCAGCGCGCTCTCACGGCCCGAACCAGGACCACGCACGCGCACTTCAACCGTCTGGAGGCCATGCTCCTTGGCTTTCTTCGCAGCGTCCTCGGCAGCCATCTGGGCGGCGTAGGGCGTCGACTTGCGCGAGCCTTTGAAGTCCATCACGCCCGAGGACGACCACGAGATCGTGTTGCCCTGGGCATCGGTGATGGTGACCATCGTGTTGTTGAAGCTCGAGTTCACATGAACAACACCCGAGGTGATGTTCTTGCGTTCGCGGCGGCGGATACGGTTAGCTTCGCGGGCCATGGAATCTCAGTCCTATTTCTTCTTGCCGGCGATCGGCTTCGCCGGGCCCTTGCGGGTGCGGGCGTTGGTGTGGGTACGCTGACCGCGGACCGGGAGCTTCTTGCGGTGACGCAGGCCGCGGTAGCAACCGAGGTCCATCAGGCGCTTGATGTTCATCGACGTGTCGCGGCGAAGGTCGCCCTCGACCATGTAGCCGGCGTCGATCGTTTCACGGATCTTGGCGACTTCGGCGTCGGTCAGCTGGTTCACCCGGCGCGATTCCTCGACGCCGACCTTCTCGCAGATTTCCTTCGCAAAGGACGGGCCGATGCCATGGATGTAGCGCAGCGCGATGATAACGCGCTTATTCGTCGGGATGTTGACGCCTGCAATACGGGCCAAAGCCGTTTCTCCTCAAGCGGGTTGTTCAAACATGAAATGCGCGCCAGCCGGGCAAAGCACCCGTCGCGCGCACCGGCGGTTAAGCCTGAAGCTAAGAAACGAGGCTTATAGCCACGCTTTTTCGCCCGTCAACAGAAGAACTGTGCGGTTCAGGCCGATTGTTTCAGGGCCGCATCAATCGATGCGGCCACAGCTTCTATTGTGCCCATCCCGTCGACTTCAACGAGAACGCCGCGTTCCGCATAAAGCGGGACCAGCGGGGCCGTATCTTCGTAATAACGCTCGAGGCGGCGGGAGAAAGTGGCCGGATTGTCGTCCGCCCGTCCCTGTTCCTCGAAACGCTTGGTGACGCGGGCAAGCAGACGTTCGTCGTCTACCCGCATCCGGATCACCAGATTGACCTGTTCGCCCCGCGATTGAAGCAGGCTGTCCAGGGCTTCGGCCTGTCCCATGGTTCTCGGGAAGCCGTCAAAGATGAAGCCCGGCGCACCGGCGCGGGCCGTCAGTTGTTCGTCGATCAGGTCGATCACGATTTGGTCGGAGACGAGGCCGCCCTCGTCCATGATCTGCGCGACCCGCTTGCCGAGGTCCGAACCGGACGCCCGGGCCGCACGCAGCATGTCGCCGGTGGAGAGTTGAATGAAGCTGCGCTGTTCTACCAGCCGCTTGGCCTGAGTGCCCTTACCGGCCGCAGGCGGCCCAAACAGGATCAAATTCACTTACGCTTGCCCCCGAGCTTCGACTTCTTGATCATCCCCTCATACTGGTGGGCGATCAGGTGCGATTGTATCTGAGTCACCGTATCCATTGTCACGGAAACGACAATAAGCAGCGACGTTCCCCCGATATAAAACGGGATCTGCGGAAAGTAACGGCGCAGGAGTTCGGGCAGGATACAAATGAAGACGAGGTAGGCGGTGCCGATGGTCGTCAGGCGGGTCAGGACATAGTCGATATAGGCGGCGGTGTTGGAGCCTGGGCGGATGCCCGGAATGAAGCCGCCGTACTTGCGCAGGTTGTCCGCCGTTTCGGTCGGATTGAACATGATCGACGTGTAGAAGAACGCGAAGAACACAACCAGCAGCGAATACGTGATGATGTAGGTCCAGGAGCCCGGCGAGAAGTTCGCCGCCAGCCAGCCCAGAATGCCGGAGGCCGCGTTCGGATCGGCCGCTGCGCCGGCGCCGAGGAAGCCCACGGCGGTCATCGGCAGCATCAGCAGGGCCGAGGCGAAGATCGGCGGGATCACGCCGGCGGTGTTGATCTTGAGCGGCAGGAAGCTGCGCTGGCCCTGGGCAAAGCCTTGGGCCTGCTGGCGTTTCGGATAGTGGATGATCAACCGGCGCTGTGAGCGCTCGATGAACACGATGAAGACGATCAGCGCGATGACCATGAAGGCGATAGCCAGCACGAAGCCGATATCCACCGACGTCGTGCGCGCCTGTGCCACAAGGTTGTAGATGGCGCGGGGCAATTCGGCGACGATCCCGGCGAAGATGATCAGCGAGATGCCGTTGCCAATGCCGCGGGCGGTGATCTGCTCGCCCATCCACATCAGCATCATCGTGCCGCCGGTGAGCGTGACCACGCCCGTCAGGATGAAGAACCAGGACGAAATGCCTTCGAGACGCACCGCGGCAAGACCGCCGGCAATCGCGAAGGACTGGACCAGCGCGAACACGAGGGTGAGGTAGCGCGTATACTGGTTGAGCTGCTTGCGGCCCGCTTCGCCTTCCTTCTTGAGCTTTTCAAGGGTGGGCGAGGCCGTCGTCATCATCTGAACGATGATGGACGCGGTGATGTAGGGCATGACGTTGAGGGCGAAGATGCCCATCCGTTCGACGGCGCCGCCGGCGAACAGGTTCATTGAGCCGAGAATCCCGCCGGACTGACTCTCGAACAGCGCCGCATATTGCGACGGATCAAGGCCGGGCAGCGGGATATACGTCCCTAGCCGGTAGAGGACGAGAATGCCGAGCGTGAAAAGGATCCGCGCCTGGAGGTCCTTGGCTTTCGCAAACGTCCCAAAATTGAGATTGCGGGCCATTTGTTCCGCAGCATTCGCCATCGGCTACACGAGCCTCCCTGAAAGACGTTCGCCGCCAAAGATCGGCGGCGAGGTATGGTTTGTGAAGGGGCGTTAAGCAAATACCCCGGATTATTCCGCAGCGGCTTCTTTGACCTTGCCCGTGATCGTGACCGATCCGCCGGCCTTTTCGACCGCTTCAACAGCCGCTTTCGAGGCGCCGGTGACAGCGATTTTCAGCTTCTTCGGGGCATCGCCTTTTGCCAGGAGGCGAACGCCGTCGCGAACATTGCGCACGAGACCGGCGGCCACAAGGGACGCTTCGGTCACGTTGGAGGCATCAAGGGTGCCCGCTTCGACAGCTTTCGCGATCCGGCCAAGGTTGACCCAGGCATGGGTCTTCGAGCTCGGCGCGGTGAAACCACGCTTCGGAAGACGCATGTAGATCGGCATCTGGCCGCCTTCGAAGCCGTTCACGGCGACGCCCGAACGTGCGTTCTGGCCTTTCACACCGCGGCCAGCCGTCTTGCCCTTGCCCGAGCCAACGCCGCGGCCAACGCGCATGCGCTTCTTGGTGGAGCCTTCAGCGGGGGAGAGATCGTTGAGTTTCATGACACTGGACTTTCGAATGCTGGAAGTAGGGCCAGGCGCGGGTGCGCCTTATTCGCCGACGACTTCCACGAGATGGGAGACCTTGCGGATCATGCCGCGCACTTCAGGCGTGTCGACAAGTTCCTTGCTGCGGCCAAGCTTGTTCAGGCCGAGGCCCTGCAGCGTCTGGCGCTGTTCAGGCTTGCGGCCGATCGGGCTGCCGATCTGGCGGACGGTGAGGGTTTTGGAAGCCATCGTTTAATCGCCTTCTCAGTTCGCCGAATCGGCCATGCCGGCTTCGGACACACCATCGGTACGCCGACCGATAACGTCCTGGACCTTGAGGCCGCGTTTGGAAGCAACAGTCCGCGGGCTTGCCTGCTCTTTAAGGGCATCAAACGTGGCGCGAACCATGTTGTAGGGGTTGGACGAGCCGATCGACTTGCCGACGACGTCCTGGACGCCGAGCACTTCCATGACGGCGCGCATCGGACCACCGGCGATCACGCCCGTGCCCGGAGGGGCAGCGCGCAGGACCACCTTGCCAGCGCCGTGACGGCCCGAGCCATCATGGTGCAGCGTGCGGCCTTCACGAAGCGGAACGCGAACCAGGTTGCGTTTGGCTTCTTCGGTCGCCTTGCGGATCGCTTCCGGAACTTCGCGGGCCTTGCCCTTGCCGAAGCCGGCGCGGCCCTTCTGGTCACCGACCACCACGAGGGCTGCAAAACCGAAGTTCTTGCCGCCTTTCACGGTTTTCGCGACGCGGTTGATACCAACCAGCTTGTCGACGAGTTCAGAGGCCTCGTTGTCGCGTTCGCGCGGAGTCTCGCGATCGCGGCGGCGGCCTCTTTTCTCTCCTCTTTCTTCAACCATCAGCCAAACTCCTTCAGAATTTGAGGCCGCCCTCACGGGCGGCGTCTGCCAGAGCTTTCACCCGGCCGTGGAACATGTAACCGCCGCGATCGAAGACGACGTCTTCAACCCCGGCCTTCTTGGCGCGTTCGGCAATTGCCTTGCCGACCAGCGTGGCGGCTTCGATATTGCTGCCTGCCTTCGCGCCGGCGAGCACTTCGGCTTCGAGCGTCGAGGCTGAGGCGAGCGTGATGCCCTTCTCGTCGTCGATGATCTGCACCGAGATGTTCTTGTGGCTGCGCGAGACCGAAAGGCGCGGAAGGCCTTCGGCGACTTTGCGGAGCTTCGTGCGGACACGCTGGGCGCGGCGCTGCAATTTTTCGCGTGACGTCTTCATGGCTTACTTCTTCTTGCCTTCCTTGCGGCGGACGTATTCGCCCTGCAGGCGGATACCCTTGCCTTTGTAGGGCTCTGGCGGACGGAACTTCTTGATCACGGCGGCAGCCTGGCCAACGGCCTGCTTGTCAGCGCCGGTGATGACGATCTCGGTCGGCTTGGCCGAAGAGATCGTGATGCCTTCCGGCGCCTTGAAGATCACATCGTGCGAATAGCCGAGCGCGAGTTTCAGGTCCTTGCCCTGCATCTGCGCGCGGTAACCGACGCCGACGAGTTCGAGCGTTTTCGAGTAGCCCTTGGTGACACCGTCAACCAGGTTCGACGCGCGGGCGCGGGCCGTACCCCATTGGGTGCGGGCGTTGGCGTCCAGCGATTCGGCGAGCGTGGGGGCACGCTTGCCTTTCGCCTTCGCGGCCTCGATGGCCTCGTTCGCAGCCTTCAGGAGGTCGGCGCGCGGCATGACCGAGAGTTCACCACCCTCGAACTTCGGCGTGATGACGTCCGGGAGGACGAGCTCGAGCTCACCCTTCGGGCCTTTTGCCTTGATCGTCTGACCACTGACGGACACGGTGGCGCCGGCAGGAACAGGGATCGCGAGTTTTCCGATACGGGACATCTTAAATGCCTCCTAGAATACGCGGCAGAGAACTTCGCCGCCGACATTCTTGGCGCGGGCGGCGTTGTCCGACATCACGCCCTGCGAAGTCGACAGGATCGAGATGCCAAGACCGTTACGCACGAGCGGAATGTCCGACACAGACGAATAGACACGGCGGCCAGGCTTCGAGATCCGTTTGATCTCGGAGATGACCGGCTGGCCTTCATAATACTTGAGTTCGATCTCGAGGGACTTGTGACCGTCCTTCTCGATTTCGGCATACCCGCGGATGTAGCCCTCAAGGGCGAGCACATCGAGCACGCGGCCACGCAGCTTCGAAGCCGGGGTCACAACTTTCGTCATGCCGCGCATCTGAGCGTTGCGGATGCGGGTGAGCATATCGCCGAGGGGATCAGAAATGTTCATGTCTTCCCTCCTCTCCTACCAGCTGGATTTCACGAGGCCGGGGATCTGTCCGCGCGAGCCAAGCTCACGCAGCGCGATCCGCGACATCTTCAGTTTACGATAAAACGCCCGCGGACGGCCGGTAACTTCGCAGCGGTTACGCACCCGGTTGGACGCGGAATTGCGCGGCAGCTGGGCGAGCTTCATGCGCGCCTTGAAGCGTTCTTCCAGCGACAGGTTCTCGTCCATCGCGGCAGCCTTGAGCTGCGCGCGCTTGGCGGCGTAACGCTCGGCCATGGCCTTGCGTTTGTTGTTCTTCTCGATTGCGCTCTTCTTTGCCATCTAAGCAGATCTCCTGGCGCTAATTACGGAACGGGAAGCCGCACTCTGCGAGGAGTGCCTTGGCTTCTTCGTTCGTCTCGGCGGTGGTGCAGACGATGATGTCCATGCCGCGCACTTCATCCACCTCATCGTAGTTGATCTCCGGGAACACGATGTGTTCCTTCATGCCCATGGCGTAGTTGCCACGGCCATCGAAGCTCTTGCCGTTCAGGCCGCGGAAGTCCTTCACGCGCGGAAGGGCAATCGTGGTGAGCCGGTCAAGGAACTCGTACATCCGGTCGCGGCGCAGCGTGACCTTGGCCCCGATCAGCATGCCTTCGCGCAGCTTGAAGCCGGCGATCGACTTGCGGGCCTTGGTGGCCACCGGCTTCTGGCCCGCGATGCGCTCCAGTTCGGCGAGGGCGGACTTGATCTTCTTGGAGTCGGAGGTGGCTTCACCCACGCCCATGTTGATCACGACCTTGTCGAGCTTCGGAACCTTCATCGGGTTCGAATAGTTGAACTGCTCTTGCAGTTTCGCCCGGATCTCTTCCCGGTACTTCCGCTTGAGGCGGGGTTCATATGCCTCAGACATCGATCGATTCCCCTGAGCGTTTTGCAAAGCGCGTCTTGCGGCCATGCTGGTCAATCTTGAATCCGACGCGGACGGGCTTGCCGTCGCGCGGGTCGACATGGGCCACGTTCGAGACGTGGATGGCGGCTTCGAACGACTTCATGCCGCCCGGGTCCATCTGGCTCGGCTTCTGGTGGCGCTTCACGACGCCGACGCCGCGAACCACAACCTTGTGCTCGTCCGGAAGGACTTTCAGGACTTCGCCCTGCGTGCCCTTGTCCTTGCCCGAGATGATGACGACGGTGTCGCCCTTCTTGATCTTCGCGGCCATGACTACAGAACCTCCGGCGCCATGTTGGCGATCTTCACCTGGTTCTTGGCGCGAAGTTCGCGCGGAACCGGTCCGAACACCCGCGTGCCAATCGGCTCGCCGTTGTTGTTGATGAGGACAGCGGCGTTCGAGTCGAAGCGGATCGTCGAGCCGTCGGCCCGGTTGATGTCCTTCGACACGCGAACGACAACAGCCTTGCGGACGTCGCCTTTCTTGACGCGGCCCGTCGGGATCGCTTCCTTGATCGAGACCACGATCACGTCGCCCACCGAGGCGTAACGGCGGGCAGCGCCGCCGAGCACCTTGATGCACATCACGCGGCGGGCGCCCGAGTTATCGGCGACGCGCAGGTTTGTCTGCATCTGGATCATGCTTCGGTTCCTTCATCGGTGACGAGTTCCCAGCGCTTCAGCTTGGACTTCGGCGCGCACTCGCGGATGGTGACGGTCTGGCCCTCGACGGCGACATTGCCTTCGTCATGGGCGTGGTAACGGTTCGACCGGCGAACGATCTTCTTCAGCATCGGGTGCGTGAAGGTCCGTTCGATGCGGACAATGGCGGTCTTGTCCTGCTTGGCGGAAACAACGACGCCTCTCATGGTACGTTTTGGCATGGGTGTCTCCTTACGCCTTACCGGCTTGGGCTTTTTCGCGCAGGATCGTCTTGATCCGGGCGATGTCGCGGCGGACTTCCGTCGCGCGGGCCGTTTTTTCCAGCTGGCCGGTGGCCGCCTGGAAACGCAGGTTGAACTGTTCTTTTTTCAGCTTCACGAGCTCGTCGCCGAGCTGGTCCGCCGTCTTCGATCTCACGTCAGCAGCTTTCATGGCTCAGATCCCCTCGATGCGCTTGACGACTTTGGTCTTGATCGGAAGCTTCGCAGCCCCGAGCGCAAGCGCCAGGCGGGCGGTCTCTTCCGTGACACCATCGATCTCGAACAGGATACGGCCAGGCGCCACGCGAGCGACCCAGCGGTCGACGGCGCCCTTGCCCTTACCCATGCGGACTTCGATCGGCTTCGCGGTCACCGGAACGTCCGGGAACACGCGGATCCACACTTTGCCCTGGCGCTTCATCTCGCGGGTGATGGCGCGGCGTGTCGCTTCGATCTGGCGCGCGGTGACGCGTTCCGGTTCGAGGGCTTTCAGGCCGAACTCACCGAAAGCCAGCGACGTGCCGCCTTTCGCCTGCCCGCTGATGCGGCCCTTGAAGGCCTTGCGGAATTTGGTTCGCTTCGGTTGACGCATTGGAATTACGCTCCGGAGGCTTGCGCGCCCGAAGCCGGGCCGCGTTGGTTGGCATTGGCGCGAGCGCGCGACTGGCCAGACGTCTCAAGACGCTTGTCCTGGGCCATCGGGTCGTGCTCGAGGATTTCGCCTTTGTAGACCCAGACCTTGACGCCGATGATGCCATAGGTGGTCGAGGCTTCAGCGGTGCCGTAGTCGATGTCGGCGCGCAGCGTGTGCAGCGGCACCGAACCTTCGGCGTACTTCTCGGTACGGGCAATCTCTGCGCCGCCGAGACGGCCGGAGACGACGATCTTCACGCCTTCCGCGCCGAGGCGCATGGCGGACTGGATCGAGCGTTTCATGGCGCGGCGGAACGAAGCGCGGCGCTCGAGCTGGCGGGCGATGTCGTCGGCGATCAGGAACGCGTCGATTTCCGGCTTGCGGATCTCGACGAGGTTCACGCGAACGTCGTCCGTCGTCATGGAAGCGAGTTCCTTGCGGAGCACTTCGATGTCGCCGCCTTTCTTACCGATCACAAGACCCGGACGGGCCGTGTGAATAGTGATCAGGCATTTCTTGTGCGGGCGCTCGATGATGATCTTCGAGATGCCGGCTTGCTTCAGCTTCTCGCGGATCGACTTGCGGATCGCGATGTCTTCGTGAAGCAGGCGGCCGAAATCATCGCCGTCAGCATACCAGCGGCTGTCAGCCGTACGGTTGATGCCCAGGCGAAAGCCGATCGGATTAACTTTCTGACCCATTATGCGGCCTCCGCAGTCTGGCTGACGTCCCGCAGGACGATGGTAAGTTGGGCGAACGGCTTCTGGATCGGTGCAGCGCGGCCACGGGCACGGGCCCGGATGCGCTTCATGACCAGGTTCTTGCCGACATGCGCTTCAGCAACGACCAGGCTGTCGATGTCGAGGCCGTGGTTGTTCTCGGCGTTGGCGATCGCGCTCTGCAGCAGCTTGCGAACGTCCTTGGCGGGGCGTTTCGGCGAGAACTGCAGTTCGGCGAGCGCGCGCTCGACCTTCATGCCGCGGATCTGCTGAGCCAGCAGGTTCAGCTTCTGCGGGCTGGAACGGTACATGCGCAGCACGGCGCGCGACTCGTTCGGGGCCTGTTTCGGAGGATTCTTGGACTTGGCCATGACTACTTCCGCTTCGCTTTCTTGTCAGCGCCGTGGCCGTAATACGTACGGGTCGGAGCGAACTCGCCGAGCTTGTGGCCGACCATCTCTTCCGAGATCGTGACCGGGATGAACTTGTTGCCGTTGTGGACCTGGAAGTTCAGGCCAACGAATTGCGGCAGGATTGTCGAGCGGCGCGACCAGGTCTTGATCACGGCGCGTTTCTCGGACGCGCGGGCGTCTTCTGCTTTCTTCAGCAGGTAGCCATCGACGAACGGGCCTTTCCAGACAGAACGGGGCATGTCTCGCGGCTCCTCTTAGCGTTTTGCGTTGCGGCGACGGATGATCAGACGATCCGTAGCCTTGTTGGTGCGGGTCTTGGGACCGCGGGTTTTCTTGCCCCACGGGGTGACCGGGTGACGGCCGCCCGAGGACTTGCCTTCACCACCACCGTGCGGGTGGTCGACCGGGTTCATCACGACGCCGCGAACGGTCGGGCGGACGCCCTGGTTGCGGGTACGGCCAGCCTTGGAGCTGACTTCGTTCATCTTGTCCGGGTTCGACACGGCGCCGATCGTGGCCAGGCAGGTATCCTGAACCTTGCGCAGCTCGCCCGAGGCCAGCTTGATCTGGGCATAGCCAGACTCGCGGCCGACCAGCTGGGCGTAGGTGCCGGCGGAGCGGACCATCTGCGCGCCCTTCTGGGGCTTCAGCTCGATATTGTGGATGATCGTGCCAACCGGGATCGACTTCAGCGGGAGCGTGTTGCCCGGCTTGATGTCGGCGGTGGCCGAGGTGATCACGGTGTCGCCGACTTCAAGGCGCTGCGGCGCGATGATGTAGGCGAGCTCGCCGTCCTGATACTTGATCAGGGCGATGAAGGCCGTGCGGTTCGGGTCATACTCGAGGCGTTCGACAACGGCCGGGATATCCCAGCGGCTGCGCTTGAAATCGACCTTGCGGTAAAGGCGCTTCGCACCGCCGCCCTGGTGACGGACAGTGATGCGGCCCTGGTTGTTGCGGCCGCCTTTCTTGTGAAGGCCTTCGGTCAGCGCCTTGACCGGATCGCCCTTGTGCAGGGCGGAACGGTCCACCAGCACGAGCTGGCGGCGGCCGGGCGAAGTCGGATTGAATGTCTTCAGTGCCATGTGCTTCGTCCTTCTCCCTTAGAGGCCCGTCGAAATGTCGACAGACTGGCCTTCAGCGAGCGTGACGATGGCTTTTTTCACGTCGGAGCGACGGCCGAGGAAACCCCGGAAGCGTTTCGTCTTGCCCTTCTGGACCAGGGTGTTGACCTTGGTGACCTTCACCTTGAACAGCGCCTCGACGGCTTCCTTGATCGCGGCCTTGTCGGCGGTCGGTGCGACTTCGAAGATGATCTTGTTCTGCTCGGAGACGAGTGTCGATTTCTCGGTGATCAGCGGGCGGCGGATCACGTCATAGTGGTGGGGCTTCACATCAGCCATGATCAAGCCTCCGCTTCTTCGTGGACGCCGTCGAAGCGGGCTTTGATACCCTCAGCGGCTTCCTTGGTGATGACGAGCGTCCGGCGGCGCAGGATGTCGTAGACATTCAGGCCGGCGACCGGGAGCACGTCGATGTTCGGGATGTTGCGGGCGGCGCGGGCGAAGTTCTCGTTCACGCTGGCGCCCGAAATGATCAGGGCGTTCTCGATGCCGAGACCTTTGAAGGCGGCGACCAGATCCTTGGTCTTGCCGGCATCCATTTCAGCCTTGTCGATCACCATGATCGCGCTGTCCTTGAACTTGGACGACAGCGCATGGGCAAGCGCCATCTTGCGGATCTTCTTCGGCAGGTCGTGCGCATGGCTGCGGACGCGCGGGCCGTGGGCTGCACCACCACCGACAAAGATCGGGGCGTTGCGCGAGCCGTGGCGGGCGCCGCCCGAACCTTTTTGCTTGATCGACTTTTTCGTCGTGCGGTTCACTTCCGAACGCGACTTGGCCTTGTGCGTACCAGCCTGGCGGCGGGCGAGCTGCCAGCGCACGGTGCGCTGCAGGATGTCGCCGCGGATTTCGTCAATGCCGAAAATCGCGTCGTCCAGCTCGATCTTGCCGGCAGCCTTGCCGGCGAGGGTTTTAACTGAGAGTTCCATTAGCCTTCACCCCCGGCAGTCAGCTTCTCTGGAGCCTTGAACGAGCCGGATTTCGGTGCGTTCTCGGGCAGAGCTTTTTTCACGGCATCGCGGATTTCGACGAAGGTGCCGTCATGGCCGGGCACAGCGCCCTTGACCAGGATGAGACCGCGCTCAACGTCCGTGCGCACAACCGTCAGGTTCTGCGTGGTGATGCGCTCGTCGCCGAGATGACCGGCCATTTTCTTGTTCTTGAACACGCGGCCCGGATCCTGGCGCATGCCGGTGGAGCCGTGCGAACGGTGCGACAGCGACACGCCGTGCGTGGCGCGAAGACCGCCGAAGTTCCAGCGCTTCATGGCGCCGGCAAAACCTTTACCGATGCTCTGGGCGCTGACGTCAACTTTCTGGCCTTCGACGAAGTGGTCGGCGAGAACCGTCGAGCCGACTTCCGGAAGGTCGCCGCTGACGCGGAATTCCTTGATTTTCGCTTTCGGGGCAACGCCCGCTTTGGCGAACTGGCCGCGCAGCGCTTTCACGGTGCGCTTGGCTTTCTTGTCACCGGCGCCAAGAATGACGGCCTTGTAGCCGTCGGTGCGGACGACTTCGCCGCCCTTCTTGGTTTTCACGGTGCGCTCTTCTTCAGTGCGCACGCCGACGACCTGGCAGCCTTCGAGCGACAGCACGGTCACGGGAACGTGGCGGCCATCCGCATCGAATACGCGGGTCATGCCGACCTTGCGGGCGAGAACGCCCGTACGGGGAGCAGGCAAAGTCATTAGCGGCCTCCCTCGAGTTTGATCTCGATGCCGACGCCGGACGACAGGTCGAGCTTCATCAGCGCGTCCACGGTCTGCGGGGTCGGATCGACGATGTCGAGAATACGGGTGTGGGTGCGGATTTCGAACTGCTCGCGCGAAGCCTTGTCGATATGCGGCGACCGGATGACCGTGAAGCGCTCAATGCGTGTCGGCAGCGGGACCGGTCCGCGGACTTCAGCGCCGGTGCGCTTCGCCGTGTTCACGATCTCCTTCGCCGACATGTCGAGCGCGCGGTGATCGAAGGCTTTCAGCCTGATCCGGATATTTTGTTTTTCCATCTTGCTTCCGTCCGCGCAAAACACTTAGGCCCTGGGCGCGCAGCTCGTCAGCTTCGAGCGGCCCGGGGGCTTCGGTAGGGTTAAATTGTCAGTTTCGAGGGAGCGTTCGCTGTTCAAAGCGCAGCCTTCCCGGCGAAGTGGGGCGTATACGCGCGGGAATCGGAGGCGTCAACAGCCGTTAAGGGGGAATCTGCAGGGCTGAATTGGCCGATCTGTCCGTCCAGAAACTGTCCACACGAGGGACCGGACTTCTGGACGGTTTGCCCTGCCCCCGCCCTTCCCCCAAAGTCACCTGACTCGGCCCGCAGACGCTGGCCTTTCGGGCCGGGCGGCCCCAGAATGGGGCATCAGGGGAGTGACCAGATTGAGCCGGATTTTCGGGAAGGTTTGCCAGAACGACTATGTCGTCCGCGACATCGAGGCCGCGATGAACCACTGGATAACCGTGATGGGTGTGGGGCCGTGGTTCTATATCGAGGACGTCAAGACCGACTGGTTCCGCCACCGGGGCCGGGAATCGGACGCGAAGATGAGCATTGCCCTCGCCAATTCCGGGGACCTGCAGATCGAGCTGATCCAGCCGCGCAATGAGGCGCCCTCGATGTACAGGGAGTTCCTCGAGGCCGGCCATGAGGGCCTGCAGCACATGTCCTACTGGACCGAAGACTATCAGGGCCTTTACGACAAGGCGCTCGCGCTGGGCTACCAGGTGGGCCACGCGGGCTGTATCGGCGGCGAGAAAGGGCGGTTCGCCTATTTCGACACCGAGGCCCATCCCGGCACCGTGATCGAGATCTCGGACATCAGCGGCTCCAAGGGACGGACGTTTGCGCATATCCGGAAAGTGGCCGAGGTTTGGGACGGGTCAGACCCGGTCCGGATCATCAAGTACCCCCCCCCAAAGCAAAAGGCCGCCTCCTTCCGGAAGCGGCCTTTGTGCTTTGGGCTGCAGGGCAGCTTACTTTTTGATCTCGGAGACGACGCCGGCGCCGACAGTGCGGCCGCCTTCGCGGATGGCGAAGCGCAGGCCCTTGTCCATGGCGATCGGGTTGATCAGCTCGACGTCCATCTTCACGTTGTCGCCCGGCAGCACCATTTCCTTGTCGGCCGGCAGTTTCACGATGCCGGTGACGTCGGTGGTGCG
>CAMDAC010000011.1 GCA_945888325.1 Candidatus Sulfopaludibacter sp. SbA3
CGTGATGCCGCCGGCGCAGTTGTTCATCGTGCCGAGGACGTTTCGGCCAGTGGAGTCTTCGGCGGTGACGAGGCGCGGATGGCCGGCGGCGGGGCCGGTGAGCTGCATCGGCGTGTCGGCGGTGAGGCGGCGGCTGAAGGGAGAGCCGAGGACGGGCTTCCAGCCTTCAGCGGTACGGCGAATTTCAACGACCGTGCCGCCATGCGCAGCGATCTCGGTGAGCGCGATCTCGCGCGTCAGGCCGGCGGGATCGTCTTCGCGCATGCCGGGGAACATCAGGTGGGTGGAGGTGTATTCGTGGTTGACGCAGAGGAGGCCGCGCGGGGCGCCGTCCGTATCCGGATCAAGCGGGACAAAGCCGACAAAGTCGTTGTTGTAACCGAACTGGCGGCGCTGGGCTTCGGCGGTCTGGTTTCGCGGATCGAAGGCTGGGCTGTCGGCCCAGAGAGGGTCGCCCCAGCGCAGCAGGAGGTCGGCGCGGTAGCCTTCGGCGACGTGGTGGGTTTGGTCCATGCCGCGAGCGATTTCGGGGAAACTGAAGGCGGGGTGCGGGCGCTTCATTTCATGGACGGCGGCGGCCGCGGCATCGTCTGTGCGACCCGCGCAGGCGGCGAGCGCGAGGCCTGAGACGGCGGTGAGCCCGCCGATGAAGCCGCGCCGGGACAGGCGGCGTTCGATGATGTCGGAAATGGTTTCGGCGCCGGACGCGATGCGAGGGTTTACGGGCGTGTTTTCTGACTGGTCCATGGCGAAGGCTCCTGGCGGGTGCTGGGTCGAGGCTTTAGTTGCATCGCTGCGTGACAGGACGATGAAACTGCAGCGTCAGGGATAGGGATAGGGATAGGGTTCGAGTTTGGCGAGGTCGATGGAATAGGCAGCGTCGCCTGTATCGTTCAGGAACCTGCCCCGCCCGAAACTGCCTTCCACATAATAGGGCACCCAGATGTCCCCGATCTTCACGCCCTTGTCCACGCGCACGAAAATGATCTGGTTAGGCGGAGGCGGCGGCGTGTGGATACAGGCGCCCATGTAAGGCACGAACAGGAACTCAGTGTGCGTCTTGTTCGGATTGAAGTCGAACGGGACGACATAGCCGGGGATACGCACGCGCATGCCGTCGAAATCCTCCACTGTGTCGAAGGTGCCGAACTGGGGCATGTAGTCCATCTCTGACCCTTCCGCGATCGTGCCGAGCGGGTCGGCTTCATGAAGGCTGGTGGCGTTAGCCTGGTAGCGCTGTTCCAGCATGGCGTAGAATTCGGCCTGCTGGCGCGCGAGTTCCTCCTCTGCGCCGGCGGGCAGCAGGTCGCCCCAGATGATCGGCAGGGCCTCGCCGGGCTCCAGCCCCCAGTATTCGGACGCCGGACGCTGCGGCGCCGCGTGATCTGCCGCAGCGTCGAAATCGGCGGTCGCGGCGCCTTCCGGCAGCGGCGGCGGCTCAGCGACAGGGGCATCTGCTGGCTTGCCGCAGGCGAAAAGGAGGAGAGCGGCGAATGCCGCAGCGGTCCGGACGGATGTAAGCATGAGCATACCTTCGACTAAAGTTACAGTGTAACATTTTCAAGCTTCGCCGTTCACCCTTGGAGGCGCGAGCCTGAAAAGCTAAGGCTGGGGGCTACCGAATGCAGAAAGACTTCCCTCCCCCATGACTGACGCCTCCCGGACGCTTATCGGCATTGACCTTGGCACGACGAACTCGCTGGTGGCGGTGTTCACGGACGCGGGGCCGAAGCTGATTCCCAACAGCCTGGGCGAGTTGCTGACGCCGTCGGCAGTGGGGTACGGCGATGACGGGGCGCTGCTGGTGGGGCGGGCGGCCAAGGACCGGTTGCTGACGCATCCGGCGCTGACAGCGGCGCGCTTCAAGCGCTACATGGGCACCAACCATGAGATGACGCTGGGCAAGAAGGCTTTCCGGGCGGAGGAGCTGTCGTCTTTTGTGCTGCGGGCGTTGCGGGCGGATGCGGAGGCGTTTCTGGGCCACGCGGTGGACGAGGCGGTGATCTCGGTGCCGGCCTATTTCAATGACATCCAGAGGAAGGCGACGATCACCGCGGCGGAGTTTGCGGGCCTGAAGGTGAACCGGCTGATCAACGAGCCGACGGCGGCGGCGCTGGCCTACGGCCTGCAGGACCGGCAGGGCGAATCGACCTTCCTGGTGGTGGATCTCGGCGGGGGGACGTTTGACGTCTCGATCCTCGAGATGTTCTCGGGCGTGATGGAAGTGCGCGCCTCGGCCGGGGACGCGTTCCTTGGGGGCGAGGATTTCACCGACGCGCTGGCGCTGGAGCTTGGCCGGCAGCTGGGCGTGAAGCCGGATACGGTCTCGCGCGAGGACGGGGCGCGGCTGCGGGCGCTGGCGGAACGGATGAAGGTGCAGCTGACGGAAGCCGCGGAGGCGAGCGCGGACTTTGCGCTGAAGGGCGAGGCGCGGCGCGTGACGATCACGCGGGAGAAATTCGACGAGATTACCGACCCGATCCTGAAGCGGCTGCGTCTGCCGATCCAGCGCGCGATTTCGGACGCGAGCCTGAGGGCGGACGACCTGCACCGGATCATCACGGTGGGCGGGGCGACGCGGATGGCGAGCGTGCGGGCGCTGGTGACGCGGCTGTTCAAGCGGTTTCCGGAATATTCGATCGACCCCGATCATGTCGTGGCGCTCGGCGCGGCGGTGCAGGCGGGCCTGGCGGCGCGGCACAAGGCGCTGGACGATGTGGTGATGACGGATGTGTGCCCGTTCACGCTGGGTTTCGAGACCTCGATCCAGGTGGGCGAGGGAAAGTACGAGCACGGACAATTCTCACCGATGATCGAGCGCAATACGGTGGTGCCGGTATCGAAATCCGACATCATCTCGCCGCTGCATCCCGGCCAGCACGAGATCGTGCTGAAGATTTTGCAGGGCGAGAGCCCGTTCGTGAAGGACAATATCCTGATCGGCACGCTGCACATTCCGCTGCGCGGCGGGCCGAAGGAGGACAAGTCGGTGGAGCTGCGCTACACCTATGACACGTCCGGCGTGCTGGAAGTGGAGGCGACGCCGCTGGCGACGAAGAAGATGGAGCGCCTCGTGATCGAGGGCAATCCGGGCAGCCTGCCGCGCGCCGAGATCGAGAAGCGGCTGAAGGCGCTGAGCGCGATCAAGATCCACCCGCGCGAGCAGCAGGAGAATGCGGCGCTGATCGCGCGGATGCGGGCGGCGTACGAGAACCTGCTGGGCGACAAGCGCCAGTCCGTGGGCAGATTGATCGCCGAGTTCGAGGGCGTATTGTCCCGCCAGGATGCGCGCGAGATCAACGAGGCGCGGCGCAATATCGAGCAGATCATCGGCAATTTCGAACGCGACGATGTCTTCTGATCCCTTCGACCTGCTGGAGCTGGACCGGGCGACGGCGACGGACGACGATGTGCGCCGGGCCTATGCGGCGAAGCTGAAGGTCACGCGGCCCGAAGACGACCGGGCGGGGTTCATGGCGCTGCGCGCCGCGTTCGAGCGGGCGCGCCATGAAATACGTTGGCGCCATGAATATGATGACTATGACGATGTGGAGCAGGACGACAGCCCGGCGGATGACGATGGTCAGTCCACGGCGCATTCTGTGGCCGAGGACGTGAAAGTAGCGGAAGCGCCGTCACCTGGCCTGCCAGAAGCCGATACGGAGATCACCTGGGCGCCGCCCGAAATCGCGGTTGAACCGGCAGCGGCGGCGAGCGCGCCCCTGCCCGAGCCCGGGCCCGAGAATGAGCCTGCCCCGGACGAGGCGGACGCTGATGCGGCAGAGGTCCAGTTCGAAGACCAGATCGGCGCGGCGATGGACCGGCTGGTCGACACGCTGACGGCGACGGGCCGCGCGCCGAAGGTGCGCGACGTGATGGCGATCATCGACGGGGCGGACGTGGCGGGCATCGAGGAATACCAGTCGATGCAGTGGCAGGTGCGCCAGTTCCTGTGCGACCGGACGGGGTATAATCTGGCGCCGCAGGAGCTGCGCCTTCCGGACTGGCTGACGCTCGAGGTATTTGACGCACTGGACCAGTATTATGGCTGGACGCGCCAGCCGGTGACGCAGATCTGGGTGCGCAGGCTGAACGACTGGATGGCGCGGGTGCGGGGGGAAGCGGCGCTCGGAGAAATGCCGCCGGACGTGCGCAAGCGCGCGGTGGAAGAGAGCAAGGCCGCAGCGCCGCAGGAAAAGGGCAGCCAGATCTGGTTGTGGATCGGCGCGGGCATCCTGATCAGCCAGATCGTGCGGTTCATCGGCTCGGCAGGCGGCGGCTGACGCCGGGTCATGACTGTCGCCGAGGCGGCTTCGCGGTTAAATTCCAAGCTGGATGCGGGAGACCGGCGCAACGAGACGCGGGTCCTGCAGATTTTCGGAGGAGTTTCCCATGGCCGATACCGGCGCGCTTGATCTTGGATTTGACCCGGCCGCGCTGAAGGCGCGCTATCTGGCGGAGCGCGACAAGCGCGTGCGCAAGGATGGCAACGAGCAGTATGTGAACGTGGCGGGACAGTTCGCGCATTATCTCGAAGACCCGTATACGGAGCGTGTGGAGCGCGCGCCGGTGAAGGATCACGTGGAAGTTGCGGTGATCGGCGGCGGGTTTGGCGGGATGCTGGCGGCGGCGCGCCTGCGCAAGGCAGGGTTCAACGACATCCGCATGATCGAGACCGGCGGGGCGTTTGGCGGCACCTGGTACTGGAACCGGTATCCCGGCGCGGCGTGCGATATCGAGAGCTATATCTACCTGCCGCTGCTAGAAGAGACCGGCTTCATGCCGAAGGAGAAGTATACGAAGGCGCCGGAGATCCTCGCGCACTCCAAGCGGATCGCGGAGCGCTTCAACCTGTTCGACAAGGCGCTGCTGAGCACCGGTGTAACAGGCATGAAGTGGAACCAGAAGAAAAAGGCCTGGACGATCGAGACGGACCGGGGCGACAAGTTTACCGCGCAGTTCGTGGTGATGAGCAACGGGCCGCTGAACCGGCCGAAGCTGCCCGGTATTCCGGGCGTGGAAACGTTCAAGGGGCACAGCTTCCATACGAGCCGTTGGGATTATGCCTATACGGGCGGCGGGCCCGAAGGCGGGTTGACGGGCCTGAAGGACAAGGTGGTCGGCATCATCGGCACTGGCGCAACCGCCGTGCAATGCGTGCCGCATCTGGCCGCCGGGGCGAAGCATCTTTACGTGTTTCAGCGTACGCCCTCGTCCATCGATGTGCGCAATGACCGGCAGACGGATCCGGACTGGGCGAAGAGTCTGGAGCCCGGCTGGCAGCGCCGGCGGATGGAGAATTTCAATACGCTGGTCTCGGGCGGCTATGAGCCGGAAGACCTGGTGAATGATGGGTGGACGGACATTATCCGTAACATCCTGTTCATTGCCTCGAAGGGCGACCAGCAGGGACTGACGCCGGAACGGCTGGCGGAGCTGGCGGAGATTGCCGACTTCAAGAAGATGGAACAGGTGCGTTCGCGCGTGGACGAGATCATCAAGGATCCGTCGGTGGCAGCGGCTCTGAAGCCCTGGTACCGGCAGTTCTGCAAGCGGCCGTGCTTCCATGACCAGTATCTCGACGCCTTCAACCGGCCGAACGTGACGCTGGTGGATACCAATGGCCAGGGCGTTGACCGGATCACCGAGGATTCGATCGTGGTGGACGGCAAGGCCTACAAGATCGACTGCCTGGTCTATGCGACCGGCTTTGAAGTGGGCACGGACTATACGCGGCGGGCGGGCTATGACCCCGTGGGGCGCGGCGGCGTGACCATGAAGGACTATTGGGCGGACGGAATGCGCAGCCTGCACGGGCTTTCCGTGCACGGATTTCCCAACATGTTCCTGATGGGGCCGGGACAGGCGGGCTTCACGGCGAACTATCCGCACCTGCTGGACGAGCAGGCCGAGCAGATCGGCTATACGCTGGCGGAAGTGAAGGCGCGGCAGGCCGGAACGTTTGAAGCCTCGGCCGAGGCTGAAGCGGAGTGGGTGCAGCAGATCATCGACAAGGCCGTGATGCGCCAGCAGTTCCTCGAGGAATGCACGCCGGGTTATTACAACAATGAAGGCAAGCCGAGCGACCGGGCCGCGCAGAACAATTCCTATGGCGACGGGCCAAATGCCTATTTCCGCATCCTCAAGAAGTGGCGCGAGGACGGCGAGCTGGCAGGGCTGGAGCTGAAATAGCGCGATCGGCGGGTGGGGGTTGAGCGCGTGCGCGTTTGAGCTAACTATCCGCGGATGGATACAGGGACGCTGCAAAGCTGGATTGGCCGCACCGAGGTGCAGATTGATACCGTACATCCGGGGCCAGCGCGGGCGCTGGCGGCGACGCTCGATCAGGACCCGGATGATTTCCTGCTTAAGGCGGAGTTGCCGCCGCTCTGGCTGTGGCTTTACTTCCTCCCGGTCGTGCGCGCCTCGGCCGTGGGGGCGGACGGGCACCCGCAGCGCGGCGGTTTCCTGCCGCCGATCACCCTGCCCCGGCGCATGTGGGCGGGTAGCCGATGCCAGTTCTACGGGCCGGTGCGGATCGGCGACGAGCTGACCAAGGTATCCTCGATTGCCAAGGTAACCTCGAAGACCGGGCGGACAGGCGAGATGGTGTTCGTGACCGTGCGCCATTCCTATTCGCGCGGCGGCGCGGGGCTGATGGAGGAAGAGCAGGACATCGTCTACATGCCGATCCCGGACGTGTTCAGCCCGCCGGATCCGACGCCTGTGGGGACTTGTGCCTGGACGGAGCGTGTGGCGGTAGACCCCGTGCTGCTGTTCCGCTTTTCGGCGCTGACCTTTAATGGCCACCGGATCCACTATGACCGGCCCTATGCGATGGAGACGGAGAAGTATCCGGGCCTGGTGGTGCATGGGCCGCTGCAGGCAATCCTGCTGATGGAGGCGGCGCGGCGGTGGCAACCCGGCAAGCGGCCCGCGAGCTATACCTTCCGGGGGCTGCGGCCGCTGTTTGACTTTGACGCTGTTTCCGTCTGCGGGCGGACGAATGAGGCGGGGGGACTGGATCTGTTCACCGCCAACGGCGACGGCGCGGCCGGCATGCAGGCCAATCTCGGCTGGGCGGGCGGCTGACGCGGTCTAGATGACTCCCCATGAGGCCGGAAACCGGCCCGTGGGAGGACAAGATGGTCAAGATTCTGGAGGGGCTGCGGATTGTCGAAGGCTCTGCCTTTGTGGCGGCGCCGCTGGCGGGCATGACGCTGGCGCAGATGGGCGCGGACGTGATCCGCTTCGACCGGATACGCGGCGGGCTGGACAATGGCCGCTGGCCGGTGACCGACAAGGGACGCAGCCTCTTCTGGGCCGGGCTGAACAAGGGCAAGCGCAGCCTGGCGGTCGACATGACGACGCCGCGCGGACAAGAGATCGTGACGCGGCTGATCTGCGAGCCGGGCGAAGGCAAGGGCATTTTCCTGACCAACCTGCGCGTGCGTGGATGGATGGATTATCCGGCACTGAAACAACACCGGCCGGACCTGATCATGATGTCTGTGACCGGGGATCGCAGCGGCGGGCCGCAGGTGGACTATACGGTGAACCCGGCGGTGGGCTTTCCGATGGCGACGGGGCCGGAAGGATCGACCGAGCCGGTGGGGCATGTGCTGCCGGCCTGGGACTGCATCACCGGCCAGCAAGCGGCGCTGGGCATCCTTGCGGCGGAGCGGCACCGGCGACTGACGGGGAACGGGCAGCTCGTTGAGCTGGCGCTGAAGGACATGGCGCTGGCGATGCTGGGCAATCTGGGTATCATCGGCGAGGTGACCGTGAACGGCTATGACCGGCCGAAGATGGGCAATTCCCTGTACGGAGCTTATGCGCAGGACTTCGTGTGCAAGGGCGGCGGGCGGGTGGTGGTCGTGGCGCTGACGCAGCGCCAGTGGGACAACCTGAAAGCCGTGACGCATACGCAGGTGGCGTTCGAGGAACTGGCGGTGAAGCTGGGCGTGAACCTGAACCTTGAAGGCGTGCGATTCCAGCACAGGCATGCCATCACCGCTGTGCTGAAGCCTTTCTTCGATACGCGGGCGGTGGAGGAATTCGAGGCGGCGTTCACCGAGCGCAGCGTGACTTGGTCGCGCTACCGGACGTTTGCGCAGGCAGTACGGGAAGACCCCGACATTTCGACAGACAATCCGATGTTTTCAATGCTGGAGCATCCCGGCATCGGGACCTACCTGACGCCGGGAAATCCGATTGCGTTTTCCGACGCCGAGCGGATTGCGCCGGTGCGGGCGCCGAGCCTCGGGGAGAATACCGACGAGATTCTATCCGGGATCGGATATTCGGACGGGGAGATCGCGAACCTGCACGATGATCTGATCGTGGCGGGGCCGAGATAGTCTACTCTTCTACAAGCATCACCAGCACGTCGCCGTCGGCGACCTGCTGACCGGCGGTGGCGTGGACGGCTTCGATCACGCCGTCGCGGGGCGCTGTCAGAGCGTGTTCCATTTTCATTGCTTCGAGGACGGCGAGGGTTTCCCCGCGGGTGACCGCGGCGCCGGCTTTGGCCAGTACACTGAGCACCTTGCCGGGCATCGGGGCTTTCACGACGTTGCCGCCGAGGGCAGCGTCGGCGTCGGCGCTGAACTCGGGGATGGTGACGAGGAAGGTGTCGCCGCCGGTGGTGACGGCGAAGCGGCGGGGCGAGAGGTCGGTGATCAGCGGGAAAGGTGTCTCGTCGCTGAGGGGCGTATCCGGGTCGACGAGTTCGGCGGCGCCGTCAGCAGCGAGGAGGACATCGCGGCGAGGGACGCAGTTCAGGCGGAAGCCGTCATGCAGGTCCCAGGGAGAGACGGCGCCTTCATCGTCGAGGAGCAATGTGGCGACGGCGGAGAGCGAGGCGGCGCGGTGTACGTCCGGCACCGCGGCCAGGGCGCCCAGATTGTCGCCGATCCAGTTGACGTGGTGCGTGCCGGCGGCGAACTCCTCGGAGAGCGCGCAGCGGCGCAGGAAGCCGGCATTGGAGGATACGCCGCAGAGCTGGGTATGGGCGAGTACGTCTGTCAGGCGTTCCAGCGCGGTGTCGCGGGTGTCTCCGTGTACGATCAGTTTGGCGATCATGGAATCGTAGTTCGAGTTGACGCGGTCGCCGGACTCGAAGCCGGCATCCCAGCGCAGGGATTCGCCGTCCGGTTCTTCGAGGAGGCCGAATTCGAGGATAAGGCCAGCGCCGGGGCGGAAATTGTCGGCAGGGTCTTCGGCGCAGATGCGGGCTTCGAAGGCGTGGCCCGTGAGCTTGATGTCCTTCTGCTTCAGTGGGAGCTTGCCGCCGGAGGCGACGATCAGCTGCCATTCGACAAGATCGGTGCCGGTGATGGCTTCGGTGACCGGATGCTCGACCTGAAGGCGCGTGTTCATCTCGAGGAACCAGAAGGTGTCCAGCGCGAGCGGCCTTGATCCGTCCACGATGAATTCGACGGTACCGGCGCCCTGGTAGCCGACGGCTTTCGCGAGCTTCACGGCGGCGTCGGTCATCGCCTTGCGGACCGGCTCCGGCATGCCGGGCGCGGGGGCTTCCTCGATGACTTTCTGGCGGCGGCGCTGGAGTGAACAGTCGCGCTCGAACAGGTGGACGACATTGCCGTGCTGGTCGCCGAAGACCTGGACTTCGATATGGCGTGGGCGCTCGACCAGTTTTTCGAGCATGACGCGGCCATCGCCGAAACTGGATTCCGCTTCGCGCACGGCGCTGGTGAGTTCGGCCTGCAGGTCGGCGGCGCGCGAGACCTGACGAATACCCCTGCCCCCGCCGCCGGCGACGGCCTTGATGAGGAGCGGGTAGCCTACCTTTTCGGCGGCTTTGGTCAGTGTGCTGATATCCTGCGCCTCACCCCGGTAGCCGGGGAGCACGGGCACGCCCGCCTCTTCGGCGATGCGCTTGGCTTCGTCCTTCGGGCCCATCGAGCGGATAGCAGCAGGCGGCGGGCCGACCCAAGCGAGCCCGGCGGCGAGAACGGCTTCGGCGAAGCCGGCGTTCTCGGACAGAAAGCCGTAGCCTGGGTGGACGGCGTTTGCGCCCGTTTGCGCGGCGGCGGCGAGGATCGCCTCTACGCGCAGGTAGCTTTCGGCGGCGGGGGCGGCGCCGATATGGACGGCTTCATCGGCTTCGCGGACGTGCATCGCGGCGCGGTCGGCATCCGAGTAGACGGCGACGGTTTCTATGCCGAGGCGGCGGCAGGTGCGGAAGATCCGGACGGCGATCTCACCCCGGTTCGCGACGAGGAGTTTGGTAATTTTCACGGGCGGCCTCTCCCCCTGCCCCGGTGCACGGTGGCGACCAGGACGAAACTGATGATCATCAGCAGATACCATGATCCGAGCTTGGATAAAGACACCATCTCCCAGCCGGTCTCCTGGCCGGGATAGGACCAGGCGCGGGCGAAGGTGCCGAGGTTTTCGGCGAACCAGATGAAAATGGCGACGAGGAAGAAGCCGACCAGCAGTGGCATCGGGCGGTGGACCTCGTCCGGGCGGAACCAGACGACGGTGCGCAGGTAAAGCACGGCGGTGGCGGCGAAGAGGCCGAGGCGGATGTCGGGCAGCCAGTGGTGGGCGAAGAAGTTCACGTAGATGGCGGCGGCGAGCAGGCCTTGCAGCCAGAGCGGCGGGAACCGGTCGAACCGGAATTCGAAGATGCGCCAGACGCGGGCGAGGTAGGACCCGACCGCGGCGTACATGAAGCCGGAGAAGAGCGGCACGGCGCCGATGCGGAGGTAGCTGTCCTCCGGGTAGATCCAGCTTCCATGGGCGGTCTTGAAGAGCTCCATGATGGTGCCGACCACGTGGAAAACGAGGATGACGCGCGCCTCCTCCCAGGTTTCGAGGCCGGAGAGGATGAGCAGGACCTGCAGGGCGAGCGCGGCGAGGACGAGAAAGTCGTAGCGCGAGAGGGCGGCGCCGTCCGGGTAGAAGAAGTGGGTGAGCAGGAGCAGCGCGAGCATCACGCCGCCGAACAGGCAGGCCCAGGCCTGCTTGATGCCGAAGCTGATGAACTCGAACAGGCCGAGGCTCCACGGGCCCTTCACCCAGCGGGCGCGGAGGGCTTCGCGTTCGGCGTGAAGGCGGGCGCGCAGGCGCGTGGAAGCAGGCACCGGATTTGTCATCGCCGACGGGAATGGCCGGGTTTCCGGGCCGAAACAAGGCCGGAGCCGGCGCCGCCGGGCGGTGATTTTGAGGCTTTGTCAGGCCCGCCGGATGGCGTAAGCATGGGGGGTGACCATGCAACGGGGGAGTCCGATGGCTTACAATTCAGGCGTTCAACTGGCCGGCATTGCCGGTATCGTCGGCGGCGGACTTGGCGCCTATTTCGGCTACAACTACGCCATCGTGGAGGGCATGCCGCCGGTCCAGGGCGCGCTCATTCTCGGCGCGATCGGGATGATCGCGTTCAGCGCGGGCGCGTTCGTGCTGAAATCGGTGCTGCAGTTCATTGTCTATGTGATCATGCTGGGACTGGTCGTGTACATATTCCGGGAGCCCATAGAAGGCCTGACCGGGATCAACCCGGTCGAAGCCATTCACACGACGCTGACGGGCTGGGGCCTGCCGCTGCCGCCGCTGGAATAGCTTAGGCCTTCCAGCTGGGCGGGCGTTTCTCAAGGAAGGCGGCGACGCCTTCTTTCCCCTCCGCAGAGGACCGGCGCGCGGCGATGCGCTTGGCGGTCTTGTGCGCGAGCTCCCGGTCGATCGGGCGGCCCGCAACATCGCGGACGAGCTTCTTGGAATCGGCGATGGCGCCGGGGGCGGCGGCGAAGACAAGCTTGGCGATGTGTTCCTCGAGCTCCGCCATTTCATCCGAGGTCTGAGCAACATACTGCACAAGGCCGATGCGTTCGGCGTAGGCGGCGTCAAAGGATTCTGCCGTGACGAACAGGGCGCGGGCCCAGCGGGGGCCGATGGCGTCGATCACGAAGGGGCTGATGGTGGCTGGCGTCAGGCCGAGGCGGACTTCGGAGAAACGGAAGGATGTGTTCGCCATCGCGATGGCGACATCGCAGGCGGCGATGAGCCCTGCCCCGCCGCCCATGGCGATGCCCTGCACAAGGGCGAGCGTCATTTGCGGCATCTCGTAGAGACGCTGCAGCATTTCGGCGAGACGCTCGGCGTCCGCTTCGTTTTCCTCCCGCGTGTGGGTGGCGGCGCGCTTCATCCAGGCGAGGTCTGCGCCGGCCGAGAAGGACGGGCCTTCGCCGCGCAGGATCATCATGCGGATGGAGGACTGGTCGGCGATCATCGTGAATACGTCCGTCAGCTCGGCGATCAGTTCGGCGTTGAAGGCGTTGTGAACATCCGGCCGGTTGAGCGTGACGATGGCGACGCCGGCGCGGGTCGCATCGAACTTGATCAGGTCATATTCGGAGTCGCGCATGGCGGTGTTTCCTCTGGGTGGTTTCTTGTGGCGCTATCTTGCGGTAGCCGCCGGGCCTGCGCAAGGCAGGCAGAACGGCGCAGGCGTGACCACGATTTAAGTCAGCCACGAGGGAACGGCTTGGGATGCAGGGCGTTCATTGGGCAGATAAGGAGACCCCTATGGCTGACCTCAAGAAGTTTGACGAAAATCCGCAGCACCAGCTGCTCGAAGAAATCAAGGGTGCGCGCTGCGTGATGCTCGGCTCGCCGGACCATGACAAGCATATGCAGCCGATGGCGCCGCAAGTGGATGTTGATGCAGGCGTGATCTATTTCTACTCGGACAATACCAGCGAACTGGGCAGCACGATTCTTGCGCGGCCGTCGTCCGTCCACATGTGCCACATCGAAAAGGACTACCAAGCCTGCGTGAAAGGCATGCTGTCGCCGCACAATGACCCCGCGACGATCGACAAGTTCTGGAACCCGATGGTTGAGGCCTGGTATCCGGGAGGCAAGAACGACCCGAAGATGCTGATGCTGAAATTCGAACCGCATGATGCGGCGGTCTGGGCATCGGACAAATCGTCGATCGGATTCCTGTTCGAAGTCGCGAAAGCCAACATCAAGGGCGAGATGCCGAACATGGGCAAATCGAAAGAGATTCAGCTCTAGGGCTGCTCACTCAAACGCTTTGATTCATCACCCTCGGCGCCGCGCGCCGGGGGTGATTTTACATCCGGAACAGGCCGAAGCCGCGCTCGCCGAAGGGGGCGTTGAGGGCGGCGGACATGGCGAGGCCGAGGACGCGGCGGGTGTCGGCGGGGTCGATGATGCCGTCGTCCCAGAGGCGGGCGGTGGAGTAGTAGGGGTTGCCCTCGGCTTCGTAGAGGTCGCGGATCGGCTGCTTGAAGCTCTGCTCCTCCTCGGCGCTCCATTGGCCGCCTTTGCGCTCGATACCGTCGCGCTTGACGGTGGCGAGGACGCTGGCGGCCTGCTCGCCGCCCATGACGGAGATGCGCGCGTTCGGCCACATGAAGAGGAAGCGGGGCGAATAGGCGCGGCCGCACATGCCATAGTTCCCTGCCCCGTAGCTGCCGCCGGTGACGACGGTGAACTTCGGCACGGACGCCGTGGCGACGGCGGTGACCATCTTGGCGCCGTCCTTGGCGATGCCGCCGGCTTCGTATTTCGAGCCGACCATGAAGCCGGTAATGTTCTGCAGGAAGACGAGCGGGATGCGGCGCTGGTCGGCGAGTTCGATGAAGTGCGCCGCTTTTTGGGCGCTCTCCGAGAACAGGATGCCGTTGTTGGCGAGGATGGCGACGGGCATGCCGTAGAGGCGCGCGAAGCCGCAGACGAGGGTTTCGCCATAAAGCTGCTTGAACTCGTGGAACTCGGAGCCATCGACAAGGCGTGCGATGACTTCGCGCGCGTCGTAGGGTTCGCGCACGTCCTGCGGCACGAGGCCGTGCATCTCGGCGGGGTCGTAGAGCGGAGCCTGTGGTTCGGTCAGCTCGAAGGGTTGGGGTTTCGGCTTGTTCAGGGTGCGGATGATCGAGCGGACGATGGCGAGGGCGTGCGAGTCGTGGGCGGCGTAGTGATCCGCGACGCCGGAGCGGCGGGCGTGGACGTCGGCGCCGCCGAGGTCTTCCGCGCTGATCTCCTCACCGGTGGCGGCTTTCACCAGCGGCGGGCCGCCGAGGAAGATGGTGCCCTGCTTGCGCACGATGATCGTCTCGTCGCTCATGGCCGGCACATAGGCGCCGCCGGCGGTGCAGCTGCCCATGACGGCGGCGATCTGGGGAATGCCCTTCGCGCTCATCTGGGCCTGGTTGTAGAAGATGCGGCCGAAGTGTTCGCGGTCCGGGAAGACTTCCGACTGGTGCGGCAGGTTCGCGCCGCCGCTATCGACGAGGTAGATGCAGGGGAGATGGTTTTCCATCGCCACTTCCTGCGCGCGCAGGTGTTTCTTGACGGTGACGGGGAAGTAAGCGCCGCCTTTGACGGTCGCGTCATTGCAGACGATCAGGCTTTCGCGGCCCTCGACGCGGCCGACGCCGGTGATGAGGCCTGCGCCAGGGGCTTCGCCGTCATACATGCCGTTGGCGGCGAGCGCGCCGATTTCGAGAAAGGCGCTGCCGGGGTCGATCAGGCGCTCGACACGCTCGCGCGGGAGCAGCTTGCCGCGTTCGGTGTGGCGGCGGCGGGAGTCTTCCGGGCCGCCGAGGGCGGCGTGCGCGGTTTTCGACTGAAGCTCCGCCAGGAGCGCCTGCATGGCCTTCCGGTTGGCGGCGAACTTCGCTCCGGACACATCCAGCGCCGATTTCAAAACAGGCATGCGATCTTCCTTAACACTTCCGCCGAGGATTAGCCGCCGCTCACCGGACTGTCACCGGTTCGGTAACGGATTTATGGTAAACAGGGAGCATGGACGGCTTTCAAACCACAGTCAGAACGCGCAAGAAACGGGTCATGCAGATCCCTCCCAATCCTGATCTGAAAGTGATTCCCTTGCTGAAGGATGTCTCGCAGCGCGCGATGCGCTCGGCGGGCAAGGAAGCGCGCTGGTTCTCGCTGCCGGCCGGCCAACCTCTTTTCCTGGCCGGGGAGCTGGCCGATTCGATCTTTTTCGTCGTGTCGGGAACGCTCGGCGCCTTTGGGTCCAACAACGAATTCGTGGGCCATATCCGGCCTGGCGAGCCGGTGGGCGAGATGGCGCTGTTCCTGGGCGGTGTCGACCTCAACGGCGACGGCGTGGCGGAAGACAAGCCGCATACGGGCTCAGTCTACGCACTGCGCGATTCCGAAGTGGTGGCCCTGTCGCGGGCTGGCTGGAACCGGCTGGTGAAGGCAGAGCCGGAACTGCTGGAAGGCATGATCCGGATCATCCTGCGCCGGCTCGGCCGGACCGGGCAGCGCAATGTGGCGACGGTGCCGAAGGTCTACACGCTGGTGGCCACCTCACCGACGATCGACCTGCGCCTGCGGGCCCGGGACCTGCGCGACGCGCTGATGAAGTTCGGCCAGAAGGTGGCCATCATTGACGAAATCCAGGGTGAGGAGAAGCCCGCGGCCTTCTTCGATGAGCTTGAGCAGAACAATGATACGGTGATCCTGATCACCGCGATTGGCGACACGTCCTGGTTCCGGCTGGCGACGCGGCAGGCGGACCGGATCTGGGTACTAGCCCGCGGTGACGCGCGGCCGTCCGTGCCGCTGATGCCGCAAGACAGCTCGCCGGCCCAGCGCCTGAAACTTGTCGACGTGCTACTGCTCCATCCGGGTACGGAGCGCCGCGCGGCGCGTCCGCAGGAATGGCTGGACGCAGCGGGCGCGAACCGGCTGTTCCATTGGTACGGCGACAGCAAGGGCGATGCCATGCGTCTCGCCCGCGTGATGACGGGCCGGTCGGTTGGCATCGTGCTGTCCGGTGGCGGCGCGCGCGCCTACAGCCATATCGGCGCCATCCGGGCGATCCGCGAGGCGGGTATCCCGATCGACTTTGCCGGTGGCGCGTCGATGGGCGCGGTCGTTGCGGCCTGCGTGGCGATGGGCTGGAGCGATGCCGAGATCGACTGGCGAATCCGCAAGGCCTTCGTGGAATCCAATCCGCTGGGCGACTACACCCTGCCCGTCGTGGGCATGGTGCGGGGCAAGCGCGTCAATGCGCGGCTCGAAGAGCATTTCGGCGAGACTGATATCGGCGACCTGCAGATCCCATTCTACGCGCTGTCGACTAACCTGACCTCGGGCCGTGTGCACGTCCACCGCAGCGGCCATCTTCGCACTGCGCTGCGGGCGACGATCTCCTTGCCCGGCATCCTGCCGCCAGTGGTCGATGGCGAGGACATTCTGGTGGACGGCGCAGTCCTCAACAACTTCCCGGTGGAGATCATGCGTGAGCTGCACCAGGGCTTCGTGATCGGATCAGACGTGTCCGGACAACCCGAAGGCCTCAACAAGGAAGAGTTTGTCCGGCCCCTGAACTTCTGGCAGTGGGTGGTACGCAACGGGTTTTCATCGGCGCCGCCGATTGCCGGCCTGCTGATGCGGGCAGCGACGGTACGCAATGATCCGGCGTATGGCCGGGACATGACCGACGTGATGATCCTGCCCGAATTGCCGGGCATCGAACTGCGCGACTGGTCGGCCTACGATGCCGCCGTCGAAGCGGGTTATGTAGCCGCCAAGGCGGCCCTGGAGTCCAGCGAAATCCCGAAACTCTGCTGCCCGGCCTGAGCCGCAACCTGTAGTCGTTTAAAAAGACCCTTAAGCATGTTGGGTCAGGATTTTCCAAGATTCTTGGAATTTCCTGGAGGGCTCAGGATATGGATGCAAGTCTTCTCGACATGCTGCCGATCGCGGTTTGCGAGACTGCGCCCGTGCGAAACGAATTTGGCGAGATCGTGGACCTTGAATGGGTTTCCGCCAAAAAGTTGATGAACGAATCCATCCTGCCGGACGGTGGCAGCGTCGTCGGCATGCGGATCTTCGAGTTCGATCCGGCCTACCGGGACTCGAAGATGGTCCAATGCGTGATAGAGGTGATAAACACCGGCGAGCCGCGCACGCTGATCACGCAGCAGGGCCGTGTCGCAAAGATGCTCGGCAAGGTCGTGAAGACCATGATCATTCCGTCACCGCGCGGGGCCGTCTCCTGCTCACATGAAATCACCGACATTGCCGCGGAGCGCGACGATGCCCGCCGCCGGTTCGAGCTCGCCCGCGCCGCTTGCGACAACGCGCTGAACGGCATCATCCTTTCGGACAGCGACAGCAAGGCCCTCTACGTGAACCGCGCGATCAGCGACCTGCTGGGCTACACGCCCGAAGAAGTGGTCGGCCAGAATATCGGCATACTGTTTGGCGTTAAGACGCTGGATGCCTTGCGGGCGTTCGGAAAGCACACCGTCAGCGAGATCGAGCGCGGCGAAAACATCCGCGTCGAGCGTGATGCGGAGGCGGTGTCCAAATCCGGCGAACGGATTCGCACGCAATTCTCGACCTCAAGCACGGCCTGGGGCGACACTGGCCAAACGCTGTTCATCACGGTGCTGCGCGACGTGCGCGAGGAACGTGCCAAGGCGCATGAATTGCGCGATGCGCTGGACCGGGCAGAACAGGCGACGCGGCTGAAGTCCGAGTTCCTCGCCAACATGAGCCATGAGATCCGTACACCGCTGAACGGCGTGCTAGGTATGGCGCAGGTGCTGGCGCACAGCCCGCTGACGCCGGTTCAGGCCGACCAGGTGTCGGTGATCCTCGATTCCGGCAACACGCTGATGGTGCTGCTGAACGACATTCTGGATCTCTCCAAGATCGAAGCCGGGCGGATGGAAGTCTCCTCAGTCGCCGGTGACATCCGCCACAAGCTCAGCGGCCTGTTCAAGCTGTATGAAGCCTCAGCGCGCGAAAAGGGTATCGGCGTCCAGCTGTTCGTCCACCCGAGCGTGCCATCCAGGCTTGTGTTCGATCCGGTGCGCGTGCGCCAGTGTGTTGGCAACCTTGTCTCCAATGCAATCAAGTTCACCTCAGAGGGCGAAGTGATGATCGTGGTCTCCAGTGAGCCGTCCGAGGACGGGGGTCACAAGGTAACGGTCCACGTGTCCGACTCTGGCTGCGGGATTGCGGCCGACAAGATGGACCGCGTATTTGAATCCTTCCCGCAGGAAGACGGATCGACCACGCGCCGCTTCGGTGGCACGGGCCTTGGCCTGTCGATCACGAGGAAACTGGCCCAGATGATGGGCGGCGACGTGACCGCTGTGAGCCAGGTTTGCAGGGGCTCCGTCTTTACACTGACATTCAAGGCGGGTGTCGCGGTGCCGGCTATCCTGGAAAGCGGGGACAAGGTTGTTGCCGCACCGGTGTGCAAGCCGCGGGCCGGGCTGACAGGCTGCCGGGCGCTGGTCGTCGACGACAACAACATCAACCGGCGCGTCGCGCGCTCCTTCCTCGAAATTCATGGGGTGGAAATCAGCGAAGCGGCGGACGGCAACCAGGCGCTGGAGGTTCTGTCGAAAGACAAGTTCGACATCGTGCTGATGGACATCCACATGCCGGGGCTCGATGGCGCCGAGGCGTTCAAGCGCCTGCGCAATTCCGGCAGCGTCAACCGCCTGACCCCGGTGATCGCGCTGATCGCCGATTCTATGCACGGCGACCGGGAGAAATTCCTCGCCAAGGGCTTTGACGGGTACGTTTCCAAGCCGATGGACGAACGATCTCTGGTGACGGCGATCACCCAGACCTTGAGCCTTCCGGATGAAAAGTCCCGGACAATGTTGCAGGCCGGCTGACGCTGGGTGAACTCGCGGCAGACCTGATTATCCGTAGACGGTTTCAGCAATTGATGGCACCTCCGGCGGCAGACAGCTGAAGGAGCACGCCATGGTCAAGACACCGAAAGCCCACAAGCAGGTTGGTGAGGAATACCTCGCCACAGCGAAGCAAGCGAGCGCGGTGCACCGGTTCCCGTTTCCGCCGCAGATGGTGTGGAACGCGCTGCTGGACGGGGCGGCCTGGACCGAGTGGCTGCCGATCACCAAGGTGACCTGGACGAGCCCCAAGCCGTTCGGGCCGGGCACGACTCGGACGGTGGAAGTCGGCGCCCAAGTGATCGAGGAAACCTTCTTTGCCTGGGAAGAGGGCAAGCGGATGGCGTTCCGGTTCGAGCGCTCCACCCTGCCCGTCTCGGCGGCGGTCGAAGATTACCGCATCTTGCCCGTCGAGGGTGGCTGCGAGCTGCGCTGGAGCGGCAAGGCGAGCGCCCCGCTGTTCCTGGGCGGCCTCGTGACAGGGCAGCTGACCAAGGGGCTGGTGGACGGAATGCCGAAGCTGGAAGCGCTGATCGCGAAGCAGCCGGAGCGGTTCAAGTAAGGTTCAGCCGGTCCACGCGTCGAACGGAATGATGTCCTCTGGGGCACCTTCGCTAGAACCCAAGGAACATTGCCACCAACCGACATCGTGCCACTGGCCGAGTTTGAAACCCACCTTGGTGCAGGTACCGAGATGGCGGAACCCCATCTCCTCGTGCAGCGCCACGCTGGCGGCGTTCGGCAGCGCGATGCCGCCATAGGCGCGGCGAAAGCCCTGTGACGTCAGGATGCGGAGCAAATCCGTGTACAGAGCGCTCCCAAGCCCTTGACCTTGGGCAGGCGGCGACAGATAAACGGCGACATCGCAGGCCCAACGGTAGGCCTCGCGGGTCCGATGCTGAGAGGCGTAGGCATAACCCACGACCTGCCCCGCACGTTCGGCGACGAGCCAGGGATAAGTCATCAAGGTTGACACAATGCGCCTGTGCATTTCATCCGTGTCCGGAGGATGGGTCTCGAATGAAATGACCGTGTCTGTGACGAAGGGCGCATAGATCGCCGCAATGGCCCCGGCATCTTCCGGCTTGGCAACCCGAAGGATCGCGGCGCCCGTCATTCGTCCTCAGGCCGTCTCGCTGAACAGTTCGCGGCCAATCAGCCAGCGGCGGATTTCAGATGTCCCTGCCCCGATTTCGTAGAGCTTGGCGTCGCGCAGGAGCCGGCCGGTGGGATACTCGTTGATATAGCCGTTGCCGCCGAGCAGCTGGATGGCGTCGAGGGCGAGCTTGGTCGCGGTTTCGGCCGCATAGAGGATGGCGCCCGCCGCGTCCTTGCGGGCGGTCTCGCCGCGGTCGCAGGCTTTCGCGACGGCGTAGACATAGGCTTTGGCGGCGTTCATCTGCACATACATGTCCGCGAGCTTGCCCTGCACGAGCTGGAACTCGCCGATCGACTGGCCGAACTGCTTGCGATCGTGGATGTAGGGAATCACGACATCCAGGCAGGCCTGCATGATGCCGGTGGGGCCGGCGGAGAGTACCGAGCGTTCATAATCGAGGCCGCTCATCAGGATGCGTGCGCCGGCGCCGACGGGGCCCATGACGTTTTCCTGCGGCACTTCGCAATTGTCGAACACGAGCTCGCCGGTTTCCGACCCGCGCATGCCGAGCTTGTCGAGCTTCTGGGCGACCGAGAAACCCTTGAAGCCGCGCTCGATCAGGAAGGCGGTGATGCCCTTGGAGCCAGCGTCCATGTCGGTCTTGGCATAGACGACCAGAGTGTCCGCATCCGGAGCATTGGTGATCCACATCTTGGTGCCGTTGAGGACGTAGCGGTCGCCCTTCTTGTCGGCGCGAAGCTTCATCGAGATGACGTCGGAGCCGGCGCCGCTCTCGCTCATCGCGAGGGAGCCGAGATGTTCGCCGGAGATCAGCTTCGGCAGGTAACGGGCCTTCTGTTCGTCATTGCCCCAGCGGCGCAGCTGGTTGACGCAGAGGTTCGAGTGCGCGCCGTAGGAAAGGCCCACCGAAGCCGAGGCGCGGGAGATTTCTTCCATGGCCACGACATGCTCAAGATAGCCGAGACCGGTGCCGCCCCACTCCTCTTCGACGGTGATGCCGAGGAGGCCGAGTTCGCCCATCTTCGGCAAGAGGTCGCGCGGAAACTTGTCCGTCCGGTCGATCTCGGCGGCGCGGGGCGCGATCTCGTTCTGGGCAAAGTTTTTCACGGTTTCGCGGATCATGTCCGCGGTTTCACCGAGATCGAAGTTCAGCGTGGGATATGTGTTCGGAATCATGGGGCTTCCCTAGCAAGGGCGCCCCGGCCTGTCACCGTTTGTCAGTCCTGACGGGTCAGGGCGCGGTAGAGATAATAGCTGGCGATCAGGAACAGGAAGCCGCCGCCGAGGGCGAGTACGGGGCCGGCAAAGGCGTCACTCTCGCGCAGCATCGGGCGGGCCGTGCGCGAAAGAAAACGCTCGATACCGGCAATAAAGCCGACGAGGCCGAGGCCCGAAAGCAAGGCATAGGGCACCCAGGCGCCGAGATTGTGGATCGCGGCGGTGTCGAGGTCGCCGTTCTCCTGGATGGCGCGCTCGAGGTCGCGCGGGTCGACCTGGACGATATCGAGGTCATCGACCACCACGCCTTCGGCGAGCGGAAGCGCGGGCAGTCCTTCCTCGGACGGGGCGGCGGATGCGGGGCGCGGCATGCGGCGGCGCTCGATGCCTTCCGGCGGGCCTTTGGACCGCTGGGGCGGCGGAGCGGGCGTCAGCAGGGCGGCCGGGGGCTCGTCGCCAACCAGCGCCTTCACGGCGTCGGTGATCTCTTCCGGGGTGGGGCCGTCGCCGGGCGCGGCGGGCGGCGCAGGCGGAGCCGGCGGCTGGGGCGGCGCTTCGCCGAGGATGCGGGCGATGCGCTCGCTGACGGCGCGGGCGGCGGCCTGGGTGGAGTTTTCCGGCGTGGCGGCTGCCGCGGTCTCGCTGGAGACGCGGGGGCCGATGGTGACCGAGCGGGCGCCGGGATCGGTCTCTTCGTCGTCATGGCCCTGCTGGGCAAGCGGGCGCACAAGCGCGCCGGGAATGGCAGCGCGGCCGGCGGGGTGTTCGAGGAAGTGCGCAATCTCGGCGGCGCGGCGGCGGGCCAGCGCGTCCACGACGCGCAGCTCGCCGGAAATGTTCGCGAGGCGCCAGGCCCACATGGCATTGGCCGCCAGCGCGCGGTCACCGGCATTGAGCGCGGCGACGACATCCGAATTCTCGAAGGCTTCGCTGCCGATGTTGAACGCAAAGGATATGAGCGCATCGAACTCGTTCTGGCTGAGCGGGCTCAGCACCTGTTCGGCGATCTGCTGCTCGAACTGGGGCAAGTCATGGTGGCGCAGGATGAGCGCGGCGTCGCGCGGGGTGATCTGCAGGCCGGCGCGGGCGGTGGCGGTATGGCCATAGCCGATCAGCCAGCCGCCACCGGGCAGACGCGCTGCCCGCGGGCGAAAGCCCTCGAAGCTCTGGATGAGCTCGATACCCTGTGCTGACGTGCGCATGGGACGGGCCAAACCCACTAGCTCCCGTTGTGGTACATCCGGCGAATTGCCTACAGGTGGCCCCTGCAAAACGCGCGCCCATTCGCCTGCAACGCGAGATTCGGCCGAAAATCCGTCTGTTTACAAGAGGACGATCGTGGCGAGGCCGAGAAAGCTGAAGAAAGCCATCACATCGGTCAAGGTTAAGACGAAAACCGATGAGGCAACAGCGGGGTCTGCGCCGAGGCGTTTGAGGCCCAGCGGCACCAGGATCCCGGACAGGCCCGCCCACAGGAATGTGCCGAACATGGCGAAGGCGATAACGAGGCCGAGGCGCGTATCCCCGAACCAGAACAGCGCGATCAGGCCCACTCCGACGCCAATCAGCAGCCCGTTGAAGGCGGCCGCCATGAATTCCCTCAGGATCGCGCGGCGGGCCGAGGCGCCGTCCAGCTGGCGCGAGGCGATGGCGCGCACGGCCACGGCGAGGCCCTGACTGCCGGCATTGCCGCCGAGCGCCGCAACCACAGGCATCAGGATCGCCAGCGCGACGACCTCCTCGATCGCGCCTTCGAACATCGAGATGATCGCCGAGGCGATGAAGGCGGTGAACAGGTTGATCGCGAGCCAGGGCAGCCGGGCCTTGACGGTTTCGAACACGGTGTCGGAGGCGTCGGCGGAGGACACGTTCGACAGGGCCAGCAGGTCTTCGGAATGCTCCGAATGCATGACGTCGACCATGTCATCGACCGTGATCATGCCTACGAGGCGGCCAGCGGTATCGGTGACGGGAGCCGAGGCGAGCGAGTATTTCTGGAACTGATAGGCGACGTCTTCCTGGTCGGTAGACGTATCCAGCGTCATCGTCGGCTCGTTCATGATGTCTTCGAGCGGCGTTTCCCTCGGCTGGCGCAGCAGGTTGGCCAGCGGGACGATGCCGAGCAGCCGGTGGGCCGGGTCGATCACGTAGATCTCGTGGAAGACTTCCGGCAGTTCGGTGCCGAGCGCGCGGGCATGGTCGATGGTCTGGCCGACGGTCCAGAATTCCGGCACGGCGACGAATTCCGTCTGCATCAGACGGCCGGCGGTTTCCTCTTCATAGCCGAGGCTGCGTTCGAGTTCCGCCCGGTCTACCGGCGCGAGATCTTCGAGGATGCGCTCACGGCGGTCATCCTCAAGGTCTTCGAGAATGGTCGTCGCATCGTCTGAATCGAGTTCGTCGAGGGCCTGCGCCACCGCCTGGTCCGGCAGCATGTCGACGGCGTCTTCGCGGTAGGAATCGCGCAGCTCGATCAGGATTTCAGGCGGCAGCTCGCCGCCGAGGAGTTCGACGGCCTCCTCGAACGTATCGTAGTTGAGGGCTTCCAGCGCATCGGCCGCGTCGGCCGGGTGCATGCGCTTCAGCGTGCGCGACAGCCAGCGGATATCGCGCTCGTCGACGGCGTCGGCGAGGTCGCTCAGAAAGAGCGGGTCAATCTTGCCCTGCTCGGCAAGCGTGGGGGCGCTGGTATCAGTCATTGGCGCCTCTCATGCCGGGGTTGCTGCGCCGCGGCAAGAGAGGGCCAATCCGGCCTCAGGTCAGCTGTAGCGGAATTCCGGCGCGTCGAGATCGACCAGCGGGAGTTCGTCCTTTTCCTTCCAGTAGTTCTGGGTATGGGCCCATTCCGGGTTCGCCCCGCGTTTGGGCATCTGATCCATGGAGCGGGCGAGGTAGCCCGGATTGAAGTTGTCCTCGTCGATCCAGGGCAGGATTTCCATGTTGTGGTCCTGCGGGCGGAGCGCGACTTCGACCTGCTTGGCACCTTTCGCATCCATGTGCTTCAAGAGCCGCGCGACGAAGTCTCCCATCATGTCCACACGCAGCGTCCAGCTGGCGCGGAAATAACCGAACACCCAGACGAGGTTCGGCACGCCTGTGAACATCATGCCGCGATAGGTGATGGTGTCGGCCCAGTTGACCGGCTTTCCGTCGACTTCAAACGGAATGCCGCCGAGGACAGACAGGTTGAAGCCGGTGGCCGTCACGATCACGTCGGCTTCCAGTTCGCGCCCGGACTTCAGCAGGATGCCCTTTTCGGTGAACCGCTCGATATGGTCGGTGACGACGCTCGCCAGCCCGGCCTTGATGCCTTCGAAAAGGTCCGCATCCGGAACAAAGGCGACGCGCTGCTGCCAGGGGCGGTAGCTCGGCGTGAAGTGCTTCATGTCGTAGCCTTCCGGGAGGCAGGCCTTGACCCCTTCCAGCAACTCGTTGCGCAGGAGTTCGGAATCCTCGAAGGAGCGGCGGGTGAATTCGGCCTGTTCGAACAGATACTTTCGGCGGACGATCTCGTGGATCCACTTCTCGTCCACACCCAGCATGCGCAGTTCGTCGGCCAGGACGTTCTCGTTGCGGGCCGGGATGAAATAGGTCGGCGAGCGCTGCAGCAGCGTCACGTGTTCGCACTTACCGGCGATGGCCGGCACCACGGTCGCAGCGGTCGCGCCTGAACCGATCACCACGACCTTCTTGCCCGTGAGATCGAGGCCTTCCGGCCACGTCTGCGGGTGGACGATCTGTCCACGGAAGGTGTCCATCCCCGGCCATTCGGGGGTGTAGCCTTCAGCGTGCTTGTAGTAGCCTTGGCACATCCAGAGGAACTTTGCGGTGAAGGTCAGCATTTCGCCGGTATCAAGACGTTCGGCCTTGACGGTCCAGCGCTTCTTCGCGCTCGACCAGCTGGCGGACGTGATCTTGTGGCGGTAACGGATGTGGGCCGCGAGCTCGTTCTCCGCGATCACCTCCTCCATGTACTTCAGGATCTCTTCGCGGCTGGCGATTGGCGGGCCGACCCAGGGCTTGTAGCGATAGCCGAAGGTATACAGATCGGAGTCCGAGCGGGTGCCGGGATACTTGTGCATGTGCCAGGTGCCGCCGAAGGTTTCGTAGGCTTCCAGGATGACGAACTTCTTCTTCGGGTTCTGGGTTTTCAGGTGGTATCCGGCGCCTACGCCGGAGATACCGGCGCCGACCACCAGCACATCGAAATGCTCGGTCTTCGCCTTGGTCTTTGAAGCCTGAAGGGTTGCTGTATCGGCCATGTTATTCCTCCCACTCGCCGCGTGCGCCCACGGGGCCAAACGTCTGATGCGTGCAAGTGTCGCCCGGGAGGAAGGCGCCTCAATACGTAAACGACCGGACCTGCCGCAAAGGCAAGCAAGGGAAAACTGAAAGGGCGGCTGCGCTAGTCGTTGGCCGGAGCGCGTTCGACGGCGCGGCGTTCGGGAAAGTCTTCCTCGAATTCGGTCACCGCGCGGGCGCGGCGGTATTCGTACAGCGAGCCACGCGCCAGCCCGAGGGCCCAGGCTTCGTGGAAATCCTGCAGCAGTGGATCTGCAAGGGGCATCAAGGTTCGCCGCAGGCGCGCCGTGCAGACGCCCCTCGCGGCCTTGAACAGGCTGCTCAGCATCCGGAGCGCTCCGGCATGACGTTGCCGGCGCCAGCCCACGCCATAGCCATGACGGAAAGCCCGCTGGATGACGCTTTGGGCGTCCAGCTGGGAAGACCGGATCATATGGCGCACGCAGGCGCGCTCCGCGAACCAGGCCCTGTGGCCTGCTGCCTCCAGGCGCTCCATCAGTTCGGTTTCGGAGCCCATCGGATAGCCTTGGCTACCATTCGGTCCGAACTTGGGATCGAACCGCACGCCGGTTTTGAAAACATGCGCGCGGACCGCCATGTTGGGGCCCCAGGCGAGCTGGCATTTGACTGGGCCTTCGCTCTCGGACGTCAGCGAGAACAGGATGCCGAAATGGTGGCGCACCGGGTCGAGGTGGACGATGCCGCTGCTTGGCCAGTGCGGCAGGATGCGGCCGGCGAACACATCCCGGTCCGGATGCGCCTTGCCGGCGGCTTCCAGCTCTTCGAGCCATTCAGGGCTCGGGAGAATGTCGTCATCGGTCAGCACAACCAGTTCGTTGGGGTCGAGGCTGGCGCTGACCGTGTCCAGAACGAGGTTAACGCAGCGGTTCTTGCCGCGGACGGGTTGCTTGTAGATGACCAGCGGCAAGCGGTTCGAGAAACTGTCGAGCAGATCCAGCGTGCCGTCTTCGCTGCCATTGTCGACGACATGGAACCGCGTGCCCGCCGGAAGGCGGACGCGCAGCATGGCCTCCAACATTTCCCGGAGCCGGCCATTGCCATTGAGAGTGGAGAGAATGACGATCATGCGGCCTCTGTCCCTGCACAGAGCAGGCCAGATTGCGCAGGATTGGACGCAGCAGCCGAGCATGCCGGTTCAGGCTGCAAATGCAGCCACCGCGCGCAGAATGCAGGCCGGTTCGTCACGAAATAGAGCGTCTCCAAAAGCGTCGCGAAACCAAATAGCCAAAGCGGGACAAGATCAACGTATCCCGCGTCCTTGCGAAGTTTCACCGAAATCAGATTCGATACTATACCTGAACTTGCAAAATCAGGTGAAGTTGTTGTCCCTCAGTTTGATGTATTCGTTTAACTGGTCATGTAAAGTACGGTTGAATATCCAAACCTCTCTGCAGCGGCGCCGCGATCTACTGAGCGCCCCGGACCAAAACCCAAGTCGGTGGTCGACCGGATCATTTCCCGCGCTTCGCCCACATCTTCCGGATATTCCCCGACTGCGCCGCCTGGCGGACCCAGGGGTCCAGCAGCCAGAGCGCGGCTGCATAGATCACGACACCGGCGGCGATCAAGACGACCAAGGCTCCCACCGGCGGCAAGTACGCCTCCAAGGCAGCCGAGAGCGCGCAGACAGCGCCGCCCATGACCAGGCTGGCCGCAATCGGCGGCACGAGAATCGACGCCTGCCGAAGCATGCCGAAGCCCGTCGTCGCCTTCACGAACCACGCGGCGAACGGCCAGGTGATCCATCCGCGCAGCAAGGACGCCGCCGCTATCGCGATCACACCGAACGGCGCGAGGACGAGCAGCAGCAGGATATGCGTCACAACACTGACCGCGATCGACGCGCTGGCCGTCAGAGATTTCCCCGCAGCCTGCGTCGCGGCAATGTTCACCTTTGAGGCGACGACGCGCAGGTTTGCTAGCACGGTGATGGCCGAGATGAGTCCGACGCCGGCGAACGCATCGCCCACAGCCATCGGCACCAGCAGCGGCGCAATGGCGGCGAAGCCGGCTAGCATCGGAAAGCTGGTGATGGCGATGGCGCGCCAGGCGTCCGTCATCAGCGCGTGGAAGCGGACGGTTTCGCGCGCCGCATCCGAGAGGACCGGCAGCGCCATGGCCCCGACGGGCTGGGCCACGAAGGACTGGATCTGATCTGCGATGCGGGTCGCGACCGACAGGAGGCCGAGCCCCTCAGGCCCGAAGAAGACCGTCGCGGCCACCTGAGGCGCGAGCCGGTCCACCCGGCCGAGGGCGTTGGCCGCCAGCATGCCGGAGACGAACGGCAGCGCGGCGCGGATGGATCCCGCATCGAGGCCGCCATCCGGCAGCCAGCGGACGAACACGAAATTCGAAGTGACCAGGATGGTCCGGCGCACGACCTCAAGCCCGATCAGCGACCAGACCCCTGCCCCCATCAGCGCCAGCCCGATGGCCGCAGCAAGTCCGGTCAGCGCGGCCACCATGCTGACTTTGGACAGGAGGCGAAACTGCTGGCGGCGGCGCAGGAGACTTTCCGGCACGATGCCGAGCGCCGTAATCAGCATGAGGCCGCACGCCGCCGCGATCACAGGCATCGCTTCGGCATATCCCAGGGTTCCAGACACCAGTGCCGCAACCGGCAGCGTGACGGCCGCGCAGGCGAGCGCCAGGCCAGAATTGGCCCAGAAGGCTGAATTGAGATCAGCGCGGGAGATATCCGCTTTCTGTTCCACCGGGCTCGACAGTACCCCGCCGGTTAGCACCTCGCCTGCTGCAATTGCCATCAGCGCTATGCCATACAGTCCGTAGTCGGACGGCAGCAGGAAGCGCGTGAGAACGATGACCGAGGCAAGGCCGGCGAGCATCTGCACGATCGAGGCGAGGCTGGTCCAACCGAACTTGCGGGCAAGATCGCGGCGGCCACGGCCTGCCGGCGCGGGCATAGCGAGGCTCATGAGGCCAGCCGATGTGGCAGCGCCGCCCAGAGGCACTGCGCCATCCAGTCGAACGAGGCGTTCACCCGCTCCACGGCGTTGCGCTCGGCGCTGAGTACGCTTTCTTCCCCGCGCGGCAGACAGAAATACGGATTGGCTTCCCACAGGATCGGCGAGCCGTCCGGCCGGAGGCTGTAGTCCACGGCCGCGACATCCAGGCCAAGGGCGGCGACGGCGCGCACGAGAACATCCTTGTACGGAACTTCTGACTCGAAGTAGGTGTGGTCTTCAGCGATCAGCTCATCGAAAAGGTCGCAGCGAAAGCCGATAGACCGGAGGACCTTGCGCTTCGGGCTGGCTTCGCGGGCGAACAGGCTGTTGGAGAGGCCGACCACGAGTTCGCGCGAGAAGAACAGATGGCTGGCCTTGACCTCGCCCCGGAACACGAAGGCGCGGGCCTTGTGATGGAAGCGGCTGTAGAGGCTCGACGGATCGGCGCCGGCAGCGCGGTATTCGGCGCGGACATCGTGGACGCGGACCAGCGCCGCCGGAGAGCAGAGCTTGCGAGCCGCGCGGTCCGCATCGGCCTGTGTCGACAGCACCCGGATGCCGCGCTCGGCATGTGTATCATTGCCGCGCAGCAGGCTCGGGCCGTTCATTTCGGCAAACGCCGCAGGCAATTGGCTTGCGTCTTCGATGCAGCGCACGGGCGCGCTGGGAATACCGGCTTTGGACCAGATGGCGGACTGGAGCGCCTTGGCAGTGTTCGAGAGGGCTTCCGGCGAGTTCAGTACGGCAATCCCCCGGCGGGCAGCGGAATGGGCGATGGCCGTAGCTTCCGCATAGCAATCCGGATATTTCTGGCGCAGCGGGTCACCCAGCCAGAACACGACGAGACCAATCCCCGAGAGGCTGGGCGCGGGTTGCCCGGTCTCGTGGAAAACGAGCCGCGCTGCCAGTTCAGGATCACGGATCTTGAGGCGCGCGAGGAACACGTCCCCCGTCGGCACGGTGCGACCGCGCCCCGGACCATGTGTTACTATCAGTACATTCCCCAGCGCTCCGGTGGCCATTTCGGTCCCGTTTGTCCCAATTCGCGTCAGGCGCCGCTACACTGGCGGCGCTTCCCGGGACTGATGCGGCAACTACTGTGCCAGCAGGCGCGAAGGTAAACGGACCGGCGAAACTACGGACAGTCGGCCCGTCTCAGCGCGGAATTTCGCCTTTGACGTCTTTCATGACGCCGGAGAAATCGAGACCTGCAAAGCCCCTGTCGCACAAGGCCTGGTAGATCTTTTCCGCCTGCTCGCCGAAGCGGATTTCGGCGCCGGAGGCATAAGCGGCGTCGGCCGCCAGGTGAAGGTCTTTCGCCATCATCGCAACCGCGAAGCCAGGCTTGTAATCCCGGTTGGCGGGCGAAGTCGGAACCGGGCCGGGCGCCGGGCAATAGCTGGTCATCGACCAGCACTGGCCGGAGGACACCGACGAGATCTTGTAAAAGGTTTCCGCGTCCAGCCCGAGTTTTTCGGCGAGGTTGAAGGCCTCGCAGGTGGCGATCATCGAGATGCCGAGCAGCATGTTGTTGGCGATCTTGGCGGCCTGCCCGTTGCCGGGTCCGCCGGCATGGAAGATGTTCTTGCCCATGCCCTTGAGGACCTGCTCGGCCTTCTCGAACGCCCGGGCTGTGCCGCCCACCATGAAAGTCAGCGTGCCCGCTTCGGCCGCCGCCACGCCGCCCGAGACCGGCGCGTCGACCAGGATCAGGCCGGAGAGGTCCGCCTGGATGTGCGCCTCGCGCGCATCCGCGACGGCTATGGTGGAGCAATCGATCAGCAGCGTGCCGCGCTTTGCGTGATGCTTGACCCCGTCTGGGCCGAAATAGACGTTGAGCACATGCTTGCCGGCGGGCAGCATGGAGACGACGACGTCGGCATCTTTCACCACATCCGCGACGGACGAAGCGGCGCGGGCGCCCTTCGCCGCAACGGCGGCGACCGCTTCGGCGCTCAGATCAAATGCTGCGACGGTGTGGCCGGCCTTCACGAGGTTGGCACACATGCCGCCGCCCATGTTGCCGAGGCCGATGAAGGCGATCTTGGTCATGTCACTTGTCCTCGAATTTGGCAGGGCGTTTTTCGCTGAAGGCGGCCATGCCTTCTTTCTGGTCGGCGGTTCCGAACAGGCCCTGGAACAGGCGGCGTTCGAACTTCACACCCTCCGTGGTCGGAAGTTCGAGCGCACGGGCCACCATTTCCTTCGCCGCCATCAGCGACGGCACCGAGAAACCAGCGATCTCGTTCGCCGCAGCGAGGGCGACCTCCATCAGCCTCTCATGCGGCACGACGCGCGAGACGAGGCCGATCCGGTCCGCCTCAGCCGCGTCGATCATCCGGCCGGTCAGCACAAGGTCCATGGCTTTCGCCTTGCCCACCGCCTTTGTCAGGCGGATGGAGCCGCCCATGCCGGGCGTGACGCCAAGCTTGATTTCCGGCTGGCCAAACTTCGCCTTGTCGGAGGCAATGATCAGGTCGCACATCATTGCAAGTTCGCACCCGCCCCCGAGCGCAAAGCCGTTGACCGCCGCGATCACCGGCTTGCGGCTTGCCGCGAACCGGTCCCAGCCGGCGAAATAGTCTTCGACATACATGTCCGAGAAGGATTGCGGCTGCATCTCCTTGATGTCGGCGCCAGCCGCAAATGCGCGGCCCGCACCCGTCAGCACACTGACGGCGATATCCTTATTCCGGTCGATCGCAGCAAAGCATTCTACAACCTCAGACATGATCTCCGCATTGAGCGCGTTGAGGCTGTCCGGCCGGTTCAGCGTCACGATCGCGACGCGGCCCTTCTGTTCGAAGGTAATCGTCTTGTAGTCGGTCATCGGTTCGGGGTGGCCTTTCAGGTTGGATGGCGCCTGGGCGCTGGAAATTCTAGATCAGGCGCCAGGCGGCGGTCCAGGCGGTGGCAGGAAATCGAGACCGCTGGTGCCGGCGAGAGGTGTGCCCGCGACGACCGCGTCATAGACGGCTTCGCCCACGGGCGAGAAACCGATGACCCGGGCCAGGACGGTAACGGCCAGCAATACGCCGATTCCCCAGAACCAGGCGGGATGCGGACGGCCGTGGGTGCGCCAGTCGTAGAAGATGCCTATGGCGGGGAAGATCAGAGCGATCAGGCCGGCGATTTCAAAAGCATAGGGCGGAAGGAGCGGCATCGGCAGGAGTCGGCCGAAGCCAGGCCCCATCAGCAGCACGAATGAGCCGATCTGCAAGCGCGCATGCCAATCGGTCTGCTTGCGCAGGACATAAGCCGCAACGAGCAGGCCGATGGCGGCGTAGAGCGACAGCGGGTTGGCGATGATGAAATGCTGCGGCTGGAAGAAGAAGGGCGTGCGCCCCGTCTGCACGGCCGCGACCGTCACCCAGGTTCCGAAGATGAGGAGGCCGAGCGCCCAGATGGCGGCCAGTTTGCCGACCTGCCGGTGCAGCGCGATGTTGCCCGCCCCGGCGAGCCAGATCTGTGTCAACACAATGCCGACCCAACCCATGAACACAACGGCATGGGCATGAACCACCAGCGGCGCGCCGAAGCTCGACCGCCCCACAGCAAGCTGGACGACGAAGCCCGCCACCAGGATGACGGCCATACCCGTCGCAAGGTTACGGAAAAAGCGGCGATCATCCGCCACGGGGGCAGAAATATTGGCAGTCGTCATGAAACCCTCCCCGGTTTCGATGGATGGACCTGACCGAGTTACCTGACCCGCGATTTGCCTACAAGCGCCCCGCCGGGGCTCAGCCCATTGTCGGGATGACGAAGGCCTGATCGCCGACATCGCCGTCCGGCCAGCGCTGGGTAACAGTCTTGATTTTGGTCCAGAACTTGATGCCTTCCGGGCCGTGCTGGTTGGTGTCGCCGAACGCCGAGCGCTTCCAGCCGCCGAACGTGTGATAGGCGACCGGCACCGGGATCGGCACGTTGATGCCGACCATGCCAACATTCACCTGCGCCGCAAACTCGCGCGCGGCGCGGCCATTGGACGTGAAGATCGCGCAACCGTTCCCATACTGATGATCCGAAGCGTAGCCCGCGGCTTCCTCCAGCGTTTCAGCGCGTACCACCTGCAACACCGGCCCGAAGATTTCCTCATGATAGGATTTCATGCCGGGCTTTACATGGTCGAATAGCGACGGCCCTATGAAGAAGCCCTTCTCGTGCCCCTGAAGCGTATGGCCCCGGCCATCGAGCACGAGCTTGGCGCCCTCATCGACACCCATCTGGATGTAGCTTTCGATCTTCGCCTTGTGCACGGCGGAGACGACCGGACCATAATGCGCGTCCTTGTCGGTGGAGATGCCGATCTTCAGCTTCTGCGCCTCGGCCGCCATCCGCTCGACAAACTCGTCCGCCGTTTTCTTGCCCACCGGCACGGCCACCGGCAGCGCCATGCAGCGCTCCCCCGCCGAACCGTAAGCCGCGCCGACGATGTCCTTGACGGCCTGTTCCATGTCCGCGTCCGGCAGGATGATGCCGTGGTTCTTCGCCCCGCCCATGGCCTGCACGCGCTTGCCGTGCGCGGTGCCGGTCGAATAAACGTATTGTGCGATGTCGGACGATCCGACGAAGCTGACAGCCTTGATGTCCGGATGCGTCAGGATCGCATCGACCGAGACCTTGTCGCCATTGACGACGTTCAGCACACCGGCTGGCGCGCCTGCCTCAAGCATCAGCTCGGCGAGCCGCATCGGCACCGAAGGATCCTTCTCCGACGGCTTCAGGATGAATGTGTTGCCGCAGGCAATGGCGACCGCCGCCATCCAGCACGGGATCATGGCGGGGAAGTTGAACGGCGTGATGCCGGCGCAGACGCCGAGCGCCTGGCGCATCGAGTAGACATCAATGCCGGGCCCAGCCCCTTCGGTGTACTCACCTTTCAGCAGGTGCGGCACGCCGCAGGCAAACTCGACCACATCAAGGCCGCGCTGGATGTCGCCCTTCGAGTCGGCGATCACCTTGCCGTGCTCGGACGACAGGAGATGCGCGAGGTCGTTCATGTTCGCCTCGACGAGGCGCTTGAACTCGAACATCACGCGGGCGCGGCGCTGCGGGTTAGTCGTCGCCCAGCCCGGAAGCGCCGCCCTGGCCGCGTCCACGGCCGCGCCGAGTTCTGCAACCGTCGCCAGCGCGACGCGGGCCTGAACCTCGCCGGTATTTGGATTGTAGATGTCGCCAAACCGGCCGGATGTGCCGGTGACGGCCTTGCCGCCGATGAAATGATGCACCTCGCGCATGGCGTGTCTCCCTGTTCTCTGGCGCGCGTTATAGGCGCACCCTCGCCCGAGATACATGGCGAATTTCGCCGCCGATGCCCTGCCGAAACGGCCCGGCGCAAAATGCCGCTTGCTTGCCTCAGCGGCAGGTTCCGGATCAATGTATCCAGACGGCGAGCGGAACGCACGAAGAGGCGTCCGCCGGCAGACCGTCAGGGAGGAACACACCGGCGTTTTCCCATGCCGGAACAGAGCAATGGACGGCGATTCGCAACTTCTGACCGAAACCCAGCTGACAGCGCGGCAACGCGCCGCCGAACTCCTCAGCTCGCCCCGCAACCGGCAACGAATCGCGATCGCCGCTGGCCTGATCTTCCTGCTGCTGGCCGCGCGCTTCGTGATGGACCGCGCCGCCTACGTCTCCACCTCCGATGCCCGGATAGCGGCCGACATGATCGCCGTCTCGACCGACATCTCCGGGCGCATCACCAGCGTCGCCGTCAGCGAAGGCGACCGGGTGTCCGCAGGCGACGTGCTCTACACGATCGATGACCGCGAAGCCGTCTTCACGCTCGCCCAATACGAGGCCGAGGCCAGCCGCCTGCGCGCCGAGATCGCGCGGGAGGAAGCACGCGCCGGCCTAGCCACATCCAAGGCCGGCAGCCAGGTCGCCGCGCGTCAGGCCGGCACGCGATCTGCGTCCGCCTCGGTCGAGGCCGCGCGGTCAAACCTCGAAAACGCGAAGCAGGAACACGACCGCACGAAGAACCTGTTCGAGCAGGGACGGATTCCGAAAAGCACCTACGACCAGGCCAAGAACGCCCTTGATACCGCCGCGCAAGACTTGCTCCGCGCGCAGGCGGAGCGCGAGACCGCCGCCGCCGACCAGCGCACCGCCAGCATCACCGGCCAGGAAGTCCGCCTGATCGATTATGACCTCTCCGTCCTCCAGGCCGAGCTCGAACAGGCCGTCGCGCGGGTGGAGGCGCAGAAGGTTGTGCTGGACCAGCACACCATCCGGGCGCCGGTGGACGGCGTGATCGATGAGCTGTTCTATGACGCAGGCGAGCATTCCCTGCATGGGTTCCGGATGGCGCTGATGCATGATCCGGACGCGGTGTGGGTGTCGGCCAATATCAAAGAAACCGATATCCGGAATGTGCACCCGGGGGCCGCCGTGAAGGTCAAGGCGGACAGCAATCCGTCTGCCGACATAAGAGGCCGCGTGACCCGCGTGCGCGAAGCGACGCTGTCGGAAGCAGCGATGATGCCGAACCCGAATGCCAACGGCGTGTTCACCAAGATCACGCAGCGCATCAAGGTGCGCATCGATCTCGAACCGACGGATGTGCACCTGCGCACGGGCACGATGGTCAGCATACGGATCCGCAAGTCAGACGGCCCCGCCGCGCCGGCGCCGGTTGCATCTTGACGGAGGCCGCGGGCCTCGCGGTTCCCAAAAGCGGTGGCCCGCGCCCCGTCTCGCCGGATGACATCCCCCCGAATGCCGGCCGCGCGATCCGCGCACGCTTCGCGCAGTTCGGCGCCAACTACCGCTGGTTCCTGCTGCTGACCATGCTGATGGGCTCGATGTCCACCATGCTCGCGGCGACGACGGTCAACGTCGCCCTGCCCGCCATGATCGGCGCCTTCGGGCTCGGCCAGGACCAGGCGCAATGGATGTCGACGGCGTTCCTGGCGTCGTCAACGCTGGCGATGCTCGCAAACGCTTGGGCGATGGCCACCTACGGCCCGCGCGCGACTTACATATTCGGCATGACGACCTTCATCATCGGCTCCCTGCTCGGCGCCGTCAGCGCGACGCTGGAAATGCTGATCGTCGCCCGCGCCCTTCAGGGCGTATCGGCCGGCCTGTTGCAGCCCATGTCGATGTTCCTGATCTTCCAGACCTTTCCGGACCGGTTGCGCGGCACGGCAATGGGCCTGTTCTCGATAGGCGTTGTGCTGGCGCCTGCTTTCGGGCCGGCTCTCGGCGGTGTCGCGGTCGACCTCGCCAGCTGGCGCTTCGTGTTCATCGCCACGCTGCCGCTGGCCATCCTCGCGCTCGCCATCGCGCCCTTCCTGATGCCGAACGGCGAGCGGCAAAGCCACGAAAAGAAGCCGCCGCTGGACTGGCAGGGGCTCTGCCTGCTGTCGGTCGCGCTCGTGGGTCTCCTCTCCGCCTTTGCCGGCGGCAACCGCGATGGCTGGGAATCGGACAAGACGCTCATCAAGATCGCGGTCGCTCTCACCGCGGCCGTGGTCTTCTATTTCTGGGAACGCCGCCATCCGTTTCCGGCGCTCAATCCGGCGATCTTCAAGTATCGCCAGTTCTGGTCGGCCGGCCTCATCATCGTCGCCACCGGCACGGCCATCTATGGCTCGACCTATCTCATCCCGCTTTTCGTCCAGATCGTCCAGGGCTACTCACCAACCGCCGCAGGGGTGATGATGATCCCCGCCGGTCTCGCGATGGTGGTCGGCTTTCCGATCGCAGGCAGGCTGACGGACCGGGTCGACCCACGCTGGCTGCTGACCTTCGGCATTCTCTGCTTTGCGATATCCGGCTTCCTGCTCTCCGGCGTGACGGCCCTGACGCCCTACTGGGTGCTCGTCAGCTGGATCATGCTCAGCCGTGTCGGCATCGCCTTCTGCAATCCGCCCGCGAACACCACCGCCGTCCGCGCCGTGCCGCTGCACCTGCTGGCGTCCGCGACGGGGGGTGTTTCCTTCCTGATGCAGGTGGGCGGCGCGTTCGGCGTGAACCTCCTGGCCGTTCTGCTGCAGCGGCGCACCATCTTTCACGGCGACCATCTCGCCGCCGAGATGACCGAGTCGAACCCCCAGTTCCTCTATCAGCACGCCATGCAATCGCAGGCGCTTGAGGCGAGCGGCATGCCGCCGCTGACGGCCTTCACCAGCTCGTTCGAAGCCATCGGCAGCCAGATCGCCATGCAAGCCACGGTGCTCGCGTTCCGGGACTGTTTCTTCGTGATTGCAGTGTGGTTCGTCATCGTCCTGTCCGCCATCGCCTTCATGCCGAAGCCGCAACTGCAGATGGCCCAGAGCCGCTGATCGCAGTCTGCGCCTTGAAGTGACCGTCACGATCGTCAGCTGACCGGTTGGAACCAAGGCCGGAGTTGGGCGTTGTGCAGCGGCGCCTCAAGCCCAGCAAACCGGAGTTTTGATGAAAAAGATCGTGGCCTTCGTGAACCATCAATCCGGTTCGGTGCCCAAGGATGGGAGCGAAGCGCTGGAGCGCGTGCTGTCCGATCTTGGCTACACGGCCGACATCATTTCTTTTGAGGAAGGGGACGTGAAGGCGACCTTGCAGCGCGCCATTGATCAGTCGCCGGACTACCTCATCGCATGGGGCGGCGATGGCAGCATCAACTGCGCCCTCACTGCCTCGGGCTCGGATGGCCCGCCGGTGCTGACCCTGCCTGGCGGCACGATGAACCTCCTGCACCAGCGCCTGCACCATGGCCGCACCGGCTGGGAAGACATCCTGCGCTCGGCGCTCGAAGACCCGCAGGTTTCGCCTTGGGCCGCCAGCGAGATCGAAGGCCAGCGTTTCTATGTGGCGGTCGTGGTCGGCCGGCTGACCACGCTCAGCGAAAGCCGGGAGCTGGTGCGGAAAGGTGCATTCCTGGAAGCCATCACGGCCGCCGCAAAGAACTCGGTCTTCGACATGGAAACCCGGCTGCAGCTTCGCTCGCGCATCGGCTCCCGCATCATCAGCACGGACGCCACAGCGGGCGCGATCGTACTGGCGGGCGAAAAACGTCCGCGTTTCGATGTGGCCGCCATAGATCCCGCCTCGCAACTGGATCTCGTGAGCGTCGGTTTCCAGTCGCTGCTGAACGGCTGGCGCGACGCGGAAGACGTCTCGGTCGAAACAACCACCGCTGTGAGGGTTGAAGACATCCACGGCGATCCGATCCCCGCGACCATCGACGGCGAGCCGTGCGAGTTGCCGTCGATCTGCGAGTTTCGCCTGATCCCCGTGGCGGCGCAGGTCATCCGCGCCAAGCCGGTCTCATGAGGCTCATTCACGTCTCCGATATCCATATCGGCGCGACCAGCGAAGCGATCCTCGATGCCGCACATCAGGCCATCAAGGCGCATCCCGGCGCCGCGCTTGTGGTGAGCGGGGACCTGACCCAACGCGGCTCGCGCGACGAATTCCACCGGGCGCGCGAATGGGTGGATGCGGTGAAGCTCCCCGCCATCGTCGTCCCCGGCAATCACGACACGCCGCTGCTGCACCCGGGGCACCGGGTATTCAAACCGTTTGACCGCTACAGGGATTATTTCGTTGACCTGACACGCTCCCTCAACGCGGGTGCGGCGCGGCTGCTGCCCCTCAATACGGCGCGCGGCTGGCAATCGCGTGCGAACTGGGCCGAGGGCTCGGTGGCGCTCGATGAGCTGGATGAGATGATTTCCGAAGCCGATGATGCCGGCGCGGTTCCCATCATGGTGTGCCACCATCCGTTCACCCCGTTTTCCGGCGCCGGACTGACCACACGTACACGCCGCGGCGATGTCGCTAGTGAGCGGCTCGCCAGGAGCCCCGTGCGCCTGCTGATGACGGGCCATGTCCACACGCCGCACATCGAACGCATCGCCCCCGGCAGCGGCGAGTACATCGCCCTCTCGGCCGGCACGCTCTACCTCCGCCTGCGCGCCTCGCCGCCCGGCTTCAACATCGTCGACATCGACGCCAACGGCCTGTCTGTCGCGCCATACACTTACAACCACGACACCTTCGAGCCCCTTCCCTCCGCCCGTCTCGATTGGACCGAAGCGCCGGACGCCGGCTAGCCACCCCGCGGCGGCCACTTGTTCCGCCCCTCCAAACCGGTACATGCTACATCCGGGGAGGACGACCGGATGAAACTGACGCGGCGTCACATGCTTTTCGCGGCCGCCGGCACAGGCCTCGCCGCCGGGGCCGTCGCGGTCCAGAAAATCGGCTGGGACAGCAAGTCGTTCACCCGCAAGGGCTATGTCGAGGGCGCCCCTGAGGCCCCGCCCGGCGAAGCCAGCTGGATGAACTGGGCGGGCATCGAACGCGCCACGCCGCAGCAGATCGCCTTCCCCGAAAGCGTCGACGCCCTCGCCAATACGATCCGCAACGCCAAAGGCCGCGTCCGCCCCGTCGGCAGCGGCCACTCCTTCACCGGCCTCGCGACCACCGAAGACACCCTCGTCATGGTCAACGCCCTGTCGGGCCTGCTGGGCTATGACGCCGCCACCGGCGAAGCCCGCTTCGGCGCCGGCACACCGCTCTTCCAGGTCAGCGAAGAACTCGCCGCACAAGGCCGCGCCTTCGACAACCAGCCGGACATCGACTCGCAAACCCTCGCCGGCGCCTTCGCCACCGCCACGCACGGCACCGGCAACGACCTGCCCGCCCTGCACGACAACCTCACCGCCTTTCAGATGGTCACCGCCGATGGCAGCCTCCGCGATGTAACGCGCGCCTCGGATCCGGACCTCTTCGAAGCCGGCAAGGTCTCCCTCGGCGCCCTCGGCGTGATGACGGCCTTCACGCTGCGCAGCGTCCCCGCCTACCGCCTCAAGCGCACTGTCACCGTCGAGGACTCGAAAGACTTCCTCAGCCGTCTCGGGCAGACCTCCAGCGCGCACCGCAACTTCGAGTTCTATTACTTCCCGCACACCGGCCTCGTCGCCAGCATCGTGCACGACCTGACCGATGAACCGCCTACGGACGAAACCGGCGGCGATGACGACGAATTCCTGCAAGGCCTGAAAACCCTGCGCGACGAACTCGGCTGGGCGCCCTGGCTGCGCCGGACGATTGCCCGCTCCGAATTCCCGAGAGGCATCGTCGAGGAACGCGTGAACGAGTCCCGCGTCCTCCTCTCCACTGTCCGACCAACCCGTTTCATCGAGATGGAATACCACCTGCCGCGCGAGCGCGGCCCCGAAATGGTCGAGCGCGTAATGCGCAAGCTGGACCAGCGCGGCGAGATTTTCTTCCCGATGGAATACCGCCACATCGCGCCCGACACCGCCTGGCTCAGCCCGTTCAACGCCGGCCCCCGCGCCTCCATCGCCATCCACGCCGCCGCCGATGAAGGCTACGACTATTTCTTCTCAGACTTCGAGCCGATGTACCGCGAAGCCGGCGGCCGTCCCCACTGGGGCAAGCTGCACTCGCTCGGCCGCGCCGAGCTGACGCAGCTCTATCCGGACTACGAACGCTTCCTCGCTCTGCGCCGCGACCTCGATCCCGGCGGCAAGTTCCTGAACGCGCATCTGGCCAAGCTGTTCGGAGAGAATTTCGATGGTTGAAATTTCGCGCCGTACCCTGATGATCGGCGGCGCAGGCCTTGCGGGAGCAGCAATTCTGATGACCAAACCCGGTGACGAGAGCGGACCGCGCGATCCCTATTTCCTCGGCCTCCAGGCCGCCCTGGACGAAGCGGGCATTGCCTCGCCGACGCTGGTCATCGACAAGGCACGCCTGGACGCCAATATCGACACACTGATGAGCCACCTGCCGCCCGGCATGGCCTACCGGATCGTCGCGAAATCCCTGCCGTCGCTCGACCTCATCGCGCACATCCGCCAGCGCTGCGGATCAGACCGGCTGATGACGTTCAACCAGCCCATGCTGACCGCCCTCAGCAAGGCGATGCCGGACGCTGACCAGCTCCTCGGCAAGCCGCTGCCGGTGGCCGCCGCGCGCACATACTTCCAGTCGCTCGCGCCGGAAGATGCCGTCGCCGCGACCAATATCCAGTGGCTGATCGATACGCCCGAGCGCCTTCGTCAGTATCAGGAACTTGCGCGGAGCGCCGGTCAGACGCTGCGCATCAATCTCGAACTTGATGTCGGCCTGCACCGGGGCGGGCTCGACGCCGGCGACACGCTGAAAGCCATGATCGAGACGCTGCGCGACGCACCGGAGCTCGAACTCTCCGGCTTCATGGGCTACGAGCCGTATCTGGCCGCGCTGCCCGAAGCGCTCGGCTGGCGCGAGCGCGCCAAGTCCGGCGCCTGGCGGCGTTATGGCGAGGCGCTGGCGCAGGCCGCCGAGGTTCTGGGCGCCGAAGCGATGACGGGCCTCGTCCGCAACGCGGCGGGCAGCCCCACCTACCGGTATTATCAGTCCACGAAGGTCGCCAACGAAATCTCGGCCGGCTCCTGCCTCGTCAAACCGACGCATTTCGACACGCCGCTGCTGGAGCCCCACCTGCCCGCCAGCTTCATCGCGACACCGGTGATCAAGTCGATGCCGCAAACGCGCCTGCCCGGCCTCGAATTCGCCGCTGACGGCCAGCGCGCCTGGGACCCGAACACCTCCCGCACGGTCTTCACCTATGGCGGTAACTGGATGGCCGACCCGGTCGACCCGCCGGGCCTTTCCTACAACAAGACCTTCGGCCGCTCGTCCAATCAGGAAATGCTGACCGGCGGACACAACCTGTCGATCGCGCCGGACGAATTCGTGTTCTTCCGGCCCCACCAGAGCGAGGCCGTGTTCCTCCAGTTCGGCGACATCGCCGTCTTCGAGAACGGCCGCATCACGCAGCGCTGGCCCGTCTTTCCAGCGTCAGCCTGAAAGGCGCACCACGTAGTTTTCCGGATTGCCGCCCGCCGGGGCGTCTCGCGTACGTTTCGTCCTGCGCCAAGGTCAGGAGGGCCGGCAGATGGATGGCAGTTTCCAGATCAGCGGGGCCGAGCCCGCAACCGCCCAACGTGCGGATGCCGCCTTCCGGCGCCGTGTTGACTCCTTTCTCGACACAGCCCTCACCGAGGAATTGCGGGCCGCAGGCCGCGTCACCACGGGTCTCAAGTCCTCGCCCGAAGCCTGCGCCGTATGGCGGGAAAAGCTGTGCGAACGCGGATGGTTTGCCCCGTCCTGGCCGATAGAGCATGGCGGCGCGGGATGGAGCACCGAGCAGCGCCTCTATTTCGAGAATGCCTGCGCCGCGCGAGATGCGCCGATCCTGCAATCCTCCGGCGTGCGAACCATCGGTCCACTGATCATCGCGGAGGGCTCACCCGAACAACAGGCCCGCTACCTTCCGGCCATCCTGAGCGGCGCGCATGAGTGGTGCCAGGGATTTTCAGAGCCGCAGGCCGGGTCCGACCTGTCGGCCCTAACGCTGCGCGCCGAACGCGACGGCGATGATTTCATTCTCACCGGCAGCAAGCTGTGGACCAGCTTTGCCCAGTACGCGACCCACATTTTCCTGCTCGCGCGGTGCGATCCACAAAGCACCGGCGGCGCCGGTCTCGTCTTCCTGCTGGTCGAGATGGACCGTCCCGGCATCACCGTAAAGCCAATCCGTTTCATCGACGGCGACAGCGAAACCAACGAAGTGTTCTTCGACCGCGTCCGGACGCCCGCGGCAGCCCGTATCGGCGACATCGGCGCGGGCTGGAAAGCCGCCAAGCGCCTGATGGCCATCGCCCGCTCGAATAATACCACCACCGGCCTCCTGCGCCGGGCCCTGCGCGCCGCGCAGCGCGGCGTGGTGGCTCAAGACTGCGACGACGACGCGTTGCGCGCCAAGCTCGCATCGCTCGCGCGGCGCATCGATGAGTTCGAGGCCTTCGAGATCCATGTCAGCGCCGGCAGGATCGGCGCCGCCGAAGGACCTGCGACGTCTGCCCTGAAACTCATCGCGACCGAGCTGCATCAGACGATCACGGAAGCGGGCCTCGAAGCCGCGGCGACCAGCGACTTTGCACAGGCGAAGTATTTCGCGACGCGCGCCGCAACCATCTACTCCGGCACCAGCGAAGTGCACCGCAACATTCTCGCCCAGGCGATCGGCTGTCCGTGACGTTCTCGCGGCCTCGGGCAGCGCCGGAACAAATGGGAAGGATCTGCGTTCAGTCAGGATCATCCTCGTCGCTGAATGGAGAAGTGGCACCATGACTATTCGCAATGTTCTCATGCTCGCAGCCGCTCTTGTGACGGTCACCAACTGCACGCCGTACCAGGAGGTTGATCGCGGCGACACGCCGCCCGTCGCGGCCGATCCGATGCCGGTCGAGCCGTCAGCCGAGGTCAGCACCGGATCCAATGACGGCGGCGCCATGGAAGTCGATCGCTCGGTTGCCGTGGTCTATGAAATCCGCAACCGCGCCGATATCCCGACTTTTGTGACGTCGCAGATGACGCTGGCGGACAAGGACGCCAACGGCCAGCTCACGGCTGACGAATACGACCTGCTGGCCCCCGCCCTGGCGCAGGCCGACAACAGCCCGAACCCGAGCGCTGAAGGCGGCCCGGTGGCCAATCCGGGTGCGGAGGAAGTTGTCGCCGGATCAGGTGGCGACGCGATCCGCCGGGACACCTTCTTCACGATGGTCGCCGGTCAGGATGGATTGATCACGGCCTCGGAGCTTGAATCGGCGCTGACCACGCGTTTCGAGGACGCGGATGCCAACAATGACGGCGCGCTGGATGCTGCCGAGTCCAAGACTTTCGCGGCAAGCATGCTGTCGAACGGCAGCTAGCTCGCTCGAAGCCCGCGCAGTTTGGATCAGCCGATCCCGCGGGCCTTCACTAGATTTCGGCCGGATTTCCGGGCTTCGCGCATGAAAGCGTCGGCTTGCTCGATCACTGCGCTGGCGGCCATGCCCGGCTCGCCGCGCGCGAGGCCGTAGGAGGCGGTCAGCCCGGCGAAGGGTTGGTCCACGCCCGCAACGGTATGCGCCGTGAGCTTGTAGGCATGCTTGATCTTGACCAGCAGGTTGTAGGCAGACATCAGGTCGCGGCCCGGAAGGATGAGGGCAAACTGGTCGCCGCCATAACGGGCCACCATATCCCCTTCACCCAGGTTTCCGGAAACCAGCGACGCGAAGATGCGCAGGATCGCATCGCCGGCCGCCGGACCGTAGGCATCCGTCAGTCCACTGAAGTTATCGAGCTCTGCAAAAACCACGCAATAGCCTTCGTTGGTCTTCGCCGCGCGATTGACCGTCTCCTGCAGCTGTGTGTCAAAGGCGCGGCGGTTGAACGCGCCGGAGACCGGATCGCGCTGAGCCTGGGCCTGAACTTCTTCCAGTTGCTGGTTCAGCGTGGTTATCAGGGTCTGTGACTTTGCGAGCCCCTGGTTGAGATCGCGGGTCAGGTCGGCCATCCGCCGGTTCTCTTCGAGCAATGTCGCGACCATGGCCGACAGCCCTTCGTTCGAAGTGGCTTCCGGAACTCTCTCGGCAATTGTGTCCAGCGAGGTCGTGAAGGCATCGTTCTGCTTGAGGCCCTCCTCGATGATCTCGAGCACCGCGCCAATCTCGTTGCCGATCGCCTGGCCAATGCCTTGCGTCGTGAAAGTCGTCGCATCGTCGACAAGGTATTCTTGGAACAGGGAGTCGATGTCGTAGGGGCTCAGCTGGTCCTTGAGCAGAAGCAGGCTGTTGATCTCGGCCACCAGCTCTTCATCCGAACCGGTCGTATAGGCGAACAGCACGGCATAGGCATTCGGGTAAGGCGCCGTGTGGTACTTGTCCATCATGTTGAAGACGCGGATCGCCGCCTGGCAGACTTCCCGGAACGTGCGCTGACCAGCGCTGGCAGGAAAGGTTTCTGGGGTCTGTCGAGCCGGGGCTTGCATACGTCTAACCTGTTCTGCGCGCCGGACGACGCCGTAATGTGATTAGTTGGCAAACTATGGTTTTTTTCGCGTTAACGATGCCCCCAAACCGGGCCTCTTCGCGCAGCAGAAATAGCCGGGTGCGAGCGAAAGCGCCCCGAAATCAAAGGTCTTGCCGCAAAGACAAAAAGACGCCTCACCCCTCTGCTACTACAGGTGGAGCTATTTTCGGGGCGATCTAGGTCGCCCATTTGGCCTCGGCAGAGGCAAGCCGCCGATCGCGATAAAAAATGAGAATTAATGTGCACCCGACGATAAAATCCGGGGCACCATTCGGCACGATCAGTCGTCCCGGCGATGATCATTGTCGACGCCGCGGCTGTCAAAATCGCGCCGCTCGGGACATCGCCCCTTGGCGACCTGCTCGCCCGCAGTCGCTCTTGATTGCAGCCACCGCCTTGCATTTGCGCCCTACCGCTTAACATAAACTCACAAGCTCCGCGCCCGCGGCCGGAACGCGCGGCGCCATCAAAGCGTTGTTTTTTGGGACCTTTCAACGCGGACCCACGAGGAACAAGTCATGCTGACAAGCCAGAAACCCCCGCGCTGGATCAAGGCCGAACGCGAAGGCATCCACCTGCCAACGATCGACTGGTGGATCGATCCGTCTCGCCCGGCGACGAATGCGCTGGTCACCCACGGCCATGCCGATCATGCCCGCGGCGGACATGGCCAGGTGTGGGCCACAGGCGCCACACGCGACATCATTGCGCTGCGCTATGGAACGCCGACCGGCGGGCGCGATCTCGATTACAACGAACCGCTGGACATCGGCGATTCCATCACCGCGACGTTCGTCCCGGCGGGCCATGTGCTCGGCTCAGCGCAGATCCTTCTCGAACGCCAGGGTGAGCGCATCATCGTGACCGGGGACTACAAGCGCCGGCCGGATCCGACCTGCCTGCCCTTTCAGCCGACGCCGTGCGACATCCTGATCACCGAAGCGACGTTCGCCCTGCCGATCTTCACGCACCCGCCGATCGAGCGAGAGATTGCACGCCTCCTCGCGGCGCGCGCGGCCAACCCGGATCGCTGCATCCTGATCGGCGCCTATGCGCTCGGCAAGGCCCAGCGGGTGATCGCGGAACTTCGCCTCGCCGGGTACCACGAGACGATCTGGCTGCACGGCGCGATGGTCGCCGTGTGCGAGTTGTATGAGCGGCACGGCGTCGAACTCGGCCCGCTCGCGCTGATGAGCGAGGCAACCCGCGAAGCGCTCAAGGGGCAGATCATCGCCTGTCCGCCGTCGTCCCTGAACTCGACCTGGGCGCGCCGGTTGCCAGACCCCATCAATGCCATGGCGTCCGGCTGGATGCGGGTGCGCCAGAGGGCCGTGCAGCGCAATGTCGAGCTGCCGCTGATCATCTCGGACCATTGTGACTGGAACGAGTTAACCGGCACGATCCTCGAACTTTCGCCAGAAGAAACCTGGATCACGCATGGCCGCGAAGACGCGCTACTGCACTGGTGCGCGCTGCACCAGATGCGCGCCCGCGCGCTCGACCTGGTCGGCCGCGAAGAGGACGACACCGGCTGATGGACCGTTTCGCCCGGCTGCTGACCGATCTCATCTATACACGTTCCCGCAACAGCAAGCTGGCCTTGCTGGCGGACTACCTGCGTACGGTGCCAGCCCCCGATCGCGGCTGGGCCCTCGCCGGACTGACGGGGGAGCTGAACTTTCCCTCGGTCAAAGCCGGCATCGTGCGGGACCTGATCAAGGAGCGCGTCGATCCCATTCTCTTCTCGCTGTCGCGCGATTTCGTGGGGGACACCGCCGAGACGGTCAGCCTGCTCTGGCCTGCGCCGCCGGGGGCAGTTACGCCTCCCCCAACCGTCAGTGAAGCCGTCAGCGCGCTCAGCGCGGCCACTCGGGCGACCGCGAAGCCGATTGTCGCGGGCCTGCTGGACCGGCTCGACGAGGACGGCCGCTTTGCGCTGCTGAAGCTGGCAACCGGCGCCTTGCGGATCGGCGTGTCGGCGCGGCTGGCGAAAACGGCGTTCGCGCAGGCCTTCTCCGTGCCGCTCGATGATGTAGAGGAAATCTGGCATGCGCTGCGTCCGCCGTATACGGATCTGTTTGCCTGGGCCACTGGCGCGGCCGCAAAACCGGACATCACCTCCCTGCCTGTCTTCCGGCCGTTCATGCTGGCCAATCCTCTTGAGGACGCCGTGCTCGATCTGGCGGACTATGCCGCGGAATGGAAATGGGACGGCATCCGCATCCAGCTTGTCCATGCCGGCGGCGAGACAAGGCTGTTCAGCCGCGGCGGCGAAGACATAACGGCCAGCTTCCCGGATGTCGCCCGCGCGTTTGCCCATGAAGGCGTGCTCGACGGCGAACTTCTCGTTCGGGGGGCGGCGCAAGGTGGCGAAGCGGGCGGCGCGGCGAGCTTCAATGCGCTCCAGCAGCGGCTCGGCCGGAAGGTCGTCTCCGCCAGCATGCAGGCGGCGTATCCGGCCTTTGTCCGGCTCTATGATATGCTGTTCGACCGCGGCGAAGACCTGCGCCGCCTGCCCTGGTCTGACCGGCGAGTGCGTCTCGAATCCGTCGTCGCGGGGCTTGACCCCGGCGCCTTTGACATCTCGGCGCTGATCGAGGCGGGCGATTTCGACGAACTCGCGGACCTGCGCGCCGCGGCGCGCGAAACCGACATCGAAGGCGTTATGCTGAAGCGGCGAGACAGTCCCTACGAAGCAGGCCGCAAGGCGGGCCTGTGGTACAAGTGGAAACGCGAACCGCTGACCGCCGACTGCGTGATGATGTATGCGCAGCGCGGCTCCGGCAAACGCTCAAGTTTTTATTCAGACTACACGTTCGGCTGCTGGACCGCGCCGGAAGCCGAAGGGGGCGTGCTGCTGCCCGTCGGCAAGGCCTATTCGGGGTTCAGCGATGAGGAACTGCGCTGGCTCGACGGTTTCGTGCGCAAGCACACGGTCAACCGTTTCGGCCCTGTCCGCGAAGTCGAAAAGAGCCTTGTCTTCGAAGTGGCCTTTGACGCCGTGAATCCAAGCACCCGTCACAAATCCGGAATCGCGATGCGCTTCCCCCGCATCAGCCGCATCCGCCGCGACAAACCCGCCGCCGAAGCCGACGAGATCGGCACGCTTCGCCGAATGATCGTCGCCAGCGCGGCAGGCTGAAGTCAGCTTACGGATCATCCCGTGCATCTCCGTGCGTTGCTGCGGCGCCACACTCCGAGGACAGACGTCGTTTATTGAGCCGCCCAAGTTCTGAGCAAGCGCACAAATCATGAGCAGTTTTTCAGCCCGGTCACTACCTTCAGAGGCGCATATTCAACGACGAAGCGCGAACACTCCAAGATGCTGTATGCTTTCATATTTCCGGTCAAATTCTTTCATAAAAGCTTGGTTTGAAGCATCCCTAACGCAGACTTAACGAACGCCCGAGGCGACGATTGTGCGCCGCAACAACTCGGGGTGATTCATGAAGTTCCGCATTCTCTCGGCGACGGCGCTCGCCGCACTCAGCACATCGGCCCACTTGTCCGCACTCGCACAATCTTCTGAACCAGAGGATTCGCGCCGCCTCGAAGTCGTCACTGTAACGACGCAGAAGCAGGAACAGGCACAGATCGATGTGCCCATCAACATTTCCGTCGCCAGCCAGGACCTGATCGACAAGCTGGCAGCCGACGACATCGAAGACCTCGCAAACTTCATTCCCGGCCTGCAGGTGCAGGCGCAGAGCCTCAACGCGCCGACCTATTCGCTGCGCGGGGTTGTGGCCGATGGCGGCGCGCCGCGTGTGGCCATCTTCCAGAACGGCGTCTCCATCGGCACGCCCGGCTACGCGACCAGCATTGCCATCTACGATATCGAGCGCGTCGAGGTTGTGAAAGGCCCGCAGGCGACCCTGTTCGGCCAGGGCGCCCTTATCGGCGGGATCAACTACATCCAGAACCGCGCTTCGACCGAAGGCACCTCCGGCAAGCTGCTGATCGAAGGCGGCGACTACAACTTCGTGCGCGGCGAAGGCTTCTATAACCTCGCGCTGACCGACACGTTCGCCGTTCGCCTGGCCGGACAGATCAAGAATGTGGACGGGTATGTGCCCAACCTCGCCAACTCGCCGGACCTGATGGGCCAGGATACGACCGCCTTGCGCGGCGCGATCCGCTGGGACCTTACGCCGGCCATCACCGCCGACGTTTTCGTGAACTATCAGGAAGACGACTCGACCGGCACCCAGTTCACGTCGGGCTTCTTCCCCGTTAACGGCGTGATCGATCCATATGGCCCGACCGCGATGAACATCAACGCCGACCAGGTCCGCGACAAGCTGGGCAATGACCGCGAAATCTTCGCCACCACGGCAAACCTCGAAATCGATCTGAGCGAGGCCTGGACGCTGACTTCGCTGACCGACTACCGCGACCTGTCGTCCAGCGAGGCCTGGGACTCTGACGGCGCCGCGTTCAACCTGCTGCAATTCTTCCAGGCGCGTGAGGGCGAGGCTGTCTCTCAGGAACTGCGCCTCAACTACGACAATGGCGGGAAGCTGACCGGCTTCTTCGGCGGCAACTATTTTGACTACGAAACCCGCGACTCGCTGACCTTCGCCACCGATGAAGCCTTCGCCCAGTCCTTGTTCCTGCCGCAGATCGCGGCCGGCGCTGGCGCCACGGTGGCGCAGCTCCGCGGTCTGCTGATCAGCCGGAACATTCCCGGCGCCGCCAACATCGGCAGCTTCACGACACCGTTCCAGTATTCGGTGGTCGGCCTGCTGCAGCAAGGCTTGCTGATCCCGCTGAACCCGGCGCATGCCGAACAGGCCAGATCGACGGACGCCCGCACGAGCTACGACCTTTTCGGGGATGTGACGTACGACCTGACCGACCGGCTCTCGCTGACCGGCGGCCTGCGCTACACGGTCAACGAACTTGAGGCTTCCAGCGTCGGCGAGCTTCTGCGCGGCAACGCGGCACTCGGCGGCGTGCGCAACGCGGTGACCTTCGCGCCGGGCTTCCTGATCAGCGCCGCGCAGGTCGGCAATCCGGTCAACGCCGCGGCCGAGCCGGACGGCGCCTATACCTGGCGCCTGAACGCTGCTTACCGCGTCTCCGACAGCGTCAACACCTGGCTGTCCTATGGCCGCGGCCGCCGCCCGGAAGTGTTGTCGATCTCCGGCCGGAACGTCTCCGTGGTGGATGCCGAAACGCTGGACAACGTGGAAGCCGGCATGTTCGGCCGCTTCTTCGATGACCGTGTGCAGATGACCAGCTCGGTCTATTACGGCCAGTACGAAAACTTCCAGACCAGCCGCTTCGATCCGCTCAATGGTGTGTTCGTTGTCGAAAACTCCGGCAACGCCACGCAGTACGGCTTTGAATTCGACGGCCAGGCACTGGTGCATGACAATGTCCGCCTGCTGGGCACCTATGCCTACAACTTTTCCGAATATGATGACGTGGACAGCAACGGGAACCCGCTTCAGTTTGCCGGCAACCGGTTCCGGATGAGCCCCGAGCAGAGCTTCTCGCTGGCCGCTGACATCACGCTGGACGTTGCCTCGACCGGCACGCTGTCGATCACGCCGGCCTATATCTGGAAAGGGCAGCAGTTCTTCGAAGACGACAACGGCTTCGATTACATCGCCAGTGGCGGCGGCTTCAGACGTGTACGCGAGACCTATCCGGACGGCACGCCGGTGGTCGAGGAACAGGGCGCTTACGGCCTGATCAACCTGCGCCTCGCCTTTGACAGCGCCGACGAGCGTTGGGGCGTGTTTGCCACCGGCGAGAACCTGGCAGACGAAGAATACCTGATCGATGTCGGCAACACCGGCGGCGCCTTCGGCCTGCACACCATCATCCGGGGCCGGCCGCAGATCCTGAAAGCCGGCGCCTACGTGAAATTCTGATCCCGGCGGCAGGAGACAACCGACATGAAACATCTCATTGCCTTCGCCGCGGTAATCCTCTCGGCCTGCGCTTCGGCGCCGGCCGGGCCCACCGTGGACATGCCCGCCTTTGCGACACTGACCGGTGAACCTCCGATCATCATCGCGCATCGCGGCGCCAGCGGTCTTTATCCCGAGCATACGATCAAGGCCTACACCGCAGCGATCGCGCAAGGCGCCGACTTCATCGAGCCGGACCTTGTCATGACCAAGGACGGCGTGTTGATCGCCCGGCATGATCACTATCTCTCCGCCACGACCAACGTGGCCGATCATCCGGAGTTCGCCGACCGCAAGCGCGTCCGCGCAACGCCGCTCGGCGATCAGGATGACTGGTGGACGGATGATTTCACGCTTGCCGAAATCAAGACGCTGAAAGCCCGGCAGCAGTTCGAATTGCGTTCCATGGCGTACAACGACCAGCTCGATATCGTCACGTTCGACGAAGTGATCGATCTTGTCCTCGCCTCGGCCGCCAAGGGGCGCCCGGTCGGCCTTCACGTCGAGGCCAAGTGGCCCGGGTATTTTTCCTCGGTCGGTCTCGACATGGTGGATCCGATCCTCACCGCGTTGGAGAAGAAGGGCGTCAAAGCCGCCGGCGTTCCGGTCTTCATCCAGTGCTTCGAGCCGCCATTCCTGGCTGCGCTGAGCGAAAAGAGCGACCTGCCCACCATCCAGAATATGGTCGGCCCGCCGTACGCGGCGATGATGGGCCTCGATTACAAGCTTGAGGAGATGACCACGACAACCGGCGTCGGCGCCGAGAAGTCGATGGTGGTCAACAAGGACGGAACGGTTTCAGATTTCGTCCAGCGCGCTCATGCCATGGGTCTGCTCGTCCACGTGTTTACCGTACGCGATGACCGCCCGGGCGAAGGATTTGCCGATTCCAAAGCTGAACTGCGCGCCCTGATCAACGCGGGCGTGGATGGCATCTGGGTCGACTATCCGGAAACAGCTGTCGCCGTTCGCGGCGCCCGGTAGACTTCAACATTGTGACTGCGGCAGATCAGTAAGTTTCTGCCGCCGCTTCAGCATGCTTCGGTTCCGCCAGATCCTTGGGCGTGAGCAACATATACATTGCGGGCGTCACGATCCGTGCAAGGAGGGTTGAGCTGACCAGTCCGCCTATGATCACGACCGCCAACGGCGAGAACAAGGGCGACTGTTCCCAGACGAGCGGGATCATGCCGCCGATCGCGGTCGCGCTGGTCAGCAGGACCGGCAGGAAGCGGATTTCGCCGGCCTGAACCACAGCCTCGCGCAGCGGGACGCCGTCACGCCTCAGCCGGTTTGCAAAGTCGACGAGCAGGATCGAGTTCTTGATCTCGATTCCTATGAGCGCGATGAAACCGATCATCGCGATGAACGAGAGCGGGTACTCTGCGAAGTAGAGGGCCACGAAGCCGCCCATCACTCCAAACGGGATCACGAAGGCGACGACCGCCATCTGCGCGAAGCTGCCGAACTCCAGGAGGAGGACCGCGAGCACCCCGAACAGCGCCACCAGAACAGCTGCGCCGAGGCCGGAAAAACTCTCGCTCGCCGCTTCGGCCTGACCGCCAAACGTGATCCGGTATCCGGGCGGAAGATTGATCGCATTGATCTTTGTCGCGACATCGGCGGTCACATCCGCCGCCAGATAGTCCGGCAAAACGTAGGAGAGCACGGTCACCACGCGCTCCTGCTGCACGCGGTTCACTGCGGTCGGGCCGGACGAAAACTCGACCGATGCAATCTCCGACAAGGGCACGCCGCCGCCCTGCCCGTTCCACAGGTACATTCTCTGCAACGCATCAGCGTCCGGAGGCGACCCCGCATCCATCCGTACCCGGATCGGATAGGCTTCGCCGGTCGGATCGCGCACCTGCGCCACCGTTGCGCCGCCCACGGCAACGCGCAGTGTCTGGTCTATCGCGCCGGGCGGAATGCCGAGCAGCGCCGCCTTGGCTGTATCGATGTTAAGCTCAAGATCCACCTGGCGGGCCGATGCCGGGTTTGACACGTCGCGCGTGCCGGGCGTGTCCCGAAGGATCAGTTCGACATCGCCGGCAATCTGGCTCAGCGTATCATTGTCCTTGCCCCAGATGCGCACGGCGATGGGGGCTTCCACCGGCGGACCGTTCTCGAACCGGCGGAATGTCAGCTTCGCGGCGGGATACTTCGCAAGCTCGGCGCGAATTTCGGAAACCAGGGCCGGGCCTTCGTCCGGATGCCAGTGCTTGAACGCGCCGTAGACCTGGCCATAGTCCGGCACACCAATCGTCTCAAAGACGTTGTAGTAGACCTGCGGATTGCTCGATCCGCTGTTCGCGAACCGGAAAGCGATGTCTTCACGTTTCGCCAGAACGCTTTCGACGTAACGTACGGCCTTGTCCGTCTCGTCAATCGACACGCCCTGGGGCAGTTCCACATCCACGAGGAAATACGGGCTGTCATTCTCGGGAAACAGCGAGAAGCCGAGCCGCGGCACGAGCGCGAACGAAGACAGCGCGACCGCCAGCGACACGACGACGGTCGAGACCGGGAAGCGAAGGGCGAGACGCAGGATGGGGCGGTAAATGGCATGGATGCCGCCCATGACGGTGTCCAGGAAGATGTTGGATTTCCCATGCCCGTCACGCGGCAGCAATTGTCCCGCCAGGAAGGGAATGATCGTCAGTGACACGACCAGCGACGCGATGATGGTCGTGAGCACGGCAACCGGCAGCGACCGGGTGAAATCGCCCGCGCCTTCCGGCAAGGCGATCAGCGGCAGGAAGGCAAAGATCAAGGTCGCCGTGCAGCCGATGACCGCGACGTTGATTTCCGACACGCCGGCAATCGCCGCGTCGCGCCTCGGCAAGCCGTTTCGCAGATGCCGCGCGATGTTTTCGGTGACCACGATGGAGTCGTCGACCAGCAATCCGAGCGCGATGACGAAGCCCGCAATCGACAGCTGGTTCATCGTGTAGCCGAGCTGGCCGATCCAGAACACGCCGATCGCCAGCGACAAGGGGATCGCCATCATGACGACGATGGCAGCGCGAAATCCCAGCGGCAGGAGCGTGAGCAGCACGAGGAGGACGGCAATTCCGAAGTCCCGGCCGAGATTGGACAGGCGGTGCGCCACGGTCTTGGACTGGTCGAAGCCGAGTTCGAGGCGGATGCCCTCGGGCAGGCTGCTGCGGTAGGCTTCGATCTGCTTGTAGAGATTGTTGCGCACCACAAACACATCGACGCCGAGCTTGCCCTTGGCGCTGACGAGCACGGCGCGCTCGCCGTTGAACCGCGTGAAGTGGCGCGGCTCGTCATTGTCCCATTCGACCTTGGCGATATCGCCGACCGTCAGCGTGCTGCCGGACGCCGAACGCAGCACCGTGTTCCTGATCTCGTCGAGACTGTCGAACGGACCGGTGGCCGTCAGGTTGAAGCGCCGGCCACCTGACTGCACGGCGCCGATCGGTACGTCCGCGCCTTCGCGCTGCAGCGCATCGACAACGGCAAGCGGCGAGAGCTCAAAGGTCGAAAGCCGCTCAAGATCGAGCGACACTCGTACCTCCGATTCCGGTGCGCCCCATATCTGGGATTGCTGGACGCCGCCCGCGCGCTCCAGCATGTCGCGCAAATCTCGCGCAGCCGCTTCCAATTGGCGCGCCGGCGCGGTTTCACTGACCAGGGCCAGTACCACCACGTTCGCATTGGCTGTATTGGCCTTGAACGTGCGCACTTCGACAACGCCCTGCGGAAAATTCGGTCGTGCCACGTTCAGCTCACGGACGAATTCATCAAATTTACGCTCGGGGTCTGACCCATAGGTGAATTCAACGGTGACGCTGCCGACACCCGAACTCGCGCCGGACCTGACTTCCTTGACGTCTTCAATGCGGTTGAAGGCCTGCTCGAGCGGCACAACGATCAGCTTCTCGATCTGCTCGGCATCTGCGCCTGGAAGGACGACCGTGACGCCGGCAATGGGAAAGCGTACGGTCGGGTCTTCGGACTTGGGGATGGACACCATCGCGCTGGCGCCGAGGGCCACGAGCATGGCGAACAGCACCAGCGAGAATTGCCAGCGGTCGACAAAAAATCGGACGATGTTTTGCATAAGGCTCAGGGCCTGTCCGAAATGACGACCGCTTCGCCGTCACGGACATAGGCTGCGCCTTCCGCAATCACGCGCTCCCCGGCTTCAAGGCCGGTCAGGACGAGGACATCTCCCCTGTCGATACCGGATGTGGAGACGGCCCGGCGGTGGGCGACATTCTTGTCGTCGATCACGTAGACGTATCCCCTGTCCGCACGCGCATCGATCAGGGCCAGGGTCGGAATGCGCACCGTAGAAGACTTGCTCTCGGTCGCCGCGGACGAGGTGATCCGGGCACTGCCGATCAGGCCGCTCCGCAGCAACGCCGGATCACCGGCGCTGATATCGACATCGAAATTGCCGGTGGCATCGTTGCTCTTGGCAGCGATGCGGACGATGGCGCCGGTACGCGGCGGGCCGGCAAGCCCGGCGATCGAAATTTCGGCCTTGTCCCCCACTTTCAGACGCGCGGCCTGCTCGGCGGATGCCGGCACGCGCAGCAGCAAGCCTGACGTTGTATCCCCGATCTGCAGCACGGGCGCGCCGGGCGCGAGTGTCTGCCCCGGCTCGGCGAGGCGGCGCAGCACCACGCCGTCGCTGGGCGATGTCATGACCCCGAGATTGCGATTGAAGGACACGGCCGACAGACCGGCGCGCGCCTGGTCCCGCGCCAAGGCTGCATCATCCAGCCGCGCCTGCGCGACATGGCCTTTCTCGACGAGATCGCGGGTGCGCTCATATTGCAGGTCGGCGTTCACGACGGCGGCCTCTGCCTGGGCGACGCTCGCGGCGAGTTCCGTCAGGTCGAGCCGGGCGAGGCGCTGCTTCGCCTTTACGGCGTCGCCTTCATCGACGGTCAATTCGGTCAGGACACCGCCCGTCTTGAACGAAAGTGTGGTCTCCTGCGAATAGACAATCGTGCCGGTTGCCGCGACCAGCGCGTCCGGCGCGGCCGGCATGACCTCGGCCGCGACCACTACGGGCTGGGCGACTTTCGGGACTGTCACGGCCTGCGCCGTGTCTTTGGTAACGGCGTCACATCCCGATGCCGTGAGCAGGGCGAGTGCCGCGACGGCACCGAGGATCGTGCGCTGGGTCACTACGCGTAAGTGCATGAGTTGTCGGCTTCTGGGTTGGACGCAGCGGAAAACGCTAAACGAAACATAAATTGTTCAGTGACGAAGTCCAGAGCGAATTCGAGGAATTCTTCTATCTTTGCCCGAACTTTGCCAGCGCCGTCTTAACAGTCCTTTGCGACAGGCGTTCGGTCTCGGCGCAGTCCATCCGCGAGGCCGCCCGTTCGCTTGGCCCCCGTTCAAGCCGCCGCTCAGGCCGCCGTTCAGGCCGCCGTTCAGGCGTCATCCATCTGTTTTGATTCACAAGATAGCGGTGCGGGAGAGCCTTCACCGACTCGAATGTTCTTGATTTGTTCTTTGTCCCGTGCCTTCTTGAGGCAACGCCGTGACGGAGCTGCGGGGAACAATGCCATTGCGGGAGGCAACGTGTGAACGCCCGGGCAGGTTGGCCGGCGGCAAGTCGCGCGTCCGCCAGCACCGGCGCCGGCCCCTTCTGCGCCACTTAGAGAACGCCAAAACATGGACTTCGCCACCCTCAAAGCAAAAGGCCTCGTCCGGACAGCGATGGCGCCGCCCGCAGTCCGGGCGGAGTTTCCATTCGGTCTGGGTGAGCCAGGCCTGCATGAGATTGCGGAGAGTGCCTACGGGGACCGGGCCGCGGCCACCGGCTTCCTGCTGGCCGCGATCGGACAGGGCGTGTGCGGCGCATGGGTCTGGGTGCGGCAGACATCGATTGTGCTGGACACGGGCGAGGTGCCGGAGGCGGCGCTGCCCGGCCTGGCCTCACGCCTGCGCCTGACGGTACAGGTACGCAATGCCCAAGCCGGGCTGTGGGCGGCCGAGGAAGCGGTAGTCTCCGGCGCCGCAAACCTTGTGATTGCCGAAGTGGAGCAATCTGACTTCACGTCCAGCCGGCGGCTTACGCTCGCGTCCACGCGGCACGGCGTTCCGGTTGTGCTGGTGTTGCCCTACAGCTGTGAGGGCGCGACAGCCGCCGCCAGCCGATGGCGCCTTGCCTCACGCCCGTCCGCCCCCAACCGCCATGATCCGCACGCCCCCGGCCATCCCCGCTGGCAGGCGGTGATCGAACGCTGCCGCGCGGCGCCTTCCGCGACCGGGCAGACCTTTGACCTCGAGTGGAATGATGAAACGTTATCTCTCAGTGTGGTTTCCGGACTGGCCGCTGGACCGGCTGCGCCGCCTGCGGCGACAGACGAAAACCGGTTCCGCCTCCGGGCCGGTTAAGCCGCGCGCCTTTGTCCTCCACGAAAAATCCGCTCACGGACTAAGTGTCGTGTCCGCGAATGCGTCTGCGCGGGCTGTGGGCATCGAACCGGGCCTGCGCCTCACCGATGCGAAAGCAACCCTGCCGGACCTCCTTTCCGAGGAAATCGACCGCACGGCAGATCTGAAGGCCTTGACCGCCCTTGCCGCCTGGATGGTGCGTTTCTCCCCTCTCGTGGCCCTGGACGGTGAAGACGGGCTGATGATGGAGACAACCGGTTGCGACCACCTGTTCGGCGGCGAGGCGGCGCTCGTGGCCGGGATGTCCCACCGCCTTGTGCAAGCTGGCCATGGCCACCGGATTGCGATGGCCGGCACACCGGGCGCCGCCCATGCGCTGGCACGGGGCACCGGCCTGGGCGAGCCTCCCGTGCTGCCCTCCGGCCGGGAAGCCGAGGGGCTGGCGCACCTGCCGATGGCCACCCTACGCCTTTCGCCGGAGGCACTGACCCTGCTGCGCCGCTTCGGCCTGACGCGGATCGGCCAGCTCTACGAGATTGACCGCAAAGCGCTCACGCGCCGCTTCCGCTCGCGCCAGGCCGCCGATGCGGTCTGCCTGCGTCTCGATCAGGCGCTGGGGCGGCGGGCCGAGCCTTTTGCCCCGCTTCGTCCGCCGCCGGAACATGTCGAACGCCTGCCCTGCCCCGAGCCGCTGACCAGCAGCGAAGGCATAGGTGACGGGCTGCAGCAATTGACGGAAAAGCTGTGCAGCGCCCTCGCCGTTCAGGGGCTTGGCGCGCAGGGTTTCATGTTCAGCGCCTTCCGCTCGGATGGAGGAACAAGCACCGTCACCGTCAACGCCGCCCGGCCCGTGCGCACGCCGGACCATGTGCTGCGCCTTTTCCGGGAAAAGATCAGCCGGATTGATGCCGGCTTCGGCATTGACCTGCTGATGCTGGAAGCCAGCCGGACAGGACCCATGGCTCCCGGCAGCCGCCCCTTGTCAGGCGATCTCGCCGGCACCGGGTTCGATGCGGAGGCGGTTTCCGGGCTTGCCGACCGGATCACCGCACGCCTTGGCGAAGGCTCCGTGATCCTGACCGTCAGGGACGCGCGCCACCCTCCGGACAAGGCAGAGCGGCAGATAGCCTATGCCGGCCAGGTGCCGGAGGTGGAGGCGGCACCAATCCTTGGGCCGAGGCCCGTCCGCATGCTGAACCGGCCGGAGCAGGTCTCGGTGATGGCGCAGGTCCCGGATGGCCCGCCGCTACAGTTCGTCTGGCGCCGGCGCCTGCGCAAAGTTGTGCGGGCTGATGGCCCTGAGCGGATCGCGCCGGAATGGTGGACTTACCTTCCCCCCGCACCGGGCGAGCGCGGCAGACTGCCCCGCACGCGCGACTATTACCGTATCGAAGACAGCGACGGCCGGCGCTACTGGGTTTTCCGCGAAGGCCTCTACGGCGATGACCGAGGCATGGATCCGGAATGGTTCGTACAAGGACTGTTCGCATGACCGGGTATGCCGAACTTGCGGTGACGACCAACTTCTCCTTCCTTCGCGGGGCCAGCCATGCGGAGGAATTGGTGCAGTGTGCCGCCGCCTTGGGCCTGCGCGCCATCGGCGTGGCGGATCGCAACACGCTTGCCGGGGTCGTGCGCGCGCACGTGGCGGCAAAGGCGGCCGGACTGAAGCTGCTGGTGGGCGCCCGGCTCGCGCCGGAGGATGGGCCGGACATTCTCGCCTACCCGGTGGACCGGCCGGCTTACGGGCGCCTCTCCCGCCTCCTGTCCGAAGGCAAGCTCAGGGCGGAGAAAGGCAGCTGCCGGATCCTGATGGAAGACATCCTGGCGGCCAGTGAGGGGCAGATGCTGATTGTGCTGCCACCAGAGCCCCTGACCTCCGCCTTCAGGGAGGCGCTCGAACGGGTTGCAGTCGCGGCGCCGGGGCGCGCCTGGCTCGGCGCACGATACACCTATTCGGGCCGCAACCGGGAACACCTCGGCCGACTGGCAGAGCTTGCGGCCGAGACGGGCGCGCCGCTGGTGGCCATCAATGACGTGCTCTACCACGCGCCGGAACGCCGCCCCCTGCAGGACGTGATGACCTGCATTCGCGAGCACTGCACCATCGACACGGCCGGCTACCGGCTTGAGGCGAATGCCGAGCGGCACCTGAAATCCCCGAAGGAAATGGCGCGCCTGTTCAGCGGCTTCGAGCCGGCTCTCGGGCGCACGCTCGAGGTTGCGGAGCGCTGCACCTTCAGCCTCGATGAGCTCTCCTATGAGTATCCGGACGAGCCCGTGCCGCAGGGCTCCACACCGCAAGCGCATCTTGAACGTCTCGCCCTGGAGGGCGCGGCCTGGCGCTATCCGGAGGGCATTCCGGAGAAGGTGTCTGCCCAGATCCGCAAGGAACTCCGGACCATCGCCCAGCTGAACTATGCCCCCTACTTCCTGACGGTCCACGACATCGTCTCCTGGGCACGCGGGCAAGGCATCCTCTGCCAGGGACGCGGCTCGGCGGCGAACTCGGCCGTCTGCTACTGCCTCGGCGTCACCAGTGTTGATCCGGCACTGTCCAATCTCCTGTTCGAGCGCTTCCTCTCGCCGGAGCGCGAGGAGCCGCCGGACATCGATGTCGATTTCGAGCATGAGCGGCGCGAGGAGGTCATACAGTATGTATACGAACGATATGGCCGCCACCGGGCGGCCTTGACCGGAACCGTCATATCCTACCGCTCCCGTTCGGCGATCCGGGAAGTATGCAAGGCGCTTGGCCTCAGCGAAGAGATTTCTTCGGCCCTGGCGAGCGGCGTCTGGGGCAGCTGGAGCGACGGCCTGCCCGACAAGCGGATCGCCGAAGCCGGCCTTGATCCCTCAAACCCGCTGATCCGCCGCGCGGTGCAGCTTGCCCGCCAGCTGCTCGGCTTCCCGCGCCACCTCTCGCAGCATGTCGGCGGCTTCGTGCTGACACGCGGCCCCCTGATCGAGACCGTACCCATCGGCAATGCGGCGATGAAGGATCGCACCTTCATCGAATGGGACAAGGATGACATCGACGCGCTCGGCATCATGAAGGTGGATGTGCTCGCCCTCGGCATGCTGACCTGTATCCGCAAGGCTTTCGACATGCTCGAAAGCCACAAGGGTATCCGGCACAGTCTCGCCAGCATCCCGCAGGACGATACCGCCACCTATGACATGCTCTGCCGGGCGGACAGCCTCGGCGTGTTCCAGGTCGAGAGCCGGGCCCAGATGGCCATGCTGCCGCGGCTGAGGCCCCGGACCTTCTATGACCTCGTGATCGAAGTCGCCATCGTCCGGCCCGGCCCCATCCAGGGCAACATGGTGCACCCCTATCTGCGCCGGCGGAAGAAACTGGAGCCGATCATTTTTCCGAGCCCTTCGCCGGATCACGGGCCGCCGGACGAACTGAAAGCCATCCTTGCCCGGACGGAGGGGGTGCCGCTGTTCCAGGAACAGGCGATGCAGATTGCCATCGACGCGGCAAAGTTCACGCCGGAAGAGGCCAATGGACTGCGCCGCGCGATGGCGACCTTCCGCAATGTCGGCACGATCCACAATTACGAGCACATGTTCGTCTCGCGGATGATCACGCGCGGCTATGATCCGGCCTTTGCGAAAGCCTGTTTCGACCAGATCAAGGGCTTCGGCGAGTATGGCTTCCCGGAAAGCCACGCAGCCTCCTTCGCGCTGCTCGTCTACGTCTCGTCCTGGATCAAGTGCCATCATCCCGATGTGTTCTGCGCCGCGCTGCTGAACAGCCAGCCGATGGGGTTCTATGCCCCGGCACAGATCGTGCGCGACGCGCAGGAGCATGGCGTGGAGATGCGCCCCGTGGACGTGAACCATTCGGACTGGGACAATACGCTGGAGCCGTTGGAAGCGAATGAAGGCGCCTTCAGGATGCGGCTGGGCTTTCGTCAGGTCACAGGTCTCCGGCAGGAGGACATGGAACAGCTGATGGCGGCACGCGGCGCGGGTTATGAAACGCCGGAGTCCCTGATGCGCCGGGCAGGTCTGACCCGCCCGGTTCTGGAACGCCTGGCGGCGGCCGATGCGTTTGGATCGATGGGCCTTTCGCGGCGCGGCGCGCTGTGGAAGGTGCGCGGCGAGGCGGCGGGACACACGCTCCCCCTGTTCGCCGCGGCCGGCCTTGCCGAGCAGGGCGGCGAGGCCTCTGTCGCCTTGCCCCTTGTTCCGCGTTCGGAGGAAGTGATCCAGGATTACCAGACAGCACGGCTGTCCCTGAAGGACCATCCGATGCATTTCCTGCGCGAGGTGCACGCCCGGCGCGGCATCATCCCGACCCACGTGGCGGCGCAGGCCCGCAACGGACGGCGGGTCCAGACCTCCGGGCTCGTGCTGGTCCGCCAGCAGCCGGGCACCGCCAGCGGTGTGGTTTTCATCACCATCGAGGACGAGACCGGCATCGCCAACCTCGTCGTCTGGCCGCGCGTCAAGGAACGCTTCCGGCCCGTCATCATGCGTGCGCGCATCCTGCATGTGCGGGGCCGCGTGCAGACGGCAGACAATGTCACCCACATCGTGGCGGAGGAGTTGATCGACTGCTCGGGGGACCTTTCGCTTCTCTCGGAGGATACGCTGCGCGACCCGATCAGGGGCGTCCTCGCCCGGCCGGACGAAGTCGCCCGTCCCCCGAACGAGAACCGGGGCCCCGGCGGACGGCGCGATACGGCGCGCCACCCCCGGAACGTGCGTATCATTCCCCCAAGCCGGGATTTTCATTAAACATGGCTTCTGACTGGATTTGCTCCGTACACTGCCTTTTTCAGGAACGGACGCTGAAACGGGCCTCTCACGGCAATCTTGGCGGCCGGATTACCCGTCTCTGCTGTCAAATTTCCCTGGCCTTTCCAATGGGACATCCACATCCGGCGTTGACGACCGTGCAAGCTGAACGGCATATGCGCGGCCATGAAAGACGATCCGAATTCCGAGGCTACGCGCCCAGCGCCGCTGCAGCGATTTGCCCCCCTTCCTGAAGCCAGGCAGCTGCTCGCAGGCAAGCGCTACAAGGAGGCAAATGCACTCTGCCAGAGGATGATCGAAGCCGATCCGGGCTGCGCAGACGCTTTCTACGTGCTGGGGATCATCTCCTACGAGCACCATGATTTCATACGCGCCCTGAAATTTTTCGAAGCCGCCGTGAAAAGCGGGCATCCGGAGCCAGGCCCCCATGTCCAGGCCGCGCGTTGCTTCGCGCAGCTGGGCCGCCCGAAACAGGCGCTGGCGCACATCGACGCTGCCATCAAACTCAATCCGGTGGACGGCTACTCCCTCGCCTCGATCGGCGCGACGCTCAGCCGGATGGACCGGCATGAAGAAGCGCTGACCTTTCACCGGAGGGCCGCACAGGCAGCGCCGAATGATCCCCTCAACTTCTTCAATCTGGGATCATCGCTGCAATTCGTGGGGGACTTCGAAGGGGCGAAAGAAGCCTATCAATCTACACTGCGGCTCGCGCCTGATTTCACACCTGCCCGCGTGCAACTCAGCCTGATCTCGCGCCAGACGCCGGAACACAATGACCTTCAGCCCCTTGAGGACGCCTGGCAGAAGCGCCACCCCGCGGATCCTGACGGCGGCTTGCAGCTCGCGCATGCCATCGCGAAAGTACACGAAAATCTCGGCAACCCGGAACAGTCGATGGAATGGCTCGACCGCGGGAAAGCCCTGATCCGCGAACTGGTGCCAAGCCGCCAGGTTCAGGACAAGGCGAGTTTCGAAGCCTCGAAAACGCTGGCCCGGACCTTGGAGCAGCAGTCGGATACGCCGGCCGAAGGCCCGCTTTTCATTGTCGGCTTGCCCCGAAGCGGCACGACGCTGGTCGACCGTATCCTCTCCAGTCATTCGCAAGTGATATCCGCTGGCGAGCGCACCGAATTTGGCACCTGCCTTCGCCAGGGCTCCGCCGAAGCGGGTCAGGATATGCTCGACGCGCGCATCCTTTCCGGCGCCGCAGCGATGGACCTTTCCACCGTGGGCCGGCGCTACTTGGAAAGCGTGCGCGCAATCCTGAACAGCCCGTCGCGCTTCACGGACAAGATGCCGATCAACGTGTTCTTTGTCCCTGCGATCCTTGCCGCGCTGCCGACAGCCCGTGTGATCTGCCTGCGCCGCCACCCAGCCGACAGTGTACTGAGCATCTATCGGCAGCTGTTCTCCGCCAGCGCCGGATACTATCGCTTCGCCTATGACCTCGAAAGCCTGGCCGAATATGTGGCCGAGTTCCGCGACCTCGTCGCGACCTATACCGAAGTCTTGCCAGCGTCGCGGTTCACGGTGGTCGACTATGAAACCTTGATCGAGCGCCCGGACTCCGAAATCCGGCGGCTTCTGGAATTCAGCGGGCTCGCATTCGAACCGGCCTGCCTCGAGTTCCAGAACAACCCCGCACCTGTGGCCACCGCCAGCGTTGCGCAGGTGCGCCAGCCCATTTACGCCACATCGAGCGGGCGGTGGAAACGGTATCAGGCGCACCTGGAGCCCGCCCTCAAAATCCTTCGCGAGCGCCGGATGATGGGCTCGGAGGCCTGAGCCCCCGGCGGGGGCGCGGCAGCGGGCCCGACGGCCATTTCTGTCGCGCCCCCCCCCTCGGCAGCCTCCTTAAGCGGAGTGCCGCCCAGGTTAACGCAGCCCCCGGGTGCATGGCCCTGTCTGAAGTGCTAAAGGGCGGCCATGTTGCGGATTTCCGAACTCAAGCTTCCTCTCGACCACGCCCCGGCAGACCTGCAGGCGGCGATCGCGGCGCGACTCGGCGTTAGCGAGGATGAGCTGCTGCAGTGGTCGATCTGGAAACGGGCGCATGACGCGCGGCGCAAATCGGCCATCCTGAAAACCTATATCGTGGACGTCTTGCTGCGCGACGAAGCCGGCGCGCTGCGCCGGATGGGGGGCGATCCGCATGTACGCCCCACCCCCGACACAACCTACCGGCTCCCCACGCCCCCGCAGTGCCCCTCCCGGCTGCGGCCCGTCGTCATCGGCGCCGGCCCCTGCGGCCTGTTCGCAGGCCTGATCCTCGCCGAGCTGGGCCGGCGCCCGATCATCCTCGACCGGGGCAAGGTCGTCCGGGAGCGGACCAAGGATACATGGGGTCTGTGGCGGCGCAGTGAACTCAATCCCGAGTCCAACGTACAGTACGGCGAAGGCGGCGCCGGCACGTTTTCGGACGGCAAGCTCTACAGCCAGATCAAGGACCCGCGCTTTCTTGGACGCAAGGTACTCACCGAATTCGTGGCCGCCGGCGCCCCGCCGGAGATCCTCACCGACGCCCACCCGCATATCGGCACCTTCCGGCTCGTGACGATGGTCGAAAGCCTGCGCGCCAAGATCGAGGCACTGGGCGGCGAATACCGGTTCCAGCAACGCGTGACCGATGTGGAACTCGACCGAAGCCCGGACGGGACCCATACGCTGCGCGGCGTGCACCTGCACACCGGCGAGTTTCTCGAAGCCGCGCATGTCGTCCTGGCGGTCGGGCATTCGTCACGCGATACGTTCGAGGCCCTCTACAAAAGCGGGGTCTATCTCGAGGCCAAGCCATTCTCGATCGGCTTCCGCATCGAGCATCCGCAGTCCTGGATCGACAAGGCGATGTTCGGCGCCTGCGCCGGTCATCCTGATCTCGGCGCGGCAGCCTATTCGCTATCGCATCACGCCGCCAATGGCCGGACCGCCTACAGCTTCTGCATGTGCCCGGGCGGCACCGTGGTCGCCGCCGCCTCGGAGCCAGGCCGCCTCGTCACCAACGGCATGAGCCAGTACTCGCGCAACGAGCGCAACGCCAATGCCGGCTTCGTCGTCGGGATTTCGCCGGCCGACTTTCCGAGCAGCCATCCACTGGCCGGGATGGCGCTTCAACGAGACCTCGAAGCCCTCGCCTTCGCCGCCGGCGGGCAGGACTATTTTGCCCCGGGCCAACGCGTAGCGGACTTTCTCGCGGGCCGCTCCTCGACCACCCTGGGGCCGGTCGCCCCGAGCTACCGGCCCGGCGTGCGCCCCACCGATCTGGCCCCGCTGATGCCGGACTATGTGATCGAAGCCATGCGCGAAGCGCTGCCGGTCTTCGGCCGGAAGATCCCGCGCTATGACGATCCGGACGCCTTGCTGACCGGCGTCGAAACCCGCACCTCTTCGCCCATCCGCATCACGCGCGGCGCAGATTTCCAGAGCCTCAACGTGCGCGGCCTCTACCCCGCCGGCGAAGGCGCAGGCTATGCCGGCGGCATCCTCTCCGCCGCCGTGGACGGCATCAAGGTCGCCGAAGCCCTCGTCCGCGCGATGGCGAGCGAAGCGGCTGATCAGTCCTGAAGCGCGGGAGAGCGCGAGAGCTAGCCGCCCGGTTGCGCGGCGTCTTGATCCGCCCGGATCTGCCCCTACAGTCGGGCGGTGGGTAAGCCGAGGATCGCGGATGAGCACTCTCTTGAGACAATTGCCTCAGGTGGACGCGCTGCTCGGCTCCTCAGGCATGGCCAGCCTGCTGAAAGCCTATTCGCGCCAGGAAGTGGCCGATACCCTTCGCGCAGCCCTGCACACGCTGCGCAGCGACCTGAAAGCTGGCCGCTTGAACCAGCTGCCAGACTTTGAAAGTGAAGCCTTTACGCAAAGCCTTTCTGAAAAGATTGAATCGGAGCGCCAGCCCAATCTGAGGCCTGCGATCAACGCGACCGGAATCATCATCCACACCAACCTCGGGCGCGCCCGCCTTGCACCTGAAGCGCTCGCTGCCCTGCAAGCTGTGGGCGCCGGTCATTCAAATCTCGAACTGGATCTGGAAATCGGGCGGCGCGGTTCCCGGCATGCACATGTCGAGCGTCTCATCTGCGAGCTTACCGGTGCTGAAGCGGCGCTGGTTGTGAACAATTGCGCGGCGGCGGTCCTGCTCAGCCTTATGGCCACCGCGCACGGCCGGAAAGTGGTCGCTTCACGAGGTGAACTGATCGAGATCGGCGGAGCGTTCCGATTGCCGGACGTCATTCAGCAAAGCGGCGCGATCCTCAAGGAAGTGGGTGCAACAAACAAGACACGCGCGAAGGACTATGCAGAGGCCATCGATCCGGACACGGCCGTTCTGCTGAAAAGCCACACGAGCAATTACCAGATCGTAGGGTTCACCCAGGCGCCAGAACGTGAAGAGCTCGCGGCGTTGGCGCACGCCACCGGCACGATCCTGATGGAAGACCTTGGCAGCGGCGTCCTTGTCGATCTGTCCCCTTACGGCCTTCTCAATGAGCCTGTTGTGTCTGATGTCCTGGCATCTGGCGTCGATATCGTCATGTTCTCGGGAGACAAGCTTCTTGGCGGGCCCCAATGCGGGATCATTGCGGGACGGGCAGAACTTATCCGCGGTCTGAAGATCCACCCGCTCAGCCGGGCCGTCCGCATCGACAAGCTCTCGCTGGCGGCGCTCGAGGCGACGCTCCGCCTCTACCGCGCGCCGCATGATCCGTTCTGCAGCGTGCCCGTACTGCGCACCATTTCCCAGTCCATCGAAGACGTGCGGGTCCGCGCGGAGAGGCTTGCCGCGGCGCTGATCGCGGCTGAATTTGAGGATGTCAGTTCACTTCCAAGCGAGGCATTTGTAGGCGGCGGCTCGCTTCCGCAGCAGCACCTGAAAAGCCATGCTGTGTCGATCGGCGTTTCATCATTCACACCGGACGCGCTGGCCGCGGCTTTGCGAAAGGCCCGGCCACCCGTCATCGGCATGATCCGGGACAACCGGTTTCTGATGGATGTGCGTACCGTGACGGACGGCGAAGTCACCGGGATCGTCGATGGCTTTCGCGGGCTGCGAGCCCCGTGACGTTCGGTCCTGTCGTCGTGATCGGGCATGTCGATCATGGCAAGACCTCACTCGTGCGTGCACTGACGGGTATCGATACTGACAGGTTGCCTGAAGAGAAGGCGCGGGGTCTCTCCATCACGGCGGGCTTTGCCTATCGCCGGTATGGTAATGCCGTGATCGACCTGATCGATGCGCCAGGACATGAAAACTTCATTCGCGCGATGGTGTCCGGCGCCTCGGGCGCCCGGGCAGCCTTGCTCGTCCTGTCGCTCGCCGAGGGCGTTCAACCGCAAACACGCGAGCATATCCAGATCGTGGAGACCCTCGGAATTCATCCAGGCCTGATTGCACTGACCAAAACCGATCTTGTCGCCGCCGCCGAACGGGAAGAACGCACAGCCGACCTGCGCGCGGCGCTTGCCGGAACCTCATTCCGGGACGCGCCGATGATCCTTTGCTCGTCCGAAACCGGCGAAGGATTGGAGGACCTGCACAGCGCGATAGCAGGCCTCTCCAGATTGCCGATAACGCCCGGGCCGCCAGGCGCCTTCCTCGCGATAGACCGCGTCTTCGTCTCCGAGGGGCACGGCGTGGTCGTGACCGGAACCCTGATGGGCGGAGCGCTAAGACCGGATGACGAACTGGTACTCGCGTCGAGCGCTCAGGCCGTCACCCTCCGCCGGATTCAGGTTCGAGGCTGCGATGTGCCGGTAGCCCAGGCCGGGGAGCGGACAGCGCTGAACCTGCGCGGCGTTGCCTACGGCGACGTCACGCCGGGCGATATTCTCTATGCGCCGGGCACCTGCTCTGCATCCCTGAACCTGGATGTGGTGATCGACATCCCGGTATCGGCCGGCCGGGGTCTTCGCCATATGGAAGACGTCCGTATACTGTACGCGACGTCACACGCCTCGGCGACGGTCCGCTTGTTGGACGCAAAGCAGATCGGACCCGGCGAGAAGGGATTTGCCCAGCTGCGTTTCGAAGCGCCCGTCACGGCTTTCGCCGGGCAGCGCGCAATCCTGCGCAGCTTCTCGCCTCAGCAGACTTTGGGAGGCGCCGTTGTCCTCGATCCGGCGGCTGCGCCGGTCAAGGCTGGCAAGTCTTTGCGGCTGGCGACCCTCAAGGCCGCCGAGCTTGGAGACATACCTGCGCTGGCCGGCGCGCTGGCGAATGAGCAGGAAGGCTGCGTCCGTTTGCAGGATATCTCCCGGCTGGCACGCGCCTCGATCTCCGAGGTCAGGGCAAGACTGGGCGACGGGATTGTCGAGATCGGTCATGGGGTTGCCGCAACGGCGGCGGACGCCGGGCTTGCCGTGGAAAGCTACCGCGCGCGCCTTGCTGCCTTTCACCGGGCGAACCCGTTGAAGCCGCGTGCCCTGAGGTCAGATATCCGCGATGTCCGGCTGGCGCCCGCCTTGGCACAACATGCGGAGACGGCGCTCGCCGCGGCCGGAGCGGTCCGCCTGTCTGGCGCATATGTGGCGCTGGCAGGACATGAACCATCAGATCACCTGACGCCGGACAACAAGATGCGCATTGAAGCCATCGCCCGTGACCTCGCATCGGAAGGTCTCACGCCCTCCGGGATCGATGATGTGATGTGCGCGCCCGGCGATGAAGACCTGATCGAGCTGCTGATCGAAGCCGGAACAATCATCCGGCTGTTTAATGTCTCTTTGAAACAGACGATCCTCTTCCATGCCGAAGCGGTGCGAGATGCTGCACGGGTTCTCAGGGAGAGCTTTCCCGGCGAAGCGGCGTTCACAACCGGGGAGGCGCGCGCAGCGCTGCGGACCAGCCGGAAATACATCGTCCCGCTGCTCGAACACTTCGACGCGGCCGGCATAACCCTACGGAAGGGTGACACGCGCTACACGGTCTGAGTTTGACGCAGGTCGCGGCAGCGTTACTGTGGACCTGTCTTGGAGGTGACTGGAGTCTGGTGGCTTCCCTGGTCTTCAAAACCACGGACACGCCGACACGGCGTGTGGTGGGTTCGATTCCCATCCACCTCCGCCGTGGCCGGCCCCTGTCTGGACAAAGCTCGCGGCCTGCCCCCAATACGTTGACACGAGACTACGGAGAGATCCCATGACCGAAGCGAAACCGGGTTTCTCCCTGACATCTTTGGCCGGAGGCACTCACGCGTTTCCCGCTGGCGGACCTTCCCTCGTCGTATTCGTCAAGGAAGACTGCGAAACCTGCAACACAGCGGCCCCTGTCATCGAGGCCCTTCACCGGGCGTATGGCGACAAGCTTCAGGTGCTGATGCCGTCCCAGTCCGGTGAAGCCAGCGGCGTGTTTGCGGCGCGTCACGGCCTGACATTTCCGGTGCTCGACGATGCGGGCTGCAAGACCTCCTTCGACTGGGACATTGAAATCGTGCCGTCCGTTTTCTGGCTGAACCCCGATGGCTCGGTGCTGAAGCATTTCGAAGGGTTCGTTCGCGCCGAATGGCAGGCGCTCAGCGCCGAAATTGCGACAAGCCTTGCCCTGCCACAGGCCCAGATCGACTGGGACGCGCTTCCGGCATGGCGGCCGGGCTGCGGCTCTCGCCATCTGTACCCGGAGATCTTTGACCGTCTCCGCGCCGAGGCAAGTGGTGATGTGCTGCGTGCGCGCCGCATCGACATTGGTGAAGCCGATGACGTTGTCGAGTTCATGTTTGACCAGGGCTTTTCCGATGGCTTGCCCCTCGTTCCGCCGACGCCGGAACGTGTGCTGAGGATGTTGGGGGGCACACACCGCGCGCCGCAGGACCTGATCGCGGTTGTTCCGCCCAACATGGGAGAGGCCACAACCGAAAAGGTCGCGATCAATGCCGTGATGGCGGGCTGCAAACCGGAATACATGCCGGTCCTGATCGCCGCCCTGGAAGCGGTATGCACCGACGCGTTCAACATCCACGGTGTGACGGCCACGACGATGGGGGCGGCGCCGGTGATTGTGGTCAATGGTCCGATCCGGGACCGCATCGGCATGAACAAGGGACTCGGCGCGCTCGGATCGGGCAACCGCGCCAATGCCACGATCGGGCGTGCGCTGCGCCTGATCGTCGGTAATGTCGGCGGCGGAAAACCGGGCGGTGTCGAGCGGTCCACACTCGGCAATCCGATGAAGTATACGATGTGCTTTGCCGAGAATGAAGAGCGCTCGCCCTGGCCGCCCCTGCATGTCGAACGGGGATTCAACAAGGAGGACTCGGTCGTCACCGTCTTTGCGATGACCGGCGGGCCGGTGCACATTGTCGATCAGGAATCGCGTGAACCGCAACAGGTCGCAGGCTCCATCGGCCTTGGCCTCGAAAGCGTATTTCTGCCGAAGCTGAGAAACTTGCCCGTGGACACACTGCTGGTCGTTTGCCCCGAGCATATCGACACGATGATGAGCCAGGGCCACTACACGAAGGCGCAGCTTCGCGCGCGGATCCAGGAGGTGACGTCGCGCCCACTGAGCGAGATGGTGGCGAGCGACACATCGGGCGCCGGCATCCCGAAGGCAACCGCGGAGAAAATGGGGGCGGACAAACTCAAGGCGTCCGCGCCGAAGTTTGCGGGCGATGAATACATTCACATTGTCGTCGCCGGATCCGACGCCGGCAAGTTCAGTTCGACCTTTCACGGTTGGGCAACGGGCGAGATCGGATCGCAGTCGGTCTCGCGCAAGATCGATTTGGGCTAGAGACTTTGCCGTGACCCGGTATGATCAGACAAATCCTGAGCAGAAGAAGGATGCAAGATGACAACAATCCTTGACCCGACCGATGAGCGAAAGCCCGTCGCCCGGCAGATAACGGCCAGAACGGGCACGCTGAGCGGCACAATCGGGCTTCTGGATATCCGCAAGCCGCGTGGGAATGTGCTGCTCGATGAGCTGGAGCGCCAGCTCAAGGCCGCAGCCCCCGGTGTGACCGTCAAGCGGTTCGCCAAGCCCACGTTCACCAAGCCGTGCCCGGACGATATGAGGCGCGATATTGCGGGCCAGGTCGATTATCTGGTCGAAGCGTTGGCTGACTGAGGTTCCTGTACGACGTGCAGTCTGCACGACACAGTCTGGTTTGAAATCCAGGGAATCCCATCGGTCTCCATCGCGTCGTCAGAGTTTGATGAGGCGGCAGATTTCCAGCGCAACGCACTCGGCATGCCGGAGGCGCGCTACATCCTCGTGCCGCATCCAATTCAGGACGCAACGGACGATGAAATGCGTGCAAAAGCGCAGGCCGCGCTGCCCGCTATCCTCGAAGCGCTTACCCGCTGAATCCTCGGCCTTTCGGGAGCGGCGCGACGCGCATCGAGGCCATCTCAAGAAGTAAGACAAGCCGAGTTTTTCAAGCGCGCTTCCAGTACCGAGGCGCATAGCTAGCAAAAGAGAAGACGATGCCTGCCATCTCCATGACACCGACTGAAGTTTCCGACTATATCGCTCAGGCTGGGCGCGACGCATGGGTGGTGCCGGATGTGCCGGCCAATACGCCGCGGCGCAAAATCGAAAAAGTCGGCGTGATCGGCGCTGGCACGATGGGCGGCGGCATCTCCATGAACTTCGCGTCTGCCGGCATTCCGGTCTTGATCCTGGAACAAAAACCGGAGGCGCTTGATCGCGGCCTGGAAGTGGTCCGCGTCAACTACCAGCGCAGCGCCGACAATGGCCGCTTTCCTCAGAGCGAAGTCGCCGAACGCATGGGTCGCCTGGCTGGCACCATGGAGATGGCGGCCTTGGCCGATTGCGATCTGGTGATCGAAGCTGTGTTCGAAGACATGGCATTGAAGAAGCAGATATTCACTGACCTTGACCGAATTCTGAAGCCCGGAGCCATCCTTGCGACCAATACCTCCGCGCTCGATATCGATGAGATCGCGAGCGTCACGAAGCGCCCGCAGGATGTGATCGGGCTCCACTTTTTCTCCCCCGCGAATGTGATGAAATTGCTCGAAATCGTTCGCGCGGATCATACGGCCCATGACGTGATCGCAACCTGCATGGATCTGGCCAGGACCATCAACAAGATCGCGGTGCTGGTGGGCGTCTGTCCGGGCTTCGTCGGCAACCGCATCCTGTTTGCGCGCCAGGCGCAAGCTCAGAAACTAGTCGCACAAGGCGCCATGCCCTGGGACGTGGATGCCGCACTCAACAAATTCGGGTTTCGAATGGGGCCGTACCAGATGTCTGATCTGGCGGGTCTGGATATCGGTTGGAAGAAAGGCGCGAAGACGGCAAACCCGATCCGCGATGCCCTGTGCGAACTGGACCGCCGGGGCCAGAAAACCGGCGCAGGCTATTACGATTATGATGAAAACCGCCGCCCGATTCCGTCCGATGTCACCGCGAAGATCATCGCAGAAATCACAGGGGTTTCAGCCGGCAACGCTCCGGGGCCGGACGAGATCATTGCCGACTGCATCCATCCGATGATCAACGAAGGCCTCAAGATACTCGAAGAGAAGAAGGCGCAGCGCGCCTCCGACATCGATATTGTCTGGCTGAATGGTTATGGCTGGCCGGCCGACAAGGGCGGACCGATGCTCTACGGCGACATGGTTGGCGCCGAGGCAGTTCTGGCTACGATGGAGCGCCTCGGAGCGTCAGACGAGCGGTTTGCTCCGTCCGCAACGCTCAAGCGCCTGGCCAAGGGTGGCGGCCGCTTCATTGACGTGCAGCCTGGTTGATGAACGAGGCGCCGCGGCCGTTCGCCGGCGATTACGACTACATCATTGCCGGCGCCGGCTCGGCCGGTTGCGTGGTTGCCAATCGTCTGTCGGCTGATCCTTCAAAAAGGGTGCTGGTGCTCGAAGCGGGCGGGCAGGACAACTGGATCTGGTACCATATCCCGGTCGGCTACCTGTTTGCGATCGGCAACCCGCGGTCCGACTGGATGTTTGAAACCACTCCGCAGCCTGGCCTGAACGGGCGGGCCCTCGCCTATCCGCGCGGGAAGGTGATCGGCGGCTCGTCAACGATCAACGCCATGATCACCATGCGCGGCCAGGCCGCGGACTACGACGCCTGGCGCGATAGCGGCCTGCCAGGTTGGGGATGGGAGGATGTCTTGCCGGTGTTTCGCGACATCGAAGACCATTTCCTCGGTGAAAGCGAAGTGCACGGCGTCGGCGGGGCATGGCGCGTTGAGGCGCCCCGCGTGAAGTGGCAGATCCTGGACGCCGTTCGCGACGCAGCGTTGGAAATGGGAATCCCGAAAACGCCGGACTTCAACACGGGCGACAATGAAGGCTCCGGCTATTTCCACGTCAACCAGAAGGCCGGACGCCGCTGGTCTGCCGCGCGGGGCTTTCTGAAGCCCGCAAGAAGCCGCGCCAACCTGCGTCTGGAAACCGGCGCGCTGATCGAGCGTGTGACGGTCACCGACGGACGCGCGTCGGGACTGATCTTCAGGCAAAACGGACAGCGTTTCACGATTGCCGCGCGTGCGGAGATCATCTTATGCGCGGGGGCAATCGGTAGCCCGCAAATCCTGCAGCGCTCCGGCATCGGCCCCGCGCCGGTCCTGGCGCAAGCGGGCATCGCGCCGATCCTGGATTTACCGGGCGTGGGCGCCAATCTTCAGGACCATCTCCAGCAGCGGGCCATCTACAAGGTCTCTGGCGGCGAAACGCTGAACCAGATCTATTACACCCAGTTCGGCAAGGTTCAGATGGGATTGGATTATGCCTTCCGCCGGCGCGGCCCGTTGACCATGGCGCCGTCACAGCTCGGCATCTTCGCGCGCTCGGATGACAGACAGCCGCGAGCGAACGTCCAGTTTCACGTTCAGCCCTTGTCGCTCGACAGGTTTGGCGAGCCCTTGCACCGGTTTCCGGCAATTACAGTGGCCGCCTGCAACCTGCGACCGACGTCGCGAGGGTCAATCAGGATCCCGTCCGGCAATCCCGCCGCCGCCCCGGTGATCGATCCGAATTATCTTGATACGGACGAAGATAGAAAGATTGCCGCCGATGCGATCCAGTTGACGCGGCGGCTGATGCAACAGCCCGCACTGGCGCGGTTCCGCCCTGAGGAGTTTGTACCCGGTCCCTCGTCGGCTGGCAGGGATCTGTCTCAAATTGCCGGCGATATTGGCACCACGATCTTCCACCCTGTGGGTACCGCGAAGATGGGGCGCGGCAATGACCCCATGGCGGTCGTCGACGCCAGGCTGCGCGTGCGAGGGCTCAAGGGGCTTAGGGTCATCGACGCATCGGTGATGCCGCAAATAACATCCGGCAATACGAATACGCCGACCATCATGATCGCCGCCAAAGGCGCGGCAATGATCTAGGCGGTGCTGTCAGTCTAATGCGAACCCGTCTCCGCTATTCGCGGGTCAGCAGGTGCTAGACAACGAGAAGTTCGCGCCATTCGCGAAGGGCGGCGTCTCGTAGCGATTTAAAGCCGGCCCTCCTCTCGATTTTTCTCTGGTGGTTGAAATGGTTGTATACAGACGAATGCATTGAAGCGAATTTCTGAAGACTTTGCATTCGCCGAAAGCGAGACATCGCTCGCTCTCGTCTTCGGAACGGCTGGTGTGAATTTTCGGCACGGTTTTTTGAGTGCCGGCCCGTCTCCTGGCGTCCCTCGTTACCGATCACCTTCATCGCTGCGTGAGACGATCTCTTCTGACAGGATAAAGTCACGGCGCACGCCTGCGGTCGCGATCCGCTCAGAACAGGCCAGAATCTTTAGCCGCCATCGCGGCTTGAGTTCGATTCTGGACACCAAGTTTTCTAAACATCATCTTCATGTGCAACTTAACCGTCGGTGTGCGAATCCCCAGTTCACGCGCAATCTCCTTATCCGAGCGCCCGATGCAAACTTGCTCTAGAACTTGGAACTCACGATTTGACAGCAACCGGGCCATAGGGTGTGATTCAATTGCGCTGGGTTCTCCCAAAAAATCGAAGGCCACGAACTTCTCTCCCATAGCCATAAAACGAATAGCGTTTGCTAGCGAATGAGCAGGCATCGACTTCGACAAGAAACCTACGGCGCCAAGCGCGGAAACTTCTTCAGCCTTCTGACGAGCACTGAGCCCGGATATCAGTGCCACCCTCACTCCTTCTGACACCGCAAGCTTCAAACCGTTCAATCCATCCATTCCCGGCATACGAAGATCCAACAAAGTCAGATCATAAGGACCATTGAGCCGCCAGCAATTCGCCGCCTCTTCCAGATTGGAAACGGGCGTCACGTCCATTCCTTCCTCCTGCCGGAGATAAAGTACAAGCGTGTCGCGCAGCAACTCATGATCATCGGCGAAAAGAATCCGCAGCCGGTTTGGAGATTTCATTTTGATTCTTTTCTCACCGAAGCAGCGACCACAGAAATTAGTTCATTCTGTTCGATTGGCTTAGATACAATTCGGTCGAAGATCGATTGAGATCCCATTGCAGTTCGACTGCGCCAATCGGCAAATCCCGTCAAAAGTACAACCGGCAGACCAGGGTCGGCATGCTTCGCGGCTTGAGCGAGCTCCGCACCGTTAAGGTCACACATATCAAAATCCGTAATCAATAGATCCCACGCTCCCGGATCCTCTAAAATCGACTCAAGCGCGACCTTCGGCTCAGATATCGCGGCCACTTCTGCACCGACCTCCTCCAAAAACATGCTCAGCACACGCAATACGTCTTCGTTATCATCAACGATGAGTATAGCCTTATCGTCCAGTCGACGGGATCCCACTTCCGTGGGCCTCGTTTCCTGCTCCTCATTCAACAGGACTGGATCTTGAGGCCAGAGGATCTGAACGCGGGTGCCATGGCTCGGGCTGGTCTTTACCAACACAGCGCCTGAATTGGCGTCTACGATTCCCGCAACAATAGCGAGGCCCAATCCACTTCCCTGATCCCCTTTTGTCGTGAAGTAAGGCTGGAAAACCTGATGACACGTTTCCTCATCCATACCTACACCATTGTCCGCCACTTCGATCAAAACGTAGGCCCTATCATGCACTATTCGTCCGACTACTGAACGCGTATCTAGATCAGCCCGTTCCGCGAGGCGCGCAGAGATTTCGATTTCGGCGCGTTCGTTGTCGAACTCCAAGGCATCGCGCGCGTTCACAGCAAGATTGAGTATCACTTGGAGAACATCTGTGGGATCTGAGTAAAGCTCAAGAGCAGAGCCCGGATTGTGCACCGTTACCTGAATTCTGGAATCGAGACCACTGCATAATAGACTGACAGCCTCGTTTAATGCCGAAGCCACCAGAATTCGGCGGCGCTCGGGTCTACGCTCTCCGCGTGCGAGCATCCTCTTGACCAATTCAGACGCGCGATTCGTGGCGAGCAGGATTCGCTCTGCGTGTTCATTGGCGGACGCCCCGGATGTGCGCTGAATGAGCGTCGCAGAACCTGCTATTGATGCAATCAGATTATTGAAGTCATGAGCCAGACCTGCCGCCATCTGTACCAGAGCTTGCCTCCGCTGCGCCAGTTGAAGAGCCTCGCGAAGTCTTGTGCGCTCGCCTTCCGCGCGTAGCCGTTCTCCAATGTCGCGAGTTATACAAACTATGCCACCATCTTGCTTGAGAGTGAGCGAAACTTCCTGATCGATGGTGTGTCCGTCGAACTTACGGCCTGCCACTTCTCCCTTCCAACTCCCCCGCTCTGTCAAAACTGGGAAAACGGTTTCCCGAATGAACCGGAGGTTCTCCGGAGAATAAAGCTCGCTCCAATGTCGTCCGAGGATAAAGTCTTCCGAGGGAACAGCAAAAAGCTCTTGATGAGCTTTGTTCATATAGAGGTAGTTGCCGTTCGAGTCCGTCACAGCAATTCCATCTCGCGAAGCATCGGTGGCCGCAGTAAGGTCGGCGCGAGCCTGCTGTTCCGCGCGCTCAAGATCGGCGAGGCGGCGCTTGCGCTCTGTGATATCGGTGTTCACAGCCATGAACCCGACGATGTTTCCCGCAACATCATGGGAAGGTTGAATGTCCATTTCGACCCAGTAAGGCTGAGCGTTCCTGTCATAGTTCAGAATTTCACACAGTATACCACGGCCCTGATCGAGCGCTTTGCGAATGCGAAGTATCGTATCCGGATCGGTGTGCACGCCTTGAAGAAAACTGCCTGGCCGCTCTCCCAATACATCTGCCAATAGATAGCCAGTGCGCCTTTCGAAAGCTTCATTTACCCAAACAATCTCGCCACGGACGTTCGTCATGACCACCAGATTGGACGTCCTGCGCGCGATACTACTGAGGCGCTCGATCTCTGCATTCTGACTGCGATCTTTCGAGACATCGCGAATAACTGCGATGTATCCTGAACGCGCTTGCCCCTCACCAAGAATATGCTTTGTAGCATTAAACTCGAACCAGTGTTGTTGCCTTTTGATCCGCAAGGGAAAGACGATGCTCGACGGCTCTTCATCTCGTTCGACAGAGCTTAACAGCTCTCGGACAGAAGAGGCGATGTCGCTAGGTAGTACATCTTCAGGCGCACAGCCAATGTAACTGTCTGGTGCGTCGATCAAACTGGACATGCTATCAGAATAAAACCCGGTCATGCGCCCGCTATCGTCCAGCTCCATAACAAGGTCTGGCAATGCGTCGAGCGTCGCCCTGAGGCGACGGGTCTGCAAGAACAGTTCAGCCTGACTGCGCTCGATGACAACCGCAGAGGCTTGACGTTGTATCAAACTTCCCACGACGCTCGCGACAGACTGGAACAGCGCAATTTCTCCCGGAAGGAAACGCCGTTGCTTGACGATAGCCTCAAAAATCACAAAGCCTGATAGGCCAAAATCGGTCTTCATCGGAAGGATTAAAGCCGATTGAGCTCGATCTGCATCAAGGAGCGCCTTCATCGGGTCGTCCGGAAGCAAGTCAGCAACATTCTCGAAAGATACGAAATTGCCTGCGTCCAATTCGACACGATATCGATCTAGATCCGGCGCCGCGATGTCCGAGGGGGATCGAAAGGACGCATGCCGGCTGGATGGAGACCAGTGATAGCGACACTTAAAAATTTCTGGCTCATGCTTCAGGAAAAGGCAGACCTTCTCTAATTCGAGCGTCCGCCCCATCCGTTCAAGCGCCTGCTGAACGGCGAGGTCAATCTGCTCCAGCGGCACATTCAGAAGATCGCCGAGTAGCTCGACAATCAGCGTCTGTGCATCAGCCATCCTATCATAAGCGATACTGATTGCCTGAAAGTCCGCATCCAGCCCATCCGCTTCGCGACCAACAGCCGAGATGCGGTTTCCAATCAACGCGCCCGTGAGCGTCGCGTTTCTGCGTTCCAGTCGCAATGCGAATAGGGCTTGCCCAATCAACGCGGCAGCACGGCGCAAAAGGTGCATATGCTCCGCGGTCGCACATGTCCTCGTGCGCCCAAGAAAGACTATTGCCTCGTAGTAAGCACCTACAGGGCTTGCAGGCGAAGTAAGCGCTGTCCCGTAGTGCCGAACGGCTTTTGGCCACTCGAACCCGCACTCCTCAGATCGAAGCGAGATAAACAAGTTCGAGTTTGACAGAACCGGCGTGATCGCGTTCCACCCCTCTTGAAGCAGCTTATCATCCGTTGAGAACATCGGCTGGACTTTTCCAGCTAGTGCGTCGACAGACACCAAAACGGCTGCATCACCGCCCAAGGACGTCACCAAGGCGTTGAGCGCCGAAGGCATAACGTGTTCTATTTTTTTCGAACCCTGAATCGCCGCGAGCACTGAAAGAAGCAGAGCATTTTCGCTACGCACGCGCTCCTCGCGTGAGCGCAACATTTCTATTTCAATCAACGCCTCGCGAAGCGCCTCATTTTCCAGGCTCATGGCACGATCGGCATGCTGTCAGTCAAGATGGTGCAGGAAATCATCAGGTTTGCATGGTGAGAGCTTCCAGTAATCGTGGCACCCTGCTCGCCGTATGAAAACAATCCGAGGAAGGAAATGCCGGGCAACGCCGCCGCGATTCCCTTTCGGACCAGCTCCATCTCGGACCTAACGGAAAGCATGCACCCGCCACAATAGACAACCAGTGCTCCGCGTACTTCAAGCCTGCGAGCTTCAGCATCCGCCTTCGCTTGACCTGCAATCTTTCCCGCCCTCTCAAGTAGCCGTCGAGATGTGCCCTCCATAAGATAAAGCTGCTCGCCTTGCTTCACATCGCAGAACAAGCTGATCGAACCGTCATCATGCATGACCGCGGGATGCAGCAGTGAGTGAAGGGGGACGTCTACGAGTTCATGCTGAACCATACCAAGAGGTACCAACGTCGACTCAGACAAAATCGATATACTGGTTTCATTCGCAGGAATCTTCGGCAGATCCCGGCCTAGCCAACCGTAGTAGACCTCTGCGGCTGGCCGGTGATCGATTTCGAAAAGTCGCCTGCCGACGCATCTAGTGGCAAGCCCGGAGGGGCCACGAGGCGCATAGCCACTTTGAAACACGCTTGAGACCTTGCTGCCCGAGAACAACACTGAGACGACGATACCCTCAGTGTAGAGCTCTTCCTGGCTGAACTGGGCCCAGGCCCCTGCCAAGTCATTGTCTGCGCTAGACCCACCAACGATAAGAACTCTATCGCCGAGCACTGACTTGATTCCGAGGAGCGACGATTCTTCGTGTCCAGGGGCCGCGGACATCCAAACCAAGTCCGGAACCTGGCCAAGCCTGTTCGCATTCCTCAGCGCTGCACGCGTTGCTTCCACAGCTGATAATTGCGGATCTGAACCGATGCTACTGGCAGCCGACCCATAAGCCCCTTGCATATCCCATATCGCCAAGGCACCCAGCGCCCGATCGGATTCCAAGTGTAACGCGCTGTCGGTCATCAGCCCCAAACAGCTTGTGGAACCGTGAACGGACGTTGTCTGATATCTCCGCCTAGCTTCCGCGAAGATACCCGCGACCTCCGCACCTGCCGCAACGACAAGGAAGAGGATCTGAGGCGGCCCGCGATCAGATATGGACAATGAGACATCAAGTTCGTCAAAGGCGAGAACCGGATCTTTCACATCTGTAGCTGCCGCGAGTATCTGCACTTTCCAATCTTCCTTGCGGGTTGCCGCCAGCTCTTTGCACCTGAACTATCATATACCTCAGGATAGAAGACATATCCGAATGAATAAATTCGTTCCAATTTCGCTGCAAACCTGAATTGGCGATCGCGGTGCTAAAGCAGGCGATACGGTCTAACATTAAACAAATGCCGCACTAGCCCGGTTGGATTAATCCAATTGGTGTGGGTTACGTCTGATTAAGCTTTTCGCTTAGGCCAAGTCTCGGACAGTGCACGGCTCAGAATACATGGAGGCAGGATCAACCATTCGTATCGTGATTGCGGATGATCATGACCTCTTTTCGGAGGTTCTGTGTGCATTGCTGCTTGACCGCTGGAAAGACGCCTACGTCCGACGCGCCGCCAGTTATCTCGACCTCATCAAGTTGCTGGAAACCGAACCAGCGTTCGATCTTGTAATCACCGACATTCGAATGCCGGAGCCAATCACCGCGAACCAGATTGCTCACATTGTCGAGGCGTCGGGCCGGGCAAAGATTATTCTTCTATCAGGCGATGCACATCAGGTCGACGCAGAACAAGCCATCGCTGAAGGTGCCGCGCGTTTTGTGGAAAAGGGCCAGTCCGGTGCGGCGCTCCTTTGCGCTATTGATGCTTTCATGGGCTCAAATTCGCGCGATCGATTGAGCTTCTCTGTGAATGCTGACGGCAGAGGTCCAGACCTGCGACTCACCCCCAGAGAGCACCAAACTCTGACGCTGCTTATCAACGGCCGCTCCAACAAGCAGATCGGGAGCGAACTGGGCATCTCCCCTGCGACCGTAGAAATCTACATCAAATCTCTCATGCGAAAAGCGTCCGTCAGTACTCGTACTGAACTCGCAGTTCTCGGATTTCACAACGGACTCGGCAGGAATCAGAAGAATGAATAATAGCTCCAACGGTCTAGATCGTACTCCTCCTCCAGTTTACGACCTCCTTGAACGTCACTTGCAACAGCTGGTGCGGGTCGAGTCGGTACTGTTAGGGACCAAAGTCGATGGCGAGACGCATACCGAGTCTTGGCTAAAAACCGTTCTGGACAATCACGATGCCTCAGCATTCATCGCACATGGAAGTGCGCAGCTGTTTTCGAGTTTGATTATCTTTATCGTGGCAGAGTCTCTCGTGCTGGGCAGAAGAATAACAGACGATCAGCTCGACCAAACAGTAGAAGCAGCGGCCTATTTCGCCGATGTTTTTCCAGAAGATATCAGAAAGCTCCTACTTCCAGCTCGTTTATCTTTCAAGAAACGACAGCGTTAGCCTGAGCTGGCGACCTGCCCCGAAAGCATGAGGCTGACAAGTTCTGTCATGGGAAACACCGTCGCTTGCATGCCGATCAAGGCTATCGCAACTAACAGGACGTCGAAAGCCAAAGCAATCGCCAGGCCGAACAATGCGGCACACGAAACAACCATACTAAGATTCCGCCATCCGAGAGACTGCAGACCCAGCATCGAAATCCCACCCTCTCTCCCGTCCAGAAGTCCAACTATTTAAAGCTTCCAGAACAC
>CAMDAC010000012.1 GCA_945888325.1 Candidatus Sulfopaludibacter sp. SbA3
CTTCGGTCAGGTTGTGTGTCGCAACCCAATCCTACCAAAGAACCGACAATGGCCAACCGCGCTGCGGGCCTCGTCCTACAGCGCCATGTGGAAAGGCGCGGACGAGACCCGCAGCGCTAACCAGCTACACCACGCGTTGGGACGCGACCTGGCAGTCGGCTGATGCAGCTGCAATCCGCAAGCGCTCGGAATTGTTGCAGGCGGAGTTTGCTCGCAGCATTAGCGTCGCTTTAGGTACCCTGCGAGGCTGGGAGCAGGGGCGCAGACGCCCTGAAGGCCCGGCGCGGATCTTGCTTGCCCTCATCGAGAAGCGACCGAGGATCGTGCAGGGCGAGCTGCGGGACTGAGTGAAGATCGCAGGCAGCCAACCCCTTGTTGGCGCTTGCCCGCAGCCGCCCTCAAGGCTGACAGCTTTTGGTTGGCGGTAGGGTTTGGGGCCCTGCTGGGCTTCCTATGCTACGCGACCTACGACCTCACAAACCTCGCAACCCTGCGCAACTGGCCGGTTGCGCTGACGTTCGTCGACCTGCTGTGGGGCACCCTGCTGACGGCGGCGGCATCCGCGGGCGGTTTCCTGGCCTGGCAAGTCGCTGGCGGGAAGTGGCCTTCTTGACCCGTTTTCGCCGGTGCGCAGCATGACCGAAGCGCTTGGATACGTGGCCATGTTTTCCGGCATCGTGGCCGCCGTGATGGTGTCGGCCAACTTCGGCCGGCGCGTCACGGGTTACGGATTTGCCGTGTTTCTTTTCTCTTCCTTTGCCTGGATTGCGTATGCCGTGATCGGCGGGGATCAGCCGTTGGTCATACAGAACGCCGTGTTGGCCATGATAAATGTTCTCGGAATTTATCGATGGCTGTTCCTCAAGGCTTAGGCTGGGACGGACCATAAACTGTCCACAGGCGGGAGCCGATCTATGGAGGGTCCGGGCAGCTGCCGCGTGTTTCGCTTGACGATATGTTACCGGTGTCATTATTCTTGAACAAGAGGCTGACAAAGCCGCGGCAACCGGGAGGCGAGACATGGCGCAGGCGCGGGTCAGATCCGGTCAACGTGCGCGAATCCTGCTCTGCGCGGGGGCTGCCTGGCTCGCCACCGGTGTTCCCGCTTTGGCAGACGGACTGGCCCTCGATGGATTTGAGGACGCGATCCACCACTGGCAGATGAAGCGCGGCGAAGACTATGCGCGGCATGATCCCTCGGACACGCGTGCGATCGCCGACAATATCCTCCTCCTGCAGCGGGCGCATGGGGGCTGGGTTCAGAATCGCGATCCGCTGCAGGTCATGAGCCCGCTGGAGATCGCCGAACTGATGGCCGAGAAAGGCGAGGCGGCCGGCAGCTTCGACAACCGGAACGTCTTTACACAGATCGAATACCTGATGGGCGCGTTTGCCGAGACGGGTGATGCGCGTTACCGGGACGGCGCCGAGCGGGGCCTGGCTTACCTTCTCGCCAACCAGTTCGAGGCGTGTGGCGGCTGGCCGCATACGGTGCCTGCTGCCAGCGACTACCAGTCGCGCCTGACTGTTGCGGACGAGGTGTTTTCCGGGTCGCTCATCCTGCTGCGAAGGATCGCCGAGGCAAAGCCGCCGTTCGATTCCTTCGACGCGGAAGTGCGTGCCAAGGCGGCGGCCGCGTTGGCGCGCGGCGAAGAGTGCCTGCTCGGCCTCCAGGTTCGCCAGGGCGAGACGCTTGCGGGCTGGGCCGGTCAATATGATCCGGCGACGCTCGCGCCGATGGGGGGGCGTAGCTTTGAGTTGCCGGGGATCGTCTCGCAGGAAACGGTGGCGATCGTGAAGTACCTGATGTCGATCAAAGATCCGTCCCCGGAGGTCATTGCAAGTATCCAAGGCGCGGCGGGGTGGCTGGTCACGGTGCAGATTGACGGAATGCGGCTGGAGACAGTCGAGCTGGATGCGGAGGCGTCTTACGAATATCACAATGCGAAAACTGATCGCCGGCTGACGCCCGATCCCGAGGCGCCGCCGCTCTGGGCCCGCTTCTACGATCTTGAGGACAACTCGGTTGTCCTCGCGAACCGTGATGGCGTTCGGGTCGAGCGTTACGACCAGATCCTTCCGGAGCGCCGCACTGGCTATAGCTGGTACGGCAACTGGGCAGAAAGCCTGCTCGCAAAGGACTATCCGAAATGGCAATGTCGTGTGCTCGGCGTGCGAGAGGATGGCAACGCTTGTCCTTGAACCGGCGGGTTTTCCTGGCGGCGTCCGCCGCTTTGCCTTTTGCCGGTAAGGCTTATGCGGGTGCGGGAGACCCGGTTGTCCAGACGTCAAATGGACCTGTCCGCGGCCTCGCCGAGAATGGCATCAACGTGTTCCGGGGCGTGCGCTACGGCGCTGATACGGCACTCTCCCGGTTTGCGAAGCCTGCGCCGCCTGCTCCGTGGGCGGAAATACTTCCCGCGACCGTGTATGGCGCCTCTGCGCCGCAGAAAGTCGGCGAAGCGAACCAGTCGGAAGATTGCCTTTTCCTGAATGTCTGGACGCCCGGTCTCGGGGACGGCGCGCACCGCCCGGTCATGGTTTACATCCATGGCGGAGCTTACAATTCCGGTTCCGGCTCCGATGTGCTTTACGATGGTGCGCGTCTCGCGGCCAAGGGCGATGTGGTGGTGATCACCGTCAACCACCGGCTCAATGCGTTTGGCTATCTCTACCTTGAGCCGTTCGTGCCGGGCGTGTTTCCGGATTCCGGAAATGCGGGGCAGTGGGACCTGGTGCTGGCCCTGCAGTGGGTGCGCGGCAATGCGGCGGCTTTCGGCGGAGACGCCTCACGCGTGATGGTGTTCGGCCAATCGGGCGGCGGCGCCAAGATTGCGACCTTGATGGCCTCACCAGCGGCAGTCGGACTTTTCCATTCCGCTGCGACGATGAGCGGGCAGCAGGTAACGGCGTCTGGACCCCTGAATGCGGCGCGGCGGACGAGGGCTTTCCTTGCGGCCCTGAAGTTCGATCCCTCGAACGCAGGCGCGATTGCCAAACTGCCAGCGGCTGCGATCGTCGAGGCGCTGTCTACACGCGATCCGCTGGATGAGACTCAGGGGATTTACTTCGGCCCGGTGCTCGACGAGCGGATGCTGACGCGCCATCCCTTCTGGCCGGATGCGCCGTCGCAATCGGCGCGCATCCCGATGATCCTCGGAAATACGCTGGATGAGACCCGCACGCTGATCGGGCGGCGGGAGCCGGAGATGTTCACGCTGAGCTGGGAGTCGCTACCCGGTGCGGTGGCGCGGCATATGCGGACGGATATTGATCCGGGCACGGTGGTGGCGGCCTACAGGGCGGCCTATCCGGACCGCACGGCGGGCGAGATATTCTTCGCGGCAACGACTGTGGGCCGTTCCTGGCGCGGGCAGGTCGAGGAGGCGGACGCGCGCGCCCGTCAAGGGGCGCCGACATGGGTTTACCGGTTTGATTTACCCTGGATTGCGGATGGCGGAAAATGGGGCGCTCCGCATACGGTGGATATCGGGTATGCATTCGGAAATCTGGATTGTGTTGGCGCGATGCCGGGTGACGCCGAGGCGGCGCGGCGCGTCAGTGACGAGCTCAGCGGCGCCTTCATTGCGCTGGCGCGCAGCGGCTCTCCGGAACACGCCGGGCTCACGCGTTGGCCGCAATACAGGATCCCGATACGGGAGACGATGATCTTCGGCGCCGAGACGCGCGCGGAGAGAGACCCGCGCGGCGTGGAGCGGGCACTGTTTGCGAAGGTGCCGTTTATCCAGTGGGGCAGCTGATCAACTGATACGACAAGGGAGCGAAAAGATGAACCTGCGCTTATCCGGACTGGCCGCAGCAGCGGCGCTGACCATGACGGCCTGTGCGACACCGGCCGCGCCAGCGGTTGTCATTACGGACCTCTCGTCAGAAGAGCTGCCGGCCAATGTACGCTCGCTGGCGGAAGGCGCAGCGGCGGGCTTTGTCGTCAGCGAAGCCCAGAAGAAAGTGCGCGATGGCCGGATCTACTATGACGTGGAGGGCAGCCTGCTCGACGGCAGCGAGATCGAGTTTGATATCCTGTTGACGGAGCAGGGACCGGAGATTGTCGAGATACAACGCGACATGCCGTGGGCTGATGTTCCCGCTAGCGTGCGTGCGGCGGCAGAAGCGGCTGCGCCGGGTATGCTTCCGGCCCGCGTAATCGAAAGCCGCCAGCCGGATGGCGCAGTAATCTATGAGCTTTTCGCCCCTGGCGCGCCGGCCGACCCGGCGATGGAAGTATCGCTGATTGGCGGCGTCGCAGCGGTCCTTGCCGAACGCTGGCCGCACTGACGCTCGTCCCAAAAAAATGCCGCCGGTTCGGGGGCGAACCGGCGGCTGGGGACGGACTTGAAATGCAGACGGCGGAGGGAGGGGACCGGCCGCCAGCCTGACTTGTTCAAACCTCAGTAGCGATAACGAACACCTACGACAAATTCGCGGCCGGTATGCTCGTAGTTCAGGCTGTTCTGACGCTGGCTGTTGATCCAGCGCTCATCGTAAACATCCGTCAGGTTGATGGCTTCGAACGTCAGTTCGAGCTTCTCGGAAAGCTCGTACGAGGCCGAGAAATCGAGGTTCAGCGTCGCCGCCTTGCCTTCCACATCATTGCCGCTCGCGGCGGGTACCGTCGTCAGGTATTCGTCCCGCCAGCTGCTCGAGATGCGGGCTTCAAGCGGACCGCGCTCATAGTAAAGCGTTGCTGAGACCGAGGACGGGGACTGGCCGATCAGGGATTCGGTGACCGTTGCCCCGGTCGTTGGGTTGATGATGTAATCGAACTCCGAGTTGATGGCCGTGTAGTTGACGAGACCGCCGAAGCCCTGAAGCGGCTCGGGGATGAAGTCGAAGTTGAACGGCGTTTGCACGGTGAACTCGATGCCGTCCAGGACGCCGCCCGGCGTGTTCACGAAGTTCGTGACCGTGAAGACGTCATCCGGTGTGACGCCAACCGGAAGCAGAGAGTTCGGGAAGCCCGACTGCGAGTACGGGATCGTCCGTACAAGGCGTTGTGTGAAGCTCTCGATGTTCTTGCGGAACAGGGCGACCGAGAAGAGCGCTTCTTCGTATGGATACCATTCCAGTGAGAGATCGACGTTGGTGGAGCGGATGGGCTCCAGATAAGGGTTGCCCGAGGTGAGCGAGAAACCCGGCGGGCTGACATCGATCGTACCGCCCGGCGTTAGGGACGCAAGGCTCGGGCGTGCGATCGTCTTGGCGGCGGCAATGCGCAGCACAACATTTTCGGCAGGCTCAACAACGATGTTCATGGCCGGCAGGGTATCTTCGTACTTGAAGTTAGCCTCCACGGGCGAACCACTGAGGATGCCGACCGAAGTCAGGTCCGTCTCCACATACCGTACACCGACGTTTCCGCGCACCGGGATGTAGCCAAGGTCAGCCCGCCAGTCGAGCTGGACATAGCCGCCGGTCGACTTCTCGATGGCGCTGCGTGTTTCACCCGGGAACGCGGTCTGCCGGAAATCACCGAAAGTGTTGACGCAGTTGCAATCAAAATCGATCAGGGCGTTGAGGGCGTTGAGATCCGGGATGACCCAGCTGGTCGGCGTACCGACCGGAATATCCATGCCGTTTCCGAAGTTGGTCAGCAGCGTCGTATAGGCCGAAAGCGGGATCCCTTGGGCGTTCAGTTGGGAAATCGTTGCCGCGGTCACGGCTTCCGACGTGCGCCATTCCTTCACATCGAAACCGAACTCCTTGTAGGATGCGCCGCCGCTGAGCGTGAACATATCGTTGACGTCCCAGGCCAGATCAAGACGGCCCGTTTCATAGGAGTTGACGGTCTTGTTCGGACGCTGACGGATGATCGACGCATCGCCGGTTGCCGTGCTCGAGGAGAACACGAAGTTGGCCGGGTTGGTGACGTCGAATGCGTAGTTGAAACCCGGCAGGTTCGGGTCGGTATAGTCGTAGGAGTAGCCGTCGACATCATAACGCTCGAGCGAGATGGTCGTCTGCTGAGGGTTGGTGCCGATGGCACGCGAGACGCCGGCAAGACCGGACAGGCGGAGGTTGTCTGCGAGTTCGGATTCGAAGTTGACCGAGTTCTGGAAGAACTCCGTCGCCAGGACGTCGATCCGCTGCTCGGTACGGATGTCCACATCGTTGAAAGTGCCCTGCACGAGCGTGGCGTTGTCATCGACGACACCCGAGACGAGGTCGACGCTGCGCAGGCCTTGCACGCCGGTTTCGCGTGCGAACGAGATGGCCTCGAGGAATTCTTCCGTACGCGTCTGGTCGAGCTGGGCGTAGAGGGAATCCACGGTGATCTCGGTGCCTTCCCAAGGCTCAACCTGGAAGGCGCCCGTGATGCCAAGCCGTTCGCGGTCATAACCAATACGGCCGTAGCGCGGAATGCGCGGGTGCGCGCCGCCTGCGGCGGCGACACGTGCCGCGGCCCCGGTGAGTAAGTTGCCGTTGGCATCCGTCACAGTGCCGACCGATTGGTAGCAGCGCGTCGTGTTGACGAAGTTGGGGCCGGCGCAGCCATCATCGGCCGGGACGCGGAAGCGGAGCGAGCTTGAGCCCTCTTCAAACGTGTTGCGGGTCGAGTAGGCGACCGAGAGCAGGGCGCCCACGCGGTCATCGAACCAACGATCCGAGATCAGCGCGGTGAAGCGCGGGTCGGTGTTTTCCGAGAGGTCGTTGTAGGAGGCCTGCGCACCCGTGGCGAAGGTGAATCCATCATAGTCGAAAGGTTTGGCGGAGCGCAGCTGGACAGTTGCGCCGAGCGAGCCTTCATCCGTTTCGGCTTCCTGGGACTTCGCGATCTTCACACTGGTGAAGAGGTCTGCGGCGAAGACGTTGAAGTCGAACTGGCGGTTGCGGTTGGCGCGGCCGTCGCGGCCACCGGTTGTGGCGAGGGCTTCCATACCGTTGATCTGGACGCGGACGAAATCGGATGAAAGGCCGCGCACGTTGATCGAACGGCCTTCGCCGCCGTCGCGGTCGATCTGCACGCCGGGGACGCGCTGGAGCGCTTCAGCAAGGTTGAGGTCCGGGAAGTCGCCGATGTCTTCGGCGCTGATCGCATCCACGATACCGGTCTCGTTGCGCTTGACCGAAATGGCCTGCTGCAAGCTCTGGCGGAAGCCTGTGACAACGACCGTCTCCTGACGGCTCTCATCTTCGGCCGGAACGTCTGTTTCCTGAGCCGTTGCGCCACCCGCGATCAGGCCTACGGCAGCGGCGCTCATGAGCAGACGGAAATTGAAACTGGTATCCTTGAAACGCATTTTGCTCTCCTCCCAGGATTGAGCGTTTGTCATCCGGCGGCTGCCTACAAGGGAAGCCGCTCATTATGTCACCGGTAGCATAATCAGGAATGCCACCGGTATCAATTCTTAATCTTTCCGCCCTGTCATCTTCTTATACATTCCAGTTTGGTGTTGCAGAATGGTCGCCCCGGCTCAGGCCGGATTGGATTGGGCTTGGCTGGTTGGTGCCATGGCGGCGCGGCATTCTATTGCCGGCAGACCTGCCATTTCGATTTTGGCAGACTGGCCCGCCCGGATTGGGTGCACGCCAGTCACGGCGCCGGTGGTCACCTGCATGCCGCGGCGAAGGGGCTGCCCGATACGGGCGCAGATCTCGAGAACAGCCCGGAAAGACTCCATCGGGCCACCGGGCACGGCCGATGCGTCGGCAGCGCCGACCTCGACGCCGTCTATCAGGGTGCGCAGGCGCCAGTCTGAGGGGGACGCCGAGCGCCAGTCCTTGATCTGGCTTCCGAGGATCAGACCGTTGTTGTTGCCAAAATCCGAAATGGTCACCAGAGGTCCGTGATCATTGATTTCCGCAAACGGGCTGGACGCGATTTCGACACCAACCCTTGTTAATCCAGCGATTTCTTTGGCCTCAGCGATCGTCCAGTTGAGTTTGTCCGCCGGTGTATCCGCCGCCACTTCGATGACGATCTCGCCTTCGACGGCCCCGAAGCCGCCCTGGAAAACAAACACGGAGTCTGCCGCTTCGCCCGCGCGAATGAGCTGGCGGGAAAAGATCGGGCCTGCGAGCCGGTCGGTTCCATATTGAGCATCAAAGGGGGCGTTGATACGGCCGACTTTCCAGCCGGCCACTCTGTCCGGCCAAAGGCTTATGGCTTGGGATTGGACCGCGTAGGCCTCGGAAAGGGAGGCAGGCAGCGCGCCCGGGTAGACCGGAATCGAACGACCCGCGAGACGCGCCGCGACGAAGGTGGCCGCGCGCGCATCTGCTGCAGGGTTGCCTGTCCGTCCTGCGAGGTGTGTATCCGCCATTCTATGCCGTCCCTTGTGGCGGCGGGCCTAGAAATGGCTAGCCGGCCTTATTGCTTTTGCCGCGCCTGTTGCTGGACAGGTTTGGAAACCGGTGTCATGATCTTACGAAATGGGGCCCTGTCAATCGATTTTTGGAAGACTGGCTCCAGAAAAAAGTCTCTAGTCCTTTGAGGGAGGATCACATGACGAAGCAACTTTACCGGGTGCTGGCCGCCTGTGCCGCAGTGATTTTCCTGCCCGTGTCCGGCTGTGCCACCCCCACTGCGCCAACCTTGGAAAACGCAGGCGCGGGCTCTGCATCCTATGCGCCGCCGCCGGCCGGACCAGTCTGGTTCTTTCCGGAAATTGACTGGCAGGCGATCACGGACGGCGGCCGCGGGGGCGAGATCGTGCGGGTCACCACACTGGACAATGACGGACCTGGAAGCCTGAGAGAGGCTATTGCAAAAGAAGGCGCGCGGATCATCGTGTTCGAAGTGGGCGGTGTCATCGATCTCCAGAAGGAGACAATCTCGATCACCCATCCGGACATCACGATTGCGGGGCAGACGGCGCCCTCGCCGGGCATCACGCTGATTCGCGGCGGCATTGATGTGAAGACCAACGACGTGATCATCCAGCACCTTCGCATCCGGCCGGGCGACAATGGCGAGCCGCGCGCTTCGGGCTTTGCCGAAGACGCCATCTCGACCGCGAGCGCGCACAATCTGATCGTTGATCATTGCTCCTTCACCTGGGCGGTGGACGAGAACCTCTCGGCCTCCGGTCCGCGCTTCACCGGGACAACGGCGGATGAGTGGCGTGCTGGCACATCGCGCAACATCCTCTACAGCCACAACTTGATCGCCGAGGGGCTGGCGGATGCGACGCATCCGAAGTTCGAGCACTCGAAAGGCTCGCTGATCCACGACAACATCAGCGGCATCCTGATCTACGGTAATCTGTATGCGCACAATTATGAGCGCAATCCGCTGTTCAAGGGCGGCGTGCAGGGGCAGATCGTCAACAACTTCATCTACGATCCCGGCCAGCGCGCCGTTCACTACAATTTGCAGGCTCTGGAATGGGGCGAGGTGCCCTTCCAGACCGGCAAGATGGACCTGATCGGCAACGTGCTGCGCGGCGGGCGGTCAACCGTGAAGGATCTGCCGCTGGTCATGCTGGGCGGGGACGGGGACCTGGCACTCTATTCCCGGGACAACATTGCCGTCGACTGGAAAGGCGACCCCCTGCCGGAGCGGGGCTATTACACGACCGGCCGCGCTAGGATTGTAGATGCCCTCGAAAGCCAGCCGCTTCCAGCCGGCCTGCCGGTGCTTGCACCGGAAGACGTGGAACTGTTCGTTCTGAAGAATGCCGGCGCCCGGCCGTGGGACCGGGATGGGCATGACGTGCGCGTGCTGGCGAACGCAGCCGAAGGGCGGGGCGAGATCATTGACAGCCAGTCGCGCGTTGGAGGGTATCCCGTGATGGCGCCGAGCTTGCGGGCGTTTGATCCGGCGATCTGGGACCTTGAAACGATGCTGCCGAAGGCACCCGAAGCGCTGGATGCCAGCCAGAAGGGCCGGGGCACCTGACGCTCGCCTGAAGCGGGGTTGAACTTGCCAAAGCCCGGTCTCCGCGCGAGACAGGCGATTGGCAAGTTTTCCCGCTGCATCAAGGGCCTGTTGTGACCGACCTACCCGATTCCGAACAAGAAGCAGAAGTCGCCGACGCGCTGCGCGAAGCCGCGGCCTTCCGGCTGACGGGCCGCGCAACGATCAACGACATCGCGCGCATCGCCAAGGTGTCGAAAAAGACGGTGTCCCGGGTCATCAACGAAAGCCCGCTGGTCAAGCCGCGCACCCGGCATCTGGTCAAATCGATCATCGCGGAACTCGGCTTCACGCCGGACCCGCAGGCCCGCGCCTTGGCGCTGCGCCGGTCGTTCCTCGTCGGCCTCGTGTACGACAACCCGAGCCCGCAATACGTCGTCAACATGCAGCGCGGCATTCTCGACGGGCTTGAGGCGACGGATTTCCAGCTCGTCTTGCGCCCGGTGAACCGCGGTGACGCCAATTACTGGCACCGCCTGCGCACTTTCATCCAGCAGCACAAGCCGTTCGGCCTGATCCTGCCGCCATCGGTGTCGGAGGATGAAGAGTTGATCGACATGCTGCGCGAGCATGGAGTGGACTATGTGCGGATTGCCTCGGTCGAGCTCGATACGCCGGCGCGGATGATCCGCACCCATGATGCCGAAGGCGCGGCGCAGGCCGCGCGCCACCTTTGCGCGCTCGGTCATGTCGACATCGCCCACATTCAGGGACCCGAGACGTTCCGTTCGGCGCATGAGCGGCGGAGCGGGTTTGTGCGGGGGCTCGCCGAATCGGGCCGCACCCTGCCAGCCGACATGATTGCGGAGGCGGGCTATACATTCGACTCCGGCCTGCAGGCGATGGAGCGACTGATCTATGCCAAGCACCGGCCGACCGCCGTGTTTGCCGGGAACGACGAGATGGCGACGGGCGCCTATGTCGCCGTTCGCAAGGCGGGGCTGCGCATCCCGGAAGACATCTCGATTGTCGGGTTCGACGATACGCCGATCGCGGGGCGGCTCTGGCCGGCGTTGACAACTGTTCGCCTGCCGATCCGCGAGATGGGGGCGGCCGCCGCGAAACTGCTCCTCGACCAGGCGGCGGGAAATCCGCCGGCCGGGATCATCAGCTTTTCGCCTGAGATTGTTGTCCGCGAGTCCGCAGCGCCGCCGCCGAAGTTTGGCTGATACAAAAAGGGGCGGGAACGCCGCTTGCGGTTGGTAATTCCTGTTGATATGACACCGGTTACCAAATTCAAGAAACACTAGGGAGCGCACATGTTCGAGAAAACCTTCCATGCCACCCATCCGGACATGATGGAGGGGGCTTCGAATGACGACCTGCGCGCCCGTTATATCGTCTCCGGCCTGTTCGAAGCGGACGCCGTGAAGCTGAACTATTCGCACAATGAGCGGATGGTGATCGGCGGGGCGATGCCGGTGAAGGGCAAGGTGGCGCTGCCGGACCAGACCGAGCCCGCCTCGGCGGCCGGCAAGCCTTTCCTGGAGCGGCGCGAACTGGGCATCGTCAATGTCGGCGCGGGCGCGGGCGCCGTGACCGTGGACGGAACATCCTACGACATGGCGCCGCGCGACGGGCTGTACGTGCCGATGGGATCGAAGGTGGAATTTGCGTCCAGCGATCCGGCGTCACCCGCGAAGTATTACCTCGTCTCGACGCCTGCGCATGTGCGCTACGAGACGGTGAAGCTGTCGGTCGAAAAGGCCGTGCCGCTGGAGCGCGGATCGCTCGCGGAGAGCAACAAGCGGGTAATCTATCAGTACATCGTGCCGGCGACGGCCAAGTCCTGCCAGTTGCTCCTTGGGCTGACGATCCTGGAGACGGGATCGGTCTGGAACACGATGCCGCCGCACCTGCATGACCGCCGCTCGGAAGTGTATTTCTACTTCGGCATGGGCGAGAATGACCGCGTGTTCCACTTCATGGGCGAGCCGGACAAGGCGCGCCACCTGGTGATGAACAATGACGAGGCAGTAATCTCGCCGCCGTGGTCGATCCACATGGGTTCGGGCACCAAGAGCTATGCCTTCATCTGGGCGATGGGCGGGGAAAACCTCGACTATACCGACATGAACGTGCTCGACATCTGCCAGCTGAAATAGGGGCAGGCGATGGCGTCGGCATTTGATCTCACTGGCAAGGTGGCGCTGGTCACCGGCGCGAATACCGGGCTCGGGCAGGGGCTTGCCGTTGGGCTCGCGGCGGCGGGCGCGGACATTGTGGCCGCGGGTCGCTCGACGCCGACCGAAACGGAAGCGGCGGTGAAATCGCTCGGGCGAAAGTTTGCGTTCGTGCCGGCTGATTTCTCGAAGCCCGCCAGCGTGGGCGATGTCGCTGCCAAGGCGGAGTCCGCCTTCGGGCCGGTCAACATCCTCGTCAACAATGCAGGCACGATCAAGCGCAATGATGCGCTGGATTTCACTGAGGCCGACTGGGACGAGGTGATGGATGTGAACCTCAAATCGGTCTTCTTCCTGTCGCAGGCGGTGGCGCGCAGCATGGTGTCGTCCGGCGAAGGCGGCAAGATCATCAACATTGCGTCCATGCTGTCTTTCCAAGGCGGCATAAGGGTTGCGAGCTATACATCTTCCAAGAGCGGCATCGCCGGACTGACCAAGCTTCTCGCCAATGAATGGGCGAAGCACGGTATCAATGTGAACGCCATCGCGCCGGGATATTTCGCGACCAACAATACCGATGCTCTGCGGGCGGACGAAAAACGCAACACCGAAATTCTTGGACGTATTCCTGCGGGCCGCTGGGGGCAGCCTTCTGATATCGCGGGCGCTGCCGTGTTCCTCGCTTCCGGCGCATCGGACTATGTGCACGGAACAATCCTCGCCGTAGACGGCGGCTGGCTCGCACGGTAATTCTGGACCGGGGAGGCTGCATCATGGCGCGTGTCATCTGCTTCGGCGAACTGCTGCTGCGCCTGACGGCGCCCGGCAGCGAGCGCCTGCTTCAATCCCACACACTCGAAGTTTGCGTCGGCGGCGCTGAGGCCAACGTTGCTGTCTCGCTGGCCAATTTCGGGCATGACGTGCGCTTCGCAAGCGTCGTGGCGGACAATCCGCTCGGCGCGGCCGCGCTCGGCGAACTGCGCCGGCACAATGTGGACACAAGCGGTGTGCTAAGGGCGCCCCAACGGATGGGGCTATACTTCCTGGAGCCCGGCGCCGTGCGCCGTCCCTCCGGCATCACCTATGACCGGGCGGGATCCGCTTTTGCGGAGGCGGCACCAGACGCAATGGACTGGGCCAAAATACTTCCGGGGGCGGATCTTTTCCATGTGTCGGGCGTGACGCCTGCCATCGGGCAGAGAGGCGCAGACGCCGCGATCCGCGCCGTTAAAGCCGCCAATGCGGCAGGCGTGCCGGTGTCGTTCGACGGCAATTACCGCGCGCTGCTTTGGCAGGCCTGGGATGGCGACGGCCCGGCGATCCTGAGGGAAATCCTGAGCGCCGCGACATATGCCTTCATCAATGAACGCGACATCGCCCTGATCCTGAGATCCCGCTTTGAAAGCCGGGAAGGCGCCTTCGAGGCAGCCTTCGCCGCGTTTCCGCGCTTGAAAGCGATTGCCTGCACCACGCGCCAGCAATCCTCCGTAGATGACCAGGCGATTGCCGGCGAGCTCGTTACCCGCGTCAAGCGCTGGGTGTCGCCCGTGCACGAACTCCCCGGCGTGATCGACCGGATCGGCGGCGGGGATGCCTTTGCGGCCGGGGCTCTGCACGGCTTCATCACGGGACGTGACGAGCAGTACACCATCGATTTTGCCGTCGCAGCGGGCGCGCTCAAGCATTCCATTCCGGGTGATTTCAACCGCGTCTCGCGCACTGAAGTCGAAGCCACCATGGCCGGCGGCAGCCTTGACGTGAGACGCTGAACCGGCCGACCGAATATGTATTGACACCGGTTACCTTACCAGGAGTATGGCGGCATAAGAAGACGATGACACAGCCCCGGTGCGATATGGCGCCGGAGCGGGGAAGCGAAAATGAGGAACAGCCCCAACACAGGCGCAGGCGGACCCAGCCGCCGCACCTTGCTGGCTGCCGGAGCGGCCGCCGGCGCGCTCACGGCGTGCGGTCAGCGCGCAGGCAGGGCCTTTCTTTCTTCTGATACGCATCCTTCCGATTACCCCACGGTGCAGGCCGTCGACGAGATGGCGCGCCTCCTCCGTGAGCGGACGAATGGCCGGCTGGACGTCAAGACCTACTCGGGCGGCCAGTTGGGCTCCGAGCGGGACACGCTGGAGATCACCGTGTTCGGCGGTCTCGACATGAACCGCGTCAACCTTGCGCCGCTCAATTCCATCGAGCCGATGACGACCATCCCGGCGCTGCCTTTCCTGTTCCGCTCCAATGCCCACATGCGCCGCGCGCTGGACAGTCCGGTTGGCGACGAAATCCTCGCGTCCCTCACGCGGCATGGCCTGATCGGCCTCTGCTTTTATGACAGCGGCGACCGCAATTTCTATAACACCAAACGCCCGGTCTACACGCCTGCCGACATGAAGGGCCTGAAGATCCGTGTACCGAATTCCGATCTCTACATCGCGATGATCAAGGCGCTCGGCGCGGACGCGACGCCGATGAGTATTTCGGAAGTCTACCAGTCGCTGGTTCAGGGCGTCATCGACGGCGCGGAAAACAACTGGCCTTCCTACGAGAGCGGCCGGCATTTTGAAGTCGCGACCTATTACAGTCTGACCCAGCATGTGATCGCCCCGGAAGTGCTCGTCATGTCGGGGCGCCGCTGGAACAAGCTGACGGAAGAGGACCGCGCTCTTGTGCGGCAGGCGGCGAAAGAGTCCGTGCCGCTCATGCGCACGCTTTGGGATGCGCGCGTCGAAGCGGCCCGCACGAAGCTGATGGCGGCAGGCGTGAAGGTGAACGAAATCTCCGATCCGGCCGCCTTCGCCGCCGCGATGCGTCCGGTCTGGGACAAGTACATCGTCACCGATGCGCAGCGGCGCCTCGTTCAGGAAATCGAAGCCATAGCGGAGGCGGGCTGATGGAGCGCTTGTCGAGGTTCACGCACATAACAGCCGATTTGCTGGTGAAGGTGTCGGCCTTCGGGCTTGTGTTGATGACGGCGATTGTCGGGTGGCAGGTGTTTGGCCGGTACGTACTGAACTCCACGCCATCCTGGTCAGAAGAAGCGGCGCTGACGCTGATGATCTGGTTCGTGTCGCTCGCCGCCGCCGCCGGCGTCCGTCAGGGCTTCCACATCCGCATCGTCGCTGTGGAAGACGCGGTGCCTCCCGGCGTGCGCAAAGTCATGCAGATCGCTTCAAACCTCGTGGTGGCCGCGTGCGGCCTCGCGATGCTGGTCTGGGGCGGTGAGCTGGTTGTTCTCACCTGGGACCACGTGATCCCGTCGCTCGGAATTTCCCGCGGCCTCGCCTATCTCGGCCTGCCGATCTCGGGCGCGCTGATGGCGCTCTATGCCGTCGAGCGGGCGCTTGAAGTCCTGTATCCGAAACCCCTCAAGGACGAGGCCAGCGCCTGATGGAACTCCTCATCCTGATGGCCGTGCTGTTCGGACTGCTCGCGCTCGGCGTGCCGGTTGCCTACTCACTTCTGGGCGCCTCCATTGCCACGTTTCTCGCGATGGACATCCCGTTGGTCGTCGTCTTCCAGCGCCTCGCGGCGGGCGTCAGCGTATTCTCTCTGATGGCGATCCCCTTCTTCATTTTCGCTGGCGACCTGATGTACCGCTCCGGTATCGCGCAGCGCCTGGTCGAAGTCGCCGAAGCCATGCTGGGGCGCACGCGCGGCGGGCTTGGGCTCGTGAACGTTGGCGCTTCCACGATGTTCGGTGCCGTCTCCGGCTCGGCCATCGCGAGCGCCTCGGCGATGGGTGCGACCCTCATGCCGCTGATGAAGCAGAAGGGCTATGACGCAGACTACGCGGTCAACGTCACGGTGACAGCCGCCATCGTCGGCCTTCTCATTCCGCCGTCGCACAACATGATCATCTACTCCGCAGCCTCCGGCATCGGTGTGCCCATCGGTGACTTGTTCCTGGCGGGCGTTTTCCCTGGACTTGTCACAGCGGCGATCCTCGCGCTGGTCACCTGGCTCGTCGCGGTGCGCCGCGGTTATCCGCGCGGCGAATTCCCGGGCTGGCGCGCCTTCGCGCGGGCGATCTTCTTCGCGGTGCCGGGCCTGATGGCGGCCGTCATCATCATGGGCGGCATCCTGTCGGGCATCTTCACCGCCACGGAATCCTCCGCCATCGCAGTCATCTACACGATCCTCGTCGGCGCGTTCGTCTACCGCTCGCTCGGCTGGAGCCGTTTCGTCGAGGCGGCCATGCAATCGGTCAAGGTGACCGCCATGGTCTTGCTGATCATCGGCGCCGCGACGGCCTTCGGCTACGCCCTCGCCGTGCTCGAAGCGCCCGCCCAACTCGCCGACCTGATCACGTCGATCACGCGAAATCCATTGCTCATCCTGCTGATCATCAACATCACCCTGCTCGTGCTCGGCACGTTCATGGACATGTCGCCGCTGATCGTCATCACGACGCCGATCCTGCTGCCCGTGGTCATGGAAGTTGGCGTCGATCCGGTCCACTTCGGCATCATCATGATGCTGAACCTCGGCATCGGCCTTGTCACGCCGCCCGTCGGCTCGGTTCTGTTCGTCGGCGCGGCGGTAGCAAACCTGCCGGTCGAGAAAGGCGTTAAGACGATCTGGCCGTTCTATCTGGCGCTTGTCGTGTCGCTGATGCTCGTCACCTATGTTCCCGCGCTTTCGCTTTCGCTTCCTGCGATGTTCAAATAGCGGAGCGAAGCGATGGAGTTGCCTCGGCGATCGGTGCTCCTCTCGCTCGCCGGTCTGGCGGCCAGCGCCTGCGCCTCGCGGACACAGCCTGCGGCTACTCCGTTCACGGAAAAAGAGATTGTTCCGGACGCCGTTATCCCGCTTTGGCCTGAAGGCGTTCCGGGCGGTGTGCCTGCAGGTCTGACGGAACATGTCGTCTACCGGGACAATCCGTTCGGCCTCGTCGACCGCGCGGCGCACGACGTCACTTCACCGAATCTCTCTTTGTTCCGGCCCGCCTCGCCGGATGGCTCGGCGATCCTGATCATTCCTGGCGGCGGGTACAAATGGGTTGTGATCGACAAGGAAGGTTTCGAAGGCGCCCGGCATTTCAGCGGAGGCGGCGCAACAGTATACGTCCTGCGCCACCGCCTTCCACATCAGGGCTGGTCGGCCGGTGCCGAGGCACCTTTGCAGGACGCGCAGCGCGCGATGCGTGTGATCCGGTCGCGGGCCGGGCGTGACGGGATTGATCCGTCCCGCGTGATGGTCATGGGATTTTCCGCAGGCGGCCACGTCGCGGGCACGCTGGCGACCGGGTTCGACGCGGCCGTTTATGCGCCGGTGGACAGCGCAGACGGTTTGTCCGCCCGTCCGTATGCCGCCGCGCTGATCTACCCGGTAGTGACCATGATGCGTCCCTTCGCGCATGAGGGCTCGCGTCTGCATCTGCTCGGCGAAGCCCCAACAGACGAAATGGTCGCGGCCTGGTCGCTGGAAAGCCGCGTGCGGGCCGACATGCCGCCGGTCTTCCTCATGCACGCGGCGGATGATGCAGCGGTACCAGTGGAAAATGCGCTTCTGCTGCAAGCCGCTCTAAGGGCAAAACGATGCGCTGTGGCGATGCACCTGTTTGAGACGGGCGGGCACGGCTTTGGTCTCCGGGGCATCGACGGCACGCCGCTCGAAGCTTGGCCGGACCTCGTGTCAGCCTGGGGCAGGGCAAAGGGAATCTTCCCCTAGAACGTGACTTGGCGCCGGGGGCGACGGTCAAGCCTTCGCCCGATTCAGAATGATGGGCCGTGCCAGATCAGCTCAGTTAACGCTAAGGCGCAGGGAACTTTGCGGCCGGCTCGGCGCTTTGTAGCGGTGCGCTTCCTGCAGAAGTACCTGTTTTACTCCCCGTGAAGTTGTGGTTCACACGCTGTCAGGCGAAGTCTGGCGCAGACTTGCACGGAACTTGCAGAATTTCGCGCGGCAGGGCGCCCCACGGCCGCCCGTATAGTTAAAGGACATTATCCATGCACCTCGAGCGTCGCATCCTGATCACCGGCGGGGCCGGATTCATCGGTTCGTTCCTCTGCGAGCGCCTGCTCGAGAGCGGCGCCAACGTGCTGTGCGCGGACAACTTCTTCACCGGCACGCGCACCAACGTGGCGCACCTTCTGAACCACCCGCGCTTCGAACTGATGCGCCACGATGTGTGCTTCCCGCTCTACGTTGAGGTCGACGAGATCTACAACATGGCGTGCCCGGCCAGCCCGATCCACTACCAGTTCGACCCCGTGCAGACGACCAAGACCAGCGTTCACGGCGCCATCAACATGCTCGGCCTCGCCAAGCGCGTGAAGGCGAAGATCCTCCAGGCCTCGACCTCGGAAGTCTACGGCGACCCTGCGGTCCACCCGCAGCCCGAAGAATACTGGGGCAACGTCAACCCGATCGGCCCGCGCTCCTGCTATGACGAGGGCAAGCGCTGCGCCGAGACGCTGTTCTTCGACTATCACCGCCAGCACCAGCTGCGCATCAAAGTCGCGCGCATTTTCAATACTTACGGCCCCAGGATGCACCCGAATGATGGCCGGGTTGTCTCGAATTTTATCGTTCAGGCCCTCAAGGGTGAAGACATCACCTTGTACGGCGACGGCCAGCAGACGCGCAGCTTCTGCTATGTCGACGACCTGGTGCGCGGCCTCATGGGCCTGATGGATTCGCCGGATCACATCACCGGCCCGATCAATATCGGCAATCCGGGCGAGTTCACGATCCGCCAGCTGGCTGAGCAGGTGATCGATCTGACGGGCTCGAAGTCGAAACTCGTGTTCATGCCGCTGCCGCAGGATGACCCGAAACAGCGCCAACCGAACATTGACAAGGCCCGGGAGATCCTCGGCTGGGAGCCGAAAGTCCAGCTTCGCGACGGCCTGACCAAGACCATCGCGTATTTCGACGGCATGCTGTCTCACAAACTTGCCGCTGAGTAAGGTACGAAGGTCTAAAAGCATCAACCGGATGTAGATGACACAGCGTCATCTACATTTTTGGGTTGACGATAATCCTGTGCGGGATCAAACCGGACGTAGTTCGAGAACGCGGCCAGAAGGCGCGCAACCGGGTGAGTCCGCATGTCAATTGACCGTCTGGATTGGGATACCTTGCGCGTTTTTCGCGTGGTTGCCGAATTGTCGAGCATGAGCGCGGCCGCTGCACGCCTCGGCGAGTCGCCACCGACCATCAGCCGGAAAATCGACGATCTCGAGAGAAGCCTGGGCACCCAGGTCTTCTTGCGGTCCACACGAGGTGTTGAACTCACGGACGTGGGCAAGCAAGTGCTCCGGCACGTGCGCAGCATGGCCGACGCAGCAGAAACACTACGCCGCGAAACGGCCGCCACTGGCGCCACCATTACCGGTTCGATAACCCTGAGGACGGGAGACGGCCTCGGACCCTACTGGATCGCCCCGCGCCTGGCGCAGTTCCACAAGGCCAATCCCAAGGTACAGGTCCGGATGATCGTTGGCGACACGGAGCCCGATCTGCATGGCCAGGACGCCCAGATCGCCATCAGTTTTTCAGAATCGCGCCCGCACGATGTCATCGCCCACAAACTGGGTGTTCAGCATTATGTCGGCTTCGCTTCCGCCGGCTATCTCGAAGAATTTGGCAGGCCAGAGAACATCCACGAATATCACAAGCACCGCTGCATCCTGCACACGTCCTACGTTCACCAGGTCGAGCGATGGGCGCCGCGCATGTCCGAGCTGCGCAGGATGGTGGATTTCGCCTTCATCACGAACTCCGGCACGGCCATTGCCGAAACCTGCGCCAGAGGCGGCGGCATCGGCATTCTCCCCTCGTTCATGTCGGTCCTGGATCCGCGCCTTGAGCCGCTTGAGTTGCCCGAACTCGTGCCGATCCGCTTCTGGATCCACTACACCGAACGCGTCCGCCGTCTGCCTCAGGGACAGGCTTTGATCGACTGGGTTCGCCAGCTGTTTGACTCGCCGGAAGCCCTCTGGTTCGCGGACGAGTTCGTTCATCCCCGCGATTACCACCAGAAAGTGCATGAGCTGCACCCTCAGAAACGCCGCGACATGTGAGCTTGCTGCGCGCGGCAGGCTTGCTCCCCGGAGGCGACACCATAAGGTAAGTCACACAAGTGTCATCGCTCAGGCGGTGGCAGACGCTTATCCTGGGGAACGACCATCGACACGCATGACCGCCGTCCCGCAACGATCGTCGATGTGGCGCGTGAGGCGGGTGTCTCGTTCAAGACCGTCAGCCGCGTCCTGAACGGCGAGCCCAACGTGCGCGAGCCGACGCGCCAGCTTGTGATGCAAGCCGTCAGGACGCTCGGCTACCGCGCAAATCCCTATGCCCGCAATCTGAGGGCGGCCCAGAGCCGGATCATTGCCGTCTATTTCTCGAATCCCTCGCGAAACTACACGAGCGAAATCCAGATTGGCGTGCTGCAGCGCTGCAATGCTGAAGGGTTCAACGCCATTTTCGAGGACGCGAGCACCGGGCCAGACGGTCTGGTTTCCCTGCGGGGCGAACCGAACCTCGCAGGGGTCATTCTTGTGGCGCCGCTCACCGAGGACCCCGCCTTTCTCCGGCGCCTTTCCGAAGCCGGTATTCCGTTCGTGCGCCTCGCGCCCGTCGATGCGGCCGGCGAGACGGGGCATGTCAGCATGGACGATGAAGCCGCCGCCGCCGAAATGACGGACTATCTGATCTCGCTGGGCCATCGGCGCATCGGCTTCATTGCGGGGCCGGATGATCACCCGCAGGCGCGCCTTCGGGAGGCCGGGTACCGGTCGGCCCTGGCGCGCAACGGTCTCGAACCGGACGCAGCCCTGATGGCCCAAGGCAGTTTCCACTTCGATTCCGGCCTGCGGGCCGCCGAAACCCTGCTGGCGCAATCCAACCCGCCCACCGCCATCTTCGCCAGCAACGATGATATGGCCGCCGCTGCAGTGGCTGTGGCTTACCGGAAGGGTCTTCGCATCCCCCAGGATCTCTCTGTGGCCGGTTTCGACGACACGCCGCTCGCGTCGGTCGTGGTGCCGTCCCTCACCACGATCTACCAGCCGATCCGCGAGATGGCGGCTCAAGCGGCCGGCATGCTGTTTGGCAAGGTTGATACGGACGCGCCGGCGTCTAGCGTGCTGCCGCATCGCCTTGTCGCGCGCGAATCCACGGCCGCGCCGAAGCGCTGATCGCGGCAAGCCGCGCCATTCCCGCCGCCCTGCCTTTGGTGTAAGCGCCCCGTCGATGAACACGATCAAGCCTCTCGACCATATCACCCACACCAAGTCCTATGTCCCGGGCGGCAAGCTGCACGGGGCGACCGGACCTGTCGCCATGCTCGCCTCCAACGAGAACCCGTTCGGACCGAGCCCGCTCGCCGTCGAAGCGATCCGCAAGGCGGCGGGCGAGGGGCTGCAAGTCTATCCGGACCCCGACTACACCGCCCTGCGCGAAGCGATCGCCAAGGCGAAAGGCATTGCCGACGCCTCGCGCGTCGTCACCTCCGCAGGCTCTGACGAGATCATCCACCTGCTGACCCAGTGCTATGCCGGTCCCGGCGACGAAGTGCTGTTCACCGAGCATGCCTTCTCGATGTACGAAGTCTCCGCCCGCGCGCACGGCGCTGCGGCCATCAAGGCGCCGGAGACCGACATGACGGCCGGCGTCAATTCGATCCTCGGGGCGGTCTCGCCGAAAACGCGGATCCTGTTCCTCGCCAACCCGAACAATCCGACCGGCACGATGCTGTCCCTCGACGCCCTAAAAAGCCTGCAAGAAGCCTTGCCGCCGCACGTCCTGTTCGTCGTCGATGGTGCGTATTCGGAATATCTCGGCCCGGACTATGAAGCCGCCCTGCGAGACCTGGTCGATCGCCGCGACACCACCGTGATGATGCGGACCTTCTCGAAAATCTACGGCCTCGCCGCCCTCCGCCTCGGCTGGGCCTATATGCCCAAGCCCATCGCCGACACTTACCAGCGCATCCGCGGCCCGTTCAACGTCAACACGCTTGCGGTGGAAGCGGGCATCGCCAGCGTCGGCGACGACGCGTTCCTGAAGCTTTCCCGCGACCACAATACCGCATGGCGCGGCACCATGACCGACGCCCTGAATGCGATGGTCCTGCCGACACCGCCTTCGCATGCGAACTTCGTGGTCTGCGAATTCGGCGACGCCGAGCGAACCGCCGCCGCGCACCAGTATCTGAAGGATCAGTCGATCCTCGTGCGTGCGGTCGCAGGCTACGGTCTGCCGACGAAACTGCGCATCACGATTGGCAGCGCCGAGGACAACACGCGCTGCCTTGAGGCCCTGAAAGCCTTCACCGCGTCACGCTGAGATTGTCGATCAGCCGCGTCCGCCCCAGCCAGGCAGCGCCGAGCAGCCGCGCCGTGCCGTCAGGAATCGACGCATCATCCGGCAGGGCCGCGAGCGTGTCCGGGTCGACCAGCGCAATATAATCGACGCTCCGGAACCCTGACCGCATCAGATGCGCAGCCGCCTCTGCACGCACGTCCGAGGGCAGAGCGCCTTGCGACAGGCGCACCGATGCCCGGTGCAACGCCGCAAACATCGCGCCGGCCGCACGCCGCTCCTCTGCCGAGAGATAAAGGTTGCGGGACGACTGCGCGAGCCCGTCCGCATCGCGCCTCGTCTCGCCGCCGATGATGCGAATCGGAAAGCCAAGATCGCGCACCATGCGGCGGATGACTTGCAGCTGCTGGTAATCCTTCTCCCCGAACACCGCGACGTCCGGCTGGGCATGCAGGAACAGCCGCGCCACGACAGTCGCAACGCCATAGAAGAAGTGCGGCCGGTAGATTCCGTCCAGCAGGTCCGACATCCCGTTCACCCGAACGTCCGTGACCGAACCATCTGGATACATTTCTGCAACAGTCGGCAAATAAACGAGGTCGCATCCGGCGCCCGAAAGCAACGCCAGATCGGCCTCTTCGCGCCGCGGGTATGTCTCGAAATCCTCACCGGGTGCGAACTGCGCCGGGTTAACGAATATGCTCGTGATCGTGCGGCTCGCGTTTTCCTTCGCTTTTTCAACGAGCGAGAGGTGGCCCGCATGCAGGGCTCCCATGGTGGGCACGAAGCCGACCGTTTCACCTGCGGCTTTCCAGGCACGCACCTGTTGCTGCAGGGCCACACGCGAACGTACGACGGCCACAGGCTTTTCTGTCTTGGAATTCACTTTGATCCTGTCCCGCATCAGGCTGATGTAAACGGGTTGTTAACCCATAGGCCGGAATTTCCAAGTCATGACACACCGCATCGTTAACACTGTTCGTTCGCTGGCCATGTACGGGGCCGTCTCGCTGGGTCTGCGCAAGGCCCGCATCGATATCCGCGAGCCGGATGCCTTGCGAAGCGGTGCCGAACCGGAAGATGCCGGCGACAACTGGCTGTTCGATCGTCCGCTCGCGGCGGTTTCTTCGGAAGCCTACATGCTGGACCAGGAATACGGGCGGGTGTCGGGCGCGCTGGCGAGCCTCCGGGCCGTCCTGTCGAACCTTACCAAGATGCCGCTCCACGCCGAAGAGACCTACACGCCGCTCGCTGCGTCCTCGGTCGCCTTCGATCCGGCGCTGTTCGACGAGATCGCCCAGCCGATCCCGCTGCTCACAAATGTTGTCGCATTCGATGAAGATGACTTGTTCATCGAAAGCTCCCTAACACTTCAGAAACCCTCCACGTCTATTGAATCACTCTCACGCGTCGCGTGATTTGTAGGTTTCGCCGGTCCCAGACCGTGCAGATTGTGGAGTAGGTTTCATGCCCGCCGATGGGATGTCTTCTTTGAGCCGCGACGGCTTGACCGACATCCCGCAGCAGGTACGTGACGCCCGCGTGATTGTTATCGGAAACGAGAAGGGCGGCGCCGGCAAGTCCACGGTCTCGATCCATCTCAGCGTGGCCCTTCTCTGCATCGGCAAGAAAGTCGGCGTCATCGATCTGGACGTCCGCCAGCGCTCGCTGACCCGCTATCTCGAAAACCGCACCCGCTGGATGCAGAATACCGGCGCCAAGCTGTCGATGCCGGACGTCGTCCGCGTCGAGGCGAGCCAGGAGCGTGATCTCGACAAGGCCGAGGCCGAGGAAAGCCAGCGCTTCCTCACGTCGCTCGCCCGCCTGAAGCGCGAATGCGATTTCATCATCATCGATGCGCCCGGCGGCGACACCTTCCTGTCGCGCCTCGCGCACATGTACGCCGATACGCTGATCACACCGCTGAACGACAGCTTCGTGGACTTTGACCTTCTCGGCGACGTGAACCCGCAGACGCTCGAAGTGCTGCGTCCCAGCTTCTATTCCGAGATGGTCTGGACCTGCCGCAAGAAGAAAGCCCAGACCTCCCGCCGCCCGATCGACTGGGTGGTGATGCGCAACCGCATGTCGCCGCTGGCGGCCCGCAACAAGGAACGCGTCGGCGGCGCGCTGGAAAACCTCTCCAAGCGTATCGGCTTCCGCCTTGCGCCCGGTCTTTCGGAGCGGGTCATCTACCGCGAACTCTTCCCGGCGGGCCTGACCCTGCTGGACCTGACCGAGTCGTCCTCGAACGTCGCCTTCACGATGAGCCACAAGGCGGCCCGTCAGGAACTGCGCGATCTCGTGATCGTGCTGCAGCTGCCGGAACTTGCCGGCGTCGAAATCACGTTCTGATCGCCAGCAAATTGAGAGCCTGAGACCTCCCTACGCCCCTGCGGAAGGTATTGTCACGGCCGTCGTCCCTGCGTAAAGCCGTGCCGATCCCGCCGGAATGATCCCGGAAAACCGGACGCTGGCGGGGCGGGAGGACTTCAATGAGCAGCGTCAAAGCCCATGGATTCGCAGAGGACCGCTTCGCGCCGGTGAAGGCTGCGTTCGAGGCCAATTTCGACGGCGTGCAGGAAAACGGCGCCAGCTTCTGCATGACGCTCGAGGGGAAACCCGTCGTCGATATCTGGGCCGGCTTCGCAGACGAAGCGCAGACAAAGCCCTGGGAAAAGGACACGATCGTCAACGTCTACTCGACGACCAAGACGATGACCGCGCTGACCGCGCTCTACCTCGCCGACAAGGGCGCGCTCGACTTTGCCGCCCCGGTTGCGAAATACTGGCCGGAATTCGCCGCCAACGGAAAAGAAGATGTCACCGTTGCCCACCTGATGAGCCACTCCGCCGGCCTCTCGGGCTGGAAAGAGCCGCTGGTGCGCGAAGACCTCTATGACTGGGAGAAGGCGACCAGCCTCCTCGCCGCGCAGGCGCCCTACTGGAAACCCGGCAGTGCGCCCGGCTACCATGCCATGACGCAGGGCTACCTCGTCGGCGAAGTCATCCGCCGCGTTGCTGGTGAGACCGTAGGCAACGTTTTCCGCAAGCAGATTGCTGAACCGCTCGGCGCGGACTTCCATATCGGCCTTCCGTCCACGGAGGATTACCGCGTCGGCGAACTAACGCCGCCGCCCGCCAGCGGCACGCTCGGCAACGGCTCAGCCGACGAACTCGTCACCAACATGTCGAACAACCCGCCGCTCAATCCACTCGACACCCGCACCCGCGCCTGGCGCGGCGCGGAGATTCCCGCAGCAGGCGGCACCGGCAATGCGCGCTCCGTCGCCATGGTCCAGTCGCTGATGGCGAATGGCGGTTGGGGCAACGGCAAGCAGATCCTGTCGGAAGCCGGCGTCCGCAAGGCGCTCGAACTGCAGATCGAAGGCACGGACAAGATCCTCGGCATTCCGGTCCGCTACGGCATGGGCTTCGGCCTCGCCGGCGGCATGGTCCCGTTCCCGAACCCGAACTGCGTCTACTGGGGCGGCTATGGCGGCTCGCTCGTCGTCAGCGACATGGATGCGCACGCCACCTACGCTTACGCCATGAACAAGATGGCCCCCACGACCACCGGCGACATGCGGGCCTTCGCGATGCTGATGGCCGCCTGGGGCGCGATGGCGGCCTGAGCAAGGCTGGAGCTTCGGGAGCAGGGCAAAAGCTAACGCCCGGCTTGTGCAACACAATCCACCCCGTCCCGGGATAAATTCCGCAGGCGCCTCAAGCGCCTGAAAGATTCCCGGCAGGAACTTACGCCACACCCCTCCGCGCGGGGTTATACTCAGCGTCGCCCCGCACACCGGCAAACCGTAGGTCGGATAGAGGCCGCAGGCCGAAATCCGACACCCCCGAGAACCAGCAATAACCGATCGATACGAAGTGATAAAAAGTGAGAATCAATGAGAAAGATTCGACACCGGGAATACAAAGCCTGCAACTGGATGAGACCGTTTGTGAGCCCATCGGGGAGACTTCCGCCTACAAAGAACCGCGCTCCGGAAAAATAAAACCCATCCCCATCAAACCCTTATGAAATCCGCCCTCAATCCTTGCGCCACACCTCCGCGCACGGATCTACGAAAAACCGCTGGATTCCGAACCTTCACCCCAATCCCGGCTCAGGTGGCGGCGGGATTCCATCCGGCTCCGCATAATGCGCTTGGACCCGCGCGCCCGCCGTCCTATAGGCCGCCCCCATGGCAACCTTTCCGTTTGAAATCAGCGCAACCGAAGGCGCAGCCCGCACCGGCTGCCTGCGCACCCCGCGCGGCGATATCCGCACGCCCGCCTTCATGCCGGTCGGCACCGCAGGCACGGTCAAGGCGCTCTACATGGACCAGGTGGCGTCCACCGGCGCCGACATCATCCTGGGCAATACCTACCACCTGATGCTGCGCCCCGGCGCCGAACGCGTGAAGAAGCTCGGCGGCCTGCATGCCTTCGCCAAATGGTCCGGCCCGATGCTGACTGACAGCGGCGGCTTCCAGGTCTGGTCACTCGCCCAACTGCGCAAGATGGATCCCGACGGTGTTACCTTCCAGAGCCATATCGACGGCTCAACGCACCGCCTTACCCCCGCGCGCTCCATCGAGATCCAGGCCGACCTCCTCGGCGCCGACATCTCCATGCAGCTCGACGAGTGCACCAACTTTCCGTGCACCGCGCAGGAAGCCGAACGCAGCCTCGAGCTGTCGCTGCGCTGGGGCGAGCGTAGCCTCGACGCCTTCGGCCAGCGGGGCGCGCAAACCCTGTTCGGCATCGTGCAAGGCTCGAACTTCCCGGCATTGCGCGAACGCTCCGCCAAAGGCGTTGTCGCGCAAGGCTTCGGCGGCATAGCGCTCGGCGGCCTCGCGGTCGGCGAAGGCCACCAGCAGATGTGCGATACGATCGACTTCACCGTCCCGCACCTGCCGGCCCACCTGCCGCGTTACGTCATGGGCGTCGGCAAACCGATCGACCTTGTCGAAAGCGTCGCGCGCGGCATCGACATGTTCGACTGCGTGCTGCCGACACGCTCCGGTCGCCATGGCCAGGCCTGGACCTGGGACGGTCCGGTCAACATCACCAACGCAAAATTTGCCGAAGACCTCTCGCCGCTGGACAATGCTGTAGATTGCCCCGCCAGCCGCGATTTCTCGCGCGCCTATTTGCATCACCTGTTCAAGGCAGGTGAGTATCTCGGGCCCATGGTGCTCTCCTGGCACAACACGGCCTTCTTCCAGGCGCTGATGCAGGAAGTCCGGGCTGCGCTTGCCGAAGGGCGATTCGACTCGCTGCGCGCAGAATTGTCGGCCCGTTGGGCCTCGACTCGGTCGGCGCCGAAAACCGCCTAACCGGGCGGCAGCGCGACCGGCGCCGCTTCGGCTGGCGTGTCTTCCTTGTAGATGATCTGTTCGACCTCACCGAGATGCAGGGTCAGGAAGTCGGGCTTGGCGGGGGCAGGGCAGCCTTTCGCGAGGCCGTAGCCTTTGAGATAGGTGCGCCGCTGCGCGCCGATCTTGTAGGCGCGGTTGTATTTCTTCTCATGGCTTTCCGCGCCTGTGGCCTTCCGGATCAGGCCGCGGAACGGGATCCAGCCGGTCACGCCCGATTCCACAGCGCCCAGCGCCGCCTGGGCCGCTTCATCGCCCAGCACTTCGGTTTTGAGGCGCTCGTCCGGCTTTGGGGCATCCCAGTCAGGCCCGAGCACGCCCTCGAGCTCGGCAATCATCCGGTCCAGTTCCTCGCAGGTGAGGTCCGCCGGCACGTGGTAGGGGCTCGCCATGGCGGCCAGCAGCGGCGGGATTTCCCGGCGCTTCAGGTTCAGGTCTTCCAGCGGCGAAAGGGCTGCGTCCGCAAATCCCTCCATAGTCTGCGAAACAGTGGTGCCGGCCGCCTCGCCGACATTTGCAGCCAGATCCTTCTCCCGCGCAGGTTTGTCACGGCTGGCGCACCCCGAAAGGCACAGAATCACGACCACAGCGGCATAAAAAACCTTCATGACCAGAGGGAACGACAAAAAGCGGGAGCCATCAAGCCGCACCGTGCAGGTAGCGGTTGACCGACCCCTTCGCGCAGCCTAAATGGCCGCTTCGGTTGATTCCGACCGTTCGGTCGTGCCCATAGCTCAGCCGGTAGAGCAACTGACTTTTAATCAGTAGGTCACAGGTTCGAATCCTGTTGGGCACACCAATACCACCGGACTTCCGGGGCTTTCCAGCCGGCCCGGATGCGTCTTGGAAGCAATCTGAAAATCACGCAGACGCCCGGCGGACGAGCGAATGAATTGGCTGCCGGGCAGATCAGCGGAGTCGCAAACGCCTGTGACGCCCTGCCGGCAGGTCAGCGGTCACTGGGCGCATAATGCTGGCAGAGCGTTTCGATCAGGTCGCGGGCGATGCCCGCTCGAGACCTGTAGAGAATGGTCTGTCCATCGCGGCGGCTTTCGACGAGACCCGCCGCCCGCAGTTTGGAGAGGTGCTGGGACACCGCCGACTGGGATTGCGCCGTCAGTTCGGCCAGCTTGTTGACGGGCATTTCGCCAGCGCTCAGCGCGCACAGGATCATCAGCCGTGTTTCGCTCGCCATCGCTTTCAGTGTGTGGGCCGCCTCTGCGGCGCGACCGGAAACAATTTCAAGCGCTCCGCGCGTCTCAAACTTCGTTGGCATCGGGAAGCCTGCCTCCTGCTTCATCTTGGGTGCTGGTTGGCAAGGGCGCGCCAGGCAGCCAGTCCGGCCCTCTCAGGGCAACATAGATTGCCGGAATTACCAGAACAGTAAGGGCTGTGGATGAGGCAAGGCCAAACAACAGCGAGATCGCGAGGCCCTGGAAGATCGGGTCTGTCAGGATCACCGCCGCGCCAATCATCGCGGCCAACGCTGTGAGAACGATCGGTTTGAACCGGATCGCGCCGGCGTCCAGCAAGACCTCCCTCAGCGGCGTATGGGCATCTGTCCGGTGCCGGATGAAATCAACCAGCAGGATGGAGTTGCGCACTATGATGCCCGCGAGGGCGATGAAGCCGATCATCGACGTGGCTGTGAACGCTGCCCCGAAAATCCAGTGCCCGATCATGATGCCGATCAAGGTCAGCGGAACCGGCGTCAGGATGATCAGCGGTACACGGAACGTACCGAACTGGGCGACTACGAGAATGTAGATGCCGATCAGGGCGACACCGAAGGCGAGACCCATGTCGCGGAACGTCACGTACGTCACTTCCCATTCGCCGTCCCAGAGCAGGCTGGTGCGGGTTTCATCCGCCGGCTGACCATACAGGCTGACGGAGGGCATCTCCAGGCCCTCTGCGGCCCAGTCGTAAGCCTTGATGCGGTCTTCGATCTCGAACATGCCGTAGATGGGCGCTTCAAAGCGCCCCGCAAGTTCGCCGAGCACCATGTCGGCGAAATGTCCGTCCCGGCGGAAGATTGAGAGCGATCCCGCCTCTTCGTGCAGGTCAACCAGTTCTCCAAGCTCTGCGGGCGGCGCATCGGTCCCGGCCAGCCGGCGCGGAACAGGCGTGGCCGCCATCTGCTGCGACCAGCTGCGCTCCGGCCGCGGAAGATAGACACGGATGTTGAGCGGATCGCGTCCCTCGCCGCGCGGCGAAACGCCAACGGTCTCGCCGTGAAAGGCCAGCCGGATCGTGTCCAGGATGTCCGACTGCAACACGCCGGCGTCAGCCGCGCTCGGCTCATCAATCCCGAAGGTCAGCCGCGGCGCCGTCTCGCCAATCGAATTATCCACATCAACGATAAAATCGGTCTCGACAAAGAACGTCTCGATGATCGCAGCTGTCTTGCGCCGGGCTTCTGGCGACGGGCCGTAGATCTCGGCCATCAGTGTAGAGATGACAGGTGGACCGGGCGGCACTTCGACCACCTTCACGCGTGTCCCCTCGGGCAGCGGGACACCGGAAACGCGTTCGCGCAGGTCCAGCGCGATTTCGTGGCTCGCCCGGCTGCGCTCTTCCTTTTCTGTCAGGTTGACCTGCAGGTCTCCCAGCTCGGGACTTGCCCGCAGGAAATAGTGCCGGACCAGACCGTTGAAGTTGAAGGGGGCGGCTGTGCCGGCATAGGCCTGTATTGTCTTGACTTCCTCGACCGGCACAATCGCATCTGCAAGCGACAGCAAGGCGCGTTCGGTATCTTCGAGCGCGGCGCCATCCGGCAGGTCGACGATCACCTGCACTTCGGACTTGTTGTCGAAGGGCAGGAGTTTGACCGGCACGGCGCGGGTGACAAAGAACAGCAACGACAGCAGCGTTGCCACGCCGACGGCGATCAGGAATATCCACGCGTTCTTCTTCGAGTCCACAACCGGCGCAGCGACGCGCCGGTAGAAACCGCTCAGGCGGGTTTCGCCCCCGTGCGCATGTCCGCCTGTAGCCGCCGGCGCACTACTGACGATCTTCATCATCAGCCAGGGGGCAATGCCGACGGCGACGAAGAACGAGAACACCATGGCCGCGGAGGCGTTGGCGGGTATCGGGGCCATGTACGGCCCCATCAGTCCGGATACGAACATCATCGGAAGCAGCGCTGCGATCACGGTCAGCGTCGCGATGACTGTGGGATTGCCGACTTCCGATACCGCGTCGATGGCCGCTTCGGCGCGGCTTCGCCCATCATTCATCGCCCAGTGCCGGGCAATGTTCTCGATGATGACGATGGCATCATCAACCAGAATGCCGATCGCGAAGATCAGGGCGAACAGGCTGACGCGGTTGATCGTGTAGCCCATCATCATCGAGGCAAACAGCGTCAGCAGGATCGTCGTCGGGATGACGATCAGCGTCACCAGCGCCTCACGCCAGCCAATGCTGAAGGCGATCAGGACCACGATCGAGACCGTCGCAAGTCCAAGATGGAACAGCAGTTCGTTGGCTTTGTGGTTTGCGGTCGCGCCATAGTCGCGGGTCACTTCCACTTCCACGCCCTCGGGGATCAGGGGGCCTTTGAGGGACTCGAGTCGCTCGAGCACCGCACTCGCGACCACTACGGCGTTGGCGCCGGGGCGTTTGGCAACCGTGACGGTGACGGCAGGCCTGGCGCTGAGCGTGCCGGTTTCGCCTGGCTGGATCGTCCAGACGCGGGAATCGGTTTCGGCGCCTGTCACGCGGACGTTGGCCACATCGCTGAGGTAAACCACACGTCCGCCCGCGCCGCGGATCTGCAGACGCTCCAGCTCATGCACGGCGTTCACGCGGTCGCCGGCCTGCACGATCAGCGATTGGCCTTCCTGATGCGTGCGGCCCGAGGGCAGGGCAGACGCAGCGGCGGTGACGCTCTGCACGAGGGTCTGCAACGACACCCCTTGCGCCGACAGCGCCTGCACATCCGGCTCCACCCTCAGCTCGAGCGGGCGCCCGCCGATCACATCTGTGAGGCCGACATCCTTGACCTTGGTGAGTTCGTTGCGCAGCTCGTCAGCGAGCATCCGCAGGGCGGTATCATTCCAGACATTCCCGGTTGAGGGATCCGGCGAGAGTGTAATGGTCACGATCGGCACATCATTGATCCCGCGCCCCACCACCAGCGGCATCGGCACATCGTAGGGAATGCTGTCGAGGTTGGCGCGGATCTTCTCGTGCACCCGGAGGATCGCATTGTCGGCATCGGTGCCCACGTCAAACCGCGCCGTAACCAGCGCGCCGTCATCGCGGGTCTGGGAGTAGACGTGCTCGACATCCGGGATCGCCATCAGGATGCTTTCAAGCGGCTTGGTCACCTGCTCGACAGCATCTGCCGCCCTGAGGCCTGGCGCTGACACCATGATGTCGACCATCGGCACCGAAATCTGTGGCTCTTCCTCGCGAGGGATCGACAACAAGGCGATCAGCCCGACCGCGAGCGCCGAGAGCAGGAAGAGGGGCGTCAGGGGTGAGCGGATGGTCGCCCGCGTGATCCCGCCGGAAAGATCGGGCTTCATGAACGTTGTTCCGGCTTTTCGATCCGGTCGCCCGGCTTGAGGCCAGACAGGATCTCGAACTGGCCGGCCGCGTCGACCAGCGGCGCTGCCAGTGCCACCGGCGCGTCGATGAACCGTTCACCCACCTGCACGCGGACAAAGTCGACGCCAAAACGGGTCGACACGTAGTCCTTGGGAATCCGGATCGCGCGTCGCTCACCGACGGGCGCCAGCACGTCGACGCGTTCTCCAAACAGGGCGGTGAGCCCGCCTTCCACCTTGGCATCGGCAATCACCGAGCCTTGCTTCAGCTCGGGATAAATCTTGATGATGGTTGCTGTACGGATGTCTTCAGAACGGGAAGGCAGCCTCAGGGAGATGGATTCGCCTTCGGTGATGGTCGCGGCATGGCGCTCTGGCAGCGCGAGACGGACGACGCCGTTGACCGTTGCGAAGCTCGCCAGGACATCGCCCGGCGAGACAACGGAGCCGCGCACAACATTGACGTCGGTCACATGCGCTTCGGCCGGCGCCAGAATACGCCCTTCCGCTTCGCGCGCCGACAGCGCGCGCCGTTCCGCTTCTGCCGAGGCGAGACTGCGCTTCAGCACTTCGAACGCCGTCTTTTCTTCATCCAGCCGCACGCGCGGATAGAAGCCCTGGGCGAGCAGACCTTCATTGCGGGCGATGTCGCTTTCCGCCTGCTTCACCTGAGACTTGAGCCCCTCGATGTTGGAGCCGAGGGCTGAAAGCTGCGGCGGCAGCGTGCTGTCCGTCACCACGGCGACGAGATCGCCCGCCTTGACGATCTGTCCTTCCACTACATTGAGCCGTGTCACCACACCCTGCAGGCGCGACCGCGCCGTCGCCGTATCGCCCGCCTCGATCCGCGCGATTACCGGCCGGTAGTCGATGACGACCGATTCTTCCACCGTGATCGTTTGGGCCTGGACCCCTTCGGCAAGACCCAGAAACAGCCCGGCCGCTGAAAGCCAGATGCCAAAGGTTTTTCGCAAGGAAGGCGCTGTTTTCCTTCGGTCTTTGCGGGACTTGCCCTGAATTTCCATCACTTACTCCCGTCCAGAAGGGCCTTGCCCGCAGCGTGCCCCATTCGACCCAGTCCGAGGCCGCGAGCAATGCGTATCTATACGTATATTATAAAATGATAAAATATGTTTCGTCAGCGGCAGGAAACGGGAGATCCTGACATGGCCAAGATAGTTGTTCTCGGCGCGGGCCTCGGCGGCGTGATCGCGGCCTACGAAATCCGGAAGGCCTTGAGGCCGGAGGACGACGTAACGGTCATCAACGAAAACGCGTTCTATCAGTTCGTGCCGTCGAACCCCTGGGTGCTGGTCGGTTGGCGCGAGCGGGAGGACATCGTGGTCGATCTCGTGAAGCCGATGAAGAAGCGGCACATCGAACTGGTTGTCGGCAAAGCGGAACGCGTCGAGCCGGATCAGAAGCGCGTGCGCCTCGCAGGCGGACGGGAAGTGCCGTATGACTATCTGGTCATTGCCACCGGCCCAGAACTCGCCTTCGATGAAATCGAAGGCCTCGGCCCAAGGGGGCATACGCAATCGGTCTGCCACATCGACCACGCGGTTCAGGCAAACAAAGCCTTCGAAGCCTTTTGCAAGGATCCCGGCCCGGTGATCGTCGGCGCAGTTCAAGGCGCGTCCTGCTTCGGCCCGGCCTACGAAACGCTGATGATCATCGAGACCGAGCTGCGCCGCCGCAAAATCCGCGACCGCGTGCCGATGACCTATGTCACGTCAGAGCCCTACATTGGCCACCTCGGCCTTGACGGCGTCGGTGACACGAAAAGCCTGCTCGAAAGCGAACTGCGCGAGCGGCATATCAAGTGGATCACGAATGCACGCGTGATCAAGGCCGAGCCGGGCAAGATGACGGTCGAGGAACTCGGCGACGACGGCAATGTGAAACAGCTTCACGAACTGCCGATGAAATTCTCGATGATGCTCCCGGCATTTCGGGGCGTGGACGCCGTCCGCGGCATCGATGGCCTGACAAACCCGCGCGGCTTCATCCTGACGGACAAGCATCAGCGCAATCCGAAGTACCCGGAAATTTTCGGTATCGGCGTTTGCATCGCGATCCCGCCCATCGGCAAGACACCGGTTCCGGTCGGCGTTCCCAAGACCGGCTTCATGATCGAATCGATGGTCACGGCGACGGCCGAGAATCTCGGCCAGATCGTGCGGGGAGAGGCGCCGACGCACGAGGCGACGTGGAACGCGATCTGCCTGGCAGACTTCGGCGACAAGGGCGTTGCCTTCGTTGCTCAGCCTCAGATTCCGCCGCGCAATGTCAACTGGTCTGGATCGGGCGGATGGGTGCATACCGCGAAGGTCGGGTTCGAGAAATACTTCATCGGAAAGGTGAAAGCCGGGAAGTCGGAAACCTTTTACGAGAATGCGGTTCTCGGACTCATCAAGACACACAAGATCAAGGCGGATTGACAAAGGCGCAGGCATCATGACCGGGCACGACAGGAACATTCTTTGCCTCGCTTGCGGCGCGGTGAACCGTGTGCCGGCAGGCAAATCCCTGGCGCCTGCAAAGTGCGGCCGGTGCGCCCAAAAACTTGCGACACCTGAGCCGGTGGACATCACGTCCGATCAGCTGACGGCTTTGAAGACAAAGGATACGGGCGCCTTTATTCTGGACGTTTGGGTGCCCTGGTGCGGACCTTGCCGCATGATGGCCCCGCATTATCAATCTGCGGCGTCCCGCCTGAATCCGGACGTGCGATTCTTCAAACTCGACTCCGATCAGAACCGAGACGCCGCCGCCAGCCTTCAGATACGGGGCGTGCCAACCCTGATCGGCTGGAACAGCGGCCGTCAGATCGCAAACCAGCCCGGCGCCCAGACCGGCCCGGCCCTCGAAGCCTGGATCCGCAACCTCTTCAACCTTGCCTGAACCCCAAACGATCCCGATCGGAGCACTCCCATGAACCTCGACCGCGCTGTCCTCGCTTTTGCCGGAACTGTCGTCCTTGTCAGCCTGGCGTTGGGCTATCTCGTCTCGCCCTACTGGTTTTTGCTCACCGCCTTTGCCGGCCTGAACATGTTGCAAGCTGCTTTCACGGGCTTCTGCCCGGCGGCGATGATCTTCAAGGCTTTTGGCGTCAAATCGGGCAATGCATTCCGCTAAGGCACGCGCCCGCGGCATCACCAGCGTGTGACGGGCGCCGTCGCACGCTTTACGGATCGCCTGCAAAGTCGTAATCCCCGGTTGGGGATATGATTGCGACGCCCGGCCATCGTCCACAGGGTACCAGACAAATCTCTGGAGCCCGGCCAATCAGGGCAACAGGGGTCCTCACGGGCCGAGCATGAATGTCGAGCCTTTCCGACGCAGAAGACGACCATGATCCCGATGACGTGGTCAGGGAAAAAGTTTCGGGCCGAGCGCCCGAGAACGACAACCCGGCCGCGCGGGGCATTGATGCACTCCACGGATCGGCGTCCGACATCCTGCGCCAGATTTCCGAACTCGCCGACGAAACCGAGATTTCCTTCGGGGCCATCGTCGATGCGCTGGAAGAGCGCGCGTTCGGCATGCTCATCTTCCTGTTTGCGATCCCCGCGCTGATACCGTTCCTGGTGGGCATCCATTCGGCCGTCGCGCTGCCGATTGCGCTGCTGTCGCTGCAGATGCTGGCCGGACACCGCCGCCCCTGGCTGCCGAAACGTGTGCGCACGCAGACGATCAGCATGGCCACGTTCCGCAAGATGACGACTGCCGTGAACCCCTGGCTGCGGCGCGTCGAGAAGCTGACAAAGCCGCGCCTGAAATTCCTCGCTGGCCGCGGCGCTGAGCCCGTACTGGCCATCGTCATGCTGGTTTTCGCCGCCATCATCGCCATACCCGGTCCGGGAACGAACGGCGTGCCGGGCCTTTGCGTCGCCCTGATCGCTCTCGCAATGATCGAGCGGGACGGCGTCCTCGCGATCATCGGCAGCGTCCTTGGCGCGCTCTACGCCGTGCTCCTGTTTACGCTGGGATACGCGGCGTTCGATTTCGTGATCCACCAGGTCATGCGCCTCTTCCAGGGCGGTTGAAATAAACGCACGCCGCTGCGGAGTCTTGATCCCGCGAGATAATGGCGTCATGCCTGTCAATTGATTGGACCCGGGACCAGCGGAGTAACCGCGGCCCGGCCGTGCTTGCATAAGCAGATCGGGAGGCAGTGGTGCGGATACTGGTGGCAGCGGTCGTTGCGTTTCTCCTGGCGGCGGGCGAAGCCGCGCCTCAGGCAGAACCTGCGCCGGCGCGCCCCAACATCGTCATCCTGATCATCGACGACGCCGCTTTCATGGATCTCGGCGCCTATGGCGGCGAAGCACGCACTCCGAACATTGACGCGCTGGCCGCGCGCGGCTCGCTGTTCACCCGCTACTATTCCTCGCCGCTCTGCTCGCCCTCGCGCGCGATGCTCCTCACCGGCATGGACAACCACCTGACCGGCGTCTCCACCATCCCCGAAGTCCTGCCAAAGGCGCACGAAGGCCAGCCCGGCTACACCATGCGCCTCGAGCCCGGCGTCGCCACGCTCGCCGAACGCCTGAAGCCCCTCGGCTATCGGACGCTGATGACCGGCAAGTGGCACCTCGGCAGCGGCGAGGGCGATCTGCCGAAAGCCCACGGCTTTGACCGGTCCTTCGCGCTGGACGCGTCCGGCGCAGACAACTGGGAAGACAAGTCCTACATGCCGTACTACGCGGACGCGCCATGGTACGAGGACGACGTGCCGGCCAGCTTGCCGGACGACTTCTATTCCTCCGAATTCATCGTCGACCAGATGATGACCTACATGGACGAAGGGGACGCCGAAGCGCCGTTCTTCGCCTACCTCGCCTTCATGGCCGTTCATATCCCGGTGCAGGCTCCCCCGGAATTCACCGCGAACTATGCTGGCGTCTATGATGCCGGCTGGGACGCCACCCGCACCGCCCGCTGGGAGCGCGCGAAGGAACGCGGCTATGTGCCCGCCGATGCCGCCCTCGCGCCGATGCCGGCTAACTTCCGCCCCTGGAACTCCCTTCCGGCGGAAGAGCAGAAACTTTACGCCGCCCGCATGCAGGTCAACGCCGGCATGCTCGAAGCGATGGATCACCATATCGGCCGCCTCGTTGAACACCTGAAATCCACAGGCCAATATGACAACACGGTCTTCGTGGTCACCTCTGACAACGGCCCGGAACCGTCACGCGGCGACACGGACCCGCGCCTCAAGTTCTGGATGGACATGAACGGCTACCACCTGGACCTCGAAGGCATGGGCGAGAAGGGCAGCTGGGCTTTCATCGGCCCCGAATGGGCCATGGCCGCCGCTTCGCCGCATGACAAGTTCAAGTTCCTCGGCTCCGAAGGCGGCATCCGTGTGCCCTTCATCATGTCCGGCGCAGGTCTAGGTGAGGGCAGCCGCGTCGATGCGCGGGCCTTTGTCGCCGATGTGGCCCCAACCCTGCTCGCGCTTGCGGGCGGTGGGCCGGAGCCGGACGGCGCCAAACCCATGACCGGCCGAAGCCTCTTGCCACTGCTGCGCGGCGAGACAAGCGCTGTCTACGGCCCGGACGATGCCATCGTCATTGAGGTCTCGGGAAACGCCGCAGTGATCAAAGGCGACTACAAGCTGACCCGCAACCAGCTCCCGCATGGCGATGCTCGCTGGCGCCTCTATGATCTCTCCAAAGATCCGGGCGAAACGACAGACCTCAGTGCGTCGTTCCCTGAAATCTACGATGATCTGTCCACGGAATATGCGGCCTACAGCAAGCGCGTTGGTGTTCTGGAAGTGCCGGAGGGCTACAATTCCCTCGATGAGGTCACCCGCCACTCGCTCGTCCGGCAGCAGGAACGCTACCGGCCTTACCTGATCGGCGGCGGCATTGCATTGTTTGCCCTCATTGCGGGCGGCGTGCTCCTCTGGCGCCGCCGCAAGCAAAAGGCTTGAGCAATCTTCATGATTATGGCACTTAGAGTGCCATAATAACCGTTTCACACGAAAGGCTCGGTGAGCCGTATGGTCCACATTGCCTTCTTGCTCGCACATGGCGCACTCAGGCGCTTGGAAGGGGGCGTCCCCTCATGTCCCTGAAAACCTTGCTGGTTTCGCGGATTGCCGCGATCTTCACCGGCGAAAAGAGACTGATACGGAACCGAGCCATGCAGGAATCCCGTCGCCTCGCGGCTTCAGCGCCTCACACGGTCGAATACTTCCACGAAGCGGCGGATCCCTATTCACACCTCGCCGCGCAGGCGCTGGCAAGCCTTTTGGCGCGCTACGACATCGCGCTGCAAGTTCACCTCGTCGGCCCGCCGGCCGACTGGGCCGCGCCGGAGCGCGAGCGTCTGGAAGCTTACGCCCGGCTGGATGCCCAGCGCCTCGCCCGCAAGGCGGAACTTGGGTTTGCGGATCCGGGCGCGCAGCCCGGTGCAGCCCAGATCCAGCGCGCCAATGCCCGGCTCGCGGCCGCGATCAAGTCAGGCAGTTTCCCGACCGAAGCGCCCGCGATCGGCGAAGCGCTCTGGAACGCCACCCTCGAAGGCGAAGCCCAATCAGTAAACCTTGCCGCGGGCAATGCGCGGCGCGAAGACCTCGGCCATTATCTCGGCGGCACGTTCCACTATGGCGGCGAATGGTACTGGGGCATCGACCGGCTGCACTATCTTGAGGCCCGTCTGATCGAACTCGGAGCCCGCAAGCCGGATACCGGCACTGCCTTGGTGTTTCCGCCGCCTGTCTCTCCCTCGGGTGGCGCGCGTTCGTCCGCGCCGCTGGAACTGCATTATTATCTCTCCTTCAGGAGTCCGTACACGTACATTGTGGCGGCCCGGGCCAAGGCGCTCGCGGATGCTTACGGGGCTGAGCTAAAGCTGCGCTATGTGCTGCCTATGGTAATGCGCGGCCTGCCGGTGCCCCGCATGAAAAGCCGGTACATCACGTTCGATACCGCCCGCGAAGCGCGCCGCCACGGTGTCCCGTTTGGCAAGATCGCAGACCCGGTCGGCAAGCCCGTGGAGCGCGGCTATTCGATCCTGTCCTGGGCGCAGGCGCAGGGCAGGGGCTATGAATTCTGTCACGCCTTCCTCACCGGCGTCTGGTCGCAGGGCATTGATGCCGGCAGCGATTCCGGCCTGCGCCAGATCGTCGAGGCAGCTGGCCTCGACTGGAACACCGCCCGCCAGCAGCTGGACACCGACACCTGGCGCGCCGAAGCCGAAGCCAACCGCGCCGAAATGATGGCCCTCGGAGTCTGGGGCGTGCCCAGCTTCCGGGTGGGCGATGTAATCACCTGGGGGCAGGACCGCCTCTGGGTCATCGAGGAAGAATTGAAACGTCAAGCCGGACAATCCGTCTAAGGAGGAATATACATGCAGGTATTGAACGAAGTTTTCCCGACCGACCCCGCTCGCTTCTCGGCGATGATGGAGAAAGGGCCCGACGGCCCCATCTTCATGGTCAACCTTCTGAAATTCAAGGACAAGGCCGCGTATGACGACGGCCGCCCCTGTGATCTTTCCGGCCGCGACGCCTACATGATCTACGGCCGCGCCGTTACCGAACTCCTGCCGAAATTCGGCGGGCGCGGGATCTTCGCCGGCGATGTGACCTTCCTTGCGCTCGGCCAGGTCGAGGAGCTTTGGGACGAAGTCGCCATCGCGATGTATCCCGACCGCGCCTCGATGGTGCGCATGTCCCTCTCCGAGGAGTGGCGCGAAATCGCGGTGCACCGCTCCGCCGGCCTCAAGGGCCAGTTGAACATCGAAACCGTGCTGCCGCAGACGGGTGTTGCGTCACCCTTCCTCGACATGATCAAGGCGCTGGGCTGAGACCATGGGACCCGTTCGCTGGACTCTCCTCATCGCAGGCGCCGCTGCCGTGCTCTTCTTCGCGGGCGCCCAGGTCTTCCGTGTGCAGATCTCGGAATTCCTGTTCGAACGCGCGGTAAAGCAGAACATCGGCCGTAACTCTGCCGCGGGTCTGGATGATGGTCTCCACGTCTACGTTTGCGGCGCGGGCTCCCCGTTCCCCGACCCCCAGCGCGGCGGCCCCTGTCTTGCCCTCATCGCTGGCGACCAGCACATCATCATCGACGCAGGCTCCGGCGGTATCCGGACCTTGACCCGAATGGGCTATCCCGTCTCCGAGATCGACGCGGTCTTCCTCACCCATCTGCACTCGGATCATATGGACGGTCTCGGTGAACTCCTCATGCAGGCCTGGGTCAATGGCGGCCGGGATGTGCCGATGCCGGTTCACGGGCCCACCGGCGTGGAAGAAGTCGTGAACGGTTTCAACGCCGCTTACCGCATCGACAGTACCTATCGCACCGGCCATCACGGCCCCGAAATCGCCAACCCCGAAGGCCGCGGCGGCGCGCCCATCCCGATCACCATGCCCGCGGGCCCCGGCGGCCAGTCCGTCGTCTACGACGCGGGCGGCCTGACGATCACTGCCTTCAAGGTCAGCCATGCCCCGGTCGAGCCGGCCTATGGTTACCGCGCTGACTACAAGGGCCGTTCGGTCTCGATCAGCGGCGATTCGATTTACGATGCGAACCTCGTCGCCGTCTCCACCGGCACGGACCTCCTGTTCCATGATGCGCTGAACCCCGACATGGTTCTCCGCTTGCGCGAAGCGATGGCCGAAGCGGGCAGGGACGATCTTGCCAAGGTGCTGAACGACATCCTCGATTATCATGCGACGCCCGCAGACGCCGCCCGAGCGGCCCAGGATGCCGGCGCCGCGCGCCTCGTCCTTTACCATACCGTCCCTCCGCTGCCGTCACGTGCGCTAAACGCCTTGTTCATGAAGGACGGTCAGGCTCTATTTGACGGCCCGATGGAGGTCGCCGAAGATGGCCTCATCTACTCCCTGCCTGCGGCTACCGGGTCGATTGAAGTCAAGAAAGCGTTCTGAATGACCGACCTGAAAATTGTTCCGCTCGATGCTGCAGCCAAGTCCGACATCTCCGACGGACGGCGCCAGCGCAGCGAGCGTAGCCGTGCGCAGATCATTGAGGCGATGTTCAGCCTCATCCGCGAAGGCGAGATGAGCCCCAGCGCCGCCCGCGTTGCCGAACGCGCCGAAGTCGGCCTTCGGACGGTCTTCCGCCACTTCGAGGACATGGACAGCCTCTATGTCGAGATGGCCGAGCGCATCTCATCGGAAGTGATGCCGAAAATTCTCGCGCCGTTCGAGGCGCGCGACTGGCGCGAACGTTTCTTCGAACACATCGCCCGCCGTATCGAGATCTACGAACACATCCTGCCTGTGCGGGTCTCGGCCAACCTTCGCCGCTTCCAGTCCCGCTTCCTCATGGAGGAATACCGCCGCAGCCTCCTGATCGAGCGTTCGACCCTCACGGCGCTCCTGCCGGAGGAGATCAACAACGATCCCATCCTGTTCGCCGCCATCGAAACCTCTGCCAGCTTCCAGACATGGCGCCGCTTGCGCCAGGATTCGGACCTCGCACCGTACGAAGCCGGCGCTGTCTTCCGGCTGATGCTGGAACGCCTCCTCGGCGCATGAGGCGCGCGGGCGCGCTGCTCGCAGCGGCAATCCTTGCCGCATGCGGTGCCGCAGCGCCACCGGATGCTCCGCAGGCTGATGGATCGCTGCAGACTTGCGGTCTGGACGCGGGTGCCATCGGCCAATTCGTCAACGTCCCCGCCGGCCAGTACCGCAAGGGCGCCTATGCCGTCTATCCCGAAGAAGCGCCCGAGATGATCCTGCATTTCGCAGGCTTCGAGATGCTCGCCCATGAAGTCACCAATGCCGAGTTTGCCCGCTTCACTGAGGCCACCGGATATCTGACGACGGCCGAGCGCAGCGCGGCCGCCGGTGGCCCAGGTGCAGGTTCCGCCGTGTTCCGTATGCCAGCCGAACGCGCGGCGCCCACCGACACCTGGCAACTCGTCCCCGGCGCCACCTGGCGCGAACCCGAAGGTCCGGGGACGGATATTTCGGCGCGGGCGAACCATCCGGTCGTGCACGTCTCGCTTGCTGACGCCGAAGCCTACGCCGCCTGGGCCGGCGCCCGGCTGCCGACCGAAGAGGAATGGGAATACGCCGCCGCCATAGGCCTACCAGATCCCGCCGACCCCCAGTCAGGCGCCTACGACGCCTCAGGCAAACCTGTCGCCAATACGTGGCAAGGCATTTTCCCGGTTGCGGATCAGGCGTCGGACGGAGTCGCCGGCCGCGCTGCGGCTGGCTGTTTCGCCCCGAGCGCCATCGGCCTCTACGACATGATCGGCAATGTTTGGGAATGGACCGCCACGCCCTACCAGACAGGCGAGAACACCATCAAGGGCGGCTCCTATCTATGTGCGGACAATTTCTGCCGCCGCTACCGGCCAGCCGCCCGCCAGCCCCAGGAGGCGGACTTCTCCTCAAGCCATATCGGCTTCCGAATCGTGAGAGACACAGGCCAAGCCGGATCAAGCGCGCCGGAGTGACATTGCCAGTAGCACCAGCAGAACAGGCACGCTGCCCAATGTCACCCAGACTTCCGGGGGATGATGGCCGCCTGCCAGATGGCCGCCCTTCGGCCCCCACATGTTCCAGGTGTGCAAGGCGCGTTCAAGGGCCAGCAGGCCCAGCGCGAGGGGCACGAGCGAGCGGTATCGCAAGGACACCGCGAGCAACATCAGTCCCCAGACGAATTGTGTTGTCCCGGCCCAGGCAAACAGGCTGACGATGGTGCGCTTGTCGCCCGAGAGGTCAAGCCCGGCAATTACGCCGGCGCCGCCGTCGGGCAGCCCTATGTGCAGCAATGCCGGAATGATCGTTGCCGCCGCAATGACGGTCAGCGCCCAGGCAGCTGCCTTCATGCCCCGATAGGAGTCGTTGGTGGAGGCGGGAAACAAGGACATGCCGGGCGCCGTCAGTTGGGCCACCAGACGATCTCGTCCCCGGCCGTCAGCTCCTCCGCGCCCGTCTTGTCGATCGACACCGGTATGTCCGACGTCGACGCATACAGCGGCGCACGCGCGTTCTCATGGTGCCGGTCCAGCAGGGCTTGCAGTTCCGCCAGCTTCTCGGGCTCGCTTGCCGCGAGGTTTGTCGACTCAGTCGGATCTTTCCCGAGGTCGAACAACCAGGACTTGCCCTGCTTGCCATCCACCTGCAGCTTCCAGTCGCCCGCCCGCACCACGCGGTAATAGCCGCTCTGCCAGAACAGTGCATCGTCCGCGCGGGCGAGCCCGCCCACTCTCTCCGCTAACGGAAGAAGGCTGCGCCCGTCGATCTCCACGCCGGCCGGCAGGACCGCGCCCGCGGCTTCGGCCAGTGTGGGCGTCACATCGATATGCGCCACCGGCGTGTCGATCACCGTGCCTGCCGGAATACGCGCCGGCCAGCTGACGAACATCGGTACACGGATGCCGCCTTCGAACAGCGAGAGCTTCCAGCCGCGATAGGGGTCATTGATGCCCGCCAGATCGATATAGCCCGGTCCGCCATTGTCACTGGAAAACACGATGATCGTGTTCTCGGCGAGGCCCTCTTCTTCAAGTTTTGCAACGATCTGTCCCACGCTGCGGTCGAGCGCGCGCAGCATCGCTGCGTACACCCGCAGCTTGTGCGAGCCGACATCGCCGACCGCGTCATAGTCTTCCTTCGTCGCCTGCAGCGGCGTGTGCACGCCCCAGTGGGCGAGATAGAGGAAGAACGGCTGGTTCTTGTTGGCCTCGATCACCTTGAGGGATTCCGCAGTCCAGTAATCGGCAAGGTATCCGCCCGGCGCAAAGGTCGGCCCGCCATTGTAGGACGTCGAAAAATCGCCGCGGGCCCAGAGGAACTTGTCGATTGGGTCCGTCTCGACCTTGGCGTTCACGACGCCCGGATCATCTGCCGGCAGATGAAGCAGCCCTGTCATGTTGAGGCTTTCGTCAAAGCCTTGTGCATTCGGATGGAACTCGCCCGAATTGCCGAGATGCCACTTGCCGATATGAACGGTGTGATAGCCCTTGTCTTTCAGCATTTCGGCGATCGTCACTTCAGACCCGGGCAAGCCTTGGTCCGCGAAATCGGGAAGTGTGGCGGCCGCCTTCGGGTCATAGCCCACCTTCGGCCGCCCCCGCGTGTCTTCATTGGCGAACAGGGTAACGATCCGCCCCATGCCGTTTGGCGTCGGCGTGAATTCGAACCCCGTCCGCGTCGGATAGCGGCCCGTCAGCAGCATCGCGCGTGACGGCGCGCAGGTGCCTGTGCCGGAATAGGCCGTGGTGAAGTTGGCGCCGCGCGCGGCGAGCGCATCAATGTTCGGTGTCGGCACGCGCCCGCCTGCGACGCCGCCGCCAAAGGTTGTGATGTCGTTGATGCCGAGGTCATCCACGAGAATGAAAATGATGTTTGGCGGCCGGTCGCTTGGCGCAGTCACGGCGGCGGCCGGTCCCTGCATCCAGGCTACCGGCTCGTAGGGCGCAATCTCTGGCCGGTCGGCGCGGGTGACCAGAAACAGGATGATCTCTTTCCGGAAGTAAAAGCCAAGCGCGCCCGCGCCTACAATTATCGCCAGGATTATCAGCAATATGCGTTTCATGCCGCGTTCGCCCCCTTTGTTATCCCTGCCGCATGAAGGTGATGATCGCCTCGGAAAACGCGGCCGGCTGGTCTTCCTGCAGGAAGTGTCCGCCATTTTTGATGGTGACACAATCGGCGCCGGAAATGCGCGCCTTGAAAACTGCGTCGCCGCCCTTGGTGACAGGGTCGCCGTCGCTGAACGCAATCAGCGTGCGGCCTGTAAACGCCTCGAGCACCGCCCAGGCGCGGTCGTTCGCCAGCCGGTCTTCCTTGTGCTGGGGCAGCAGCGGCACCAGCGCCGGAAACTTCCGGGCACCCGCGATATAGCGATCATCCGGGAACGGAGCGACATAGCCATCAAGGATCCGGGCATCTGTCACGCCGGACAGCAATCCGAACACATCGCGTACCGAGAAGGAGGACGATTCGCTCGCATACTTCACCCAGTAGAGGAACGCCCCCGGCCCGCCGGACTGGAACTGCTCGCGCACCATGCCCGCATCCGGCACCGGCACAGCCGGATACATCTGACCGAGAAACGCAGACATCTCGTCCGAAATCATCGCCGTGCTTGGCAGGCCCGTATTCGCGACGACGATCCGCTTGAACCGTCCGATCTGGTTCGCCGCCACGCGCAGGCCGATCAGCCCGCCCCAATCCTGACAGACCAGCGTCAATCCGCCGAGGTCCATCTTCGTTAGCCACTGGCCCAGCCAATCCACATGCCGCGCATAGGTATAATCGGCCATCGCGCCCGGCTTGTCGGATTTGCCGAAACCGATCAGGTCTGGCGCCAGAACGCGGTAACCCGCGTTCGTCAGTAGAGGGATCATCTTGCGATAGAGATAGCTCCACGAGGGCTGCCCGTGCAGGCAGAGGATCGGCTCGCCGTCCTTCGGGCCCTCGTCGAGGTAATGCATCCGCATCGCCTCACCGCCAGGGCCAGCAATGTCGACATAGTGCGGCGCAAATCCGTACTCGAACAGGGCGTCGAACTGCGCATCAGGTGTTCTGAGAATCTGCAAGGCTCCGGCCTCCCCGCCAGCAAGTTTTATAATATGGCACGAATAGTGCCAATTAGGGGGTGCGTCAATCGGGGAAGCTCAAGTTACCTTCGCGCGGGCGTGGAATTGCGGCTGGTCCCAGCTCTTTGTCGCAAGGATGTCCGCCAGCGCCGCCATCGCGTCCCAAACCGCGCCATAGCTCAGGAACAGGGGCGAGAATCCGAACCGCACAGTATCAGGCGAACGGAAGTCCGCCATCACGCCGCGCGCCGCCAGCGCCTGCACGACCGGATAGCCTTCGGTAATCCGTAGACTGACATGTCCGCCGCGGCGCCGGTCCTCCACCGGGCAGAGCACCTCCAGCCCCATCGCCTGCGCCTGCGCTATCGCCAGCGCCCCAAGGCCTCGCGCCTTAGCCTGAAGCTGGCCGAGGTCCACGCCCTCGATTGCCTCCAGCGCCCCGCTGAGCGCCGCGAGTGAAAGGATCGGCGGCGTCCCGCTGGCAAAGCGTGCTACGCCGTCTCGGGGCACATACTTTCCGTCAAACGCAAATGGCGCGGCATGCCCCATCCAGCCGGGAAGAGGATTGGCGAGCTTCGGCGACAGCGCCGCCGCTACGTAGACAAAGGCCGGCGCGCCCGGGCCGCCATTCAGATATTTGTACGTACACCCCGCCGCGAGCACCGCGCCGTCCTCGGCCAGTTTCAGATCGAGGACGCCGGTCGCATGGCTGAGGTCCCAGATGATCAGCGCCCCGTGCCGCCTCGCCTCGCGCTCATGCGCAGCGATGTCGGCCACTTCAGAGGAGCGATAATTCACCGCGCTCTTGATCACCACGCCGCCTGCTTTCAGCGCGTCGAAGCTGCCGCCCGGCGCGAGCTGGCGCACTTCCGCGCCCGACAGTCCGCCCAGCCCCGCCGCGATATACTGGTCCGTCGGAAACTCGTCTTCTTCCACGAACAACGCATAGGTTTGCGCCTGCGGCAGCGCGGCGGCGGCGAGTTTGAACAGGTTCACCGACACGCTGTCGGCCACGATCACCTCGCCGGGCCTTGCGCCGAGCAGCGCGGCCAGCCGGTCGCCGGTGCGTTCGGCGAGATCGATCCAGCCTGCCGAATTCCAGCTGCGCACGAGGTCGCCGGCCCAGTCGGCTTGCGCGGCGGCGAGCCGGTCCCGCGCGCCTTTGGGTGGCGGTCCCAGCGAATGGCCGACCAGATAGGTCACGCCGTCCGGCAGGTCGAACAGCGCGGCCCGGTCCGCCAGCGGATCAGCGGCGTCGCGCTGCAGCGCCTCTTCGCGCGTGGTAGGGGCCTGGGTCATGCCGGTGCTTGCCTCATGGAGTGAAGCCCGCAACAGTAGAGGCGAAGCCCCCGGCGGCAAGGGAGAGAAGCGTGTGGAAACAACAGTTTGCAGCGGCGGCACTGGCCCTGGTGGCGGCTTGCGCGCCGGCGCGGGAAGAGGCGGCGACTCCCGAGGTACCTGTCATGGCTGAGCCGTCAAAGCTGATGACCTGGGACGACCTTTCGGCGCTGCCGCGTCCGGTGGCCTCACACACCATCCGGTGGGGCGAGGGGGTGACGGATGTCGTGGATCTCTGGTTGCCGGAGGGGGCCGGGCCGCATCCGGTGGTCGTGATGGTGCATGGCGGTTGCTGGCAAAAATCCATTGCTGACAAGAACTTGATGGACTGGATGGCGGACGGTTTGCGCCAGCAGGGCTGGGCGGTGTGGAACATCGAGTACCGGGGCGTGGACGAGCCCGGCGGGGGGTATCCCGGCACGTTCCTCGATGCGGGCGCGGCGACGGACCAGCTCCGGGAGCATGCGGCTGAATACAATCTCGATCTCTCGCGGGTGACCGGGATCGGGCATTCGGCGGGTGGGCACCTGATCCTGTGGCTCGCGGCCCGCTCGAAGCTGCCCGACGACAGCCCGCTGCGGGTGTCGGATCCGCTGCAATTTCAAGGCGTTGTCGTCTCGGGCGGCCTCGCGGATCTGGAGGCTTCGCGGCCGGTGACCGCGCCTGGCTGTCTCGATGCGATCTACGACCAGCTGACCGGTCCGGCCTCGCCGGAGCGGCCGGATCCGCTGTCGGATACTTCGCCCGCGCGGCTGTTTCCGGTGGGGGTGGCGTTCGTCAGCGTCAACGGGAGTGAGGACAGGATTGCCCCGCCGATGCTGGGCGACGCGTTGACGCGAAAGGCCGAGGCAGCGGGAGATTCCGCTTCATTGGTCATCATTCCGGCCACAGGCCATGTCGAACTCGTCTCGCCGGGTACACAGGCGTTCGACATTCAGTCTCAGATCTTATCAGATTTTATCGCTTCTCCGGGGACGCCGAAGTAGGCGCAAGTTCCGCGCGCCTCAGGCCCTTGCCTTGAGGCTGGCCAGCAGGTCCTGCGCGAACGTGGTCAGCGTGTCGTCGCGGGCGCCCATGATGAGGATGCGGTCGCCGGGTTTGGCGAGTTCGAGGAGGCGCGCGCCGCAGGCGGGGCGGTCGCCGAGGGCTTCGGCGCGGCGGCCTAGGGCGACGATGTCGGCGGCAAGTTCCTGGCTGCCGACGGAGCGGTCCACCGTGCCGCCGAAATAGGCGGGCTCCGGCATCAGGAGGATATCCTCCGTGCCCAGATTTTCGGCGAAGCATTCGGCGAATTCGCGGCGCATCTTTTTCAGCGGGCCGAATCCGTGCGGCTGGAACATCACGAGGACGCGGCCGGGGAACTGGTTGACGGTGCGCAGGGTGGCGGCGATCTTGTCCGGGTTGTGGCCGAAATCATCGATGACGGTGACGCCGTTCTCGGTGCCCACGATGTCGAAGCGGCGGGCGATGCCGGCAAACTCGCCCAGCGCGGCGGCGGCCTGCGCGAGCGTGACGCCGCAGGTCATCGCGGCGGCGATGGCGGCGAGGGCGTTGGAGACGTTGTGCTTGCCCGGCGTCGCCAGACGGACGATCGCCGACTCGCCAGTCTTTTGATCGTGCACGGAGAATGAGATGCTCGTCTCTGCGGGCGTGATGGCCCAGGCGATCAGCTGCGCGGCGTCGCGGTCGAGGCTGTAGGTGATCGCCTCCGGCATGGCGCGGGCCATGCGGGCCGTTTCCGGATTGTCGAGGTTCAGCACGACCGTTCCGGCGCGCGTGGCAAAGCCGGTGAACAGGGCGCGCAGCTCCTCCATCGTCTTGTGGTCGAGCGCGATGTTCATCAGCACGGCGACGCGGGGATTGTACGCGGCGATGGAGCCATCGCTTTCGTCCACTTCCGAAACAAAAATGCCTCTGGTGCCGACGAGGGAGCTGGAAAACAGCGCTTCGGGTGTGCGGAAGTTCTTCATCACCGCCCCGTTCATCACGGTGGGGCTCTTGCCGGCGTGATGGAGGATCCAGGCGACCATGCCGGTGACGGTCGACTTGCCGCTTGTGCCCGCCACACCGATGGCGAAGGGGGCGGCGTTGAACAGGGCCGAGAGCATGTCCGCCCGGCTCATCCGCTTCGCGCCGACGCGGAGCGCGGCGGCAATGTCCGGCACGGTATCTTCCACGGCGGCGGAGGCGACGACGATTTGTTCCGGGCTCGTCACGCCGCTGCCATCCTGCGGGAAGAGGCGGATGCCCTTGCTGCGGAGATAGTCGAACTTTGCGGGCGTGCGCCCCTGGTCGAGCGACCGGTCCGAGCCCTCGATGATGTGGCCCTGGTCGAGCAGGATCAGAGCCAGCGGCAACATGCCGGAGCCGCCGATGCCACAGAAGAAATAGCGAGTCGGTTGTGTCATGGGGCCTGTCTATAGCACCAGAATACTTGGGAACATCGCTTTAGTGCTCAAGCAATTTCAGCCCGATGACCCCGACAATGATCAATCCGATAAACACGAGCCGGATGGGTGGCAGGCTTTCGTTGAAGAAGAGGCCGCCGACGAGGACCGTGCCGACGGCGCCGATGCCGGTCCAGACGGCGTAACCCGTGCCCAGGGGCACGGTCTTCACCGCCTGCTGAAGGCAAACGAAGCTGGCAATGATCAGAACCACGAAGATGACATTCAGCGCGAGGCTGCTGGGCGCCTTGAGCAGCAGGCGCAGCGTGGTGGTGAACCCGACTTCGAGCGCTCCGGCGAGCAACAGAAAAATCCAGCCCATGGCTTGCTCCCGAAACCGCTTGCGACCGGGAACATGTAGGGAGACTTTGCGGCGCGCCTATGGGCGGAGGCGCCCTTTCGGCGCCGAGGGCCTATCCTGCGTTCAGCCGCTGGCAGGATGGGCGACGCTGGCTAAGGTGTATGGGACAGGCGCGGGGGAACAGCATGGCAGCAAGGCAGCAAGGCAGATTCTGGTGGCGGCGGTTTTCCTGATGGCGGCGTGCGGGACCGCGAGAGCGGAGCCCGCCGCGAAGCTCTGCACGGCGTCGTTTGAGCAGGCCGACGGGATGGGCGGGTTTGCGTCGGCGAACATCCGGGACGGCACCCTTTTGACGCTCTTTGTCGAGATGGGACCCACCCGCTCGCCCCTGGTGATGGCCGGCGAGGGCTTCGCCAGCGGCTATACGGCCGTGGGGCCCGAACCGGAACTCGCTTACTGGACCTACATGAGCATCTATGAGCCGGCGGCCGACTGGTTGACGCCCGGCAGCGTGCAGCTTTTCTATTCGGGCTTCCGCCTTGGCTGGCCGGAGTTTCGCAGGGGCAGCAACCCGGTGAACCATCTCGAGCTGGTGGTGACGCAGTGCGACCAGACGATGACCATCGAGGCGCGTCCGGATGAGACCGGCGCTGTGGTCAACAGCCGCGTGGTCGCCATCGATTTCGAGGAGATGCTGCCAGGCCGGGCGCCGGCTGTCCGGGTTCCGAGCCACCTCGACTGGCGCAGGGTGTCGGAACAAGGACACACCGTTTCCGCGACGCTGATCAATCTGGAGACACGTGAAGTGGTGGCGCGCGGAGAGGGGGCACGCCTGCAGGGCGATGCCGCGCAGGCCTTGCTGAGCGGCGGACTGAACGCACTGCGCGACAAGTTCAAGGCCGGGCAGTGCGGGTGAGGCCGCCCGCGAAAAGCGGTTTCCAGATGCCGGGAATGCCGGTTTAACTGCGCGGGCATGGCCCGGAGACTGACATGACGCGAGCGAAGATACGCATAGGCATCGTGGGGCCGGGGCGGGCGATTGACCAGGGGCTGGCGGAGCGCGTGACAGCGCTGGCGGCGGACGAGGCGGAGTTGGTGTTTCATCCGCAATGCTTCCTGCGGGAGGGGCATTTTGCGGGGCCGGACAGCGCGCGGGCGGAGGCGTTTGCAGAGTATGCGAATGATGCGTCGCTGGACGCGGTGTGGTTTGCGCGGGGCGGGTATGGCGCGTGCCGGATACTGGACCTGGCGTTCGACAATCTCGGCAATGCGGCGCGGCGGAAGACCTATCTCGGCTATAGCGATGCGGGCAACCTGCTGGCGCGGCTGGCGCGCGACGGGATCGGGCGGGTGGCGCATGGGCCGATGCCGGCGGACATTTTGCGCGAGGGCGGCGAGGCGGCGGTGCGGCGCGCGCTCGGCTTCCTGACGGGTACGGACGATGGCGCGGGGATGGATGCGGCGGCGCTCGCGCCGGGCAAGTATGCGGCGTTCAACATCTCGGTGTTTGCGAGCCTGATTGGCACCGGCTGGCTGCCGGACCTCAGCGGCCATGTGCTGATGCTGGAGGATGTCGGCGAGTATCATTACCGGCTGGACCGGATGATGTTCACGATCACGTCGAACCCGGAGGTGCGGAAAGTGGCGGGTATCCGGCTGGGGCGGTGCGGGGCGATCCCGGTGAACGATATCGACTTCGGCCGGAACGAAGAGGAGATCGTGCAGCACTGGTGCGCGCGGGGCGGGATTGCCTATCTCGGCCGCGCGGATATCGGCCACGATGTGGACAACAAGATCGTGGTGTTCGGGGAGCGGGGCGCAGGCGCCTGAACGCCTGAAAAGAAAAGGCGGGCTGCGCTGTGCGAGCCCGCCTTTTGTTTGTGCGCGGAAGATCGGAACCTAGAGGTTCTTGACGATGTCCTCGACCATCTTCTTGGCGTCCGCGAGCAGCATCATCGTGTTGTCGTGGAAGAAGAGTTCGTTCTCGATACCGGCATAGCCCGAGCCCATCGAGCGCTTGATGAAGAGCACGGTGCGGGCGTTTTCGACGTCGAGGATGGGCATGCCGTAGATCGGCGAGGTCTTGTCGGTTTTGGCGGCGGGGTTCGTCACGTCGTTGGCGCCGATGACGAAGGCGACGTCCGAGGCGGAGAATTCGGAGTTGATGTCTTCGAGTTCGAACACTTCGTCATAGGGCACCTGGGCCTCGGCGAGGAGGACGTTCATGTGGCCCGGCATCCGGCCCGCGACGGGGTGGATGGCGTATTTCACTTCGACGCCTTCGGCCTTCAGCTTCTCGGCCATCTCCTTCAGCGCGTGCTGAGCCTGGGCGACGGCCATGCCGTAGCCGGGGACGATGATGACCTTTGAGGCGTTCTTCATGATGAAGGCGGCGTCTTCGGCGGAACCCTTCTTGTACGGACGATCGACCTTCGCGCCGCCGGCGGCAGCAGCTGCATCCTCGCCGCCGAAGCCGCCGAGGATGACCGAGATGAAGGAGCGGTTCATGCCTTTGCACATGATGTACGAAAGGATCGCGCCGGAGGAGCCGACGAGGGCGCCGGTGATGATCAGCGCGAAGTTGCCGAGCGTGAAGCCGAGGGCGGCGGCCGCCCAGCCGGAATAGGAGTTCAGCATCGAGACGACGACCGGCATGTCGGCGCCGCCGATGGGGATGATGAGCGTGATGCCGAGGATCAGCGCGAGGACGGTGAGGCCCCAGAAGGCCCACTGTGCCTGGCCGCCGCTCATGATGAGCACGACGGTGAGGGCGATGATGCCGCCGGCGAGGGCGAGGTTCAGGAGGTGGCGGGCGGGCAGCAGGATCGGCGCGCCGCTCATGTTGCCGTTGAGCTTGGCGAAGGCGATGATCGAGCCGGTGAAGGTCAGCGCGCCGATGGCGGAGCCGAGGCCGAGTTCGATCAGCGAGGCGGTCTTGACGCCGGTGAGGCCCATGATGCCGAAGCTGTCGGGCGCATAGAGCGCGGCGGCGGCGACGAGCACGGCGGCGAGGCCGACGAGGGAGTGGAAGGCCGCGACAAGCTGCGGCATGTCGGTCATGGCGATGCGGCGGGCAGTGACCGCGCCGATGGTGCCGCCGACGGCGACGGCGCCGATCATCAGGGCCCAGGTGGTGGGGTCAAGCTTGTCCCAGAGCAGCACGATGGTGGTGGCCACCGCGATGGCCATGCCGATCATGCCGTTGCGGTTGCCCTTCTGGCTGGTCGCCGGGCTCGAGAGGCCGCGCAGCGCGAGGATGAACAGCACGCCCGCGACGAGATAGAGCAGCGGCGCCCAGGTGGAGTTGAAGGATTCCATCAGTTCTTAGCTCCTAAGGGTGTGCCGCGGGCAGCCCAAGCGGCGACTTCGCCATCGGCGATGGCGAAGCAGGCTTTCCAGGCGCCGGTCTTGTTGCGGCGAAGTGTGTAGGTTGTCGGCCAGGCGACGATGCGTTGGCCCGAGGCGTCTGCGAGTTCGTAATCAACCTCAACGATGGCGACGCCGTCATGCGGCTCCGCCACCTGCCGGACCGTGCCGGACGCCTTGGCAACGCCTTGGCGGACGTAGAAGCCGTCGAGCGAGCTGACGTTCTTGTGGAAGCTGTCGCGGTCCGAAAAGGCCAACGAGGCGGCGCGCTGGGTGATGAGGCAGGGATAAGTCCAGGCATCGACAATCGCGTCCATGTCGCGGGCCGAGAAGGCAGCGGCATAGGCGTCGAAAAAAGATTGGGCCTGGGCGAGCGTCACGCGCTACTGACCCTTCTTCTTGTACATGGCCAGCATGCGCTGGGTGACAAGGAAGCCGCCGAAGATGTTGACGCTCGCAAGGGCCACGGCGACGGCGCCGAGGATCTTGGCGACCCAGCCTTCGGACGTGAGGCCTGCGGCCGCAGCGGCGACAAGGGCGCCGACGACGATCACGGACGAGATAGCGTTGGTGACGGCCATCAGCGGCGTGTGCAGCGCGGGCGTGACCGACCAGACGACATAGTAGCCGACGAAGCAGGCGAGCGCGAAGATGGCCGCGAGGAAGACGGTGGACTCGATGCCGCCGGCGTCTGCGTAGGCGGGCAGGGCGAGCGCCGCGAGGGCGAGGACGGAAAGGGCGCGTTTCATTTACTTGAGCCTTTCGCTGACGGTGGCGCCATTGCGGGTGAGCAGCATGGCTTTGACGATCTCATCGTCCGTATCGAGATTGAGCTTGCCGCCCTCGCCGGTGATCAGCGGCAGGAAGGCGAGCAGGTTCTTGGAATAGAGCGAAGAGGAGTCGGCGGGCAGGCGGGCCGGCAGGTTCGAGAAGCCCGCAACCTTCACGCCGTTGACGTCGACGATTTCGTCCGCCTTCGAGAGCGGGCAGTTGCCGCCCTGGCTGACGGCCATGTCGACAATGACCGAGCCCGGCTTCATGGAATGAACCATGGCCTCGGTGATCAGCACGGGTGCGGCGCGGCCGGGGATCAGCGCGGTGGTGATGACGATGTCCTGCTTGGCGATGTGGCTGGCGGTGAGCGCGGCCTGTTTCGCCTGGTATTCCGGCGACATTTCCTTGGCATAGCCTGCCGAGGTTTCGGCGGCCTTGAACTCTTCATCCTCGACCGCGATGAACTTGGCACCGAGCGAGGCGACCTGTTCCTTGGCGGCGGGGCGCACGTCGTTGGCGGTCACGACCGCGCCGAGGCGGCGGGCGGTGGCGATGGCCTGGAGACCGGCGACGCCGGCGCCCATGACGAACACCTTGGCCGGGGCAACCGTGCCCGCGGCGGTCATCATCATCGGCATAGCGCGGCCATAGATCTGGGCGCCTTCGATGATGGCGCGGTAGCCGGCGAGGTTCGATTGCGATGAGAGCGCGTCCATCGACTGGGCACGGGTGATTCGCGGAGTGAACTCCATCGACAGGCCGGCGATCTTGCGGGCGTTGAGCGCCGCGACCTCGTCTGCTGCGTAGGCGAAGGGCTCCATCAGGGCGATCAGGGCCGAGCCTTCGGGCAGGGCCGCGATCTCTGCAGGCTCCGGCCGGCGGACCTTGAAGACGATATCCGCGCCGGCTGCTGCAGCGGCGGCGCCGGCAGCGATGGCGGCGCCCGCCTCGGTGAAGGCGCTGTCAGGGAAGCCGGCGACGGTGCCCGCGCCGGATTCGATCGTCACCGTGTGGCCGAGGCCCACGAGCTTCTTGACGGTCTCCGGGGTTGCCGCAACGCGGGTTTCACCGGCTCTACGTTCTTTGAGCACTGATATCTTCATGGCGCCCTGAATTAGGTTAAACCTTGCGCTGTGCAACTGTTATTTTGGAGGTTTGGGGCATGAGCTTGTTTAGTCTGGCTAACAAGACGGCATTGGTAACGGGGGCCTCGAGCGGTCTCGGCGAGCATTTTGCGCATGTGCTGGCGGGGGCGGGCGCCACGGTGGTGATCGCGGCGCGCCGCAAGGACAGGCTGGAAGCCGTGGCGGCGGACATCCAGGCCAAGGGCGGCCAGGCCGTGGCGGTCGAGATGGATGTCACCCAGGAGGCGAGTGTCGCCGACGCGTTCGCCTCGATCCAGGCGCAGCTGGGGCGGCCCTGCGATATCGTGATCAACAATTCGGGCATGTCGCGCGGGGGCTGGTTCCGCGAGCAGAGCGAAGAGGACTGGAACGCGGTGATGGACACGAACCTCACCGGCGTCTGGCGCGTCGGCAAGCATGCGACCAATGCGATGATCAATGCCAAGGCGAAGGGATCGATCATCAACATTGCCTCGATCACCGCGCACCGGACGCAGTTCATGACAACGGCTTATTGCGTTTCGAAAGCGGGGGTGGATCACCTGACCCGGCACATGGCGCTGGAAAATGCGCGCTATGGCATCCGGGTGAACGCGATCTCGCCGGGCTATTACAAGACCGCGATCAATGACGAATATCTCGATTCCGAAGCGGGCGAGGCGATGCGCAAGCGGATCGCGTTTCGCCGGTTTGGCGAGTACCGGGAGCTCGACGGGGCGCTGCTGCTGCTGTCGTCCGAAGCGGGGAGCTACATGACCGGCTCGACGATTGTCGTGGATGGCGGGCATTTGCTATCTTCTTTGTGAGTTACGGAGAATGGGCCGATGGCAATTGAGATCGTGAAGATTGATGCCTCGAACGCTATGTATCTTGAAAGCATCGCGCCGGAGGTCTTCGATTATCCGGTAAGGCCGGATTATCTTTCGGCGTTCCTGAGCGATCCCCGGCATGTTCTGATTGTTGCGATCGACGGCGGCTGCGTGGTGGGCATGGCAACGGCGTTCGAGTATTTCCATCCCGACAAGCCGCCGCAGATGTTCATCAACGAAGTCGGCGTTTCGCCTGGCTGGCAACGCAAAGGTCTGGGCCGGAAGCTGACGGCTGCCTTGGTGGAGGAAGCGGAACGTCGCGGTTGCCTATACGCCTGGCTCGGAACGGAACCGCAAAACATCGCGGCGCAAAAGTGCTTTGCCAGTGTTCCAGAGGCCGAAGGACCGAAAACCTTTCTGCTTTACGAGTGGGACATGGAAGACTGACGCGGACTTGCCGCCCCGCCAAGGAAGCACTAACAGTCAAGAACGCGAAAGGTGCCCGGGTCCAAAGCCCGGGTGAAAAGGGAAGCCGGTGGGAATCCGGCGCTATGCCCGTAACTGTCAGCGGGGAGTTTTGGGGCCACACGCCACTGGGAAACCGGGAAGGCCGCCTCAAGACGCTGATCCGCAGAGCCAGGAGACCTGCCTCTCGCCGTCGTGAGCTCGCCGCCCGGGACCAGGCGTAGGGCTGCGGAGGCACGCCTTCCGTTCATGCGACATGTCATGAACCCGCCGCAGGGATGCACTCCCTCCGGCATTTGAAGGAGCTGTGGACATGATCCTCAGACTGACTTTGCTTGGCGCCTCGGCGCTGGCTTTCACTTTTTCCGTGGCGTCGGCCGATGAGGCGCGCCTGCTTGATCCGGTCGAGGTGACGGGGCTGCGCCCGGTCGAGGCCGATCAGGCGACCGTTTCCGTCTCGGTACTGACGGCTGACGAACTTGCCGTGCGCGCCTCGCCCAATCCGGCGGATCAGCTGCGCGGCGTGCCGGGAGCGGCGGTGTCGCGCTCGGGCAGCCTTGGCGGGCTGACGCAGGTGCGCTTCCGCGGGGCGGAGGCGAACCATACGCTGGTGCTGTTCGAGGGGATCGAGATTTCCGATCCGGTGAATGGCGACACCGATTTCGGGCTGCTGACAGCGCTGCCCGTGGGCCGCATTGAAGTGCTGCGCGGGGCGTCGTCGTCGGTGCATGGATCGGATGCGATCGGCGGCGTGGTGTCGATTGACGCCGCGCGGGCGGCCGGCTTGTCCGGCTTTGCGGAGGGCGGCAGTTTCGGCACTGCGCAAGGCGCGCTGGGCTGGAGCGGCGATGCCTTTGGCGGCGTGATCTCGGGACTGACGACTGACGGCGTGGACGCGGCCGGAACGGGCGGCGAGAAGGATGGATCTGAAGCTCTGTCCGGTCTGCTGAAGGGGAGATTTGATCTGGGGGCGGACTGGTCGCTCTCGCTGGTCGGACTCGCGCGCAAGGCGGATTCGGATTTTGATACGGATACGGACTTTGACGGGCTGCTGAATGATGTGGACCGTCGCACGGAGGCGGAGCAGCGCCTCGTCGGCGCGGCGCTGGCCGGCACGCTTGGGCCGCTCGACCATGTGGTGCGGGCAAGCTTCAACGAGGTGGACCGGGACAATTTCGCCGATGGCGCCATCACGGATGTGGCGAAGGGGCAGCGCGCCAAGGTGAGCTGGTCGCCGAGCTATGCGGCGGGTGCGCATACGGTGACCGGGCACGTGGATTTCGAGCGCGAGACGTATGAGCGCTCGGATGTGCAATTCGGCGGGGCGACGGATGCGGACGAGGCGTTCGAGTCCGTGTCGTTTGCCGGCGAGTACCGGCTGGCTGCCGGGGCGTTTGATCTGGCGGCCTCGGTGCGCCATGACGACAACAAGAGCCGGTTCGATGATGCGACGACGTGGCGGATCGGCGCGGGCTATGCGCTGGGCAGCGTGGGCGGGCGCGTGCGGGCTTCGGTCGGCACGGGGATAAAGAATCCGACGTTCACGGAGCTTTATGGCTTTTTCACGGGCAGCTTCATCGGCAACCCCGACCTCAAGCCGGAGGAGTCGCAGGGCTGGGAGATCGGCTGGGAACAGGCCATCGGCGGCTTCAGCTATTCGGCGACGTATTTCGATGCGAACCTGGAGAATGAAATCTATACGGCGTTCAATCCGGACTTCACCTCGACGGCGCTGAACCGCGCGGGCGAGAGCGAGCGGAGCGGCGTTGAGCTGGCCGGGCGCTGGCAGGCGCTGGCGAACCTCTCGTTTGCGGGTCAGGCGACGCTCTTCGACTCGCAGGATGATACGGGGGCGGACGAGATCCGGGTGCCGGAGATGACGGCGTCGGTATCGGCGGACTGGCAGGTGCAGCCAGACGGGCTTCGGATCGGTCTTGCGCTGGACCATGTGGGCGAGCAGGGGGACTTCGATTTCGGGCCCTTCCCGTCACGTCTGGTGGCGCTGGAGGCCTATACGCTGGCGTCGCTGACGGCGGAATATCCGCTGACGCAACGTCTCGCGGTCACGCTGCGCGGGGAGAACCTGCTGGACGAGACGGCCACCGATGTGTTCGGCTATAACGGGCCAGGCGCCGGCGTGTTTGTGGGGCTGAAGCTGAGATGAAGCCGGGGCTTGCCGCCTTTTTCCTGGTGGTGCTGGCCGGTTTCGCGCAGGCGGAGCCGGCCCGCCCGACGCTCGTGTCGCTCGATTACTGTGCGGATCAGTTCGTGTTGGCGCTCGCCGACCGCGAGCAGATCCTCGCCGTGTCGAAGGATGCCGAGCGCCGCTTCAGCCATCTGCGGGAGAAGGCGGCGGGCATCCCCAAGGTGCGCGCGGCGGCGGAGGATGTGATTGCGCTGCAGCCGGATGTCGTCGTGCGCAGTTTTGGCGGGGATGCGCGGGCGCTGGAATTCTATGAGCGGTTCGGCATCCGCACGGTGCAGCTCGGCTATGCGGAAGATGTTCAGGGTACGGCGGATGTGCTGCGAGCCGTGGCGGCCGAGATCGGGCAAGGCGCGCGGGCCGAGGCGCTGATTGCGGCGATGCCGGGCGCGGCGCCGGACAAAGGGCGGGCGGCGCTGTATGTGACGCCCGGAGGCGTGAGCGCGGGCCAGGGCACGATGATCGGCTCGATCATGGCGCAGGCGGGCCTCTCCAATGCGAACACGGGAGAGGGTTGGACAGACTTGCCGCTGGAGCGGCTGGTGCAGGCGCCGCCGGCGCTGATGCTGACGGCGTTCTTCGGGTTTGATGATGACGCGACGGATCGCTGGTCGGTGTCGCGGCATCCGGTGATGCGGCGGTTGATGGCCGATGCGCAGGTGGTCGCGATGGACGAGTCGCGTATCTCTTGCCCGGCCTGGCTGGTGGCGGACGAGGCGCAGGCGATTGCGCAGGCGCTGAAATGAGCCGGCTGACGTTGATCCTTGGGCTGATCTCTGCGGCGCTGCTGGCGGTGTCGGCGCTCGTGGGTACCGCGCCTGTGTCGCTGGGTGACAGTCTGGCTGCGTTGGCCGGGCAGGGCGATGCGGCGACGCGGACGATCCTCTGGGAAATCCGGTTACCGCGGGCAGCGGCAGCGTTTGCGGTCGGCGCGGCGCTGGGGCTGGCGGGGGCGGGATTGCAAGGGCTGCTGCAGAACCCGCTGGCGGAACCGGGCGTGCTCGGCGTTTCGGCGTTCTCGGCGCTGGGGGCGGTGATCGCGATCTTCTTTGGCCTTGCGGCGGTGAGCAGTTTTGCAGTGCCTGTTGCGGCCATCTTGGGCGCGGGCGTCGCGACGGTGTTGCTGGCCACTGCGGCGATGCGAGGCGCCGGGAGCGTGACGCTTTTGCTGATCGGCATTGGCCTTTCCAGCTTTGCCGGGGCGCTGATGTCGCTGGCGCTGAACATGGCGCCGAACCCTTACAGCCTGTCGGACCTCGTGAACTGGATGATGGGATCGGTGGCGAACCGTTCGTGGGCGGATATTGTACTCGCGGCGCCGGCGCTGGCGATTGGGGCGGCGCTGGTGCTGATGGCGGGGCCGGGCCTGCGCGCGCTGAGCCTGGGCGACGAGGCGGCGGTGAGCCTTGGGGCGGACCCAAAGCGGACCCGCCTGCTGGTGATCGGCGGCTCGTCTCTGCTCGCAGGCGCGAGCGTGGCGACGGCGGGAACCATCGGGTTCGTCGGTATCGTGGCGCCGCATGTGATGCGGCCCTTCGTGGGACATGATCCCCAGCGCCTGCTGGTACCTTCGGCGCTGTTTGCGGGAATCGTGCTGCTGGTGGCGGATATCGCGATCCGGGTGCTGCCGTTCCAGCAGGAACTGAAGCTGGGCGTGGCAGCGGCGCTGGTGGGCGGGCCGGTGTTCATCTGGATTGCGGCGCGGATGGGTAGGTCGTTTTCATGATCTCCGCGAACGGACTGTCGGTATCTCTCGGTGGGCGGCGTGTTGTGGAAGATGTTTCCTTCGCGCTGGGCGCAGGCGAGTTTGCGGCGCTGACCGGGCCGAACGGCGCGGGCAAGAGTACGGCGCTGAAGGCGCTGGCCGGGGTAGCGGCGGTGGAAGCCGGTGGCATCGAGATCGGCGGCGCACCGGCGGCCTCGCTGAACGCGCTGGCGCGGGCCCGGCGCGTGGCCTGGCTCCCTCAGACGCGGCCGGTGGCGTGGAACCTGCGGGTGGAGGATGTTGTCTCGCTCGGTCGGTTTGCCGAGGCGCCGGCGGCCTATGACCGGATGGGCGCCGAAGGCCGCGCCGCGGTGGACGCCGCGCTGGCGAAGGCGGACGCGGCGCATCTGGCGGGCCGGACGTTCCAGGCGCTGTCCGGCGGCGAGCAGGCGCGGGTGCACCTCGCGCGGCTGCTGGCGAGCCCGGCGCCGTGCCTGTTGCTGGACGAGCCCTGCGCCGCACTGGATATCGCGCATCAACTGTCCCTAATGGAAACGCTGGCGGCGGAGGCGGCGGCGGGGCGGACGGTTCTGGTGGTGCTGCATGACCTCGAACTGGCGGCGCGCTATTGCCGGCGGGTGATGGTGATGGAGGCGGGGCGGCTGGTGGCAGACGGGGCGCCGGGCGAGGCGCTGTCTAGCGAGGTGCTGGGGCGTGTGTTCCGGGTGCGGCGAGGCGCCGATGGCGCACTTTTTCGCGGGCCGCGTTAGTCAAGGTTTAGGGATAACGGGATAGGGTTCAGGCTTGATCACGAGGTCGGCCTGACATGCAGTCCAATCCGAAACTCAGGGAAAGCGTCAAGACTCCGGTGCAGACGCCGGATTCCACGCCCGTGGCGGATGTCACCGCTGTGGACGCCGGCGCGCCCGGGATTGCCCATGCGTCGCCGGCGCGGGCGCTGCAGAACCGTCTCGTCCGGGAAATGACCCAGCCGAACCGGCCCTGGCTGTGGCATTCGGCGGGATTGGTCCTGACCGCGATGCTGGCGCTCTGGATGGCCGGCTTGTTGCTTAACGCGGGTGTCTAACCCGGCCCCGCTGGCAGGTGATTTGCTAGACACTTCCAATTTCCGGCCTATAGGCCAGCCCCAATTAGGAGCGAATTGATGCGCATCAGGAAAGCCGTCTTGCCGGTGGCCGGGCTTGGCACACGGGTCCTGCCCGCGACCAAGGCCATTCCGAAGGAATTGCTGCCCGTCGTGGACAGGCCGGTGATCCAGTATGTGGTCGACGAAGCCCTCGAGGCCGGGATCGAGCACATCATTTTCGTGACCGGCCGGGGCAAGGGCGCGATCGAGGACTATTTCGACCATTCCTATGAGCTGGAAGCCCAGCTGAAAGCCAAGAACAAGACCGACATCCTGGCGGCGGTAGAGGGCTCGCGCCTCCCGGCCGGCGCGTCCAGCTTCGTGCGCCAGCAGGCGCCGCTCGGCCTCGGCCACGCCGTCTGGTGCGCGCGCGACGTGATCGGCGACGAGCCCTTCGCGGTGCTGCTGCCGGACGTGATCGTCAAGGGCAAGCCGTCGGGCCTGAAGCAGATGGTGGACGCGTTCGGCAAGGTGGGCGGCAATATCATCGCCGTCGATCCGGTTCCGGAAGACCGGGTGTCGTCCTACGGTGTGATCGCGCCGAAGTCGCGCGACGGGCGGCTGATCGCGATGTCCGGCATGGTGGAGAAGCCGCCGCGCGAGAGTGCGCCGTCGAACCTGGCGATCACCGGGCGCTACATTCTCCAGCCGGAAATCTTCGGACTGCTGGAAAAGCAGGGCGCGGGCGCCGGCGGCGAGATTCAGCTGACGGATGCGATGGCGCGGCTGATGGAGCTGCAGGACTTCTATGCCTACGAGTTCGAAGGCTCCGTCCATGATTGCGGCAACAAGACCGGGTATTTCGAGGCGGTGCTGGCGCACGCGCTCGACAATCCGGACACGGCCGCGTTTGCGCGCGACCTCGTCAAGCAGGCCGCTGGCAAGCTCTAGATAGCGCTTGCAGAAATCGGCCGCGTTAAGACTTTTCCTCCGGAATCGCCCGTAAAACCGGCCTCGCGGCCAAAACGGTTAGCGCGTTCTTAAAGAAGTCCTGCGAATTTTGCGGTGAGCAAGAAGCTTGTGGCATGCGGAAACGGGTGGTCTGGCGGGCGCGCCGGCCAGCGCGATCCTGCTATTCCGCTTCCTGTGAACGTTACCGCCGGCTGACCGGCATCCCGCGAACATCTATGGAGAAAGAATATGTCGCAAACTGCTTATCTGGTTTCGTGCGAAGTGATGTGCGGCGAGGGCAGCGACGGCGCCCTGGCCGGTATGGAACACGCCTTCATGGTCGTGGGCGTGAACGCGTCCAGCGAAGAAGACGCCGTCTCGAAAATCGAAGCCGACTTCGAAGAGCAGGGCTACGGCCTCGTGGAAGTCGAGTGGATGTGCGAAGCCGCGAAAATGGAATGGGAAGACGCTGAAGGCGAAGCCGAAGGCAAGGACATCATCGCCCGCCTCGCCGCCGAGCCGAACGACGTGATCCACGGCGAACTCTATGACGCGGGCGAAGAGGTCAGCGCCGCCGCCTGAGCCCCCCCTTTTTCGTTCAACACAACAAGCCAAGCCTGCTGCGGCCACTCCATTGAGTGGCCGCTTTTCTTTTGGCACGGACCGTGCGGCATTCGCCTTGCACCTCTCGTTGGAAGCCGGGCCGGATTGGCCTGAATTAAAACAATCAGTTAGCGGGATGGCGGTCTCTTGGGGACGGAGGGCTGCCGACGCGGGGGGAAGCTCGCCGGGAAACCGGCGGGCTTTTTCGATTGTGCAGCGGCGCCGGGCGGATAAACAGGCGCGCATGACAGGCCAGCCCTTTCTTCCGGACTATGACGATGTGTGCGCCGCAGCAGAGCGCGTGCGCCCGTATGTGCGCGAGACCCCGGTGCTGACGCATGGAGCGATCGATGCGGCGGCAGGTGCGAGCGTGTTCGTGAAGGCGGAATGCCTGCAGGTGACCGGCAGTTTCAAGATGCGCGGCGCGGCGAACCGGCTGGCGCAGATCCCGCCGGAGGGTCGCAAGGCCGGCGTGGTGGCGTTCTCTTCCGGCAACCATGCGCAGGGTGTGGCGCGGGCGGCGCGGCTGATGGGGATGCCGGCGGTGATCGTGATGCCAGCGGATGCCCCGCAGGTGAAGATTGCCGGTGTGAAGGCGGATGGCGGCGAGGTGGTGCTGTTCAACCGCGATACCGAAAGCCGCGAGGAGATCAGCCAGCGGATTGCGACGGAGCTCGGCGCGGTGGTGGTGCCGAGCTATGACGACGCGCACATCATTGCCGGGCAGGGCACGGCGGGGCTGGAATTTGCGCGGCAGATGGCGGCGGGCGGCGAGCCGCTGGACGCGCTTATCTGCTGCACGGGCGGGGGCGGGCTGATCTCGGGGATCGCTCTGGCGTTCGAGCGGCTGTCGCCCGCGACGCAGATCTGGACAGCCGAGCCCGAGGCACATGATGACTGGGCGCGCTCGCTCGAGGCGGGCGAGATCCTCGCCAATGCGCCGGGCACGCGCTCGATCTGCGATGCGATCCTGACGCCGCAGCCGGGCAAGCTGACCTTTGCGATCGGGAAGCGGCTGTTTGCGGGTGGGCTGCGGGTGAGCGACGAGGGCGTGAAAGACGCGGTGCGCGCGGCGTTCCGGCATCTGAAGATCGTGGCCGAGCCGGGCGGCGCGGCGGCGCTGGCGGCGGCGCTGTACCGTTTGCCGGCAGCGCTGAAAGGCAAGCGCGTCGGCGTTTTGGTGACCGGCGGCAATGTAGATACGGCGGACTTCGCGCGTATCCTTTCCGAGCGCAGTTGAGGCCGGCCTGAAAAAGGCCCGCTTCACGCCTTAGGGTGCCCGGATGAGCACATCCATTTACTGCGCCATTGGCGACATTCACGGCGAGCTGGAGCGGCTGAAGGACCTTCACGCACAGGTGCTGGACCATGCGCGGCAGACGTTTCCCGGCCTGCCGTTGCAGGTCATCCACCTCGGCGACCTGATCGACCGGGGACCGGCCTCCTGCGGGGTGATCGACTACCTGATGGAATTCGAAGCGCAGGTGTCGCCGCGCCCCATCACGCTGCGCGGCAATCACGAGCAGATGATGATCGATGCTGCCGGGTCGAGCGACAAGGACTCCGCCGAGTGGCGGGTGTGGATCATCAATGGCGGGCAGGAGACGCTGGAGAGCTATGTCGACCAACCCAAGCCTGTGATTAAGCGCCACGTGACCTGGCTCAGAACCTTACCGACGCTGCATGAAGCGCAGGAGGCAGGACTGGTGTTCGTGCATGCCGGTGTCGACCCTGACCGGTTTCCGGCGTGCGGCGAGAAGGTGCACATGTGGACGCGGCGGCGCGAGTTCCTGGATCCCCGCTGCTGGACGGCGCCGCGCCTGAAGCGCCAGCGCGTGGTACACGGACATACGCCGACGCGGGATTCCTTCCCGGAATCGGTGGCGGGCGGCCGAAGGCTTAACATAGACACCGGCGCTGTTTACGGTGGGCGGTTGACAGCGGCGCTGCTGAGGGCCGGGGAGCCGGACCTGTTCTTCCACGCCTGATCCGCGGTCCTGTTGCAGCAACGCGGCATCCGGGCTTCCGGAAATCAGATTTAAACCAAGTGGAAACCTCACCTTTCTGCGTGGTTAACGGCATGTTCCGTCCCCGGACGAGATTCGCCTGCGAACCTTCAACAGGCTTTATCCCCCGCGCGTTAATCCTGAACCCTGAAGACAGCCGAACGCTGTCCGCAGGAGGGCATTCAGAATGAAAGCGGCACCGCTCATCAGCCTCGGCGTCTCGGTTGCACTCGGTGCCGGCGCCATCTTCTTCGGCCGCGCCTTCATGTCCGGCGAAGCGCCGGACGCGCAAGCGAGTGTGGTTCCCGCGATGGCGATGACGACCGTGCTGGTGACGACCTCCACGGTGGAGCCGGGCGCGATCATTGATCCGAAATTCGTCAAGGAAGTCGAATGGCCGGAGCGGGCCGTTCCGGAAGGCGCCCTCCAGAACGTCTCCGAATTGGGCCCGAAAGCCTACTCGCGCGGACTGATGGTGCCGGGCGAGCCTTTGCTGCTTCCGAAAATCGACACGACGGGTTCGGTGCTGACGCTGGCGGCGGCGATTACGCCGGGCATGCGGGCGGTCTCGATCGTCGTGCGCAACGATACCGGCGTGTCGGGCTTCGTGCTGCCGGGCGACCGGGTGGACGTCAACGAGTTCATGTCGCTGGAAGATGCCGGCAGCGGGCCGGAAGGCGCGCGCGTGTCGGCTGACATCCTGGCGCGGCCTGTGCTGCGGCATGTGAAGGTGCTGGCGGTCGACCAGTCGTTCGAAACCAATCTTGAAGGCGCCAAGCCGTCTCAGACCGTGACGCTCGAAGTGACGCCGGACGACGCGCTGGCGCTCGGCGCGGCGAGCCAGCGGGCGGCGCTCGGCCTCGCTTTGATCAGCCGCGACGAGGAAGCCATGGTCGCCGCGATCACGCCGGACAAGAAGGTTGAAGTGAAGCGCGTGGTGCAGCCGGCCACCGTGCGCCGCGCGCCGGTGAACACCACCGTGCGCGTGATCAATGGCGAAAGTGATGTCGAAATCTCGGCGCCGATCGCGCGGACGGAAACGGCGACAGGGGAGAAACGCTGATGCGCCTGAAACATCTTCTGACCGTGGGAGCGGCGTGTTTGTGCCTCACACTTCCGGTTTCGGCCTGGACGCAGCGCTCTGCCGCAGACGGCGCCGAGCGGCTTGAAGTGCGGCGCGGCCAGTCGGCGGTGGTTGAAGCCGACGCGGCGTTTGCGACGATCGTCGTTGCGGATCCTGAAATCGCCGAGGCGATGGCGACGTCGAACCGGTCCTTCTTCCTGCGCGGCAAACAACCGGGCACGACGACCGTGCTCGTCTACAATTCGGCAGGCGCGATTGCGGAGCTGATCGAAGTCGAGGTGAAGCTCGGCCTTGAGGAGCTGCGCGCTGACCTCAAGCGCCTGCTGCCGGGCGAGCCGATTGATGTCTACCCGGTGCATGACGGCGTGTTCCTGGACGGACGCGTGACGACGGCGGCTGCGGCCGAAATGGCGCTGCAGGTGGCCGAGCGGTATGTGCCGGGCGGCGTGGCGAACGGGCTGTCGGTCGGGCAGAGCCAGCAGGTGATGCTGGAAGTGCGCTTCCTCGAGGCGAGCCGCAGCGCGGTGCGCGAGATCGGCTTTGGAAACAGCATCGACACGAATGACTTCCAGACTTCCACCGAAAGCGGCACGGTTTCCGGCCTGGCGGCAAAGACGGTCGCGCTGTTCACGAATGTCGGCGGCGAGAACATCGACGTGCAGATCCGCGCGCTTGAAGAGAAGGGTGTGATCCGGACGCTGGCCGAGCCGAACCTGGTGGCGCTGTCCGGCGATACCGCGAGCTTCCTGGCGGGCGGCGAGTTCCCGATCCCGGTGGCCAGCAAGGACAACGAGATCACCATCGAGTTCAAGAAGTTCGGTGTCAGCCTCGACTTCACGCCGACCGTTCTGGGCGACGGCCTCGTGAACCTCCGTGTACGTCCGGAAGTCTCCTCCATTGACCGGGCCAATGGCATCCGCACGTCCAGCATAGAGATTCCGGGCATCTCCGTGCGCCGGGCCGACACGACGGTCGAGCTGCATGACGGGCAGGCGTTTGCGGTCGCGGGGCTACTGCAGAACAACTATTCCAACGATGTGCGCCAGACGCCCTGGCTCGGCAATGTGCCTGTCCTCGGCTCGCTGTTCTCGTCCAAGCGTTTCCAGCGCAATGAGAGCGAACTGGTGATTATCGTCACGCCGCGCCTGGTACAGCCGATGCCGCATCCCGACCAGCTGGCCTCACCGCTGGATGCCTTTGCCGAGCCGTCCGAAAGCGAGCTGTTCCTGCTCGGCAAGACGGCCGGCCTCGAAACAGACAAGTCAGGGAACTGATCATCATGAGAAACTCACAGAAACTTGCTCTGCTGATGACTTTTGGACTTCTGGGCGGCTGCGCCTCCGTCGACGCACAGGACCGTTTCCTGCTCGGCGAGGCGAACCGTACGAACGTGGCGGCGCAGGCCAGCCGGGATGTGAACCTGCCGAACTCGAAAACCGTGGATTTCACCTCCGGCGTTCGCGCCGTCAACGCCATGAAGGCGCTGAACGAAGGCCCGACCAGGGAACTCGCCAGCACCAGCACCGGGGGCGGCGAATAATGCAATCCTCCGTCCAGCTTCAACCCGAGCTGCTGGCGCCCTCGGGGCGCATCGTGCCGTCGATGGCCGTGCTGACCGGTCCTGAGCGGATCGACGCGTTGAAAGCTTTATGCCCGGATGTACAGGACCTTTCGCAAATGGCCGCGCCGGACGTGGTGATGCGCCATGGCGGCGGGCTGATCCTGATCGAGCAGGGGATGCCGGGCTGGGACCAACTGCTGCTGCTGCTTGCCGTCGAGCGTCCGTCCACGGCCGTCATCGTCGTGTCCGACCAGTTGCCGGCGCACATGGTCCGGGCGCTGATGAAACTCGAAGCCTGGGATGTACTGGCCGTTTCGGCCGAGGCCGGGGACGTCATGGAGACCGCCGCGCGCCTCACCGAAGCGCGCACCGAAGCCAAGGGCGGCCCGGCGAACTCGGTCTGCTGGGCGTTCCGGGGCGCCGTGGGCGGAGCCGGTGTCTCGACGCTGGCAATCGAAAGTGCATTCGCGCTGGCGCGCCTCGTCGGGCCTGGAAAGGTCTGCCTTGTCGACCTGAACCTCGCCGACGGCATGACGGCGTCTTTCCTCGAAGCCGTTCCGAAGCTCGATCTTCAAGCGCTGTCGGCGGCGCCGGAGCGCCTCGACGCACGGCTGCTTGCGGCCTGGTGCTGGCAGCACGAGGACGGTGTCTCGATCATCGCCTCGCCGCGCAACCCGGAAGCGGATGCGCTGGCCAGTGAAGCGGCCATCCTGCGCCTGCTCGACGTGGCCTGCGCCGCATTCCCGTATGTCATCCTCGACATGCCGCGCCACATGATGCCGTGGACGAAGTCGGTGATGGCGGCCGTGGATCAGGCCGTGATCGTCAGCGAGCTGACCGTGCCCAGCCTGCACGCTGCCGCCGACATGTGCCGGGATGTGGACGTGCTGCGCGGCGATGCGAGCAAGGCGCGCCTGGTGCTGAACCGTATGTTCCAGAAGAAACAGTTCCGCGCCGGGTTCCCGGTGGATCAGGCGGAGAAGGCGATCGAGCGCAAGATCGACGTGACGGTCACGTCCGATTGGGACGCCGCGCGCACGGCGGTCAATCTCGGCAAGCCGATTGCCAACGTGAAGCCAAAAAGCGCGCTCGTCCTCGACGTCGACGGTATGGTCCGCAAGTTTGCGCCGGACGGCATGATCGAGAATTCCCAGACGACAAGGTCAACCAAGAAAGCCCGCGCATGAGCCGTTTCGGATTTACGCCCGCCGTCAAGAAGGAGGAGGTAGTCGCTGCGGCGGCGCCCGTCGCCGGAACCGCCTCCAACATGCGTTCCAAGCCGGAATCGGCGGGGTTTGACCTGCTCGATGCAAAGCTCCGCGTGCACGCAAAGCTCATCGATGAACTGGACCTATCCGCCCTCGACAAGATGGATGACGAGACGATGCGCCGCCGCGTGCGCGGCATCATCGGCGAGATCATCCGCAAGGAAGAGATGGCGCTGTCCTCGGCAGAGGAGGCTTCGTTTGCCGATGCCGTGATGGACGAGATGACCGGTCTTGGCCCAATCGAACCTCTGCTCAAGGATGATTCCATTGCGGACATTCTGATCAACGGGTGCAACCAGGTCTATGTCGAGCGGCACGGCAAGCTGCAGCTGGCCCCGGTCCGGTTCGCCGACAATGATCATTTGCTCCGCATCGTGCAGCGCATCGTGGCGGCGGTCGGCCGGCGGGTCGACGAGAGCCAGCCGCTGGTGGATGCGCGCCTGCTCGACGGCAGCCGCGTCAACGCCGCGGTGTTGCCGATCGCCATCGATGGTCCGCTCGTCTCGATCCGGAAATTCTCGAAGTCGCCGCTGACGATGGACAAGCTGGTGGGCTTCGGCGCCATCCCGCGCCCGGTCGCGGATTTCATCCTGGGCGCCGTTAAGTGCCGTGCGTCCACGGTCATCTCTGGTGGCACTGGCTCCGGCAAGACGACGCTGCTGAACGCGCTGTCGGCCGCGATCAACCCGGACGAACGCCTGATCACGATTGAAGACGCCGCCGAACTTCAGCTGCAACAGCCGCACGTCGCGCGGATGGAAACCCGCCCGCCGAACATCGAAGGCAAGGGTGAGATCCGGCAGCGCGAGCTCGTCAAGAACGCCCTGCGCATGCGGCCTGACCGGGTGATCCTCGGCGAGGTGCGTTCGGAAGAAGCCTTCGACATGTTGCAGGCGATGAACACCGGCCACGAAGGCTCGATGGCGACGATCCACGCCAACAATCCGCGCGACGCGCTGACGCGTCTCGAGCAGATGGTGATGATGGGCGGGATGAAAATCTCCGAAGAGGCCATCCGTGGGCAGATCGCCTCGGCGGTGAACTTCATCGTGCAGGCAACGCGCCTCTCGGATGGCTCGCGCAAGGTTGTCTCGATTGCCGAGATCACCGGCATGGAAGGCTCGGTCGTCCAGCTGCAGGAAATTTTCCGGTTCGAGCGGACAGGCACGGCCGAGAATGGCAAGGTGCTGGGGCATTTCGCGGCGACCGGGCTGCGTCCGAAATTCCTCGACGAAATGGAGCGGCGGGGCGTGCACATGCCGGCCGGCCTGTTCGATCCGTCCAGCAAGTTATCGTAGGGGGCCGCACGCGTGCCGGGCCTGGCAGACTTCATGAACTTTGATGCCTCGATGATCATCCCGGCGATCATGGCGATGGGCGCGGTGTTCATGGCGATCCAGTCCGTACTCGGATTGGTTTCAAACGCGCAGACGAAACGTATCGTCAACCGCCGCCTGCAGTTCAAGGAGCGCTACGCGACGCACAACGAGGCGATGATCGAGCTGCGCAAGAGCCGTGGGCTCGACCGCGAGGGCAATCTCGCGATGTCGCTGCGCTGGCTCAACCAGCTGATCGTGCGCTCGGGGCTGAAATTCGAGCCGGCGAAATGGGTTGCCCTGTCGGCGGCGGGCTCGCTGATCCCGGCAGGAGCTGCCTGGTACTATGCGGGCGGGCTTTTGGTTGCTGTTCCGGTTTACTTCGCCGTGTTCGCGCTCGCGCCGCTGGTGGTAATCAACCACCTGGCAGGCCAGCGCGCCAAGAAGCTGGCGACCCAGCTGCCGGACGCGCTGCAGATTGTCTGCCGCAGCCTCGAGGCCGGGCATCCGGTGGCGACAGCGGTGGCGCTGGTCGCCCGCGAGATGCCGGATCCGATCGGCACGGAGTTCGGCATGACGGCGGATGAAGTGTCCTATGGCATGTCGCTCACCAACGCGGTGCAACGGATGGCCGAGCGGGCAGGCGATCCGGATGTCGAGCTGTTCGCGGCCACCGTGCGTCTGCAGGAGAAAACCGGCGGCAATCTCACCGAACTGCTGAAGTCGAATACCGATACCATCCGTGGACGGCAGACCATGCGCCTCAAGGTGCGGGCTGCCTCATCCGAAGGGCGCACGTCCGCGATGATCCTGACTTCGGCGCCGTTCATGGTGATGGGCGCCATCCACATGCTGCGCCCTCAATTCTACGGCAACGTGATCAATGATCCGCTTATCCAGTATGGCTTCGCCGGCCTGCTGGTGTGGATGATCATCGGCAACATCGTCATGAACAAGATGATCAACTTCAAGATGTGATGCGGGCGCGATGAGCATGTCTTTCCTCTCAGGCCCCGTCGTGCCCGCCGCGCTCTTCGTGCTGGCGATGTTGATCGCGATTCCCGGCGTCGTCTCGTTCCTGCGCAACCGCAAGGCAGATGAAGACGTCAGCCGCCGCCTGACACGCCGCAATCCGGATGCCATCGATCAGCCCAAGCGCGGCGGCAGCCTGATCGGCCGTGCCGTGATGGGGCTCGCCGACAATGCCGCGCCCACCGAGGGCGAGGAAGTCAATGCGGTACGCGGCAAGCTCAATCTCGCGGGCTTCACGCAGAAGAATGCCGTCTCGCGCTATTTCGCGGCGCGTTTTGTCTGCGTGGTCATACCGCAGATCGCGCTGTTCTTCTCGCTGCCGTATTTTGCCGGACTGCCGAAATACGCCCCCGTCGGCGCGTCCATCCTGCTGGTGCTGATCGGCCTCGCCGCGCCGGGGATGTTCCTGGATGCGCAGATCAAGAAGCGCAGGCAGGCGGCTTCGCTCGGCTTTCCGGACATGATGGACCTGATGGTGGCCTGCGTTGAAGCAGGTCTCAGCCTCGATGCGTCGGTCCAGCGCGTGGGGGAGGAGCTGGAGCTGCGCCACCCCATCATCTCCGGCCATATGCGCACGCTGTCGCTGGAGCTTCGGGCGGGCCGGGCGCGCAAGACGGCGTGGCGCGCCTTTGCCGACAGGCTGGCGCTGGAGGAGGCGGGATCGCTCGCCACGATGCTGCGCCAGGCCGAAGAAATGGGCACAAGCCTCGGCCAGACCCTGCGCGTTTTCTCGGCGGACATGCGCCAGCGCCGCATCCTCTATGCCGAGGAAAAGGCCATGGCGCTGCCCGCAAAGCTGACATTGCCCTTGATTTTCTTTGTATTTCCCGTCCTTCTGGGCGTGCTGACGCTGCCAGCGGTCGTGATGTTGGGCAGAACCCTGCCGTCAACGGGCTAGGCGAAGCGCGGCCAGATTGCTAGGGAACGCGCATGGCAACCTATCTCGAATTCGAAAAACCGATCGCCGAGCTCGATTCCAAGATCGCCGAACTGGAAGCCCTTGCCGCGCGCAAGGATGGTCCGTCGATCACTGACGAGCTGACCAGGCTGAAGACCAAATCGGCCAAGCAGCTGAAGCAGATCTACTCCGATCTCGATGCCTGGCGCATCACGCAGGTGGCGCGCCATCCAGACCGGCCGCACTTCTCCGACTTCATCGGCTCGATCTTCGAGGAGTTCGAGGAACTCGCCGGCGACCGGCATTTCGGCAATGACGAAGCGATCATCGGCGGGCTCGCCCGCTTCCGTGGCCGCTCGATCGTCATCATGGGCCACGAGAAAGGCCGCACCACAGAGAAGCGCCTCAAGCACAATTTCGGTATGGCGCACCCGGAAGGCTACCGGAAGGCCGTGCGCCTGATGGACCTCGCCGAGAAGTTCAACATGCCGGTCCTCAGCTTCCCCGATACCGCCGGCGCCTATCCCGGCAAGGGCGGCGAAGAGCGCGGCCAGGCTGAAGCAATTGCACGCGGCACGCAGCGCGGCCTGTCGCTCGGCGTTCCGTTCGTGACGCTGGTGATCGGTGAAGGCATGTCCGGCGGCGCCATCGGCATCGCGGCGGCCAACCGTGTACTGATGATGGAGTATGCCATCTATTCGGTGATCTCGCCGGAAGGCTGCGCGTCGATCCTCTACCGCGACTCGTCGAAGGCCAACGAGGCCGCCCAGTCGATGGGCATCACGGGGCCGGACCTTCTGAAACACAGGATCGTCGACAGCATCGTCAAAGAGCCTGTCGGCGGCGCACACCGCGATCCGCAGCGTGCGATGGCATCTGCCGCCAAGGCGCTCGATGCTGCGCTGCGCGACCTTGAAGGGCTGACGCCGGCGGAATTGCGCCGCCAGCGCCGCGACCGGTTCTATGCGATTGGCCGTGAGGGGCTGTAGCGCCCCTCCGCATCCGGTGCGCCGGCATGGCTGAACAAGACTGGATCCGGCGCTACTTCGCTCCGCTCGCCGCTGCGCCGGGTGCAGCCCGGCTGACGGATGACACCGCCCAGCTGTCGCCCTCCACCGGGCCGGTTGTGATCACGACCGACGCCATGGTCGAGGGCGTGCACTTCCTCGGCGGTGATCCCATCGACACCATCGCGCGCAAACTCGTCCGCGTGAACGTGTCCGACATCCTGGCCAGCGGCGCCGAACCGGCAGAGGCCCTGCTGACGCTGGGTTGGCCGTCCCGACGGACCGAAGCGGAACTCGCCAGCTTTGCTGCGGCGCTGGGCGATGAAATCGCCCTGTGGGGCGCCTCCCTGATCGGCGGCGACACCGTCACCAATCCCGGCGGTTTGTTTGTCTCCCTGACGCTGACGGGCCGCTGCCTCGGCGCTGCACCCATCCGGCGCGGCGGCGCGCAGCCGGGCGACGAGCTGTGGGTGACCGGCGAGATCGGCGGTCCAAGGCGCGGCTTCCTCGCCCGCGCGGCGGGCGTGCCAAGCCCCTGGATCGCCAGCCTTCTTACGCCGGTTTTGCCGCCGGTGTCTGCGGCGGGTCTTCTGGTCCGCCACGCCTCTGCCGCGATGGACGTGTCCGATGGCTTGCTCGGCGACGCCGGAACGCTGGCGGGCGCGTCGGGAGCAGGGGCCGAGATCACGCTCGAATCAGTGCCCTTTGCCGGCGGGACGTCCGGCCTCGTCGAAAGGCTCGATCTCGCGACCTGGGGCGACGACTACCAGCTGCTGTTCGCGGCGCGCCCGGAAAACGCCTGCGGTTTGCTGGCGGACGCTCGGGAACTGGGCATCGGGATATCGCGCATCGGACGGATCCGGGCGGAGCCGGGCCTCGCCGCGACCTTCGAAAATCGCCCCGTTAACCTTCCGGAAACCGTCGCCTACCAGCATGGCTAGTATCGGAATGTCCGTCACTCGCCCATAAAGTGAGCCAAGTTGCACCCTGGGGGGCCGGCTGGCAGGCAGAACCGTCGTCAAAAGACGCCGCGGCCCTGCCTTCGCAGGGCTGACTGGCATTAGGGGTTAGGAAGGAAAGCCGATGACTTGGTACTTACTCGCGCTAGGAGCGGGCTTCCTGTCAGTCGCCTATGGCTACTGGCAGATCACATCCATCATGAAATCGCCTTCGGGCAATCCGCGTATGATCGAGATCGCCCAGGCGATCCAGGAAGGCGCCAACGCCTATCTCAGCCGTCAGTACCGCACCATCGCCATGGTCGGCGCGGGTGTTGCTGTTCTCTTGTTCTTCCTGCTCGGCTGGAAAGCCACGCTCGGCTTCCTGGTCGGCGCTGTGCTCTCGGGCCTTGCCGGTTTCATCGGCATGCTCGTCTCGGTGCGGGCCAACGTGCGCACCACGGAAGCCTCCCGCAAGGGCCTCAATGAAGGCCTGCAGATGGCGTTCAAATCGGGCGCCGTCACCGGCATGCTCGTGGTCGGCCTCGCGCTGCTCGGCATCGTTGGCTATTACGGCCTGCTGACCGGCCCGATCGGCCTGTCGCTGACCGACGAAGATCAGAAACGCGAAATCATCGACGCCCTCGTCTCGCTCGGTTTCGGCGCCTCGCTGATTTCGATCTTCGCCCGTCTCGGCGGCGGTATCTTCACCAAGGGTGCAGATGTCGGCGGCGACATGGTCGGCAAGGTCGAAGCCGGTATCCCGGAAGATGATCCGCGCAACCCGGCCACCATCGCTGACAACGTCGGCGACAACGTGGGCGACTGCGCCGGCATGGCGGCAGACCTGTTCGAGACCTATGCGGTGACGCTCGTCGCCACCATGGTGCTCGGCGGCATCTACTTCGCCTCCGCGCCGTACATCGGCGAAATCATGATGCTGCCGCTCGCCATCGGCGCGGTCTGTATCGTCACCTCGATCGTGGGCACCTTCTTTGCCACCCTGTCGAAGGGCTCAACCGATGTCATGGGCGCGCTCTACAAGGCGCTCATTGTCACCGGCGTTCTCTCCGTCGGCGGTCTGGCGCTGGCACTTGAAACCGTCCTTCCGGGCGGTCTCGCCGGTACGCTTGACGGTGCCGGCGCCCTGCTGGGCCTTGTCGATCCGGTCACCGGCGAAGCGGCCAACATCACCGGCTGGAAGCTCTTTGCTTGCGGCGTGGCAGGTCTCTTCGTCACGATGCTGATCGTCGTGGTCACGGCCTATTACACGGAAACCAAGTACCGTCCCGTCCGCTCGATCGCGAAAGCCTCCGAGTCGGGTCACGGCACGAACGTCATCCAGGGCCTGGCCGTCTCGCTTGAAGCCACCGCGCTTCCGGCGTTGATCATCATCGGCGGCATCCTGCTGACCTACAACCTCGCCGGCCTCTACGGCATCGCGATCGCCACCACCACCATGCTCGGCGTTGCCGGCATGATCGTGGCGCTCGACGCCTTCGGTCCGGTGACGGACAATGCCGGCGGCATTGCTGAAATGGCTGAACTGCCTTCGGAAGTCCGCAAGACGACCGATGCGCTGGACGCTGTCGGCAACACGACCAAAGCCGTCACCAAGGGCTACGCGATCGGCTCTGCCGGTCTCGGCGCGCTCGTGCTGTTTGCGGCGTATGCGGAGGATCTGAAATACTTCTCGGCACGCGCCGTCGAAGGTTCGTTCTTCTACAACGTCTCGGTCGATTTCTCGATTGCCAACCCCTACGTCGTGGTCGGCCTGCTGTTCGGCGGGCTTCTGCCCTTCGTGTTCGGCGGCATGTCGATGATGGCCGTGGGTCGCGCAGCCCAGTCGGTGGTGGAGGAAGTCCGCCGCCAGTTCCGCGAAAAACCGGGCATCATGCTGGGCACGGAGAAGCCGGACTACGGCCGCGCCGTGGACATGCTGACCCAGGCGGCGATCAAGGAAATGATCGTTCCGTCGCTCCTTCCGGTGCTCTCGCCCATCGTGCTCTTCGTCGCGATCTACCTGATCGCCGGTTCGGGCGCGGCGCTTGCCTCGGTTGGCGCCATGCTTCTCGGCGTGATCGTGACCGGCCTGTTCGTGGCCATCTCGATGACCTCGGGCGGCGGCGCATGGGACAACGCCAAGAAGTACATCGAAGACGGCCACCATGGCGGCAAGGGCTCCGAAGCCCACAAGGCTGCCATCACGGGCGATACGGTCGGTGACCCCTACAAGGACACCTCCGGCCCTGCCGTGAACCCGATGATCAAGATCACCAACATCGTGGCGCTCCTGCTGCTGGCAGTTCTTGCTGGCCACTAGTCATCCGGATACGGATCAAAAAGGAAAACCCCGGAACTTCGGTTCCGGGGTTTTTCATTTGTCGTTTGATAGAAGCGCTTCGGGTTACTGGCCCTGGCGTCCCGTCGGGTTGCCGGGTGTTGCTTCGTCGGAGTTCGGCAGGCGAACGCTGCCGACCGTGCCGAAGATCTGCTCCCAGAGACCAAGCTCGCGGCCGCGTGTCGAGGTTTCGCGCGCGGCGTAGCTGATCACCTGGCCATCATCCTGCGTGTAGCGCAGCACTTCATCGACCTTGTCATCTTCGCTGAACCGGATCGCGGTGATCACGCGCTCGGCCACCTTCGGATGGTAGAACGCGAGGCGCTCCTGAACGTCCGAGATGTAGAACCAGGTGTTGGTGTCGAACAGACCCTTGGTGGAGGGCGATCCGAGCTGCGCCGTCACCGACGAGCGGGTATCTTCACCCGGCTTGATGTCGTAGGGCTGGACTTCGTCCGGAATGTAACCGTGGAAATCGCGTGCGGGCGTAAGGCACGCCGTCAGGGGCAGCGCGAGCAGGCTGACCGCCAGGATGGCACTTTTACGCATGGAGTCACTCCGGATGGGCTTTGACCTACGAACTAGCGGCAGGTAACCGGGCTTGGCAAGCATGGGAGTACACCCTTGACGGCATTTTCGGGCAATTGGTTCCA
>CAMDAC010000013.1 GCA_945888325.1 Candidatus Sulfopaludibacter sp. SbA3
TTCACCAGCGTGCGCCGCATCAGCAGGTTGGCGAAGTTGTAAGGCCCCGGCGTGGGCGCCGTGTCATTATAGGTCGAGATCAGCCCGCACAGCGGCATGCGCGAGAAGTCGTTGAGCCGCGCCATCACCTCGTCCATGATCCGTCCACCGACATTCTCGAAATTGATGTCGATGCCTTTCGGGCAATGCTTGTCGAGCATCGCGCCGACATCTTCGGACTTGTAATCGATGGCCGCATCAAAGCCCGCGACATCGGTCAGCCAGCGGCACTTTTCCTTGCCGCCCGCGATGCCGACGACGCGGCAGCCTTGGATCTTCGCGATCTGCCCGACCATCGAGCCGACCGCGCCGGCCGCCGCCGAGACGACCACCGTCTCGCCTGCCTTCGGATTGGCAATGTCCATTAGCCCGAAATAAGCCGTCATTCCAGTTGCGCCGAGCGGACCCATATAGGCCGTCAGCGGAACGCCCGGCAGCTTCGGGAGCTTCGCCAGCGCCGCGCCCGGCAGCGTGTTGTAGACCGCCCAACCGGCAAGACCCGTGTTGACGATGTCGCCCGGCGCGAGGCCGTCGAACCGGCTCTCGGTCACCACGCTCAGCCCGCCGCCGCGCATCGCATCGCCGATCTGCACCGGCGGCAGGTAGGCATCCATGTCGCTCATCCATATCCGGTTCGTCGGATCGAGCGACAGGTAGATCGTCTTGGCGCGCACCTGCCCGTCCTCGAGCGGTGTCAGCGCGCTCTCGACCAGCTCCAGATCCCCTTCACGCAGATCCCCCACCGGCCGCTTGCGCAGCACCCAGGTCAGGTTCTTTTCATTGATCATGCCGTCCTCCCGATTTCGTTGCCCGGAAGGCTAGCCGGAATTGCTCTCAGCGCAAGACGCCGCGGGTTGATTGCCAGTAGGCGTAGGCGGTGAAGGCGAACCCGATGGCCATGATCACGACCGGCATGAATTCCATGCCGTCAACCTTCGGCGCCTCGGTATTCTTCCAGCCGACACAAAAGCCCGCCGCCGAGGCAACGAACGCGGCGGCAAAAAGTGTCACGGCGGTCTTGCTGCGCATCAGCAGCGCAAGGCTGGCGATCAGCGCGCCGAACACGCCCACCGCCCAGATACCGAACATCCACCAGGGCATGCTGTACCAGTAGGTCTGCATCTCCTGCGGGAACTGCGCCATGTAGGCCTGGTTGCGTGTCGTCGTCATGATGAAATCGAAGCAGCCAAAGCCGTTCCACAACACACCAATGATGCCGACCGGCCAGATGTGCCAGCCCGCTTTCACGCCCACCAGCTCTGCGTTTTCGGTCATGGTTGTCTCCCTCCCCGGAGCCGACAAGCATACGCCTGTTCGGGCCCGCCACCAATGCCGCTCGCCGTGCCGGCGAGCCTTAACGCAGGATGCCGCGCTTGGCCTGGTCGAAGGCGTAGTTGAGGATCAGCAGGGAGACGACGATAATGCACACCGCGAAGACGCGCTCCGACTGGAAGTCGATTCCCGGCCGCGAATAGGTCAGCGCCATCGTGAAGATCGTCGCCGTGGTCGAGACCGCCAGGAAGCGGAGCGCCAGCAACTGGCGCTTGAGCAGAAGCACCGAACCGATCAAGGCCGAGAAAACCGACAGCGCCCAGATGCCGAACACGAAAGGTGGCAGGCTGGTCCAAAGTGCCCGGGCGCCTTCCGGAAGGCTGTCGATATAGGGCGGAAAGCGGGTCAGGGTCGCGAGGAAATCAAACACGCCGAGCGCGTTCCACAGCACCGCAGCGGCGCCGATGAGGAAAAGATGCCAGGGTGCCTTAGGCGCGGGCTTCTGCACCGGCGGGGCAAGGTCCACGGCTTCGGGGAAGACGAGATCTTGTTGCATGCCACATTTCTAACACACTTATGAACGGCGCAAAGTGGAATCCGACTCCAGTAACAGCGGTTTAATCCGGTCCTCTCGACCCTCCTCAGGGTGACGCGCCTGTATGCAGCGGCTAAACCCTCCCCAGCACAGAGGAATCGCCCATGGCCACGGCCGCCGTCACCGACAAAAGCCATCTCTACCTGATCGATGCGAGCGCCTATATATTCCGGGCCTTCCACGCCCTGCCCCCGCTGACGCGCCAGTCTGACGGGCTCCCCATCGGGGCGGTCGCGGGCTTTTGCAACATGCTGTTCAAGATGCTCGAGGAGCTGAAAGGCGCCGAGCGTCCGACGCACTTTGCCTGCATCTTCGATGCCTCGGGCAAGACCTTCCGGAGCGACTTCTTCCCCGAGTACAAGATGAACCGCTCCGAGACGCCGGAGGAACTGATCCCGCAATTCCCGCTGGTGCGCCGGGCGTCGGTGGCGTTTGCGGCGCATGCCATCGAGTTGACCGGTTTCGAGGCCGACGACCTCATCGCAACCTACGCCCGCGAAGCCGAGGCCAAGGGCGCGCGCGTCACCATCGTCTCGTCGGACAAGGACCTGATGCAGCTGATCACCGACAAGGTGCTTATGCTCGACCCGATGAAGAACAAGCTGATGGGCCGCGAGGACGTGATCGAGAAATTCGGCGTCGGCCCGGAGCTCGTCATCGATGTGCAGTCGCTCGCCGGCGACAGCGTCGACAACGTGCCGGGGGCCCCCGGCATCGGTATCAAGACGGCTGCGCAACTGTTGACCGAGTTCGGCACAGTCGAAGCGCTGCTGGAGCGTGCGGGCGAGATCAAGCAGCCGAAACGGCGCGAGACGCTGATCGCGTTTGCCGATCAGGTGCGCGTCTCGAAACGCCTCGTGACGCTGAAGGATGACGTGCCCCTGCCGGTCGCGCTCGAAGACCTGGCAGTGCAGGACCCCGATCCGAAAACGCTGATCGACTTCCTTGAGGAAATGGAGTTCCGCACCATCACGCGCCGGGTGCGCGAGCAGATGGAGAAGGACGGCACGATCGAAGTCGCCGCGCCTGAGGCTGCCGCGATTGACCGCACGAAATACGTCTGTATCCGCGACCTGAAAACGCTGGAAGACTGGGTTGCCCGCGCGATCACGCAGGGCTGGGTCGCCGTGGATACCGAAACCGACGCGCTGGATTCCGTCGGCGGCGGACTGGTCGGCGTCTCGCTGGCGCTTGCGCCGGGCGAGGCCTGCTACATTCCGCTGGCGCATGTGGACCCGGACGTCGCCGCTGGCGGCGGCGACATGTTCGGCGCTGATCCGCCGCGTCAGATCAGGATGAAAGAAGGGCTTCAGGTTCTGAAGCCGATGCTGGAGGACGCCGCCGTCCTCAAGATCGGCCAGAACATCAAGTATGATCTCAGCGTCTTCAAGCGTCAGGGAATCCGCGTCGCGCCGATTGACGACACGATGCTGATCTCGTTCTCGCTGAATGCCGGCATCCACAATCACGGCATGGACGAGCTGTCGGAGCGTTATCTCGGCCACAAGCCGATCTCGTTCAAGGACGTCGCCGGCAGCGGCAAGACGCAGAAGACGTTTGCCCAGGTCGCGCTCGACAAGGCGACCGAATACGCCGCCGAAGATGCCGACGTGACGCTGCGCCTCTGGCAGGTGCTGAAGCCGCGCCTGCGCACGGAAGAAGTAACGACCGTCTACGAGACGCTGGAGCGTCCACTGGTGCCGGTGCTCGCCGCGATGGAACAGGCAGGTATCAAGGTGGACCGGCAGATGCTGTCACGCCTCTCCGCTGATTTTTCTCAGCGCATGGCGGGGCTTGAAGCGCAGGCGCACGAGCAGGCCGGGCGCGCGTTCAATATCGGCTCGCCCAAGCAGCTGGGGGAAATCCTGTTCGACGAGATGAACATTCCGGGCGGCAAGAAAACCAAGACCGGCGCCTGGCAGACCGATGCGGACGTTCTGGAAGAGCTCGCGGAAGCGGGCCATGCCCTGCCCCGCACGATCGTTGACTGGCGGATGCTGTCGAAGCTGCGCTCGACCTATACCGAAGCGCTGCAGGCCGCGATCAAGCCGGAGACGGGCCGCGTGCATACGAGCTACATGATGGCGGGCGCGCAGACCGGGCGCCTCTCCTCCACGGACCCGAACCTGCAGAACATCCCGGTACGGACAGAAGAAGGCCGCAAGATCCGCGAAGCCTTCATCGCCGAGGATGGCAATGTGCTTGTCTCGGCGGACTATTCGCAGATCGAGCTGCGCATCCTCGCCCATATGGCCGACATTCCGGCGCTCAAGCAGGCCTTCAAGGACGGGCTGGACATCCACGCGATGACCGCCAGCGAGATGTTCGGCGTGCCCGTCCAGGGCATGGACCCGATGGTGCGGCGCCAGGCGAAGGCGATCAATTTCGGCATCATCTACGGCATCTCCGGCTTCGGCCTCGCCCGCCAGCTGGGCATTCCGCAGGGCGAGGCCAGCGACTACATCAAGCAGTATTTCAAACGCTTCCCCGGCATTCGTCAGTATATGGACGAAACCAAGGACTTCGCCCGCGAGACCGGTTTCGTGCGCACCGCGTTTGGCCGCAAGATCAACCTGCCGGACATGAAGGCCAAGGGACCTGCCCGCGCCTTCGCCGAACGCCAGGCGATCAACGCGCCGCTGCAGGGCACTGCCGCCGACATCATCAAGCGCGCGATGATCCGCATGCCGGAGGCGCTCGCGGGCGCTGGCCTCAAGGCACGGATGTTGCTTCAGGTGCACGATGAACTCGTGTTCGAATGCCCCGAGAAGGAAGCCGAGAAATTGATCAAGGTCGCGCAGGATACGATGTCGAACGCCGACGGCCCGGCCATCAAACTGTCGGTGCCGCTCGTCGTCGAGGCGAAAGCGGCAAAGACCTGGGCGGCGGCGCACTGAGATGTCAGATGCATCCCCACCCGTGAATATTGAAGCCGCGCCCCATGGCAGTTTCATTGATGCCATCGTCGAGATCGCGGGCGCCGAGAGCGATGCGCCGCAGACGCTCGGTCATGTCGTCGATGCGCTGGATGACCGCGCGTTTGGCCTGCTGATCCTGATCCTTGCCATTCCCTGCCTCGTGCCGGGCTTGCCGGGCGCGCAGCTGATCGCCATCCCGATCTTCCTGCTGGGCTTGCAGATCGTCGCCGGGCGCAACGAGCCCTGGCTGCCGGGCGCGGCGATGCGCGCCAAGCTGAAGCCGGAATGGCTGACGGCGATTGCCGACTTCGCCTCCAAGCGCCTGCGCTGGACCGAACGCCTCTCGCGCCCGCGCTGGCGGTTCATTGCGCATGGTGCCGGCGAGAAGATCCTCGGCCTGATCATTGCGCTGGCGGCTGTCACGATCATGCTGCCGATCACCAACACGATCCCGTCGCTGGCGATCACGGTGGCGGCGGTCGGCCTGTTGCAGCGCGACGGTATGTTCATGCTCGGCGGGGCGACGCTGGCGCTCGGCTGGATCACCGCGCTGGGCGTCCTGATCTTCGGCCTGATCACCGGGGCAGGCTTTGCGGCCAGTTTTGTAGCAGACCATGCCCCCTGGCTGGCGGAGTGGTTCCAGTAGCCGGACCTGCGCAGGCGCCGTCTTCCGCCTGTCTCGATTGTAATCTATCCTGCCCATGGGCTCGGGGGAGCGCATCAGGGTGGGCCGGATCGCATGAAACGCATCATCATCTGCATGGATGGCACCTGGCAGACGCTGAACCAGGCCAAGCATACCAACATTGCGATCATCGCCCGCTCGGTGGCGCACAAGGAAACGCTGCCGGATGGCAAGCACATCCATCAGAACGTCATCTACAGCCAGGGTGTCGGCTCGACGGTCGGGGCGCTTGAGGAGGCGGGCTTCTTCGGCAGCATGATTTACCGGACGACGCGCCTGTTCGGCGGCGCGTTCGGCGAGGGCCTCGAGGACATCATCGTCGAGACCTATCTGCGCCTCGCCTTCGTCTATGAGGAAGGCGACGAGATCTACATCTTCGGGTTCAGCCGGGGCGCCTTTGCGGCGCGCCGCCTCGCCGGGTTCATCAGCGTGGCGGGCATCGTCAGCCGGCGGCATGCAGAGCGGGCGCGCGAGGGTTTCCGCCTCTACTACCGCGCGCCGCGCGATGAGGCGCCGCAAGCCGAGAAGGACCTGCACGCCGATCAGGCCCGCGCCTTCCGCATCCGCTATGGTAAGGGCACGCGCGACGAGACCGGCGCCCGCCGCGCCATCGACCGGGCGCCGCCGATCACTTATGTCGGCGTGTTCGACACGGTCGCGCAGCGCGGCGCGGGCGAGGTGCTGAAGTCTTACTTCTCGACCAAGAACAAGGACCGCTACCGCCTCAAGAACCGGCGGCTTGCCAGCAATGTTCGCGCCGCCAGGCACGCGGTGGCGATCGACGAATGCCGCGCCGGGTTTCCGGCGACGCTGTGGGACGGGCTCGAAGAAGAGAACACCCGCGTTGGGCGGAGCGTGTACCTGCAGCGCTGGTTCGTGGGCTATCACGGCGACATCGGAGGCGGCGGGCGTGAGGAGCTTTCGGCCTGGGCGCTGAAATGGATCACCGACGGGGCTGCGGCCGAGGGGCTGCGGTTCTATGGAACGGATGGCGTCGATACCTCTCCTCTCGTCGAGGCGATCGGCAAGGCGGCGTATGATGCACGGCCCGACCGGCCGTCATTTGCGCGGTCGCTGAACATGATGAACTGGCCGATCCGGCCGCGGCAGGTCTGGCCGAAGACGCGCGGCAAGGACAAGAAGAAACCTAGTGTCAGCGATCTGGAAGTGCTGTTCGATGAAGCGGTGCTGGAGCGCGCCGCGAAGCGGGAGCTGAAGTACCGTCCGGGCGCGCTGCGGCCGTTCCGGAAGGCACTCACCGAGCGGGCGGGCGCGCTCAAGGCGCCGGCCGCGATCGAGCCGCCGGCGTGATCTCCGGCCGGGCCTAGTTGGTCCTCGCCGATTGGGGATCGAGGTTGGGAAAATTCCTGTGTGATCATCCAAGAAGTATAACTCCGTGGGCGGAGGTGTGGCGGAAGGATCGGGGAAGTATTTTACAGGCTCTTGATCGGGATGGGATATATTTTCCGGGTGGGCTGATTTTTGCAGGCACAAGCGGGGGGCCTGCCCGGCTTCGGATGGCTTCAACCGGCTTCACGGTGATGCATTCCGTGCATTCCGGATGTCGATTTTTTTCTCATCCATTCTCATTTTCTATCGCTTTTTGCTCATTCATTCTCATTAGGCATCGCCTGATTGCGCTGGTCTTGCGGTCTTCGCCTTTGGCGAAACCGGGATGACGACACAGGGACGTTTCGGGACGTGGAGGGGGCGGCAGTTGAGCCCACTGACCGGCTGCGCTCGCCGAGGGTGATGACATGACGCCCGCCCCCGCCCTTCACACTTGCGGCGGAATTCGCCGCAATGAATCGCGAGAGTGCCGCAATCCGGGCAACGGGGCGCCGCACTCCGTTGATTTTGTTGAAGCTCCACCAATGGAGGGCTTTTGAAATGGACCGAGCTGTGATTGAACCTTTTGCCAAGCGGACCGAAGCCTCATCTGGCTTGCGGCTGGCCGAGAAGGACAAGGCAATGACGACACTCGCACTGGTGGACGATGACGAAAACATCGTGGCCTCCCTCAAGATGTTTTTCGAGGCGGAAGGCTACCAGGTGCGTACCTATCATGACGGCGAGTCCGCCCTGCCCGCGCTGACCGAGAGCCCGCCGGACATTGCCATCCTCGACGTGAAGATGCCGAAGATGGACGGGATGGAGCTGCTGCGGCGCCTGCGCCAGACGTCCGAGCTGCCGGTGATCTTCCTGACCTCGAAGGATGAAGAGATCGACGAGGTGATCGGCTTCAACATCGGCGCCGACGATTTCGTGCGCAAACCCTGCTCAAACCGCCTGCTGGCCGAGCGCGTGAAGGCGGTGCTTCGCCGGGCGCGCGGCGGTGTGGCCGGCCCCGAGGAAGGCGACTCCAAGCCGATCGTGCGCGGCAAGCTGGTGCTGGACCCCAACCGCCACGCCTGTACCTGGGACGGCAAGACCGTGCGCCTGACGGTGACCGAGTTCCTGATCCTGCAGGCGCTGGCCTCGCGCCCCGGCTATGTGAAGAGCCGCGACCAGCTGATGGACGCCGCCTATGACGACCAGATCTATGTGGACGACCGCACCATCGACAGCCACATCAAACGGCTGCGCAAGAAATTCCGCGAAGTGACGGACGAGTTCGATGCAATCGAAACGCTCTATGGCGTCGGCTATCGCTATACCGAGTAAGCACCCGGCAGAGATCTACATTGGCGGGGCGGGTGACGAGAGTTCCCGCCTCGTCTTTTCGTATGCGGAGGCGCGCCGGGATGCGGTGCGCGGCAAGCGGCAGGTGCACTACCTGCCCCACTGGAAGATCACGGCGGCGCGCCAGCTGGCGGCCGAGCTGACGGGCGCCGGGCATCCGCTGGCGCTGATCGGGCACAGCTGGGGCGCCGATACGGTGTTGCGCGCGGCGGGGGCCTCGGACGCGGAAGTGTTCATCGTCGGCGCGGACCCGGTAGCGAAGCCAGTGAGCCGGATCACGGCGCGGGACGGACGGCCAGCCTCGGCGGCGCTGGTGCTGCATGTGGACGCCGAGCCGCCGGCTTATGACCGGTCTGACTATGTGAAGGCCGCCGGCTATCTGACCGGCGGCGGCGTGCCGCGCGCATTCCGGTTTGCCGATACGCGCATCGACGCGGTGCTCAACCACTGGAACTTCCGGGGGATGATGCAGACGAAGGGCAGCAACGGGCTATCGGCCGAAGACTGGCTGGCGGGATTTCCTGACCGGCTCAGCCGAACAGCTGGCTGAGGCGCGCGCTCCAGTTTGGCAGGGCGAGCGTAAGGAACAGGAAGCCGAGGCCGGCGAGCACGCAGAGCGGCGAATAGATGCGGCGGTTGAGCGAGAGATAGGGCTGCTCCGGCGCCGCGCGCTCGAAAGCCGGGAGGACGCCGGCGACGCCGCGCCCGAGGAAGACGAGCGCCAGCAGCAGGCCGACGGGGGCAAGGAAGGGCTTCGATTGCGGCACCGCCTCGCTGTAGCCGCCGAGCAGGAATGCCGCGAGGGCCGCCGCGATCAGCAGCACCCCGAGATACACAAAGGCCTTGCGCGAGGGCACGCGCGTGATGCCGCGCCGGCCGATCAGCGAGCGGGCGAGCGCCTGTTCGTTGGCAAACGGGAACGTGACACCGCCGGCCCAGAGCAGGTACAGCAGGCCGGCGGCAGCGAGGACCAGCGCGAGACAATTGCCGACCAGTTCAGCCAATTCCGTGCACTCCAGCCCATTCCCCGATTATGACACTACATGCAGGGCAAGCTTGCCGCCAGAGCCGCGATTGAATAGCCAAGGGCCTGATCCTTACATAACAAACAGACAAGATGGAGTTCCCCCATGTCCGACCTTGAAAACACGCTGCTGCTGGAGACCTCCAAGGGCACCGTCAAAATCGCGCTGCGGCCGGACCTGGCGCCGGGCCATGTGACCCGGATCAAGGAACTCGCCCGTGAGGGGTTTTATGACGGCATCATCTTCCACCGCGTGATCGCCGGCTTCATGGCGCAGACCGGTTGCCCGAAAGGCACCGGCACCGGCAATTCCAAGAAGCCGGACCTGAAGGCCGAGTTCAACAAGGAGCCGCACGTACGCGGCACCTGTTCGATGGCGCGCACCTCGGCGCCGAACTCTGCCAACAGCCAGTTCTTCATCTGCTTCGGCGACGCCTCCTTCCTCAACGGGCAATACACCGTGTGGGGCCAGGTGACCGAGGGCATGGACGCCATCGACGCGCTGGCCAAGGGCGAGCCGCCGCGCAGCCCGGACCGCATCGTCTCGATGCGTGTCGCCGCCGACGCCTGAAGACGGCGGAGCGGGCGGGAGGGGACATGTTGATGCCGGAAGCCAGCGCCCCTCGCCGCCGGCCCCCTCTGCGGCGCAACACGACGATCCTCGGCTCGCGCATTGCGCGGCTGATCTTTGCGTCGAACCTCGCGGGCCTCGCGATCCTGATCATAGGCGCGATGGTGCTGAACGAGATGCGCGCCGGGTTCGTCGCTTCCAAGCAGCAGGACCTTGAGGCGCAGGCGCAGATTTTCTCGAGCCTCTTGTCGGATGATGCGACGACGCCGGAGCCCGGCCTCAACCCCGAGGCGGCGCGCCAGACGCTGCAGCGGCTGAACCTGCCGGAGCGTGTGCGCGCGCGCATCTTCACGCCGGAAGGCGAACTGATCGGCGACAGCTATTACCTCTCCGAACGCGTGGACGTGACGGCCCTGCCCCCGCTGAGTGAGCCCGGCCTGCTGGCGCGGACGGGGCGCGACCTGTCCGAATGGGCGGGCAATGCGTTCGATTTCTTCTCGCCGCGCCGCTCCTCCGAAGCGCTCCGCTCACAGAGTTTCGAGGATGAATTCGAGATTGCCGCCCTGGGCGGACAGTCGGCGAGCCAGCGGTTTTCGGACCGGGGCAACCGGGTGATTTCGGTGTCGATGCCGGTGCAGCGGGTGTCTGCGGTCGTTGGCGTGCTGGTGCTGGAGGCGAGCGACATCGACGAGATCATCCGCGCCGAGCGGGTAGCGCTGGTGCCGTTCATCGGCGTGGCGGTGCTGATGGCATTCATCACCTCTGTGCTGCTGACGCTGGGGATTGCGCGGCCCCTGCGGAGGCTTGCGCTGGCTGCGGACCGGATCCGGTCGGGCGCGTCCGACAAGATCGATGTGCCGCTGCTGACGCAGCGTACCGACGAGATCGGGGACCTTGCGACCTCGATCCAGAGCATGACCGAGGCGCTGCTGGAGCGGATCGAGGCGAACGAGCAGTTTGCAGCGGACGTGGCGCATGAACTGAAGAACCCGCTGACGTCCATCCGCTCGGCGGTGGAGACGCTGGAGCGGGTGAAGGATCCGGACGCGGCGACGCGGCTGCGGCAGGTAATCACCTCGGATGTGAAGCGGCTCGACCGTCTGATCACGGACATTTCGAATGCCTCGCGGCTTGAGGCGGAGATGACGCGCCTGCCGGCGGAGCAGATCGACATAGCCAAGTTCGTGCGCGATGTGGTGCGCACCTATGAGGGCATCGGCGAGGGCGAGAGCGCGGTGCATGTCTCGTTCACGGACGCGACGATGGGCGCGCGGCTGATGGTGCGCGGGCGCGAGGGGCCGCTGGGCCAGGTGCTGCGCAACCTGATCGACAATGCACGCTCCTTCTCGCCGGGCGGCTCGACCGTAGAGGTACGCCTCGACCAGACGAATGACGGCCCGCGCACGATTGCGCGCCTGACGGTAGAGGATTCCGGCCCGGGCGTGCCGCCGGACAAGCTGGAGACGATCTTCAACCGTTTCTATACGGATCGTCCCAAGGGCACGGCCTTCGGCAACAATTCGGGGCTGGGCCTGTCGATCGTCAAGCAGATCATCGCGACGCATCGCGGCAAGGTCTGGGCGGCGAACCGCACAGAGGGCGGCGCGCGGTTCACGGTGGATCTGCCGGCTGTTTAGGCGGCCAGCGGGTCTGCGCCGTCGTCTTCAAGCGGCTCGGAGGGCGGCGGACCGAAGCGGTTCTCGCCGCGCTGGCCGGGGACGAGGCCGAGCGCCGCATAGGCCAGCAGCGTGGCGAGCAGGATGTAGCCGAACGTATCGTCCGTCCTCCGGTCCAGTACACGGATCACGGGGTGCATGCGCAGGTCTGGTCCGAAGGAGCCGTACCGGTTGAGGAAGAGGCAGAACTCGACCATCATGAACGCATAGAACAGGATGAAGGGCATAGATGCCCACCAGCCGTTCCAACCAAAATCATGAAGGCGTTTCGAGGCGAGGCACGTGGCGCAGTAAAAGAAGACGATCACGATTGTCCAGTTGAGGACGGGCAGGATGGCCATCTGCACGAACATCAGCAGGCAGACGAACAGAACGGCTGCGAAGGCGGCGAGGTAGGCGCCGCGGCTGATGCGGCCGGTGGGCCAGGAAAAGAACTTGAGCCAGTTGATGCGGGCGAGGTCCGATCCGGCGTCGAGCGCGGAGCGGGCCAGTCCGCTGACGGAGGAGACGGTCCCCGGCCAGGCGTCGCGCAGGCTGCTGGCGACCTTGCGGACATCGGGCACTGCCGGCGCAACAAGCGGCAGGCCGGGGCGGCCGAATTTCGCGCGGGCGTGCGCGGTGCCGGGCATGACAATCAGGGCAACAGCCGACAGGAGCACGCCAATGGCGAGCCAGCCGCCCACGGCGCCGGCCCAGGCTTCGGCATGGGCGCCGGCCTCGGCCATGCCGCTGCCGAACGCGATGACGCCGGAGAGCAGCAGCGCGGCGATGCAGATTGCGATGGCGACGAGCGGCATGAGGGCCCACTTGCCGCGGAGGCCGATATCGTGGAGGCGCTTCACCGTGAGGCAGGCCATTGCGTAGAACGCGACGGGCAGCAGCAGCGCGGCGGGCGGAAAGATGGCCGAGACCAGGGGGACGGACCAGAACAGGCCCAACATCGAGAGGCCATAGGTGCGCCGGTTGATGCTGCCCGAACGGTCAAAGAAGTGTTCGCGCAGGTTCATGGCAAGCTCACCTGGCCCCTATTTCCAGAGGCGGACAAGATAGCCGAAACTGGTAAAGGCCGCCCTACGCCGGCGCGTGAAACTTCGCGGAGCGGGGGCGGGATTGGCGGGGGTGGCGCGCTACTTCCCCATGTACTTCCAGTTGCGCGGCTTGCCTTCGGCGAGCCATTCCAAGGCTTGCTCGATGCGGCGGATGCGGGTGGCGTCCTGTTTGGCGTCCGTGATCCAGGTGACGTAGTCGCGCTGGTTGAAGGGCGAGAGGGCCTTGAAGGTGGCCGCGGCGGGCTTTGAGGCTTTCAGCGCTTTCGCCAGATCGGCGGGCACATCAGGCGGGGGCTTGGGCGGTTTCCGCGCGGCGGCGGGACCGGCCGCGATCTTCTGAATGCGGACCTTGAGGACTGTTGCGAGCGCAGCTTTTGATGGCAGGTCGGCCATCGTCTGCATCTTGCCGAATTCGCCCATTCCGGATTTCTGCGCTTCGGACGTTTCACCGTGGACGAAGCAGACGACGTGCGCCTTGAAGCCGGCGAAGCCGCAGAGGTTCTTGCCGCGGTAGGAGAGCGACGGGGCGCCCCACTTGATCGTTTCCTCCGCCTCCGGACAGATGGCGTGGGCCATCTCGCGAAGACGATGCAACATCGGCTGCGCGAACTCCGCAGCCTTCTCGATGTAGGCGTCTACGCGGGCGTCTGTCTGCATCAGCGGTTCTGGCGGTTGTCGATCAGGTCGGTGACGACTTCCGGGTCGGCGAGGGTGGAGGTGTCGCCGAGGCTGCCGAATTCGTTCTCGGCGATCTTGCGCAGGATGCGGCGCATGATCTTGCCGGAGCGGGTTTTCGGCAGACCGGGGGCGAACTGGATCAGGTCCGGCGAGGCGATGGGGCCAATCTCGCCGCGCACATGCTGGACGAGATTCTTGCGTAGCGCCTCATCCGCGACGACGCCCTGGCGGAGCGTGACGTAGGCGTAGATGCCCTGCCCCTTGATGTCGTGCGGGTAGCCGACGACGGCGGCTTCGGCGACGGCGTCATGGCTGACGAGCGCGCTTTCGACTTCGGCGGTGCCCATGCGGTGGCCGGAGACATTGATGACGTCATCAACGCGGCCGGTGATCCAGTAGAAGCCGTCCTCGTCGCGGCGGCAGCCGTCGCCGGTGAAATACTTGCCGGGATAGGCGGTGAAGTAGGTGTCGACGAAACGCTGGTGATCTCCGTACACGGTGCGCATCTGGCCGGGCCAGCTGTCCGTGATCAGGAGGTTGCCGTCAGCGGCGCCTTCGAGTTCCTTGCCTTCGGCGTCCACCAGCACGGGCTGGATGCCGAAGAAGGGGTGCGAGCCGGCGCCCGGTTTCATCACGGTGGTGTTCGGCAGCGGCACGATTAGCGTGCCGCCGGTCTCGGTCTGCCACCAGGTATCGACGATGGGGCAGCGGCCCTCGCCGACGACATGGAAATACCATTCCCAGGCTTCGGGGTTGATCGGCTCGCCGACTGTGCCGAGGAGGCGGAGGGACTTGCGGTGCGCCTTCTTCACCGGGCCTTCGCCTTCGCGCATCAGGGCGCGGATGGCGGTGGGGGCGGTGTAGAAGATCGTGACCTTGTGATGGTCGCAGACTTTCCAGAAGCGGCTGGCATCCGGATACGTCGGCACGCCTTCGAACATGACGCTGGTCGCTCCGTTGGCCAATGGCCCGTACACGATGTAGGTGTGGCCGGTGACCCAGCCGACATCGGCCGAGCACCAGAAGATGTCGTTTTCCTTCAGGTCGAAGACGTATTCATGCGTCATCGAGGCCCAGACGAGATAGCCGCCGGTGGTGTGCAGCACACCCTTCGGCTTTCCGGTGGAGCCGGATGTGTAGAGGATGAACAGCGGGTCTTCAGCGCTCATCGGCTCTGGCGGGCAGTCGGCGGAAATGTCCTTGCCGATCTCGTGCAGCCAGTGGTCGCGGCCGTCGACCATCGGCACATCGGCGCCGGTGCGCTGGACGACAAGGACAGATTTCACCGTGCCGCCGGCGATCTCGCAGGCGCGGTCGACGTTGGCTTTCAGCGGCACGGTCTTGCCGCCGCGCAGGCCCTCGTCAGCGGTGATGATGACGGTTGATCCGCAATCGGTGATGCGGCCTGAGAGGGCGTCCGGCGAGAAGCCGCCGAAAACGACCGAGTGGACGGCGCCGATGCGCGCGCACGCGAGCATGGCGTAGGCGGCCTCGAGGATCATCGGCATGTAGATGGTGACGCGGTCGCCTTTCTTGACGCCGAGTTTCTTCAGCACGTTGGCGAACTTGCAGACGGCGGTGTGCATCTGCCGGTAGGTGATCGTGTAGGTCTCGCCGGGGGCGTCGCCTTCCCAGATCATCGCCGCCTTGTCGCCGCGCTTTTCGAGGTGGCGGTCGAGGCAGTTTGCGGAGACGTTGAGGACGCCGTCATGATACCAGCGCACGTGCAGGTCGCCGGTTTCCCAGGAGACGTCTTTCACCTGCGTGTAGGGCGTCATCCAGTCCAGCCGCTTGCCCTGCTCGCCCCAGAAGGCGATGGGGTCCGCGATCGAGGCGGCGTACATCTCGCGGTATTTCTCCGGCGTGAGGTTGGCCTGCGCGGCGAAGGCTTCGGGAACGGGATAGGATTTCGACGTATCGCTCATGGATCGGGCCTGACTGGTTTGCTGGGCCTAGTCTACCGGCGCCATGCCCGAGTCTGCAATGCCATGGGAACGGCGGGTGCCGGGAATCCGGATGTCCTCGACAAGGTCCTGGATGTCCTGCGGGGGCGGTTTGGTGGCAAGCGAGACGGTCACACCGACCACGAGCGCCACCAGCATGAACACGAAGCCGATGCCCTCTGGCGAGACGCCGAGGAACCACTCGTCTGCCGTGGCCGCTTTGCCCGCGCCCAGCTTGAAGTGCCAGATATAGGCGAAGGTGGGGATCAGGCCGGTGAGCATGGAGGCGATGGCGCCTTCCCGGTTCATGCGCTTCCAGAAGATTCCGAGCAGGATGACCGGGAAGAGCGACGCCGCCGCCAAGCCGAAGGCGAAGGCGACCACCTGCGCGACGAAGGCGAGCTGCTGTGAGTAGATGCCCATGAAACCTGCCGCGATGACGGCGGCAGCGGCGGCGCCCCGTGCGACGCGCAACTCGGTCTTGTCGGTCATGCCCTTGAAGAAGGTGCGGCGGCAGAGGTCGTGGCTGATCGCGGACGAGATGACCATCAGCAGGCCGGCAGCGGTGGACAGCGCGGCGGCGAGACCGCCCGCGACGACGAGGCCGATGACCCATTCCGGCAGCTGCGCGATCTCCGGATTGGCGAGGACGTAGATGTCGTTGTTGACGGTGACTTCGTTCTCGAGGCCGTCCGGCGCGGCAGGGCCGCGGATCTGCATCTGGCCGTCGCCGTTCTTGTCGTCGAAGGCGACGAGGCCGGTGGTCTCCCAGTTGGCGAACCAGGCGGGGCTCGGCGTCTCGCCGGCTTCGCTGACAAGCTGGCTGCCTTGCGCATATTCCGCGGCGGGCACATAGGTCGTCTCGTTGACCGACTCGATGATGTTGTGGCGCGCGAAGGCGCCGACGGCGGGGGCGACGGTGTAGAGGATTGCGATAAACACGAGGGCCCAGCCCGCGGACAGACGCGCGTCCGCCGCGTTTGGCACGGTGAAGAAGCGGATAATGACGTGCGGCAGGCCGGCGGTGCCGAACATCAGCGCGGCGGTGATGCAGAATATGTCGAAGTTCGTCTTGGTGGAGGACAGGTAGCTGGTGAAGCCGAGGCCCTGCACGGTCTCGTCGAGCTTCTGCAACATCGAGACATCATCGCCCTTGAGGTTGCCGATGAAGCCGAGCTGCGGGACCGGGTTGTTGGTCAGCATCAGCGAAATGAAGATGGCGGGCACGGTGTAAGCGAAGATCAGCACCACGTATTGCGCGACCTGGGTGTAGGTGACGCCCTTCATGCCGCCGAGGACGGCATAGACGAAGACGATGCCCATGCCGAAGAAGATGCCGGTGTTGAAGTCGACGCCGAGGAAGCGCGAGAAGGCGATGCCGACGCCGGACATCTGGCCGGCGATGTAGGTGAACGAGACGAACAGCGCGCAGATGACGGCGACGATGCGGGCGGTGCCGGAATAGTACCGGTCGCCGACGAAATCCGGCACCGTGAATTTGCCGAACTCGCGCAGGAAGGGGGCGAGCAGCAGCGCCAGCAAAACGTAACCGCCGGTCCAGCCCATCAGGTAGACCGAGCCGCCATAGCCCATGCCGGCGATCAGCCCGGCCATCGACAGGAAGGAGGCGGCGCTCATCCAGTCGGCGGCGGTGGCCATGCCGTTGACGACCGGGTGGACGCCGTGGCCGGCGACGTAGAAATCATTGGTGGAACCGGCGCGGGCCCAGAGGGCGATGCCGATGTAGAGGCCGAAGGTTCCGAAGACCCAGATCAGTGTCCAATCCATGTCTCAGCCCTCGATCCGGTATTTCTTCTCGAGGCGGTTCATCGCGGCGCAGTAGTAGAAGATCAGCGCGACGAAGACATAGATCGAGCCGTTCTGGGCGAACCAGAAACCGAGCGGGGCGCCGCCGATATGGAACTGGTCGAGGAATTCGCGGAAGAGGATTCCGGCGCCGAAGGAGACGAGGAACCAGATCGCCAGCAGCGTCAGCGTGAGGCGGATGACTTCGGGCCAGTAGGCCTTGCGGTCTGGCGTTTGGTCTGACGATTCTGGCGCGTCGGCCATGTGGTCCCTCCCCGGACTCGGTGTTCCGGTGATGTGGCAGCACTAAACCGGCCCGATCAAGCCTTTACTTGGCGCAAGGAGCGCGTTCTGATCGGCGGCAACAAGAAACAACGGGAGGACGGGCCATGTTCAACAATACCGAATGGCTGAGCCAGGTGCGTGAGGACGTGATTGATCCGGCGCGCGAGATTGTTGACCCGCATCACCATCTCTGGCCGAAGCCGCACCTCGAATATGATCTCGAGGAGCTGTGGTCCGACACTCAGGACGGGCACAAGGTGGTGCAGACGGTGTTCATGGAGTGCGGGTCGGCTTACCGCACGGATGGGCCGGAGCATCTGTTCCCGGTCGGCGAGACAGAGTTCGTGACGGCGGCGGCGCTACGGGCGGCGCAGGAGCCGGAGAAGGCGCAGATTGCCGGGATCGTGGCGCATGCGGACTTGCGGCGGGAGGACCTGGACGCCATCCTGGACGCGCATGAGGTCTCCGCGCGGGGCCTGTTCCGGGGCATCCGGCATTCGGGGTCGCGCGACGAGAGCGGCGCGCCGCTGAGCATTCCGGGACGCGCGCCGAAGGGCCTGTTCGAGGACGCGGCATTCCGGCGCGGCGTGGCGCGGCTGGGCGAGCGGAGGCTGACCTATGACACGTGGATCTACCATCATCAGCTGACGGACTATGCGGCGCTCGCGCGCGCGGCGCCGGGCACGATGATGATCCTTGACCATTTCGGCACGCCGCTGGGCGTCGGCCCGTATGCCGGCAAGCGGGACGAGATCTTCGCGAAGTGGAAGGATGACATTGCTGCGGTGGCGGCCTGCCCGAATGTCTACGCGAAGCTCGGCGGGCTGGCGATGCCGGACAATGGTTTCGGCTGGAGCGGGCGGGCGAAACCTCCGGGCTCGGATGAGTTCGTCGAGGCGCAGGCGCCTTGGTACCATCACGCGATCAAGGTGTTCGGGCCGGAGCGCTGCATGTTCGAGAGCAATTTCCCGGTCGACCGGTTGTCGCTGAGCTACCGGACGCTGTGGAACGGGCTGAAGAAGATCGCAAAGGACTATCCGGAGGCTGCGCAGGCGGCGATGTTCAGCGGGACCGCGCGGAAGGTCTACAAGCTGGAGGGCGTGCAATGACGAAACTCCCGCCCCTTCCCGCGCAGCCCGCGGGCGTGCCGTGGCCGACGGCTAAATGGCCCGAGGCGAAGCCGGGTGCGGCGACGGCGGCGACGCTCGCGCCGCTGCTGGACCTGGCGTTCAGCGATCCGGCGCCGGCGAGCCTCGGCCAGACACATGCCTTCCTCGCTGTGCAGGGCGGGCGGATTGTGGCGGAGCGGTACTGGACCGGGTTCGGGCCAGAGAGCACGCATCATTCCTGGTCGCAGGCCAAGAGCATGACGCAGGCGCTGGTCGGCATTCTCGTGCGCGAGGGCAAGCTCGACATCCATGCGCCGGCCGATGTGCCGGAATGGCAGGGTACGGACGATCCGCGCCGCGCGATCACGCTGGACCAATTGCTGCGGATGTCGAGCGGGCTGAAGTTTGCCGAGGATTATGTGGATGCGGGCGTCTCGGATGTGATCGAGATGCTGTTCGGCTCGGGCAAGGAGGATGTCGGCGGGTTTGCCGCGAAGTATCCGCTGATCCATCCGCCGGGCACGGCCTGGAGCTATGCGAGCGGGACGACCAACATCGTGGCGCGCATCGCGGCGCGGGCGCTGGGGGCGAACGGCGAGGCGTTCCGCGAGTTCATGTTCCGGGAACTGTTCGGGCCGATCGGCATGACGTCGGCTGACCCGAAATTCGACAAGGCGGGCACGTTCATCGGCTCGTCCTTCTGTTTCTGCACGGTGCGGGATTTTGCGCGCTTCGGGATGCTGTACCTGCGCGGCGGCGTCTGGGACGGGCGGCGCATCCTGCCGGAGGGCTGGGTGGACTATGCGCGCACGCCGACGCCCGTGCCGCCGACCGAGACCTATGGCTACGGCGCGCACTGGTGGCTGGGCATGGCGGGGCCGGGCAGCTTCTCGTCGAATGGCTATGAGGGGCAGTACACGGTGATGGTGCCGGAGCTGGACCTGATCCTCGTGCGCAACGGGAAATCCCCGCTGGAGCAGAAGGATGCGGTGATGCAGTGGATGGGGGATGTGGCGGACTGTTTCCGGGGCTAACGGCCCCGCTTGCCTTCCAACCGCCCTTCCCCTATACGCCCGGCTTCAAAGGACGGCGCCAGGCCGTACCTGTCAGGTTCCGACTTTCCCTAGGGGAAAGCACGGTCCAGGGCGAAAGGAAACCAAATGTCCAAGCACAATATTTCATTCAATGTTGAGGTGCGTGAGCGCGTCGGCACCGGCGGCGCCCGTGAGGCTCGCCGCCAAGGCTTCGTGCCCGGCGTCCTGTACGGCGGCGAACTCGCCCCGGTCGCCATCAACCTCAAGAAAGCCGAAGTGATCAAGGCGATCGAAACAGGCCAGTTCCTGAACGCGACCGCCACGCTGATCCACAAAGGCGAAAAGCAGCTCGTGATCCCGCAGGGCATCCAGATGCACCCGGTCTCTGACCAGCCCTGGCACGTCGACCTGCGCCGCGTCGAGCCGGACCAGATCATCAAGGTCGAGGTTCCGGTCCACTTCAAGGGCCAGGACGCCAGCCCCGGCCTCAAGAAGGGCGGCACGCTCAACATCGTCCGCCACGCGGTCGAACTGAACGTTCCGGCTGCCAAGATCCCGGAATACATCGAGGCCGACATCTCCGCGCTCGAAGTTGGCGACAACGTCAAGATCTCGGACATCAAACTGCCGAGCAACGCGACTCCTGCCATCACCGACCGTGACTTCACGATCGCCACGATCGCAGGCCGCGGCGGCAAGGCCGAGGAAGGGCCCGCAGCGGCTGCTTCGGCAGATGCCGTGCCGGCCGCCAAGGCCAAGGCACCGGCCGCAGGCGCAGCAGCCCCGGCCAAGGGCGCTGCCCCGGCCAAGGGCGCTGCCCCGGCCAAGGCCCCGGCGAAGCCTGCCGGCAAGAAGTGATCCTTCTGGACAATCTGGAGGCCGCCCGTCACAAGCGGGCGGCCTCTTTGATTCCGGGGGCGGATGAAGGACGGACAGGCGAGCCATGCTGATCCTTGCCGGACAGGGAAACCCGGGCGCGAAGTACGCCAAGAACCGGCACAATACCGGCTTCCTGCTGCTCGACCGGATTCACGCCGTGCACGGCTTCGGCCCGTGGCGCGCGAAATTCGATTCCGAGATTTCCGAAGGGGCCATCGACACCGCGAACGGCCGGCTGAAAGTGCTGCTGCTGAAGCCGCTGACCTATTACAACGAGTCCGGGCGGGCGCTGTCGAAGGCGTGCGCGTTCTACAAGGTGGGACCCGAAGCGGTCACGCTGATGTATGACGAGATTGATCTCGCGCCGGGGCGCGTGCGCGTGAAGCGCGGCGGCGGCGCGGCGGGCAACAATGGCGTACGCTCGGCGACGGCGCACCTTGGCCCGGACTTCCGGCGCATCCGCGTCGGCGTCGGCCATCCGGGCGACAAGTCGCTGGTGATGCCCTACGTGCTGTCGGACTTTCCGAAGGTAGATCTCGAGTGGTTCGTGCCGCTCGGCGAGGCGATCTGCAAGGCCCTGCCCTACCTGCTGGCCGATGACGACGAGCGGTTCCAGACCGAGGTCATGCGGCTCGCCCCCGCCCCGAAACTGGACCCGAAACAGGCGGGCCGTCCGGGGACGGAGTAACGCCGGTCAGGCCTTGCGGACAATCACCATGCTGGAGCGCGTCGAGTCCACGACCACCCGGTCGCCGAGGCTCAGCGTGCCTTCGCCGTCGGCGGCTTCAGCGCCCCAGACGGTGTCACCGATCTTAACCTGGCCTTGTCCGCCGTTGAATTCCCGCGTGATCTCGCCGCGCTGACCGACGAGCTGGACCATGCGCTTGTTGAGCGTCGGGTGCTCCGGCGCGGCCTTGCGCATGTTCGGGAACACCGAGCGGCTGATCACGATCAGCGCGATGGCGGCGAACATGAAGACGAGGATCTGCACATGCCAGGCGGTGGCCGATTCCGGCGCGACCGAGGCGAAGATCGCCGTCATGCCGGCGGCGATGGACGCCATCAGCAGGTCGAACGTCCCGGTCACCATCTCGATGCCGAACAGGATCAGGGCGAGCACCAGCCAGTGCCACCAGGTGATCTCGGAGAGCAGTTGTTCCATGGATTTAGCCTTCTTCTGCAGGCGGAGGATCAGGTGCGGGTCGGCGGCACGGCGCTGCCGGCCGGGCGCGGCGCGGCGTTCGCCGCTTTTGCCGAGTCCGTCAGTCCACGGATGCCTTCGATCGTGCCGAGGATGGACGAGAATTCCGCCGGGATGATGACCGTGCGTTGCTGCGGCGAGGTTGCGAGTTTCTCGAACGCGGCGACATAGGCCTGGCCGAGGAAGTAGTTGATCGCATTGACGTCGCCCTTGGCAATCGCTTCGGAGACCATGGCGGTGGCTTTCGCTTCGGCTTCGGCTTCGCGCTCGCGCGCTTCGGCGTCGCGGAAGGCGGCTTCCTTGCGGCCTTCGGCCTGGAGGATCTGCGACTGTTTCTGGCCTTCGGCCTTGAGGATCGCCGATTGCTTCTCGCCTTCTGCCGTGAGGATCTCCGCGCGCTTGAGGCGTTCGGCCTTCATCTGGCGGGCCATGGCTTCGGTTATGTCGGCCGGCGGGGTCAGGTCCTTGATCTCGATACGGGTAACCTTGACGCCCCAGGGGAGCGTCGCGGCGTCGATCGTGCCGAGGAGGCGGGCGTTGATCTCGTCGCGGTTGGAGAGGACCTGGTCGAGGTCCATCGAGCCGACCACGGTGCGGATGTTGGTCATTGAGAGGTTGGTGATGGCGCTGACGAGGTTGTTGACCTCATAGGCGGCCTGCACCGCGTCGATCACCTGGATGAACACGATGGCGTCGCAGGAGACCATGGCGTTGTCGCGCGTGATCACTTCCTGCTGGGGCACGTCCAGCACCGTCTCCATCATGTTCATTTTCCGGCCGACCCGGTCAAACAGAGGATTGATCACGTGGGGGCCCGGCGCCAGCGTCCGCGTGTAGCGGCCGAAGCGCTCGATCGTCCAGTTATAGCCCTGCGGCACGAACTTCAGCGCGCCGAACAGGCCGATGATGACGACGACGAAGATCAGCAGGAAAGCTGAAATGACAATATCCATGGGGTTCCCTCTCCACGATCTAACCTGAAGTTCAGATGGGGAGGGATTTGCCGATATTCAATAAAACCAGACACAAAATCGGCCAGCCCGTTCCCCGAGCAGGCCGATCATGGTCGTATTCGGTTAAGGTTCGTTAACAGCCCCGAACTTGGCCGGCCTAGAGCTGTGCGAGCAGGTAGTCCGCCGCCGAAACCTTGAACTCGCCGCCTTGCTCCACGTTGAGCTCGGCAACCACGCCGTCCTTCACCAGCATCGAGTAGCGCTGCGAGCGCTTGCCCATGCCGAAACCGGAGGCGTCCAGCTCGAGGCCGATGGACTGCGCGAAGGCGCCGTTACCGTCGGCCAACATGCGGATCTTGTCTTCGGCGTGCGAGGACTTGCCCCAGGCGCCCATGACGAACACGTCATTGACCGAGGTGCAGACGATTTCCTGGACGCCCTTGGCTTCGAACTCGCCGGCCTTGTCGACGAAGCCCGGAAGGTGGCGCGCCGAGCAGGTTGGCGTGTAGGCGCCGGGCACGGCGAACAGGGCGACGGTCTTGCCGCCGAACACCTGCGCGGTGGTCACGGGTTTCGGGCCGTCCGCCGTCATTTCCATGAAGGTGGCTTCGGGCAGCTTGTCGCCGACTTTGATGGTCATGAGGCAGTCTCCTTTGTTGCCTGCCGGAGATAGGGCTGCGCGGGCGGAGCCGCAAGGCTTGGAAGACGAACGGGGCGCGGCCTGCGCGGGTTTTCACTTGCAATCGCACGCCCGGTGGCCCAGCCTTGATGCTGGAGGCAGGCATGCAGCTCGATACCGACCTCACCGGCAAGCTCCTGATCGCCCTTCCGGGCATCGGCGACACGCGCTTCGAGCGCTCGGTCATCCTGCTCTGCGCCCACACACCCGAGTTTGCGATGGGCATTGTGCTCAACAAACCCGTCGAGGGCGTCGACCTGCAGGACCTGATGGAGCAGATGGGCATCCAGATGGAAATCTCGCTGCGCGGCGTGACGGTGCTCGAAGGCGGGCCGGTGGCGACCGAGCGCGGATTTGTTCTGCATACGGATGATGTAATCTGCGACGGCGCGACCATGGAAGTCGACGGCGACATCTGCATGACGGCGACGCGGGATATTCTCGGCATGGTCGCCTCGATGGCGGCGCCGCGGCAATCGGTGTTTGCGCTCGGCTATGCCGGGTGGGGCGCGGGGCAACTGGAAAGCGAGTTGGCGGAAAATGCCTGGCTTGTGTGCGAGCCGGATTCCGATCTCGTGTTTGGCGACGCGCATGAGCACAAATGGCGCCACGCGATGACACGGCTGGGGGTTGACCTCTCGCGGCTGCATTCCGGCGCGGGGAATGCATGAGACAGGCCGGCGCCATCACGATCCACGAAGCGGCCGCGCCGCTCGAGGTCGCAGCGTTCGGCGGGCTGATCTCTGAATACGTCGCCTGGTGCCGCGAGCGATATCGGGACGATCCCTGGCTGGTCGAAATGGCCTTCAGCCATCAGGGGCTCGATGCGGAACTGCTGTCACTCGCGGATCTCTACGGGCCGCCGAATGGCCGTATGCTGATTGCCGAGGACGCGCACGAAATCCTCGGCGGCGTCGCCTACAAGCGCGTGGACAAGGATACGTGCGAGATGAAACGCCTGTTCGTGCGCAGCACGGCGAACGGGCGCGGCCTTGGGCGCAAGCTGTGCGAGGCGCTGATGCAGGCCGCCGTGCGAGACGGCTTCAAGACCATGCGCCTCGACACGACGCGTGACATGGTGGAGGCGATCGGCCTCTACCGCGCGTTCGGCTTCAAGGATGTGGCGCCGTTCGTGGAGTACCCGGAGCGGATGCGGCCGATGATGCTGTTCATGGCGCGGGATCTGGCGGCGCCTTAGCCCTTCAGGAACTTCAGCGCCGCTTTTGCATCGATGCCTTTTGAGAAGGCGAAGCCCTGTGCGTTGTCGAAGCCTAGCGCGCGCAGGCGGCCGGCGTCTTCGCGTTTCTCGACGCCTTCGGCGGTGGTCGACATGCCGAGGCGGCTGGCGAGCAGTGTGATGGTCGAGAGGATCGTGTCGGTGCGCGCCTGGCCGAGGCGGGCGGTGAGGCCGTGGTCGATCTTGAGGCTGTCGAACGGCAGGTCCGCGAGCCAGGCGAACGAGGAATGGCCGGTGCCGAAATCGTCGAGCACGAGGCCGGCGCCGACGGCCTTCAACGCCATCGCGGCGGCCAGTGAGTTGGCTTCGTCGCGCAGCGCCGCCTGTTCGGTCAGCTCGATGCGGATCGCCCGTTTCGGCAGGGCGTAGCTGTTGGTCAGCGCGTCGATCAGCGCAGGGATGGTGCTCTTGGTGAGTTCGCGCGCGGTGAGGTTGACGTGCACGAAGAGGTCGTCGCGCTTGGCTTCGCGGCGCAGGTCCGAGAGGGTCTCGGCCGCGCGGATCAGCATGTTGGAGGCGAGCGCCTGGTCTTCCCAGCGGCTCGGCGGCGTCGTGAGGCCCGGGCCGGTCCAGCGGGCGAGCGCCTCGAAGCCGACGACGCGGCCATCGCGCAGCGAGATGATCGGCTGGTAGACGGGCACGAGATCCGGGCCGGGCTTCAGGTCGATCGGATCGAATTCCGGGAAGTCCTCGCCCGTGAGCAGCATGCCGCGGGCTTCGGTCTCGCTGATGAAGGCGCCGACGAGGTGGATGTCATGGCCATTGGACAGGCGCAGCGGGCAGCGCACCGGTCCGTCGCCCGGCGCGAATACGCGGCCCAAGCGGCCCCGGCTCAGGCCCTCCAGCATCTTTTCCAGCGCATCAATGGACCAGACGCCGCCGAGTTCGGACAGCGTCGTGCCCGACGGCGCCTCGATTTCGAGACGGCCCGGCTCGGAGCGCCAGTGCCAGCTGCCTTGAGCCTGGACGGGTTTTGCAAGTGCCATGAGGTTGATACCTAACGGTCTGGTCGCGGCCTGACGAGACCGAAAAGGATGTGGTCGCGGCGGGTGCCGGCGATTTCGAGATAGGCGGTGGCCCGCCCCTCTTCAGCAAATCCCGTGCCCTCCAGAACGCGCCGCGAGCGCGCATTTTCGGGCACGATTCCCGCTTCGATACGCCAGAGGCCGAGATCGCGAAACGCCCATGTGCAGGCGGCGGACACCGCTTCGCGCATGTAGCCCTGCCCTTCGAAGCCTTCGCCCTGCCAGTAACCAAGGCTCGCGCTGTCCGCCGGCCAGGGCCGCATCTGCGTGAAGGAGAGGCCGCCGACCAGGGCATTGTCGCTGAGGCGGCGGATGAAGAGGATATACGCGCTGCCGGTTTTCCAAGCGGAGGTCCAGGCCGAGAGACGGCGGTTCCAGTCGCGCCGCGAGAGGGCGTCCGACGGCCAGGACGGCTCCCAAGGCTCGATGTAGTTGCGGCTGACGCGGCGCAGCTCAGCCCAGTCAGCGAAGTCCTGACGGCGGGCCGGCATTAGCGCGAGGCAGGGCGTCGTGATCACGGTATCGAGCGGCGCGCCCATGCGGCGGGCTCAGCGCGCGAATTGGAGAATGCGCGTTCGCACGGCGCCGAGATCGGATGGCAGGCGCTCGAACACTTCGCCGCGCCCTTGCAGCGCCTCGCAGCGGGGCGGCAGCGGGGCGTCATGATGCGTGGCTTCGGCGACCGTTTCCGGAAACTTCGACGCGGCGGCGGTGGACAGCACGACGGTGGCGACGTCCTTCTTCGGCAGGCGCCGCGCGAGCGCTGTGCCAACCGCCGTATGCGGACAGATCAGCCAGCCGGTTTCCTTCCGGAAGCGCTCCATCTCGGCGAGCGTCTCGCCATTGTTGATCGAGGCCGCGGAGAGGCCGGAGCAGCTGAGCTTCGTCTGCGCGCCGTCCGGCAGCGCCGCGTCGCCCGATTGTGCGTAGGCGGCATAGGTGCGGCGGATGGCTTCGGAGTCGCGCCCGGTGATCTCGTAGAGGACGCGCTCGAAGTTCGAGGGCACGGAAATGTCCATCGCCGGGCTGGGCGTTGCGACCGCCGCCGTGCGCGTCATCCGTCCGGTGTTGAACAGGCGCGCCAAGGCGTCGTTCTCGTTGACGGCGCAGATCGCTTCGAAGCCGCCGGTCAGCAGGCCGCAGCGCGCGGCGACATAGCCTGCCAGCGCGTCCCCCATGTTGCCGCTTGGGACGATATAGCGGATCGGCGCCCCGCGCAGCTGGGCCTGGCTGGTCGCGTAATAGACCGACTGCGCTGCGATGCGCGCCCAGTTGATCGAGTTGACGCCGGAGAGGTTCACGGTGCGCGCGAAGGCCAGGTCCGCGAACAGCGATTTGACGATCGCCTGCGCGTCATCGAAGTCACTGTCGGTGGCGATGTTGAGGATGTTGGCGGCGCCGGTCGTCGTCATGAACAGGCGCTGCACCGGTGAGACACGCTCATGCGGATGCAGGATCACGAGGCGCGATTGCTTCGCTCCCGCGAAGGCCGCTGCGGCCGCGCCGCCGGTATCGCCGGACGTCGCGCAGACCACCGTCAGCGTCTCGCCGGACTTGGCCAGCAGGTAGTCGTACAGCTTCGCGATCAGCTGCATCGCGACGTCCTTGAACGCCAGCGTCGGGCCGTGGTGCAGCTCCATCAGCCAGCTGTCCGGCCCCCACTGCGTCAGCGGCGCAACCGACTGGTGCGCGAAGCTCGCATAGGCATCGCGGCAGATCTTCTGCACGTCTGCTTCCGGGATCGCGTCGCCCGCAAAGGCCGAGATGATGCGCGCCGCCACGTCGGCATAAGGCTCGCCGAACCGGGCCGGCTCGATGCGCGGCCATTCCTTCGGAACGTAGAGGCCGCCATCCGGCGCGAGGCCGGCCAGACAGGCCTCGGCAAAGCCGGTTTCCGGCGCTTCGCCGCGAGTGGAGACGTATTTCACGGGTTGGGTGTTCCCCTGAAGCGGAGGCGTCCGCGCTGATGATGCAGGGCGAGATACACACCGATCAGCCCGATGGCGAGACCCCACCAGGTCAGCGCATAGCCGAAATGGCGTTCCGGCGGCAGGCGTTCGTTCAGCTGGGGCTGGGCGAAGGGGTTCACCACCGGCTCCGGCATGGCGCCGTCGGTGCGCAGCAGGGTCTCCGGCTCGAACACGCGCGGGCCGACCTTTGCGGCGAGATCGGCGGGCAGCGTCTTGGCGAGCTCGACCGGATCGAACGAGTAAAACAGTCCGGCAGCCGGGTCGTCCTCGGTGGAGAAAGCGTTGCGATGGCCCGGCTCGTGCCAGATGCCGCGCGCGGAGAAGAACTGCGGCGCGGAGACCAGTGTCGGGACGGGGGCGTCCATCCCGTAGTGCAGCGTCTGCGCCACGAAGGCGGCGCCGTCGGCTGTCTCGACGAGGACGACATCCCGCCAGGCCGCGCTGCCGCCGGTGAGCGAGTAGACCTGCCGCACGGTGCCCGGCAGCAGGGAGCCCGAAACGGTGGTCCATTCCGGCTCGGCGTCTACCAGCGCCATCTTTTCGTGATACCGGCTCCACTGCCAGTTCCCGAACATGATCAGGATCACGACCGAGACGGCCGTGAACAGCGTCAGGATTGGATAGGGCTTGAAGGTCATGGGTCTTGTCCTTCCCGGAAAGTCAAAAGCCCGCCGGACGCTTGTCGCACCGGCGGGCTTTCAATGAGCTGCAGTGGCCTGCGCCGTATTACTTGCCCGCTTCGAAGACGAGGTAGGGCGTGACGTAGACGAAGGCGAAGAGGAAGAGCCACACCACGTCCACGAAGTGCCAGTACCAGGCGGCGAATTCGAAGCCGAGGTGCTTCTTCGGGGTCAGGTTGCCTGCGTACATGCGGATCAGGCAGACGGTCAGGAAGATCGTGCCGATGACGACGTGGGCGCCGTGGAAGCCGGTGGCCATGAAGAAGGCCGAACCGTACAGCGTGCCGTCATAGGTGAAGCCCGCATGGCTGTACTCGACGACCTGAAGCGCGGTGAAGGCCATACCGAGGACGATGGTGATGAACAGGCCGAGTTTAGCGCCCTTCATGTCGCCGTGCTGCAGCGCGTGGTGCGCCCAGGTGACCGTGGTGCCCGACAGCAGCAGGATCAGGGTGTTCATCAGCGGCAGGTGGAAGGGGTCAAACGTCGTCACGCCTTCAGGCGGGAACTGCTTGAAGCGCTCAAGACCTTCCTGGAAGATCGGGTTGGCCGCGTCCCAGGTGCCGCCGACGCGGGCATCCGAGAAGATCGAGAATTCGAAGAAGCCCCAGAACCAGGCCACGAAGAACATGATTTCCGAGACGATGAAGAGAATCATGCCGTAGCGCAGGCCGATCTCGACGACCGGCGTATGGTCGCCCGTGCGGCCTTCTTTCACGACGCTGGCCCACCAGCCGAACATCACCCAGAAGACCATGGCGAAGCCGATGGCCATCAGCCACCAGGTGCCTTCCGGCATGCCGAACAGGCCCTTCATGTAGGTGACCGCGCCGATCGCCAGCGTCAAAACCGCCAACGAGCCGAGCAGCGGCCAGGGCGAAGGATTTACGAGGTGGTAGTCGTGTTTTACGTCGCCGCCGGACATGAGTGTCAAATCCCCTCTGGAATCCCTGAACTTTGGGGCTGTTTAACGTGCGCCCCGGCCACGTTGCAACCGATTCAGCCGGGTGCTGCCGAATTCGCCGCACCCTCAGGCACCGCCTGGACGGCAGCCTGGTTGCGCGGACCTGAATACGCCGAACTGTCAAAGAAAGTGTAGCTGAGCGTGATCGTCTCGATCTGCCCGGCCAGACGGTCTTCGATCATGTCCGGCGAGACGAAGTAAACCACCGGCAGCTTGCGCGTCTCGCCGGGCGCGATCACCCGCTCCGAGAAGCAGAAACACTCCAGCTTGTTGAAGTACGGACCCGCATTGTGCGGTGTCACGTTGTAGCTCGCGATGACGCGCACTTCCTGCTGGGTCGGGTTGGTGACCTCATAGAAAGCGAGGCCGTGCTGGCCGATCTGGACGGTTTGCGTCGTCTGCAGGGCGCGGAACAGCAGCGGCGCATCGGCGACGTTGGCGTCAAAGCGCACCTCGATGGACTGGTCCAGGATGCCTGCCGGGCCTTCGGTGGCGATTCGGGTGGTGCCGCCGAAGCCGGTGACCTTGCAGAACGCGTCGTAGAGCGGGGCAGACGCAAAGGCGAGGCCGAGCATGCCCAGCGTCCCGGCGGCGGCGATTCCTGCGAGGGTGCCGTTCGACAGGGCCATCACATGCGCTCCGACACGCCGGTGCCGGTATGCAGGCGGATCACGGTGGTGACCATCACCAGCACCACGAACGCCGCCAGCGCGAGGCCGAGCCAAAGGTTGCGGCGCTTGCGGGCCTTCAGGGCCTCGGCGTCGAGTTGCGGCACGGCAGGATCAGGCGTTTCGGCCATGTCAGGTACCCGTCAACGGAAAGTGAAGCCCGGCCGCATGCTCGACGAGCACAGCGCCGAACAGGGCGAACAGATACAGGATCGAGAACACGAACGTGTTCTTGGCGAGTTTCATGTCGGCGCCGGTGGAGGTCGCATCGCCGGCATTCGACCGGATGAGACGCACGGCGTAGGCGAGGAAAGTTGCGCCGAGGCCGAGGGCGGCGGCGCCGTAGATCCAGCCGCCGAGACCGGTGGCGAGCGGCAGCAGCGAGACCGGCACGAGCACGAGCGTGTAGATCAGGATCTGCTGGCGCGTGACCTTGGCGCCGTGCGTGACCGGCAGCATCGGCACCGAGACCTTGGCGTATTCCTTGTGCGCGAGAAGCGACAGCGCCCAGAAGTGCGGCGGGGTCCAGAAGAAGATGATAGCGAACAGGATCCAGGCGTCGAGCGGCATGTTGCCGGTGACGGCGGCCCAGCCGATGACCGGCGGGAAGGCCCCTGCACCGCCGCCGATGACGATATTCTGCGGCGTCGCCCGCTTCAGCCACATCGTGTAGATGACGCCGTAGTAGAAGATCGAGAACGCGAGCAGCCCGGCGGCCAGCCAGTTCGAGGCCAGCCACATCAGCATCACCGACACGCCGGACATGATCAGGCCGAGCGCCAACGCTTCCTCGCGCGGTACGGCGCCGGACGGGATCGGCCGGGTAGAGGTGCGCGTCATGACGGCGTCGATGTCAGAATCGTACCACATGTTGATCGCGCCCGCCGCGCCGGAGCCGAGCGCCACGGCGAGCGTGGCAATGGCGGCCATCGCGGGGTGCATCGTGATGCCGGTCATGCTGGAGGCGGCCACGAGACCCGCAAAGCCCGTGAACACCACCAGCATCATGATGCGGGGCTTCATCAGGTTCAGGTAGTCCACCGCGGTGGCGTGGCGCTTCTGCGGGAGGATGACGGCGTCGGACATGGCGTTTGTGTCTCGGACTTCTGTTGACGAAACGGCCCGCACGCCTTGCGCGTGAGGGCCGCCCCGGAGTTCAAGTCTTGTCCGGCCCGGAGCGGCGGGCCGTGATCAGGTCAGTGGCCGCCCTTGGTGTTGACCACCGGCAGTTCGTTATACTGGTGGAACGGCGGCGGCGACGGCAGGGTCCACTCGAGCGTGGTGGCGCCTTCGCCCCATGGGTTGCCGCTGGTCGCCTTGCGGCGGCGGATGGCGGCTTCGGCGATCGAGATGAAGAAGATGATCGTCGCGACGAGGGTGATGGCGTAGCCGATCGACGAGACATAGTGCCAGGTCGAGAAGCCTTCGTTGTAGTCGATGTAGCGGCGCGGCATGCCCTGCAGGCCGAGGAAGTGCTGCGGGAAGAACAGGACGTTCGAACCGATGAACATCAGCCAGAAGTGCAGGCCGGCGAGGATCGAGTTGTACTTCACGCCGAACATCTTCTCGAACCAGTAGTACCAGCCCGCGAACAGGCCGAACACGGCGCCGAGCGACAGCACGTAGTGGAAGTGCGCCACCACGTAGTAGGTGTCGTGCAGGGCATGGTCGACGCCGGCGTTCGCCAGCACGACGCCCGTGACACCGCCCACGGTGAACAGGAAGATGAAGCCGATGGCCCAGAGCATCGGGACTTTGAAGTCGATGGAGCCGCCCCACATGGTGGCGATCCAGGAGAAGATCTTGATTCCGGTGGGCACCGCGATGACCATCGTTGCCGCCACGAAGTAGGCCTTCAGGTCGACGTTCATGCCGACGGTGTACATGTGGTGCGCCCACACGACGAAGCCGATGACGCCGATCGACACCATGGCGTAAGCCATGCCGAGGTAGCCGAAGATCGGCTTCTTCGAGAAGGTCGAGACGATGTGGCTGACGATGCCGAAGGCCGGCAGGATCATGATGTAGACTTCGGGGTGGCCGAAGAACCAGAACAGGTGCTGGAACATCACCGGGTCGCCGCCGCCGTTCGGGATGAAGAACTGCGAGCCGAAGTTACGGTCGGTCAGCAGCATGGTCAGCGCGCCGGCGAGCACCGGCAGGGCGAGCAGCAGCAGGACAGCCGTCACGAGGATCGACCAGGCAAACAGCGGCATCTTGTGCATCGTCATGCCCGGAGCGCGCATGTTCAGGATGGTGACGATGAAGTTGATGGCGCCGAGGATCGACGCGATACCGGCCGTGTGCAGCGACAGGATAAGCAGGTCCATTGCCGGGCCCGGGTGGCCGACGGTCGAGGAGAGCGGCGGATACAGGGTCCAGCCGCCACCGAAGCCGTTGCCGCCAGGGCCGCCGGGAACCACCATCGAAATGCACGCGAGAATGAACGCGCCGACCGTCAGCCATAACGAAATGTTGTTCATGCGCGGGAAGGCCATGTCCGGCGCGCCGATCATCAGCGGCACGAACCAGTTGCCGAAACCGCCGATCAGCGCCGGCATCACCATGAAGAAGATCATGACGAGGCCGTGATAGCTGATCACGACGTTGTAGAAGTGCTTGGCTGCCGTGATGGCGGCGTCGCCCTCAAGGCCGAAAAAGTTGGTCTGGATCCAGAGCATCGGACCAATGCCCGGCTCGGCCAGTTCCCAGCGGATCAGACCCGACAGCGAGTAGCCGACGATGCCGGCGATGATCGCGAAGACGAGGTAGAGTGTGCCGATGTCCTTGTGGTTCGTCGAGAAGAACCAGCGGGTCACGAACCCGGGCTTGTGATCATGGGCGTCGTGGCTGTGATCGAGGGCGATTTCATCCATGGGCATCGGAAATTACTCTTCTTCGTGAAATCAGTTGGAGGAAGCAAACTGGGTGTCGGACTCGAGCGCCGCGACTTCGCGCACCGACGCGGCGGCCGCGTCGAAATCGCCGGTCTTCATCAGCTCGGCCCAGCGATCAAACTGCGCCTGCGTGACGACGCGCACTTCGATCGGCATGTAGGCGTGGTCAATGCCGCAGATCTCGGAACATTGGCCGTAATAGACGCCGGGCTCATCGACGAGGAACCAGCCTTCGTTCAGGCGGCCCGGGATGGCATCGGTCTTGACGGCAAAGGCTGGCACCGTGAACGCGTGGATCACGTCAGCTGCCGCGGTGTAGTAGCGGATGTAGCGCCCGGCCGGGATGACCATCGGATAGTCGGTCGCAAGGTTGCGCGGGCCAACATCGACGGGATCGCTCGCGCGGCCCTTGTGCAGGCCGTTCGAGACGAACTCGAGCGCGCTGCCCGACTCGTCCTGGATGTCCATGTAGGTGTAGGTCCAGTTCCACTGGTTGCCCTGGATCTTGACGTTGACGAAGCCTTTCTCGGCGGCGTCCGGGAAGTGGTTCTTGGTGTAGGCCAGGTGCTCGGCCGTCTTGCCCTCGGCGAGCAGCGCATTGGAGGTGGCTGCGATCTGGCCAAGGTTCGGCGTGACGTTCTGGTAGTAGAGGTTCGGGAACGAGAGGCTGGCGATGCCGACGAGGATGAGCGCCGGGACGACGGTCCAGATCACTTCAACCGTGGTGTTGTGGCTGAACTTGCGCGGCGTCTTGTTGGCGGCCTTGCTGTAGCGGATCATCACCCAGACCAGCAGCACGGTCACCAGGGCGGTGATCAGCGTGATGATCCAGAGAAGGACGTTGTGGAACTCGTGCACGCGTTCCGCGATGCGAGTCGCCGCCGGCTGGAAATTTAGGGCGCCATCTTCTGGCAGGGCGGCCCAGGCTGGGGCGGCAAACAGGCAGGCGGACAGGGCGGCAGTCAGGTGTCGCACGATATAAAACCTCGGTTCCGTTCGGATTCGGGCACTTCCTATACCAGCCTCGTCCTTTCCCCCAGTCCTTTCCACGCTCAAAATTGTCGCAGCGCATCGCCGCACAGGCGAAGTTGTGCTACATCCGGCGCAACGAAACACTCAGGGAGACGACCCATGTTCCGCGCCCTCGTTCTGGCCGCTGCCGCCGCAACCCTCGCCCCGATCGCCGGCGCCCAGGTCACCGTGATTGGCGGCGGCATCGCCCGCGATTGCTATGAAGCGGTCAAATTCAACCTCGGCCGGCCTGCGGACGCCGAAGCGCTGTGCACCCGCGCGATCCAGCTCGAAGCGCTGAATGTCCAGAACAAGGCGGCGACGTTCACGAATCGCGGCGTGCTGCGCATGCGTCAGGGCGACTATGATGCCGCGCTCGCCGATTATGCCGCGGCCAAGAAGATGCAGCCCGATACGGGCGCAACCTGGCTCAACGAAGGCGCGGCCTTCATCTTCAAAAAGGACTTCAACTCGGCGCTGGTTTCACTTGAGAAGGCCATCGAGCTGAATTCGGAAGACCTCTACGCCGCCTATTACAACCGCGCGATCGCGCGCGAGAACACGGGCGATGTGCAAGGCGCCTACTATGACTTCGTGAAATCGAAGGAATTGAACCCTGAGTTCGAGGCGACCGACCGGCAGCTGGCGCGGTTCACGGTGACGATGAATTAACCACGCCGTTAATATTTTATCCACACCTGCAACTTTCCCGGAGCCGCTGCGTTTAACTCCCGTGATTTCAACAGGAGTGACGAGGATGAAATTGGTTCTGCTCGTGGCAGCGTTCGTGGCTCTCGTTGCGGCCGCCGGGTATTACGGTATGGCGCCGCAGATCGCCGAAGGCTTCAAACTTCTCACGCTGGTGTTCGGCGCAGTCTTCATTCTGGGCAGCATTGCCGGCGGGATCCGTGTCTCCGGCCCGCGCCGTGCGCCCAACCTCATCCCCCGCGTCCGCCGTCATACCGCCTGAGGCCTGAACCTTCCGGCTTGCAGCGCGGCGCGGACGGCCACATGTTGCACGGATGACCGACACACCCCTGCCTTTCGATGTGACCGATGCCCTGCCCCTGCTCGCCGACGCGGCCAGAGGCGCTGACGACGCCGATCTCTACATCGAGCGTTCGCGCTCCGAGAGCTTCGTGTTCGATGACGGACGGCTGAAATCCGCCGCCTACGACACCGACCAGGGCTTCGGCTTGCGCGTCGTCGCGGGCGAATCACAAGGCGCGGGATATGCGTCGCAGCTCACGCTCGAGGCGATCCGCCGTGCAGCGGGCACTGCAGCCCAGGCGAAGCGCGGCTATTCCGGCAAGCTCGCCGCTGGCCCGCAGCCGACCAACCGCCGCCTCTATCCACCGATCGACCCGACGCTGAACACCGCCTTCACCGACAAGACGAGCCTGCTCGCCGAAATCGACGCCTTCGCCCGCGCCGCAGACCCGCGCGTGGTGCAGGTGTCCGTGTCGCTGTCCGGCAGTCACACGGAAGTCGATATCCTGCGGCCCGACGGCGCCCAGTTCCACGATGTGCGCCCGCTGGTCCGGCTCAACGTCTCCGTCACGCTCGAGGAACACGGCCGCCGCGAATCGGCCGGCGCCGGAGCCGGTGGCCGCGCGGCCTATGACGAATGGATCGAACCTTCGCGCTGGCAGGCCATGGTGCGCCGCGCGATCCAGAAAGCCGAAGTGAATCTGCAATCCATCCCCGCCCCCGCCGGCGAGATGGAAGTCGTGCTCGGCCCCGGCTGGCCCGCCGTGTTGCTGCACGAAGCGGTCGGCCACGGCCTCGAAGGCGACTTCAACCGCAAGGGCACCAGCGTCTATGCCGGCCGCATCGGCGAACAGGTCGCTGCCAAGGGCGTGACGATCATCGACGATGGCTCCATCGACGCCCGGCGCGGTTCGCTCTCCTTCGACGATGAAGGCACACCGACCCAGCGCACCGTGCTGATCGAGGACGGAATCCTGAAAGGTTATATGCAAGACCGCATGAACGCCCGCCTGATGGGCATGCAGCCCACCGGCAATGGCCGCCGCGAAAGCTACGAATCCCAGACGATGCCGCGCATGACCAACACGGTGATGCTCGGCGGAAACGATGACCCGAAAGACATCGTCGCCTCGATCAAGCGAGGCCTCTGGGCGGTCGATTTCGGCGGCGGCCAGGTCGACATCACCTCCGGCAACTTCGTGTTCCAGTGCACCGAAGCCTACCTCGTCGAGAACGGCAAGATCGTCGCGCCTGTCAAGAACGCCACGCTGATCGGCCACGGCCCGACGGCCCTCTCCGATGTCACCATGATCGGCAACGATTTCGCGATGGATGACGGCGTCGGCGTCTGCGGCAAGGCGGGGCAATCGGTCCCCGTCGGCGTCGGCCAGCCGACGCTGAAAGTCGGTTCACTGACGGTCGGCGGCGCGGGCTGATACCTCTACGGCGACAAAAAATGGGCGGCCTTGCGAGAGGCCGCCCTTTATTTTTGGGGCCCTGAAACCTTACTTGCCCGCTGCAAGAGCCGCCGCTTCCGCCTCCAGAGCAGATTTGCTGGCCAGGCGTCCGGCTTTGCCGTGGCCCAGGTATTTCAGCAGGAAACTGCCCGCGCCAAGCAGGATGCCAAGGATGATCGCGACCACGCCGAGGCTCCAGAACACGTCCGAATAGGTCGCGAGCGCCTTGCCGGGATCGAGCACCTGGCCGGCCACGGTATCGCTCGCGGTGAACTGTGCGATCAGGCCGGCTACATATTGTGCGAAGGCGGACGACAGGAACCAGCCGGCCATCATGAAGCTGACAACCGCGGCCGGCGACAGCTTGGTGATCATCGACAGGCCCACCGGCGATAGGCACAGCTCGCCGGTCGTGTGCAGCAGGTAGGCGAGCACGAGGAAGACGAGCGGCACGCGGTAGCTTTCATCCGCGAACTGAACACCCCAGACCAGAACCCAGAACCCGAGGCCGACCTGCACCAGCGCCAGCGCAAACTTCAGCGCCGTATTGGGGTCTGCCTTGCGCGCGCCGAGCCAGGCCCAGAGCGCGGCGAAGACCGGCGCGAACAGCAGGATGAAACCGGAGTTGAAACTCTGCGTCTGCGCAGCGGTGACGGTCATGAAGCCATCATTCGGCAGCTGCGTGTTGCGCTCGGCAAACTGGTTCAGCGACGAGCCGCCCTGTTCAAACAGCGACCAGAACACGACCGACATGAAGATCAGGAACAGCGCGAGGACCAGTTCCTGGATTTCGCGCAGGTTGCACTTCGTCACCATGTAGAAAATCAGGTAGCCGCCGAACAGTACCAGGCCGCTCATCAGCGTGAGGAATGTGAACTGCGGGGTCTGCAGCAGGAACCAGACAGCCGCAACGCCCGGGATGGCGAGCAGGTAAAGCAGCCATTCGAAGGAGACCGGGCCGAATTTCTTAGCGAGCAATTCCGGATTGGGCGGCGCGCCGACATGCTCGGGCAACTGGCGCTCGCCTGCGGTCCAGAACGCCAGGCGCTGGCGGGTGAAGACGAGCCAGCCGAAGGCCATGCCCACCGCGGCGAGGCCGAAACCGGCCCACCAGCCGACGGTCTGTCCGAGATAGCCGCACAGGATCGCTGCCCAGAAGGCGCCAAGGTTGATGCCGTAATAGTAAAGCGTGAAGCCGGCATCGCGGCGCGGATCGACGTCATCATAGAGCTGGCCGACGATCGAGGAGATATTGGCCTTCAGGTAGCCGACACCCATCACGATCAGGGCCAGGGCAAGGAACAGGATGTTCGTATACAGAGGATCGCGAACTGGCTCCGAGAGGGTCTCCATGACGTTCGGGATGACCGTCGGCAGCGGGCTGCCCTGTTCGAGGCCGGTGAAGGTGATACCGCCCTCATCATTGACGTTGGCGCGGCAGCCATCATGGCTTTCCTCGCCGCCAAACAGGCAGCGCTGCGTGCCGGTCTCGATGAACACCTGACGCGAGCCGCCCCGGCCTTCGACCGCCAGGTTGTATTCTGCGCCATTGACCGTCATCGTCTGCGTGGCCTGCGGCCCGTGGAGGCCCATCGTCAGGTGTCCCGCGACGAGCAGCAGCGCGCCGAACGCGATGGCCTTGCGGTTGCCGAGATACTTGTCCGCGAGGAAGCCGCCGAGCAGCGGCAGAAGGTACACAAGCGCCGTGTAGGAGCCATACTGGCCCTGCGCCGTGCGGTCATCGAACAGGAAGTGCTGGGTCAGGTAGAAGATCAGCAGGCCGCGCATGCCGTAGAAGGAGAAGCGCTCCCACATCTCGGCGAAGAAAAGGATGTGCAGGCCCTTGGGATGTTTCCGCATCTGGCTGAAGACCGGGATACAGGTCGCCAGTGTGATGAAAATGCCCAGAACAATAACCAGCATGAACGGCTCCCCAGCGCGCTAAGTGACACGGCCCGCCGGAGGCGTCCGGATTGTGTCAAAGGTTTGACCATGCCCCGGCGGATGGCTCAAGGCGGTTTCTGCCGTTACCCAAGATGCGCCTGGCGCGCGAAAACAGTCCACACGGCCACAAGGCGAGTTGTGGGCGGTTTATGGACTGGGAAACAGGCTCAGTACGCCTCTTCGGCGAACACCTTCGTAAGGTCTTTTTTCCAGGGTCCATGATAGCGCTGGAGGAGGCGTTCGGCCGGCGTGAGGCCCGAGGCGGCGATCTCGTCGAGGCTCGACAGGAAGCCGGACTCGTCGTCGCCCGCAGCGGACAGCTTGCCCCGGTCGCGCAGGCCGGCGCGGCTGATCGCGAGCACTTCTTTCGCCAGATCCTGCATCGAGCGTCCGCCCGGGATCGGCGTGCGAAGGCCGAGCGTGCGCACGCCCTGGCGCATCACTTCGCGCTCCGGCGCGGACCAGTTCTTCACCAGGTCCCAGGCCGCATCGAGCGAGGATTGCGAATACAGGATACCGGTCCAGAAGGCCGAGAAGGCGCAGAGCCGGTCCCAGGGGCCGGCGTCCGAGCCGCGCATCTCAAGGAAGCGTTTCAGGCGCACTTCCGGGAAGATGGTCGAGAGGTGGTCGACAAAATCGTCCATTGCCGGGCGCTCGCCCGGCAGGATCGCCAGCTTGCCGTCCATGAAATCGCGGAAGCTGAGGCCGCTCGCGTCGAGATACTGCCCGCCCCGGCGCACGAAATACATCGGCACATCGAGCGCGTAGTCGACGTATTGCTCAAAGCCGAACCCGCTCTCGAAGGCGAAGGGCAGCATGCCGGAGCGGTCGGGGTCCGTGTCAGTCCAGATCTGCGACCGGTACGAGAGGAAGCCGTTCGGCCGCCCGTCGATGAAGGGCGAGTTGGCAAACAGCGCCGTTCCCAGAGGCTGCAGCGCGAGCGACACGCGCATCTTCTGCACCATGTCCGCCTCGGACGAGAAATCGAGGTTTGCCTGCACCGTGCAGGTGCGGAACATCATCTGGCGGCCGAGGCGCCCGACCTTGTCCATGTACGCGGTCATGATCTTGTAGCGGCCCTTGGGCATCACCGGCGTCTCGGCGAGGCTCCAGATCGGGCTGGCGCCAAGGCCGAGGAAGCCTATGCCCAGCGGTTCGGCCAGGACGCGCACTTCAGTCAGGTGCTGGCCAACTTCAATGCAGGTCTCGTGGATCGACTCCAGCGGCGCGCCGGACAGTTCGAACTGCCCGCCGGGCTCCAGGCTGACGCTGGCGCCGTTTTTCTTCAGGCCGATCAAATGGCCGCCCTCGATGATCGGTTCCCAGCCGAACCGGTCCCGCAGGCCCTCCAGCATGGCCTTGACGGAGGCCTTGCCCTCATAGGGCAGCGGCTTCAGGCCGTCCCAGAGGAAGCCGAACTTCTCGTGCTCGGTGCCAATGCGCCAGTCGGTCTTCGGCTTGTTGCCGCCTTCGAGATACGTCACCAGCTCGGTCTTGCCGCTGATCCGGGGCGAGGCTTCGTCGATGTCGCTGGTGGGGGTCGTCATCGTTGCGCTCCGGGCGGCTATCTTGTCCGGCGTGGAGATAAGGCCGAAATGTGGCGGCGCCAATGGGGGGCCCCAATTGTTACATTTCCGTCGCCGTCAGCCCCAGTCGCCGCAGACCGCCTGCCAGAGCGCCATGGCCGCAATGGCGGCCGTTTCAGCCCGCAGGATGCGGGGGCCAAGGCTCACCGCCCAGGTGCTGGCCCGCCCGCGCAGGAAGGCGCGTTCCTCGCCGGTGAACCCACCTTCAGGGCCGATCAGGAGGGCGGCGTCCCGGCCTGCCAGACCGTTCAAGACGGCGCGCATAGGCCCGGCCCGGCCGGCCTCGCCGCCCCAGGGGGCGCCCGCCTCGTCGCCCGCTTCGTCACAGAAAATGACAGCGGTGCCGGGCGGCAGGGCGGCCAGGGCCGCGTCCAGCGTGGCCACTTCCGCAATCTCGGGCAGATCAAGCCGCTCAGTCTGCTCGGCGGCTTCGAGGGCAATCTTGCGGAACCGGTCGAGCCGCACGGTGCGGGTTTGCGTGCGCTGGGTCAGCACCGGTACGACGCGGACGGCGCCGAGTTCGGTGGCTTTTTCCACGATCAGGTCCGTCTGATCCTTCTTCACTGGGGCAAACAGCAGCGTCAGCGCCGGGGACGCTGGAGGCGGTTGCAAGCGCAGCTGCGACACGGGCGTGACCTCAGCCTTCTTGCCCGCTGCCGAGAGGGCCGCGTTCCATTCCCCGTCCCGACCATTGAACAGGCGCACCTCGTCGCCTGCCCCAAGGCGGAGCACGCGCAGCAGGTAGTTCGACTGTTCCTCGTCCAGCGCGACGGCGCGCCCGGCAGAAAGATCAGCAGAAACAAAGAGTCGCGGCGTTGTCGGCATGCGGCGCGGTATAGGCCGTTTCGCGCGCCATTGTCAGGTGTGGCTTTTGCATCACGCCTTGTAGTTTTGAAAGCACAACCGGTGCGAGAAGATGGCAAATCATTTATATCCCGTCGTGATGAGCCAGCCGCCCCGCTACGACAAAACGGAAACCTTCAGCTATCCGGCTGATACCGCCCTTCCCGGCTGGCTCGAGAGCCTGCCGGCTGGATGGCGGCCCTATGCCATGCTGGCGCGGCTCGACCGGCCGGTGGGCATATGGCTGCTGTTCCTGCCCTGCGTCATCGGCCTCGCCTTCCAGCGCCTCTCCGGCGGCCTGTTCCTGGCGGACCTTGCCTGGGCCGCATTGTTCCTGATCGGCGCGGCCGTGATGCGCGGCGCGGGCTGCACCTGGAACGACATCACCGACCGGGACTTTGACGCCAAGGTCTCGCGCACCGCCCGTCGGCCGATCCCGTCGGGCGCGGTGACGCTGAAGCAGGCCTACACCTTCCTGCTCGTCCAGCTGGGCATCGGCTTTGGGGTCTGGCTCTTGCTGCCGGGCGACGCCAAGATCACCGCCCTGCTCGCGCTGCCGCTGGTCGCCGTCTACCCCTTCGCCAAGCGCGTGACCTGGTGGCCGCAAGCCTGGCTGGGCCTGACTTTCAACTGGGGCGTCCTGGTCGGCGCCGCGACCGCCAGCGTCATCACCGGCCCCGTCTACATCCTCTATTTCGGGCTCGTCCTCTGGACCGTCGCCTACGACACCATCTACGCCCTGCAGGACCGCGAGGACGACGCGCTGATCGGTGTGCGCTCCACAGCGCGCCTCTTCGGCAAGCGGGCGGTGCTGATCTCCTTCTGCTTCCACATGGGCGCCGCCGCGCTGATCGCGCTCGCCGGAATGTTCAACGATGCCGGACGGATCGGGGCGTTCACCGCGCTGGTCTTCCTCGTGCACGGCCTCTGGCAGACGATGACGCTGAAAACGCAGGGCGAGAAATCCGCGCTGCGGGTGTTCAAGTCGAACGTCTGGGCCGGCGCGCTCGTCGCGGCGGGTTTCCTGTTTGCGGCGCTGCTGCCGGAACGGGCGCCGGAGTCGATCTTCGCGGCGCCTGCCGTTGCGCCGCCGGAGCGGGCGGAAGCTGTGTCGCTCCCCTTCGGCTTCGAACTGCGCCGCAAACCGGAGCCGAAATCGGATGTCTGGCTGGTTCGCGAAATCCGCGCCGCGATGGAACTGCGCGGGCTGGACCCCGACGCCACGGAAACCCAGCCCGAAAGGTGACGGCGGTGTCAGGCTGGCTTATACTGCCCTCATGCCCGCCACTGCCCGCATCCGCCCGCTTGACCTCTTCACCCGCGAGGACTGGGAGCGCCTGTCCGCGCGCAATGCCTGGATGGGGCCGCTGCTGGTGGTGCACGCCTGGGTGATCATCGCGGCGGCGATAGCGCTGTCGATCTGGTCGCTGTGGTTACTGCCGGTCTCGATCATGCTGATCGGGGCGCGCCAGCTAGGCCTCACCATCCTGATGCACGACGCGGCGCACGGCGCGCTGCATCCGAATGCGAAGGTCAACGATTTCATCGGCCACTGGCTCGCCGGCGCGCCGATGGGCGGGCACCTGAAGGCCTACCGGCAGTATCACCTTACGCATCACAAGTTCGCCCAGCAGGAAGAAGACCCGGACCTCATCCTTTCGAAGCCCTTCCCGGTGACGCGCACGTCCCTGCGCCGCAAGATCATCCGTGACCTGACGGGCCAGACTTTCTACAAGCAACGCGCCAACCAGTTCGCCAACGCTTTCGGTATCGGGATCAAGAAGGGCCCCGGCGCGGAGAACCGCTCACAGTCCGCACGTGAAGCCGTGATCCCGATGATTGTCACCAACCTCGTGATCTTCAGTGTGCTGACACTGCTTGGCCACTGGTGGGCGTATTTCATTCTGTGGCTGCTGCCGATGGCGACGTGGATGATGATGATCACCCGGCTCCGCAATATCGGCGAGCATGCCGTAGTGCCGGACAACAACGATCCGATGCGCCACGCGCGCACCACGCTGGCCAACCCTCTGGAAGGCTTGCTGCTGGCGCCTTATTGGGTGAACTATCACTGCGAGCATCACATGTTCATGCACGTGCCCTGCTACCGCCTCGGCCTCATCCACCGCGCACTCGCCGCCAAGGGCGTGACGCAGCGGATGGAAGTGCAACACGGCTACCTGAAGGTGCTCGCGATGGCGACGTCGAAACCCGAGACACCGAAAGGCCTGGCCCCCGCATGACTGTCGTGATCGAAATGGTGTCGGACATTGTGTGCCCCTGGTGCTGGCTGGGCCTGCGCCGGATCGAAGAGGCCCGGGCGCTCGCGCCGGAGGTCGAGGTGCAGCTGCTTTTCCGGCCCTACGAGTTGGACCCCACGATCCCGCCGGAGGGCGTTGACTACAAGGCCTACATGTCGGGCCGCGTGAGTTCGCCGGAAGGCAAGGAACGCATGGCCGCGATGCGGCAAGCGCTGATCGACTATGGCAACGCCGAGAACATCCCTTATCGCTTCGACGCGGTGACGCACCGGCCGAACAGTTTCGATGCGCACCGCCTCGTGCGCTGGGCACAGGGACAGGGCAAAGGCGGCGCCGCCAAGGAAGCGCTGTTCCGCGCCTATTTCAACGAAGCGCGCGATGTGGGCGATCACGGCGTGCTCGTAGACATCGCACGTTCGATTGATCTGGATCCGGACATTGTGGCGGACCTGCTGAAATCCGGCGCCGACACCGACGCGGTGCGCGCCGAGGCCGAGACGTTCCGGCAGATGGGCATCTCCGGCGTCCCCACATACATCGCCAACCGGCGCGTAGCCGTGCAGGGCGCCGAGAGCGCCGAGAAGCTCGCTAAGTTCATCCGGCATGCCGCCTCCCTCCTCCCGCAGGAGCGCCCGGCAGGCCAGCCTTCATGAGCGCGATGGACCTCGTCCGCATCCAGACGGACGGCCGCATCGCCACCGTCAGCTTCGACACCGGCGCCAAGGCCAATGCCCTCAGCCAGAAACTGATGCGCGAGCTGACCGAAGCCGCGCGCCTGTTCGCGGGCGATCCGGCGATCTCTGCCGTCATCCTCACGGGCCGCACCGAGAATTTCACGATGGGCGCCGACCTGCGCGATCCCGAAGGCGTAGACGTGCGCCGCCTCGGTCTCGCCGAACGGCGCGTGCGCCTGCGCACCGGGCCGGCAATGTGCGAGGCCTGGGAAGCGGTGGATGCGCTGACGATCTGCGCCATTGAGGGCTGGTGCGTTGGCGGCGGCGCGGCCCTCGCCGTCTCCTGCGATCTGCGCGTCGCCTCCGGGGCGTCCACGATCTACGTGCCTGAAGTCGAGCGCGGCATGAACATGAGCTGGGGCTCGATCCCGCGTTTCGTCGCGCTGGCGGGACCGGCGCGCGCGAAACGGATTGCGGGCCTGTGCGAAAAGGTGAGCGCGCAAACGGCGCTCGGCTGGGGCCTCGTCGATCACATCACCCCGCCCGGCGGCGCGCTCGCCAAGGCGCGCGAGATCGCCGAGGCTGCTGCAAAGCTTCCGCCGACGGCGCTGAAGATGGTGAAGCAGGACGTGAACGTCGCCGCACTGGCGCTCGCCAAGGCCACCGCCCACCGCGACCTCGAAGCCTTCGCCCTCATGCAGCAGACGGACGATTTCCGGGAAGGCGTGAAGGCGTTCTTCGAAAAGCGGGACCCTGATTTTACGGGGGATTGAACTCGGCTTATCAAGCAATGCACAGCTCATCCTGAGCGAAGTCGACGGATGGGCCAAGACGAGCTGACATTTCCTGTGGCCCATCCTTCGACTTCGCTCAGGATGAGCTGCATTTAGCGGCGAGCGTAGCTGTCAGCTCAGCTGCAATTCCACCAGCCGTTTGTACACGCCGCCCTGCGCCATCAGGCTCTCGTGCGTGCCCTCTTCCACCGCGCGGCCATCTTCCATCACGATGATGCGGTCAGCGGCGCGCACGGTAGAGAGGCGGTGCGCGATGATCAGGACTGTCCGTGTACGGGCGAACTGGTTCAGCGCATCCTGCACCTTCGCTTCGCTTTCGGCGTCCAGCGCGGAGGTCGCCTCGTCGAGCAGCAGGATCGGCGCATTGCGCAGGATCGCGCGGGCGAGTGCGATGCGCTGGCGCTGGCCGCCGGAGAGGTTGCGCCCCATCTCGCCTGCCGGGGCATCGTAGCTGCCGGGCAGCGCGAGGATGAACTCATGCGCGTTGGCGGACCGGGCCGCCGCCTCCACCGCTGCACGCGGCGCGCCGAGGCGGCCGAGCGCGATGTTGTTGGCGATGGTATCGTCAAACAGCGCCGCATCCTGCGAGACCAGCGCCACATTGCTGCGCAGGCTGCCGCCGACGACATCGCGCACATCCAGCCGGTCGATCAGCACTGCGCCGGAGGTCACGTCGTAGAGGCGCATGAGCAGGTTGAAGACCGTGGACTTGCCCGCGCCGGACGCGCCGACGAAGGCGACCGTATCGCCGGGCTGGGTGGTGAAGGTGAGACCTTTCAGCGCCTGCGTGCCATCCGGATAGGCAAAGTGGACATCGCGGAATTCCACCGCGCCGGCGACGCCGTTCATCTTCAGCGCGCCCGGCTTGTCCGCCACCTGCTGCGCGGCATCGACGATCTCGAACACGCGGTCGGCCGCAGCCGCGCCTTCCTGCGCCACGGCGCTGATCGAGCCGAGCGCGCGCACTTCCGGCGCCGCGACCGCCACGGCGCCTATGACACCCAGCAGATCGCCCAGTGTGTTCTCGCCCTGCGAAATCCGCCACGCGACAAAACCAAGCAGCGCGGCGAGCGCAAGGCCGCCGAACACTTCGAGCACAGGATCTACGCCCGCGCGCTTCGACAGCACCTTCAGGAACAGGCGCGAACGCTGCACGAAGCCTTGCTTCGCGCGCTCCTTCTGCCAGGTCTCGAGGCCGTAGGCCTTCACGATCCGCGCGGACTGGAAGCCCTCGGAGAGCAGCGACGTGATCTCGCCGGTCTGCTCCGCCGCCTTCTTCGCGCGCTTGCGCACGGCATTGCCGAGCGAGACAACCGGGCCGAGCGCCAGCGGATAGACGACCGCGATGATCAGCGCGAGTTGCCAGTCCTTCCAGAACAGCCAGGCAAGCACGCCGAGAACGGTCGCGAGGCTCTTGGTGAAATTGTTGGCAAAGCGCAGCGCCGCTTCACGGATCGAGATGATGTCGCTGATGAAGCGCGAGACGAAGCTGCCGGAGGCATCGGCCGAGACGCGGGCAAAGTCGCCATCCGTCAGCGCGTCATACTGGACCGTCTGCACACTGACGAGGCCGCGCTGCACGCCGGTATTGTTGAGCAGCGTCATGCCGTACATCGACAGCGAGCGGGCGACCGTCAGCAGGATGATTGCGACAATACCGGTCCAGATCCAGCCCTCGCGCGGCCCGCCGCCCTCGCCGGTCATCTGCAACTGCAGCGAATTGCCGACGAAATCGAGCACGGCCACGTAGCCGATGCCCCACAGCGCCGTCAGCAGGGCTAGCGCCGTGCCGCCGATGAACCACGCCTTCTGCGGCCAAAAATGGGCCTTGAACAGCCGCCAGAGTGACCGCTGCGGCCCGGCCGTTTCAGGCGCCGGGGCGGGCTCAGACGTTATGGGTGTCTCCCGTCGCGGGGTCGAGCAGCCGGTGGGCGTGGAGGATGAAATAGCGCGTCTCGGCATGGTCCACGGTGCGGTGGGCCGCTGCCTTCCAGGCGTCATAGGCTTCCTGGTAGTTCGGGTAGGCGCCGACGAAGTCGAGCTTCGAGAGGTCCTCGAACTCGACGCCGGTCACATCCTTCAGCTCACCGCCGAAGACGATGTGCAGGAGTTGTTTGCCGGACTGATCCTTGGTGGGCATCTTTCGGGGCTCCGTTTTCTCGGGCGCAGGCTTTGTCGCGGCCCGCGCCTGCGGGTCCGGGATGCGCACATATCCTGCGCGGCGCACTAACAAAGGATGAAGCGCGGTTCCAGAGGCGAGGACACTGCGCTGGGCCGGAATCGCCCGGTTGAACACAAGCTGCTCGCCCGCATGGGTGGTCGCCTGCCCGCCTGCCTCGGTGATCAGCACGGCGCCGGCGGCCAGGTCCCAGTCCGCCTTTTCGGCCAGCACCAGCACGGCGTCCCAGTCCCCAGCGGCCACGAGGGCGAGCCGCAGCAGGGTTGCGTTCGGTTTCGGCCGGGCCAGATGCACCTCCGGCCAGGGCTCGCGCCAGCCCGGATGGGTAATCATGCCTTCGTTGGTGATCAGGCGGCTGCCGGCCTCCTGGCCCTGCTTGGAGACGCGGATCGCCGCGCCATTGCGCCGGGCGCCCGCGCCGCGGCGGGCCTCGTAGAAGTGGCCGAGCGCGGGGGCGTAGACGACGCCGGCCACCGCTTCGCCGTCTTCGACGATGGCAAGGCCGATGCACCAGTCCGGCGTGCCGTCCATGTAGGCGCGCGTCCCGTCGATCGGGTCGACCACCCAGCAGCGCGATTTTTGCCGCGCCTCGGGCTCGTCGAGCGTTTCTTCGGACAGCCAGCCATATTCCGGCCGGGCTGTTTTCAGCGTGGAGGCGCAGAGCCGGTTGACGGCGAGGTCGGCCTCGGTGACCGGGCTTCCGCCGGTCTTGTTCCAGAATTCCGCGCCGCCCTTGTGCAGGTAGGACATCGCAAGATCGCCGGCGTCCTGCGCCAGGCGGCAAAGCAGTGCCGCGTCTTCTTCCAGCGTGCGCTCAGCTGCCTGCAAGGTTCATGTCCTCGATGAGGATCGACGGGGCATCCCGCGTGCTGCGCAGCTCAAGGTCGGAGGCCGGAACGAGGCGCGCGAACATCGAGGGCAGATCGCCCGCAACGGTGACTTCCGAAACCGGATAGGCAATCTCGCCGCCCTCGAACCAGAAGCCTGCGACGCCTACGGAGTAATCGCCGGTGTTGGGATTGATCGAGGGGCCGAACATGTCGGTTACCAGCAGCCCCTTGCCCGCCGACTTCGCGAGCGCTCCGGGAGACTGCGTGCCGGGACGCAGGTAAATGTTGGAGGTGGACACGCCCGGCGGATCGCCGAAACCGAGACCGGCAAATCCGTTCGGCGCGAGTCCCAGCTGGCGCGCTGTGGAGGTGTTGAGCAGCCAGCGCGTCAGGCGGCCGTCTTCGATCAGGTGCGCCTCTTCCACCGGCAGGCCTTCGCCGTCATGCGCGCGGCTGCCCATGCCCAGCGGGCGGTGCGGATCGTCGGTCAGATAAATGCCCTTGGCGAACACCTGCGTACCCATCTTGTCTTTCAGGAAGCTGACGCCCCGCGCGACCGAAGGCCCGGAGATCGCGCCGAGGAAAGCGCCCAGCAGGCTGTCGGAGACGCGCCGGTCAAAGATCACGGCGCCTTTCTGCGTGTCGATCTTGCGGGCCCCGAGACGGGCGATGGTGCGCTCGCCGGCGGTCTTGCCGATTTCCTCCGCAGGCGGACGGTCTTTCGTGAAGCGGACAGACCAGCTGTCATAGTCGCGCTCCATCTGGCCGTCCTTCTCGGCGACCGCGGAGAGGCCGAGGCTGGTGGACGTGCCGGTCTTCCAGGACTTGAATCCATTGGTCGCCGCGACCCAGCGCTCGGACCGGTTCCAGGAAGCCCCGCAGCCCGCCACCGTCTTGATGCCCGGCACCGCCAGCGCGGCAGCTTCAGCGGCAATCGCTTCACGCTCCAGCACATCGGCGGCGACTTCAGGTTCGCCGGAGAGGTCCATGTCGACATTGCCCGGGGCCAGTTCGCCGCGGTCCGGAAGCCCGCAATACTTGTCTTCCGGAACCACCCGCGCCATCGCCACGCAGCGCTCGGTCAGCGCCTTCATCCCGTCGGGTGAAAGGTCTGCGCCGGAGACGCTGGCCTGCCGCTTGCCGAAGAAACAGCGCAGCGCCACGCTGGCGCTTTCCTCACGCTCGATGCTTTCCAGCTTGCCGTCGCGCACGGAGACACTGACGCCGTCTGCCACGCCGATCCGGGCGTCTGCCGCGCTGGCGCCTGCCTTGAGGCAATTTTCGAGAAGTCCGGCCAGAAGTTCTGCCGGAGGAACGTTGAAACCTGTCATGTGCGCTAAATGGACCGCGCTGCGGCGGCGCGCAACAGCGTAGCGTCAGACGAGCGCGGCGTAGACGACGTAGGCGCCGATGCCGAGCATGCCCAGCCAGCTGAGTATCATGCCGAACTGGCGCGCCCAGAGGATGGTCGCCGAAAGGCCCAGTGCATGCAGCAGGCGGCCGAGGGTGAACACCCCGCCGACGACGTGGATGGCCGAGACCGGAACGGAGAGGAGCGCCAGGACGATCAGCCCCAGCATCGAGGCCGGGATGTACTCCGCGGCGTTGCCGTGGGCGCGGATCCGCAATTCGAGATCCGGATCGCCGCCCGTGCCGAGCGACACCTTGGTCCGCATCCGGCTGCCGACGACGCGGAAGGACAGCAGGAACAGGAGCAAGATGTTGATGCCGGTATAAAGCGCGGCAGCTGAAAGTACGGTCATTGGTAGTCCCCCCGAGAAAAGGCCGCCAGGTTTCCCGGGCGGCCTTGTGTCTTGTTACTCGCCTGAAAGGCGAAACCTACATGTCGCGGCGTGCGTCCGGCAGGCGGTCGTTGATGTCGTCGCGGATGTCCATCAGCGTGACGATCAGGCCGCAGATGATGCTGGCCGCAACCCAGCCGCCGAAGCTGAACAAGGCAAAGTCTGCGACCTGGGCCAGCGGGCCCGAAAGGCCGATCAATTCGCCGGTGAATTCACCCTTCTGGTAAATGCCAAGGGCGATACCGGCCACAATGATGGCTACGTAGGCCACGTAGACCATGATCCGGAAACTGTTGATGATAATGAACTTCATGAGGATCCCCTTCCTGGTTCCGTCCTGTTCTAGGCCGTGCGCGGATGCGCGTCACGTTAGGCTTTTATGACTGCAGGCTCCGGGCCAAGCCCGCGCCGTCAGTTCGCTCATCCTCCCGTCGCGGCGGCATTGCCGCACACTTCAAGGTCGTTGGTTACCGCCGAGAAGGCAAGCAGATCCTCCACCGGCAGGCCGCTCATGTATTCCACCATGTCCTGCTTTTCGCGGCCGGCGGCCTGGGCCACCTTCTTGAACAGCTCAGGCGGCAGATTCGCCTCGAGCGCAGTGGCAACGCACGTACAGGTTGCCTCGGCTTCGCCCTTCTCGATACAGGTTGAAACGAGGGCCTGCTTGTCCGACGGCCCCAGCGCGCTGCACCCGGCCAACGCAGAAAGCGCCGCTGCTACGATGAATACCCGCATGCCAAGCCCTCCTGACGGTTTCAGCCCGAGTGCTTGCATGATTTCCGGCGGCTGAAAAGCGCTATTCCCGGCGCAGGAGAGCGTCCAGCTGCAGCCCGTTGCCGAGCTGGCGGGCGAAGGCTTCCTTGACGGCGGCGCGGTCATAATCGTCGGCAACCCAATCCAGGAAGGGCTTCCACTGCCCTGCCGGTTTGCCCGCATTGAAGGCTGCATAAGCCTCGAAAAAGAAGTCTAGGACGCCGGTCTTGCCATGCTTGATGTGCAGGTATTTGCCCGAAAGCTGGTCGACAGCCTCGGCGAAGGGCACCCGCTCGCGCAGCAGTTTGTAGAGGACGGCCATGATGCCGGCCCGGTCTGCGCCGGATTTGCAGTGCATCAGGGCGGGATATTCGATCCGCTCGAACAGGTCCCGGGCCGCGAAGATTGCCTCACGGGTCGGCGGATCTCGGGAAAACACTTGAAAATCTACGAGTCCGATGCCGGCTTTGGCGCAGGATTCCTTCTCGAGGAGGTAATAGCCCTGCGTGCTGGGGCCCCGAAGGTTCAGGATGGTGCGGATGCCCCGCTCCTTAGCGTGGGCCGCAATCTGGCGCGGTGAGGGCTGGTTGGACCGCCACATCTCGGGGGAAATCTGGTGCAGGTTGCGGAAGCGGGCGCGCAGGAATCCGTGGTCGCCCCAGGTCAATTCGCGCTGCGCCCGGGCCCGGCCCTCGGGCGTTGCGAGGTCCGCCGGCACGTGCGCCCGGCGCTTCTTTTTGGACCGCATCTTCACCATGGCCCCGCACCTAACGGCCATCCCGTCTCGGAGCAAGCACAGCCATGCACGCGGAATTCTCGCCTGATTATCATTCTTTATCGAAAATTTCTCATCCCGCCGCATCCAGCGGGGCCCCTCGCCGCATCTTACGGGCAAGAACACCAGCGATCGTGCTGGAGCAAATCTGAACCGGAGACCCCCATGGAAGCAGTTCTTGTCCCCCTTGTTGTTTTTTCCGCCCCGGCTGTGATCGTCTGGATCGTCAGTTACTTTAATGCCCGCAAGCGCCTGACCATCCACGAGACGCTGCGCCATGCCATCGACAAGGGCCAGGCCCTGTCGCCGGATCTGATGGACCGGATGTCGATGGTGACCGACCCGGTGCGTGCCGACCTTCGCCGCGGCGTGTTGTTCCTGGCCTTTGGCGCGGCCTTCGGTGTCCTCTCCGCCCTGATCGGCTATGAGGAAGCTGAAGCCCTGACCCCGATGCTCGGCGTTGCCACCTTCCCGATCTTCCTGGGTATCGCGTATATCGGCCTGTGGGCATTCGGCCGTGGCAAGTCAGAGACCTGATCTCTGGCTGGTCGCCTCAGGAGGGCGGGACATGCGCAGCGACCCTGATCTCGCCCACGCCGCCGCACAAGGCAACGAGGCAGCCTTTGCCGAGCTTGTGCGGCGCCACCAGGGCAAGGTGCGCGGGATGGCCCGCCGCCTGGCCGGCTCCGAAGCGACGGGCGACGACATCGCCCAGGTGACATTCCTGACGGCATGGCAGAAAATCTCCACCTATGCCGGCGGAACCTTCAGTGCCTGGATCTGCACCATCTGCTGGCGGGAATTCCTGCAATGGCGCCGCCGGCAGAAAATGGAAATCGAGTTCGACGAGACGGCGGAGATCATTCCGTTCGATCGCTCGGCGGACCAGAACGAGATGCGGATGGACCTCTCCCGCGCCCTCGAAACCCTCAGCGAAGCCCAGCGTGTCTGTGTGGTGCTGTGTGTCGCGACGGGACTGACCCATCAGGAGGCAGCTGACGTGACCGGCTGGCCCCTCGGAACCGTAAAGTCACATGTCCAGCGCGGGGTCGCCCTGCTCAGGACCCGTCTTGAAAATGCCAATGTGGCGTGATGGAGTGATCAACATGCGTGAACAGGATGCCTACAAGGATCTGTCGGACCTTTTCCGGGTCGAGGACAACGCTCTGCCCGCGGAGCCCTTCACCCGCCAGGTGATGCACGGGGTGCGAAAGCAGAAGATGTTGCGCCGCTTCGTGGTCGGAAGCCTCGGTCTCGCCGGCGCCGGCATTGCCGCCCTCCAGCTGCCGGCCCTGCTCGGCGAATGGGTCGGGATCGACACGACAGTGACGCAGGCCCTGACGACGGCGCCCACCGAACTCAGCGCTGCGGCCGTCAACCAGCTCAGCGCCGCCGCCATGAGCAACCCGATGTGGCTCGCCATCGCTGCCGGCGCCGCCCTCTGCATCTTCGCGGTATCGGCCTTCGAACGGGCCTAGACCGGCCGCCTACGGACAAACGAAACCCCGGCAGCGATGCCGGGGTTTTTTTGGGGGCCGGGCCATACTGTGTACGGATGGGTTTTGGCGCTGGGCGCCTCCTGCTGTGAGCGTGCCCGCGCGTCATGACACAGAGAGGGTAGACGGAGCGCTGATCGAAGGGGAATGGCTGAAGGTGGCACATTCCTGCCCTAAGGCATCTGAAACGAATTCCTTAGCTGCTATGTGCAACTGTATTGGGCTCGAAAAATCCGCCCGGTCAGCTGGCCTGACCGGGCGGATTCTGGACTCTGCCCCTAATGCAATCCATCAGCAGGTCATCGGAAAACCTATTCGATCGGTGACAGCAATTCCGGCGCCGTAACGAGCTGGCGCACGCCATGCGACTTTGTCTCTTCGAAGACGTTTCCGCTTTCCGCCCAGCGATGCAGGGAATTGATGTCAAGTTTGGCGCACATTGGCCGCACGCTCCAAGTCACCTGAGCCGGCGAGCACGTAGACTGAGTGTAGCTGGGGCCGGTTGTCGATCCAAGAAATTCGACCGGCGTACCGGTGTCGCCCGGAATAGACTTGGCTTGCGGACGACCGCCTTCAGCGGGCGCATCATAGGCAAGATCCATGAAGTCGAGTGCTTCGGAGTCATTCACAAGAAGGAATGTCTGAGCCTCGACGCGCAGCAGAGGATTCTCGCACGTCTGCGGAACACAAGCGCCCAGTCCCGGGCCGGGAGAGGTTTCGCATGTTGTGTGCACCCAGTGAACCTCGATCGTATCGCCGGATTTCACATTGCCGTATGCGCCCGGCGCGGACGCAAGCTCTTCAGGCGTCAGGTCAACCGTATCGTTGCAAGCATATCCGCCGTAATCGCTGTCGTTGACGAAGACGGAAAACCCCGGTCCCTTGTGTTCGGCGTTTGTATGTGCGTGAACGTTACAAAGGTTCATTGCCGCGGCCGGCGGTGCTTTCTCGAAGTGAACCGAATTCAGACCGTACGCGGAGGTAATATCCCTGGGTGTCTGGGGACCGGATGAGAGACAAAGGGATGCTTCAGACATCTCCGGTTGAGGCACAGAGGGTTCTCTGAATCCGACAGAGTTTTCGGTCGTTGCTGCACACGCAGTCAGGATGATCGCTGCACCGGCAACAATTCCGGCTTTCACAGTATGTGTCATTGAGTTGAGCTTCATGACTACGTCCCTTTCAAACCGCGCGTGAGGCGAGCTGCAGACGCTCTAAGGGCGCTGCGTCCAAGGCGAACAGAGGGTCTTACGATCGCGGCGGTAGTTAAAACCTATCGATCAGCAAAGGAAAATCAAGGTCAGTAGCGCTTGGGTCTTCGTCAATCGCCAGAATGTCGCCTTCCGGCGATTTTCTGCCCGTTCCGCCTTCTTCTAGCTCAAACACAGATTCGGCTAGAGCGCACTCACCGCCGCCAGCCCATGCCTTCCAGCAGCATGCGTGTCTCGTAGAGCGGCAGGCCGACGATGGCGGTGTAGCTGCCGTTGATGGCGGTAATGAAGCCGCCGGCCAGGCCCTGGATGCCGTAGCCGCCCGCCTTGCCCTTCCATTCGCCGCTGGCGACGTAGGCGGCGATCTCGGCCTCGGTGAGGCGCTTCATCTTCACGCGGGCGAGCACCGTGCGGGAGGCGACCCGGCCATCGGGCGCGCGCACGGCCACGCCCGTGATGCACTGGTGGGCGCGGCCGGAGAGGAGGCGCAGGAAGGCTTCCGCCTCGGCTTCGTTCGCGGCTTTCTCGAGGTTGCGCTGACCGACCGCCACGACCGTGTCGGCGGCCAGGACGTAGCCAGCTTCCGTGCACGCGGCTGCCTTTTCGCGGGCCAGACGCTCGGCCAGCGCGCGGGGCGCTTCGTCCTTGCGGCGGGTCTCGTCGATGTCGGTGGGGGCGACCTTGTCCGGCACGAGGCCGATCTGCGCGAGCAGGTCGAGACGCCGGGGGCTCGCGCTCGCGAGGATGAGCGGCGGCTTGCCCGGCATGACGGTTTACTTGAAGCGGTAGGTGATGCGGCCCTTGGTCAGGTCGTACGGGGTCATTTCGATCATGACCTTGTCGCCCGTGAGCACACGGATGCGGTTTTTCCGCATCTTGCCGGCGGTGTGCGCGATGATTTCGTGGTTGTTCTCAAGTTTCACGCGGAACGTCGCGTTCGGCAGCAGTTCAACGACTGTGCCTTCGAATTCGATGAGTTCTTCTTTCGACATGCCTTCTCCAGCTGACCGGCCATTCCGGCCAAGACTTCGCATTGCTGGGCTGCGCCATACAGGCTTGCAGGGATTCCGGCAAGCGCGCGGGGGAGTCCTTGGTTACCGGGGGCGCCTAGAGCCGGCGATCTGATGGAATCAGATCGCCGGCTCTAGTTTTTCGTTTTGTCGCGATGTCTTCCGCTCAACCGGTACCCACTTGAGCGGACATCGCTCTAGCGCACCGGCAGGGGCACGCCGGATTTGAGGCTGCACTGGCCTGCAAAGCCCGGGAACGCCCCGTTGGTGTCGACATTCGACTCGGCAAAGCCGTCGCTGATGACCAGGCGGGCGGTGATCGTGGTGGCGGTCGCGGCCAGCAGTTCGGGGGTCAGAGGCAGGGTCAGGCTGACGGCGGCGCCGTCTGCATCCGTCAGCACAGCCTCGCCGTCAAAGGAGATGCCCGAGACGACATAGCGGGCGGGCCCGGCGACGGCATAATCCCCGAGCTGGCGGGCCGGGGCGACGACCTCCAGCGTCCTGGCGGGCGTGTCGCAGTGCAGGGCAAACTTCGGCGGGGCGAGGCCCGTGATGGCATCCTGCGGGCCGGCATCGAGGACCGAGATGCCCGTTTCGCTGTCGAACAGTTCGAGCCCGTCCGCGGTGGGCGCGAAGGCGGGCTCGGCCGCTTCGGGGGTCATGTCCTCGGTCACCGCTTCGGCGGCAGGGCCCTCCAGGGCGGGGGTGGGGTTGCGGCCTTCGCAGGCGGCGATGGCGGCGAGACTGGCGGCCATAAGGAATGACACTCTCATCGCGTTTCGCCTTTCATGCGCCGGGCGACCTGCCCTGCCCGGCATGCAGTGCGCAGATCAGGGTGAACAGCCGCCGGGCTGTCGGATGGTCGATCTCGATCTTGCCCGCGAGCCGCTCCTTGAGCAGTTCCGAGCCTTCATTGTGGATGCCGCGCCGGGCCATGTCGATGGCTTCGATCTGGTGCGGCGTCTGTGTACGGATGGCTTCGTAATAGCTGTCGCAGATCATGAAGTAGTCGCGGATCACGCCCCGGAAGGGGCCGAGCGACAGGATGAAGGTGTGCACGTCCTCGGCGGCTTCGGTGCGCACGGCGAGGATGAGGCGGCGCTCGGCCTGGCTGAGCGAGAGGACATAGGGGCCACGTTCCTGGCCGGCGACGGCGAAGCTGTTTTCCTCGATCAGGTCGAAGATCGCGACGCGACGCTCGTGCTCGGCGTCCGGACCGGAGGCACCGAGCGTATCGTCGTCGATATGGACCGCGATGAGGCGATCAGTGCCCATCGCTCCCGCCCCGGTTCGTGCGGATGGACACCGAGCGCGCGTGCGCCGGCAGGCGTTCGGCCTCGGCGAGGCGCAGCGCGGCGGGCGCCAGCACTTCCAGCCCTTTCGGGCCGGCGCGCTGCACGCTCATGCGCTTGAGGAAATCATACAGTCCGAGTCCGGACGAAAAGCGCGCGGCGCGGCTGGTCGGCAGGACGTGGTTGGAGCCGGTCACATAATCGCCCAGCGCTTCCGGCGTGTGGTGGCCGAGGAAGACCGCGCCGGCGTGGCGGATCAGCGGCAGAAGGCCGTCCGGATCATCGACGCAGAGTTCAAGGTGCTCAGCGGCGATGCGGTTGGCGACATCGGCCGCCTGCAGACGATCCCGTACAAGGATGATCGCGCCGTGGCTGCGCCAGGAGTCGCGCGCGCGCGCGCCGGTCGCCAGCGTCTTCAACTGGTTTTCCACAGCCTTTTCCACAGCCTTGCCCACAGCCTCATCCACAGTGATCAGGATGGATTGGCTGGAGGGATCATGCTCGGCCTGGCTGAGCAGGTCGGCGGCGATCCAGTCCGGATTGGCGGTGGCATCGGCGATGATGAGGATTTCGGAGGGGCCGGCGATCGTGTCGATGCCGACCCGGCCGAAGACCTGGCGCTTGGCTTCGGCGACCCAGGCGTTGCCGGGGCCGACGATCTTGTCCACCGGCGCGAGCGCGCCTGCGCCGAAGGCCATGGCGCCGACGGCCTGCGCGCCGCCGATGGGGTAATACTCGTCCACGCCGGCCTTGAGGGCGGCGTAAGCGACGGCGTTGGAGAGCTCGCCCTGCGGCGCCGGGGCGACCATCACGATGCGCTCCACGCCGGCGATCCGTGCCGGGACGATATTCATGAGTACGGACGAGGGATAGCTCGCCCGCCCGCCGGGGACGTAGACGCCGACCGAGTCGAGCGAGGTCCAGCGCCAGCCGAGTTCGATGCCGGCATCGTCCGTGAAGCGATGATCGGCGGGGCGCTGCGCGCCGTGATAGGCGGCGATCCGGTCATGCGCGAAATCGATGGCCGCGCGCAGGTCCGCCGGGCAGGTCGCCGCGAGTTCGTGCAGGTTCACATTGTCGGATTCGAGCGTCGAGGGGTCGATCTGCAGGCCGTCATACTTGGCCGTATAGTCGGCCACTGCTGCCCCGCCGCGCTTTTTCACGTCGGCGATGATGTCCTTGACCACGTCGAACACGTCATCCCCCTGCCCGCGATCTTCCGCGAGGAAGCGCGTCAGGACCTCATCAAACTGAGGCTTGGTGGCGTCAAGGTGGCGGGCCATGGGGCGGGCATTTCCGGGGCATAGTTACAGCCCCGCTACATGGACCGGGGCTGGCAGGCTGGCAAGGTGGCGGATGGGCGAAGGTGGCCTCGTAGGGCGCATTACGGCCTTCTGCCTAATGCGCCCTACCTTTTCCGCCGCTCGTGGCTCGGCACATGCCGCGTGGGCCAGACGTAGTCACTGTCGAGCAGGGTGGCGTCGAGGGCTTCGACTGTCAGCACGATTTCGCCGTCGCCGGCGAACAGCAGCGTGACCTTGCCGCCGGGCGGCTCGGCCACATCGGCTACGAAGTCGGCGCTCAGTAAGGAGAGGATCAGTTCGGGGTCGGCCTTGGTGATGCCGCGCGTCTTGACGCCCAGCACGCCGTCAAACGCTAGCAGCGCACGCACGCGCTCGCCGGGCTGGCCTTTGCGCGCCGGCGCGGTTTCCCATCGGTAGCGGTTCAGTTCGATGGAGAAGCGGCGCTTGCGCTTTTCGTAGTTGAGGTTGCCCGCCTTCACCACCGCGTCCTGAACGGCCGCGGCGATGATCTTGAGGTCGTCACCCTCCTCGGCGAGAAGGCGCAGCGGTTTTTGATCGGTCATTCAGCCCTGCCGTGGTTACTCGTCTTCGCCAGATCGGCGTTCGATCTTCGCGCCGCAAGCCCCCAGCTTGGCTTCGAGCCGCTCGAAACCGCGGTCCAGATGGTAGATCCGGTTCACGACCGTCTCACCCTGCGCTGCAAGTCCGGCAATGACCAGCGATACCGAGGCGCGCAGGTCGGTCGCCATGACCGGAGCGGCCGTCAGGTGATCGACGCCCTTCACGACGGCCTCCTGCCCGCGCACCGTGATGTCGGCGCCGAGGCGTGAGAGTTCCGGGGCGTGCATGAAGCGGTTCTCGAAGATTGTCTCTCGGATGATGCTGGTGCCCTCGGCAGTGCACATCAGGGCCATGAACTGGGCCTGGAGGTCGGTCGGGAAGCCGGGGTGCGGCTGGGTCGAAAGGCTCACCGCTTTCAGCGCCGAGCCATTGCGGCGGATGCGCAGGGTCGAGGCGGCTTCGTCGGCGTCCACGGTGACGCCCGCTTCGCGCAGCTTCGAGATCATTGCGCCGAGCGCGCCGACGGGACAGCCATCGAGGGTGACGTCGCCGCCGGCCGAGGCGGCCGCCATGGCGTAGGTGCCAGCCTCGATCCGGTCCGGCATTACCGGATAGGTCGTGCCCTTGAGGGCTTCGACACCCTTGATGCGGATGATAGGCGTGCCGGCGCCGGTGATGTTGGCGCCCATCGTGTTGAGGCAGTTGGCGAGGTCTTCGATCTCCGGCTCGCGCGCGGCGTTCTCGAGGATCGTCTCGCCCTTGGCGAGCGTCGCGGTCAACATCGCGTGCTCGGTCGCGCCGACCGAGACGGTCGAGAAGTTGATGTGTGCGCCCTTGAGCCCGTGGATGGCGGCGGCCTTCACATAGCCGCCCTCGACGCGCAGGTCCGCGCCCATGGCTTCCAGCGCCTTCAGGTGCAGGTCCACGGGCCGGGCGCCGATGGCGCAGCCGCCGGGCAGCGACACGGTCGCATGGCCGGAGCGGGCGATCAGGGGCCCGAGCACGTTGAAGCTCGCCCGCATCTTCCGCACCTGTTCATAGGGCGCGATGGTGGATTTGAGCTCTGCCGCGTTGAGATGGCAGGTCGACGAGCCTTTCGGCCAGTAGACCTCGACCCCCAGCGTCTCCAGCAACTGCGCGAGGAAGCGCGTGTCTGCCAGGTTCGGCATGTTGGTGAGTTCCACCGGCTGATCGGTCAGCAGGCAGGTGACCATCAGCTTCAGCGCCGAGTTCTTGGCGCCGGAGACGTGGATGCGGCCGTGGAGCGGCGTGCCGCCCGTGATGTGAAGTCTGTCCATGAGCGCGAGATATACTGTGCTTCGCGGCTTTGTCAGGACCGGAATGTGCGCGGAACTTGCTATTTGCGTCCCCGGGCAGCCCTTCGACTTGCTGGCAGGTCAAAAGGCCGGCCGGAAACTCCAGGCGCGCCAAGGCTAGTCAGCCTTTTTGGGGGCATCGGCCGGCGCGGGATCCTTGCGGGCAGCGGCCTTGCGGCGTTTCAGGTTGGCGCGCAGGGCCTCGGCCTGGCGGGCGGTGCGGTCTTCATTCGACGAACGGGGTGTCTTATAGGTCATGTTGGCGCCTAAACTCTCTTTTCATCCGATATGGCTTAGGCTAAAGCCCCGAAACGAAACCGGCAATGCCGCCTTAGCTCAGGGGTAGAGCGCGTCATTGGTAATGACGAGGTCGACAGTTCAATTCTGTCAGGTGGCACCACTCCCCGCTGGTTGAAGCAGGCGCAGGACTCACCGGCCTCTCCCCAGCGACCCTATTGCCAAAAAACCTGCCAATAGCACCCCCAGCCCAAACAGTGCGCCGCCTTGCACATAGAGCACGGCGGAGACCAGCATGGCGGAGCTGGACAGCACGAACAGCGCGGGCACCAGCGGATAAAGCGGCACGCGGAAGGGTCTCGGCACGTCCGGCTGGGCCGCGCGCAGGCGGAACACGGCGAGGCCGCTGGCGATGAGGAAGATCCAGTAAACCGGGGCGGTATAGTCGACGAGCGTGGCGAAGCCGTCATAGGCGGCGCCGAGGCCGACGAGCATCAGCGAGACGGCGCCTTGCGCCAGCACGGCGTTGCGCGGACTGCGGGTGCGAAAATTCCAGCGGCCGATCCAGCTCAGCGCGGGAATGTTGGCGGAAGCGGCATAGGTTGTGCGGGCGCCGGCGATGATGGTGGCATTCACGGACGTGACGGCCGCGGCAACGACCGCCAGCGCGAGCACGACCCCCGCCCCCGGCCCAAAAGCGCGGCTCATCAGGTCGGCGGCGGGCGCCTCGGAACCCGCGAGCCCGGCGAGGCCGAGGCCGCGCAGCATGGCCCAGGCGGTGAGCAGGTAGAGCAACGTGATGAGCGTGATCGAGATGATCAGCGCACGGAGCATGCCGCGCTCGCCGTCCTTCACTTCGGCCGAAAGAGTCGCTGCCTCGGTCCAGCCGCCATAGGCGAGCAGGACGAAGACGAGACCGTAGCCTAGGCCACCTAGACCTGGCGCCACCCGCGTGCCGGGATCGAGCGGGGGCATGCCGTCGAGGACGAGCCTGGCAGCGGCCGCGGCGAGCGTCACGAGGCCGGCGATCAGGACGATGACAAGCGCACTGTCGCTTGCCTCTCCTGCTGGGAGCAGCTTGACCGCGGTGAGCAGGAACACGCTGGCAAAGGCATAAATGGCGGGGCCGTGGGGGCCGAGATCGATGACGCGGTTGAGATAGTCGCCGATGACGAAGCCGAGCAGCGCGATGGCGCCGGTATTGATGACGGCGAAGCGTGCCCAGGCGAAGAGAAAGGCGAAGCGCCTGCCCCAGGCGCGTTCGAGAAAATGATAGTCACCGCCCGGATGCGCGAAGGCGGCGGCGAGTTCGGAATAGCAGAGCGCGCCGGCGAGCGAGATCAGCCCGCCGATGATCCAGAGCAGATAGACCATCTGTTCGGAGCCGGCATTGGCGGCGACCAGTGCGGGCGACTTGAAGATGCCGGCGCCGATGACCATGCCGAGGATGACGACGATGACATAGCGGGTCGTCAGGCTGCGGACGGGTTTATGTGCATCGTCTGCCTCCTGTGCCATCAGGCGAGGGCCCGGCCGAGCGCGGTGTCCCATCCCTTAAGCAGGCTGGCCCGGACATCGGATTTCATGCCTGGTTCGAAGCGCTTTCCGGGTACGGCGCGGGCCGCCCAGTCGCCGGCAGTGGTCCAGCCGAGCTGCATCGCGGCAGCGGCAGCCGCGCCGAGGGCCGTCATCTCGCGGTAGTCGGGGCGAAGCACCGGCAAAGCGCAGACATCGGCGAGGAATTGCATCAGCCAGTCATTGGCCACCATCCCGCCGTCCACGCGCAATTCGGCGATCGGCGCGCCGTCGCCCGCAAAGGCGGCGAGCAGGTCGTGCGTCTGGTAGGCAACCGATTCGAGGCCGGCGCGGACGAGGTGCGCGCTGGTCGCGGCGCGCGTCAGGCCCGAGATCAGGCCGCGCGCCTCGGCGTTCCAGTGCGGGGCGCCGAGACCGGTGAAGGCGGGCACCATGTAGACGCCGCCATTGTCCGGCAGGCTGGCGGCGGCGGCGGCGCTTTCGTCCGCACTCTGAATGAGTTTGAGATCGTCGCGCAGCCATTTGATCACGGTGCCGGCATTGAAGATCGAGCCTTCCAGCGCCATCGCGTCCGCGCCGGGCAGCGCGTAGCCCATCGTGCCAAGCAGGCGGTTGTTCGAGGTGGGGCGGACCTTGCCGGTGTTGGCCACGAGGAAGGCGCCGGTGCCGAAGGTGACCTTCGCCTGGCCGGGCTTCAGGCAGCCCTGCCCCACGAGGGCCGACTGCTGGTCTCCGAGGATGGAGCAGATCCGTATCGCACGGCCGAACAGGGCGGGGTCGGTGGCGCCATAATCGGCAGCGCTGGGTTTCACTTCTGGAAGCAGTGAGGACGGCACCTTCAGGATGTCCGCCATCTGCGCGCTCCAGCCGCCATCTTTGCCAAAGCCGAGACGGTAGAGCAGTGTGCGCGAGGCGTTGGTGACATCGGTAGCGTGCACCTGACCGCCGGTGAGGCGCCAGAGGAGGAAAGCGTCGACAGTGCCGAAGGCGAGTTCGCCTGCTTCGGCGCGGGCGCGGGCGCCTTTCACATTGTCCAGTATCCAGCCAATCTTAGTGCCGGAGAAATAGGGATCCAGCAGCAGGCCAGTCTCGGCCTGCGCGGCGGCTTCGTGGTCGCTCGCCTTCAGCGCGTCACACGCGGCGGCGGTGCGGCGGTCCTGCCAGATGATGGCGGGGGCGATCGGCTTGCCGGTCGCCCGTTCCCAGACGAGTGTGGTCTCCCGCTGGTTGGTGATGCCGATGGCGGCGATCCGGTCCGCGCCGCCCGCCTTGGCGATCACCGTGCGGCAGACCGAGAGGGTGCGCGACCAGATCTCCTCGCCGTTCTGCTCGACCCAGCCATCGGCGGGATATTGCAGCGCGACTTCTTCCTGTGCGAGGGCGACTTCGCGGAAGTTACGGTCATATACGATGGCCCGCGTCGAGGTTGTGCCTTCGTCGATGACGAGAATAAAATCGGCGGCCATGGGTTCTCCGTTGAATCTTTGCCGGACTTAAACCGTCAGCCCCGCCAATTCCAGCAGTTCCGCAAACTTCAGCGTGGTGCGGTCTGCAAATGGGGCCGATATCAGCTGCAGGCCAATCGGCAGGCCGTCGCGGCTTTTGGCAACAGGAACGGCGGTGGCCGGCAATCCGGCGAAGGTGGCGATGGCGGCCCACGAGAGCTGTGATCCGTAGGGCATCTGGGCGTTGTCGACGGGAAGCAGGCGCTGCGACCAGTCGGGTTCCGTCTGATAAGTGAAGGCGGGTGTCGAGAAGATCGGCGAGATCAGGATATCGGCGCCTTCGAACACGCGGGTCCAGGCGCGCGTGGTTACGAGCTGCGCATCTTTGAGGCGCATCCACTCATGCGCATTCACAGGCCTTGCGTCCGGCGTGCCGCGGGAGATGACGTTGTTCAGCATGCGGATATAGGTCTCGATCATCGGCGGAAAGTCCGGATAGTCGTCTGCTTTCCGGGAAACCTGAGCGCCAGCCTTTGTGAGCGCCGCAGCAATTTTTTCGAGCGCCTCGCGGGTATCGGTATCTGCCGGGACGCCCGGCATCTCGCCGAGGATGCGCACGCGGAAGTCTTTCAGGGCAGCGTGGCGCGGCGGTGGCAGATCAAGTTTGTAGCCCGAACCGGCTTCGGGTCCGGCGATGATATGGAGCGCGGCGGTGATGTCGGCCGCGTTGCGGGCCATCGGGCCGACAACCGCGAGGGGCGCATCCCTGGTTTCCATTCCCATGTCATGGCCGCGCAGGGGCACGATGCCCCAGGTGGGCTTGTGCCCGAACAGGCCGCACATGTGCGATGGCACACGGATCGAGCCGCCGATGTCGGAGCCGATTTCGAGGGGCACCATGCCGGTGGCTAGAGCTGCGGCCGCGCCGCCGGACGAGCCGCCCGGCGAGCGCGTGTGGTCAAACGGGTTCAGCGTGCGGCCATAGACCGGGTTCTCGGTCTGCCAGTCACCGAGAGCGACCGGCACGTTGGTTTTGCCGACGATGACGGCGCCTTCGGCCTTCAGCCGCTGGACGGCGACGGCGTCGCGCGTGGCCTGAACGGTGGCCCGTGCCTCAAAACCCCAGGTGGAGGGCAGGCCTTCGACGTCATTGGATTCCTTAACCGTCATCGGTACGCCGAGGAGGCGGCGGGGATCGCCGGGGGTCCGGGACGCGTCAATCACCTTGGCGGCAGAACGCGCCCGCTCGAAATCACGAACGACGACGGCGTTGATCGCGCCGTCGAGCGCCTCTATGCGCGCGATGGCTGCATCGCACGCTTCCAGAGCTGAAATCGCGCCTCCGCGCACGGCCTCTGCCGTGTCCAGGGCGCCGAGTTTTGCAAGATCCGTTTTTGCCGAAGCACTCATGGCTTCCTCCCTCATGCAGGAGAAAGCCTATCATGCTTCAGGAAGGGCTCAAGACTGCAGCGCAAGGCGAAACCTGCTCAACAGTTTAAGCTGGTTCCTAGGTGAGCCGCGTTATGCCGTGACCGTCTGCTTGCGGACGAATCCAAGGCCCTTGGCGAGGGCAGTTCGCGCATCGTCGTATTCACGGACGAGCTGGTCGACAAAGACCTTCACCGGCACGCGGGCCTTGACGGCGCCGATGCCCTGCCCGCAGCCCCAGATGTCTTTCCAGGCTTTGGCTTCGGTGTTGCCGCCGGAGCCGAAGTTCATCTTGGACGGGTCGCTTTCGGGAAGGTTGTCGGGGTCGAGACCTGCGGCGATGATCGACGGCTTGAGGTAGTTGCCGTGCACGCCGGTGAAGAGGTTCGTGTAGACGATGTCCTCGGCGCCGTAGGCAGCGATCGCGTCCTTGTAGCCGTCAGGCGCATTCGCCTCATCACATGAGATGAAGGCCGAACCGATATAGGCGAGGTCGGCCCCCATCGCGAGCGAGGCGGCCACGGCGCCGCCATTGGCTATGGAGCCGGAGAGAGCGAGCGGGCCGTCGAAGAACTCGCGGATCTCCTGGATCAGTGCGAAGGGCGAAAGCACGCCGGCATGGCCGCCGGCGCCGGTGCAGACGGCGATGAGGCCGTCGGCGCCTTTCTCGAGGGCTTTCTTGGCGAAGCGCGTGTCGATCACGTCATGCAGCACGACGCCGCCATAGGAGTGGACCGCGTCGTTGAGGTCCCTCTGCGCGCCGAGCGAGGTGATGATGATCGGCACCTTGAATTTCACGCAGGCGTCGATGTCGTGCTGGAGACGGTTGTTGGTCTTGTGGACGATCTGGTTGACCGCGAAGGGCGCGGCGGGGCGATCCGGGTTCTGGCGGTTGTACTCGGCGAGTTCTGTCGTGATCCGCTCCAGCCATTCGTGCAGAACCGGGCCGGGGCGCGCGTTGAGCGCCGGGAAGCTGCCGACGACGCCCGCCTTGCACTGGGCAATCACGAGGTCCGGTGTCGAGATGAGAAATAGCGGCGAGGCGATCACCGGGATGCGCAGGTTCTGCAGGATTGGCGGCAGCGACATGAGGGTCAGTCTCCAAGGGGGAAAGTAGCTGGGCGGAACTTAGCTTTGGGGCGCGGCGGAGCAAGCCTTACGCAGGGAGAGGCGCAATCACTTGGCGAGGTCAGGGTCCAGCTTCAAGTCATCATCGAGCTGCACGCCGAAGGAGTTCAGCATCATCGAGACCTGCGTGTACTGGGCAACCGTCATCACGAGATCCATGCGCTGTTTTTCGGTCAGCGAGGCGAGCTGCGCCCAGGTCTTGTCGGTGATGAAGGCGTCGGAGGTCAGTTCGTCTGTCGCGCGCAGGAGCGCGGCGTCGACGGCGCTCCAGCCGGGGGCGTCGGGGCCGGTCTTGATGCGGGCGATCTCTTCGTCCGTGAGGCCGCACTGCTTGCCGATGCGCACATGCTGGGCCCATTCGTAGCCGGATTTCCAGTTGAAACCGGCGCGCAGGATGACGATCTCGCGCTCGCGCGGCGGCAGGCTGTTATAATCCGAGAGGATGTAGCCGCCCCAGCGCATGAAGGATTTGTAGGCCTTCGGCGCGCGGCCGAGCGTGCGGAAAATGTTGAAGACGGGTCCGCGCCCGAACTGGGCAGCGAGCGCCTCCTTCTGCTCCGCGCTCATGTCCGAGTCCGCGAGCGGGGCAATCCTGGGGGCCTTGAGCCGCATCTTCCTGTTTCCTCAGGTTTTTCTGTTGCGGAGGATTAAAGGCCGGTCCGGCGCCGGCAGCAAGAGCCGGTGTTTCAGGTGGTGGGCGGGCCGAAGATCGGCGTGTTGTCGCGGTCGAGTGTTGCGGCGCGGGTGCGGGCGGGATCGGCCGCCGCTTGGTCGATGGCCGTGATCGTGGCCGCGTCGGCAATGCCGGTGACGGGCAAGCCGTTCTCCAGCTGGAAAGCAACGACCGCGCGCTTTGTGCCCTGCCCGAAGATGCCGTCTGCGCCGCCGGTCGAGATGCCGAGAGCTTCCAGATCGAGCTGCAGTTCGCGCACGCGCTCGCCCCGGCTGCCGGCTTGCAGCGGTTTGAGTGACGGGGTGGTGGGCACCGGTTCGGGCGCGACGTTCTGCGGAGCCTGCGTGACCGAGAGCGCGGTGTTGGTCCAGAGGATGCGCAGGTCCTCATGGTTGGCGGCGGCGGTGTCGTTGGGATTGCCGCGGTTGACGCCGCGCGAGACTTTCACCGCGTCGTTCTGGTCCGCGTAGGCATTTAGCCCATTGGTTTTCCAGAAGGCCGCGGCGACTTCGACGGATTTGGTGAGGTCGCGCTTGATGATGTCCGGATCATTCGCGAGATCGATGCCGGCAGCCTCGCCATACTTTGTATAATTGTACCGCCCGGTCAGCTGGATGAATCCGCGGCCGCGGAATTTCCAGCCGTCGCCGGGCTCGGTATTGCCGAGATCCGTGCGGCCACCATAGACGGTGTTGGCGATCAGTTCCGGCTTGCGGGCGTGCTGCTTGGCGAGGTCCGGATTGCGGCGGTAATGGCGGAAGGTCTTGACCAGGCCTTCGGCGGAATAGTTAAAACCCTCCTCAGTGTATTTTAGCCAGCCGGTTTCGACGAGGCCTTGCCCGAAGAAGTGGCCGAGGCGGAGCGGCGTGTAGATGTCGTAGCGCTCCAGCGTCGGCCAGGAGTCGATGATCGCCTTGATGTAGCGGCCTTGCGTGCCGAGCTGCAGGATGTCCCAGCCATTGCGGCCGGGCAGCAGCTTCGCGATCTTGTCGAGATCAATGTCGCCGACACCGTTGATGGTTACAATCTTAGCCATAGCCCGCCCTCCCGGCATGGTGCGTTTGTGCCATGCACTGCAGGTTAGCTATAGCCTGATCTGAGTCGGAAATATGACTTTGAGTGAACTCGTGCCGGAGCGTCAGTCGTCGCTGCCGGACTTGCCTCGGGGATCCAGCAGGCCGCCAGCGATCACACCGGCGAGCGCGGCGATGATGAGCGCCTTCCTGGAGCCGCCGCCGACGGCGAGCCCCGTGAGTGTGCCCAGCGTGGCTTTCTGGCGGGCTGCTGCGACTTCTCGGGCACGTTCCGCTTCGGCGCGGGCCGAGAGCGTGCCGTACCAGAAGACCAAACCTGCCGCGCCAGCAAAGCCGAGCGCGATGGCACCGAGGGCGCCCCAGGTGCTCATATGCTGGGACAGGTAGAAAGCCAGGGCGCCGACGGCCAGGACATAGGCCGTCAGCAGGAATAGGATGGCGACAAGCGTGTAGCCCAGCCCCTTAGCTTGCCGCGAGACGGCGCCTCCCAGATCAAGGCTGGCGAGCGACATCAGGGACGAGAGAAGCGGCAGGAAGCGCATTGCGCAGGATCAGCGGCGCATCAGCAGCGAGGCGAGGAAGCCGACACCGAACGCGACGAGCAAGGTCTGGACCGGGTTGTCGCGGGCGGTCTGGACAACCTTCTTTTCTGCCGCGCCGGCCTTCTCCTTGATCTGGCTCACCATCTCGCGAAGCTCGTCCATGACATCTTCAACGGCATCACCGGAGAAGACGTCGGCGAGCGCGTCGAACTTCTTCTCGGCTGTCTTGCCGAGGGAAGCTTTGATCTCTTCCATCTCTGCGCGCAGCGCTTCGAGGCGAGCCTCCATCTCCTGAGTCGCCTTGTCTGCAGCGGCTTTGGCGCGTTTCGAGGCATTCGAAGATGTGTCGGACATTTGGGTCACCTGTGGGTTTGCGATGGATACCGGCTAGAGGCGCCAAGGTATCACAAGGCTGAGGCGTTCCCTTAAGGGAGAACACTGAAGCGACAGTGTAAAACATGGTTCAAATTGCGTTTGCCACCTGATTCACGCAGGCGGAGAACCCACAACGGACCCGCTGCAAATGGGTTTCAGCCGCGGCCCATGCGGGCGCGGAGCAGTTCCAGCCAGGCCTGCTGGCGATGAACCATGCTGATCAGGTCGCCCGGATCGCCGTCCGCGATCAGGCGGTCGAGCCAGAGACCAAGCACATTCGCCTGCGAATCGATCCAGTCACACAGTGGCCCGCTGGCCGGCATCGGGGAGGAAACGGGGCCGGCAGGGTCGGCCATGTTCACGGGACAGGTTCGGAAAATGCCCGGCAGTCCGGAGGCTTCCGGCTCGCCGGCTGGGGGCATCCGGCGGCTTTAAGCATCGGCTTGGCGGGACGGGCGCATGGCTTGGCCTCCAGTTTGCGAATTATTCTCAATCGCACAGCGGGCGCCGTCGGTCAAGGCCCGGGCGTGGTGTCGCGGTGTCCCAAAGGAAATGGTTCCCAAGGCCCACCGGATTGCCCTAAATCCCGCGCCATGGCCGATGACATCCTCCCCTTCAGTTCCGCATTCCCCGAAGCCACCGAAGCCGACTGGCTGCGCGAAGTCGAAAAGGCCTTGAAAGGCAAAGGCGCCGATACGCTGACCCGCAAGACGGCGGACGGTATCGGCGTCAAGGCGCTGTACCGGGAGAGCGACTTTGCAGGCGCGGGCGATCCACTGGGCGTTCCTGGCGCGGCGCCCTTCCTGCGCGGGAAAACGGCGGCGCCGGACAAGTGGCTGCCCTGGGACATCCGCCAATCCTTCGCTCATCCGTCTGCAGAGCAGACGAACACCGAAATCCTGCGCGACCTGGAGCGCGGGGTGTCTTCGATCGAAGTGCGCGTGGACGGTGAAGGCCTGAGCGGCGTGCAGCTCTGCTCGGTCGAGGATTTCAACACCGCACTGAAAGGCGTCGATGCGTCAATTGCCCCCATCGCGCTCGATTCGGGCCGGGGCATGGGCACGAGAACCGCCGGGCTGCTGGGGCAATGGGCCGAGCGACAAGGCAATGCGGAGAAGCTACGGCTCGACTTCAATATCAATCCGCTGGGCGCACTCGCAAAAACGGGACGTATCGAAGGCGGACTGGACGCAGCGATTGCGAAGTCCGGCGCGCTGGCGGCAGCGCTGTCCGCGAAGTTCCCGGCAGCAAACCTGTTCCGGATGGACGGCGCGCTCGTGCACGAGGCGGGTGGATCGGAAGCCCAGGAACTGGCGGCACTGATCGCCTCGGCGATTGATACCTTGCGGCGCCTCGGCGCCACGCTGGACAGGCAGACCGCTTCGAGCGGCATGCTGTTCCTCATGGCGCTCGATACAAATTATGGCGTCGGCATCGCGAAGCTGCGCGCAGCGCGGCGGCTCTGGGCGCGCTGCCTTGAGGCGCTGGGCCTGCCGGCAGCGCCGATGAAGCTGCAGGCCATCACGTCTGCGCGGATGCTGACGAAGTATGATCCGTGGACAAACATGCTGCGCAATACGTCTGCAGCGTTCGCAGGCGCGGTTGGCGGCGCTGACATTCTGACGGTGCGCGCGTTCAATGAAGCGCTCGGCCTGCCGGAAGAACTCGGCCGCCGGATTGCGCGCAATACGCAGATAATTGCGATGGAAGAAAGCCAGCTTGGCCGCGTTGCAGATGCGACCGGTGGGGCATGGTTTACAGAGACGCTGGCGGACGATCTGGCAAAAGCGGCCTGGGCGGAGTTTCAGAAGATCGAGAGCGAAGGCGGTTTGGGGGCTTCGTTGATGGCAGGCGCGTTTCAAGCGCGGGTCGCCGCCGTACGCGAGGCGCGGGCGAAAGACGTCGCAAGGCGGAAGATTCCGCTGACGGGCGTTTCGGAATATCCTCTGCTGGAGGAAATCGGCGCGCCGGTTGCCGAGGTTGCGCCGGTGAGCGCAAAGCCCGTCTCGGATTCCGGCTTGAAGCATTTCGTAAAGACGCTGCCGCCAAAGGAAACGGATGCTGTCGCGACGGCGCTGGAGCCGATCCGCCTCGCCGCGCCGTTCGAGGATCTGCGCGATGCGGCCGCAACCGCGGAACGTCCGCCTGCGGTGTTTCTGGCCACATTGGGCAGCCTTGCGGAATTCACGGCGCGGGCAGACTTTGCGCGCAACTTCTTTGCGGCGGGCGGGATCGTCTCGAAGGAGCCGCCTGTGCCGCCGAAGACGGTGGCGGAACTGGTCTCGGCATTCCGGGCGTCCGGTGCGCGTCTCGCCGTGCTGTGCAGTACGGATAAGATGTACGAGGCCGAAGCGGCAGGCGCTGCGGAAGCGTTGAAGAAGGCCGGGGCGCAGCGCGTCTGGCTGGCAGGCAAGCACGAGAGCGCAGGCATCGACGCAAACATCTTTACGGGCGCGGATGTGGTACACCTGCTCAAACTGGCGCAGGCCGAACTCGGAGTGGCCCAATGACCAAGTTTCCTGATTTCACGAAACTCGCGCTCGAGACCCCTGGCGTGAAGGCGGGCAAGCCGGCGCTCGGCAGGGCCTGGGAGACGCCGGAAGGCATCGCGGTGAAGACCGCTTACACCGCAGCAGACCGCGCGGGGCTTGATTTCGTCGATGATTATCCGGGTCTCGCACCGTTCGGCCGGGGCCCCTACCCGACCATGTATACGAACCAGCCCTGGACGATCCGTCAGTATGCGGGCTTTTCGACGGCCGAGGATTCCAACGCGTTCTACCGCCGCAACCTGGCCGCGGGACAGAAGGGTCTGTCGGTTGCCTTCGATCTCGCCACGCACCGGGGCTACGATTCCGATCACGTACGCGTCTCCGGCGATGTCGGCATGGCGGGCGTGGCGATCGACTCGATCTACGACATGCGAACGCTTTTTTCCGGCATTCCGCTGGACCAGATGTCCGTCTCGATGACGATGAACGGCGCGGTGTTGCCCATCCTCGCGCTGTATATCGCCGCGGCCGAGGAACAGGGCGTGCCGCCAGAGAAGCTGGCCGGAACCATTCAGAATGATATTCTGAAAGAGTTCATGGTGCGCAACACCTATATCTATCCGCCGAAACCCAGCATGCGGATCATTTCGGACATCTTCGCCTACACCTCTCAGAAGATGCCGAAGTACAATTCGATCTCGATCTCCGGCTATCATATGCAGGAAGCTGGCGCGACGGCGGATCTGGAGCTCGCCTATACGCTGGCGGACGGCATCGAATACATCCGCGCGGGCGTCGCCGCCGGACTGGATGTCGATGCGTTTGCGCCGCGCCTCTCGTTCTTCTGGGCCATCGGCATGAACACGTTCATGGAAGTCGCCAAGATGCGCGCCGCACGCCTGATCTGGGCGAAGCTCGTGAAGGAGAACTTCAATCCGAAGTCTGACAAATCGCTCAGCCTGCGGACGCATTCGCAGACCTCCGGCTGGAGCCTGACGGCGCAGGACGTGTACAACAATGTCATCCGCACCTGTCTCGAGGCTATCGCGGCGGCGGGCGGGCAGACTCAGAGCCTGCACACCAACAGCTTCGACGAAGCCCTCGCCCTGCCCACGGATTTCTCGGCGCGCATCGCCCGCAACACGCAGATCCTGCTGCAGCAGGAAGCCGGCGCCTGCCAGTCCATCGACCTGTTCGGCGGCAGTTATTATGTCGAGCGCCTGACGCATGACCTTGCTGAAAAAGCGCTGAAACACATTGCCGAGGTCGAGGCGATGGGCGGCATGGCGAAGGCCATCGAGGAGGGCCTTCCGAAACTGCGCATCGAAGAGGCCGCCGCCAACACGCAGGCGCGCATCGACTCTGGCATGCAGACGGTTGTGGGCGTCAACAAGTTCCTGCTGGATGAGGACGAAGACGTCCCTGTACTGAAGGTCGACAATGCCGCCGTGCGCCGGATGCAGCTGGAGAAGCTGGCGCGCCTGAAGGCGGAGCGCAACCAGGCCGAGGTGACCGTAAAGCTGAACGCGATTGCGGACGCGGCGGCGAGCGGCAAGGGCAACCTGCTGGAACTCGCCGTGGCTGCGGCGCGCGCCAAGGCGACGGTGGGGGAGATTTCAGAAGCGGTCGAGCGCAGCCAGGGCCGCCACAGCGCTGTGATCCGCTCGATCAAGGGCGTGTATGGCGGCGGCGTGAAGGGGAATGACAAGGC